>CAYPGQ010000064.1:0-23114 GCA_964410125.1 uncultured Eubacteriales bacterium | reverse complement strand
ATAAATTTAAGCAGAGACTTATGCAATCGGATAAACGAAAACAATCTGACCGGAGGAAATTCCCAACCCGCCCCTTCAGCAAATACATATTTAAAGGCAAACGAAAACATACTCGCCGGGATGCGGAAGACCAGAACTATTATGTCGACCGGTATGATGCAAAATATCTGGCATTGGTCCTTTCGATATTGCTCCTGTGTGTGTTAGACGCCTATTTCACGCTAAAAATTATTCATTTAGGGGGAAAAGAGCTTAATCCGCTGATGATAAAATTTCTTGACAAGTTTCCGGAAATGTCCCTTTTTGTGAAATACGTGATTACGGTAATCAGCTTGATCATCCTTTTGATGCACAAAAATTTTATCCTGTTCGGCAAAGTCAAAGCCTACTTTTTTCTTTATGTTATTTTTTCTCTATACTTCATCCTGGTGCTTTACGAGGTTTTTTTCTTCTTTTTGCATCCCCGTTAGGAAAATTCGGGGGACAAAAAAAATGGCAATATTTGTTACAAAGTACGAATAATTGTCAATTTTGTTAACCTTAAGTCCATCTTAATTATTTACAAGCCATTCAATATCAACAAGTTACACTTTGGCATGATATTTGCGGATAAAATGGGCAATGAACAACTTAAGGAAGCGGGAGAATGGAGATGAAAGAAAGACTAAAAAAATATTTTAATGCAATTGGCCTGATAGGCATTCTTTGTTCTTGGACGACCTTAGCTTTTGTTTGGATGGGTTTTATGACAGCTTCTTATATCGGGTTTAGCGTGACTGCAGGGCTTTTTGGGACAGCTATCGTTTTGGGAAATAATTAAGATGCAAATATCCTTTATCTATTTCAGCGATCCCTTAGGAGACAGGAGCATTGCTGAGTGGGTATCTCTGTGGAATAACAAAGAGCTTCAGTCTTTGTATTCTGCAGCAGATATCCCTCAGGATCAATTCTCCGATATGGAGAAGGCAAACTTTGCCATTGTTTATCCTCATTTTAGGAGTTTTTTTAATCAATAAGTCTCAATTTTAACTCCGCGCCTCTAGATCCAATCCTCGGCCCCTCTTGACCAGAGGGGCTCTCTCTATTTAGCGTTTTTTTACTTTTCGAAAAGTTGTTTGATCAGTTCCTCAGGAGAAGTGACGGGGAGCTGGCAGGTGAAATTTTCGCACACATAGGCTGTGGCCTTTCCGTCGATGATTTCACGGTTTGCAAGGAGGGAGATTTTTTTTATAAGGGTTTCCGAATCCACGCTTTCGGGATCGAGGAAAGCGATGACGCGATTGGGGATAAGCCGGCTGTGAATTGCTTTCAGCAATTTTTTTGTATCTTCAGAGTCCTTTCGGCCGACGATGGCGATTTCTTTGGGGGAGTGAATCAAAAAATCCACATTCATCAATAGGGTGAGGTATCCCTGTGGAGCTTTTTCCATGTAAGGATGGTTGGTTTTGAGGAGGCGCCGTGCCTTTTTGAAATATTCTTCCCTGTCCAGGAGCTTTCCCAAACGGAGAAATGAATCGATGGCTACGCCAACAGGAGAGGGAGTGGCGCTGTCGTTTGTGGATTTGGTGCGTACGATCAAATTTTTGTGAAATTGGCTGGTGTTGAATAAGCTGGCACTTTTCTCTTCCCAGAATTGGGCAATCATCTCCTCGGTCAGCTGCTCGGCGGCGCAAAGCCACTGTTTATCGAATCCGGCCTCATACAGGTCGATGAAGGCCCGAATAGTGTAGGAATAATCCTCAAGGTAGGCGTGAAATTTGGATTCTCCTGCCCTGTGTGTGCGAAGAAGTTTGCCATCCTCTGTGCGCATCTTATCCATCACAAAGGCGGCAGCCCTCTCCGCGGCATATAAGTAACTTTTTTCTGTAAAGACTTGGAAACCGCGGGAAAAAGCAGAGATCATCAGGGCATTCCAGGATGTGATGGTTTTGTCATCAAGCCCGGGCCTTGCTCTTTTGTCCCGAACTTCGAGAAGTTTCTTTTTGATGCCGGATAGGGAATTTTCCAGTTGGTCCTCGGTCATATCCAGCTCTTTGGCCACTTTCGCAGAATTCCTCCGGATGTGCAGGATATTGAGCCCCTTGTGGTAGTCCTCGTGGGATGAAAAATTCCCCATTTTTTTTACATTGTAATACCGGGATAAAATCTCGGCATCTTTTCTGCCCAAGATCCCGTCGAGTTCATCACGTTCCCAGAGATAAAAAATGCCTTCCTTTCCCTGGCTATCAGCATCTTCTGTTGAGTATATACCCCCCGAGATATCGGTCATGTTTCTTATCTCATAATCGAAGATTTCCCGCGCGATACGGGCATATTTTTTATTGTCGGTTACTTGATAGGCTTCGATATAAACTAGCGCCAGTTGGGCATTGTCATACAGCATTTTTTCGAAATGAGGCACCAGCCACTCGTGGTCGACCGAATATCGGTGGAATCCGCCAGCGAGATGGTCGTACATGCCTCCCTCAAACATCTTGTCCAGGGTGAAAGTGGCCATTTCGAGGGAGCGTTTTTTCCTTGTACGGGAATAGTCGCGTAGGAGGAACAAGATGGCGTTGGAAGGAGGGAATTTTGGCGCGCTGCTGAATCCTCCCCATTTATTGTCAAAAGCCTTTTCCAATTTGCGCGTGGCATTGGCGAGAAGATCTCTGCTGAGTTGGGCATCTTCAGCGACCGGGAGGCTTATGGATGTCCTCTGTTCGACGATCTGGCTGAGGGTTTCTGCATCCTGGTGAAGTTTGGTTCTACTTTGGTCGTTCTGCCAAAAATCATTGAGGTGCAGGATGAGGTTTTTGAATCCCACGCGCCCCCATTTGTCCTCAGGCGGAAAATAAGTGCCTCCGTAGAAGGGTTTTAGATCAGGCGTGAGAAAAACGGTCATCGGCCACCCTCCGCTTCCGGAGATGGCCACCACAGCCGTCATGTAGATGTCGTCCAGGTCGGGGCGTTCTTCCCGGTCTACTTTGATGGAAATGAAATGTTTGTTCAGGATTTCGGCGATCTTTTCGTTTTCGAAAGACTCTCTTTCCATCACGTGACACCAGTGGCAGGCAGCATAACCTATGGACAGGAAAATCGGTTTGTTTTCCTTTTTCGCTTTAGCCAGAGCTTCCTCTCCCCAGGGATACCAATCAACTGGGTTGTGGGTATGTTGAAGAAGATAAGGGCTTGTTTCATTTATGAGTTTATTTGTATGTTTGTGTTTTTGGCTCATAATATCCTCTTTGGCAACCAAGAAATACGTCAGTGCCACTATGGCAGCAGTGTATAGGAGCTGTTCCATGTTATATATCCTATAAATCCTAGATGAATACTGTATTATCTATAGCATAAGATTAGATTGGGGTCAAACCTTGAAACCATCCCGATAAATGTCATCTAGTGATAATGGGGATGAACAATAAGACTGTCCTCTAAAATGTTATCTAGAAAGGACAAAAAGATATCTTGGGCTTTCAACCCACCCCTGGAAGTTACTTGGCATGTATTTTGCTTTAGGTTTATTAGTACGAGAGGAATAAAATATGGATGTCATTAGGAGAGTTCGATGAAAAAATTATTGCTGCCATTACTCATTTTGGCCTGTATGTCGTGCGCGATACAAACCGTCAAAACAGAGACAGGCTATTGGCGAAATCGGACTTTTGACGAGGTGTGGGATGCATCGATAGAGGCAGTGAACGATATCGAATTCACGATCGATAGCATCGACAGGGAAACGGGATTCATCGGAGCGGAGAGCGGAAGGTATGTGGGGGGAGGAAATGCCCCACCCAGGTTGTCCATCATGATCAGGGAGTTTGACGACAGAGTGAGTGTGGACTGCAAAGTCCTTCAGAAGGAACAGCTTGTTGACATTTTCGGAATCGGAAAAAAGATCGTGCGCGAATTTATGATTGCTCTGAACCAAAACCTTAGCTGGAACTGAGTCCTTTTATCATTTCCAAAAGTTCTGCCAGGACCATAGCGGTGGCTCCCCATATTTTGTGTTCGCCGAAGGCATAAAACGGAATCTCCACATCGGAACCCCTGATGTTCCACATTTCCCTCCGGATATTTTGTGGATTGAGCAGGTGGGCCAAAGGGATCTCCAGGACTTCGGCCACTTCAAGCTGAGCAGGCAGAAAATCCGGCCGGCCCTCGGCTGAACCCACTACAGGATAAATACAGTAGTTGCTCGGTGGGATATACAGGGGAGTCAACATCCCAAGAATTCGGACAGAATCGGGATCAATCTCTAATTCTTCCTGGGCTTCCCTTAATGCTGTTTGTTCCAGACCTTCTCCAGTTTCCTGTCGACCCCCGGGAAAGGATATCTGTCCTTTGTGAAAATCCACGTTGTCAGTCCTCCGGGTGAACACCAGATGGAGCTTGCCCTCTCTAGGATAAAGCAACACTAGGACACCCGCTTTGAGGCTCCTGTCTTCCACTTCGTAATAAACCTGATGACCAGGCCGGGGTATCGGGGTCATTCCCAGTTGAGCAATCAGTCCCGGCTTGGAGCCTGAGAGTTTCTTTTCAAGAGAATGCATAGTCTCTAGGACTAGCGGATTTTTGTATTCAGGCATCGGATGTTTTTTCTGCTTTTATTGATAAACAAATTTGCGGAGAATGACAAGAGAAAAATTGTCGGTTATACTACTCATTCCGTACAATGATTTAAAGGACTTTTTATGGAAACGTTAAGCCTTGCCAAAGTCAATCATTTTGTCCTGAAAAAGCAGCATTTAGCTGATGATTCAAAAATGGATGATGTCGTTCAGATCGCAAAAGACATCGGCGGACTCCATGGGACAAGCGCCACCGGGCCTTACATTTCTCTTTTTGCCCGCTCGAATTCGTTCAGAAGGGATGATCTTGCGGTCGAGATGTCCAAGAAAAAGAGGCTAGCCAGAATTCGTTATGTCCGGAATACGATCTACATCCTCCCCAAAGAATTCATCCCGGTAGCATATGTTGCTACGAGCAAAATGGCTGAGGTGACGGCCGCACGATTCAGCAAATACCTGGGAATCACTCCGACACAATATGTGAGAATTTCGAACAAAATCTTGAAACTTCTGAGGGGCAGAGGATTGACAACCAGAGAGATCAAAAAGAAGCTGCGAACGTCAACCAATATTGCACCGATTGTGAACCTGATGTGCGACAAAGGCCTTCTGGTGAGGAGTCTCCCTAGAGAGGGCTGGAAAAGCACGCAGCATGCCTACTATCTTTTTGAGGATTATTACCCCGATCTGGATTTATCGGCCTATGATGAAAAGGAAGCCAGGGGGAAAATTATTGAGCAGTATATTCTGTCATTTGGGCCTGTTAGCGAACAGGATATCGCCTGGTGGACAGGATTCCCCAAATCGCAAGTAAGGGAGATCCTCGAAGGCCTAGGTGATAAAGTATCATCTGTCGAGATCCCCGAATTGGAAAGCAGCTACCTAGTCCATTTGTCTGAAAGAGAATCGTTGAAATCCCTCGAGCCCCCTAAACATCCGGTTGTCAATGTTCTCCCAGGTCTCGATCCCTACATGATGGGGTACAAAGACAGGGAAAGATATCTCCATCCCAAACACTACAAGATGATTTTCGATCGCTCCGGGAATGCCACTTCTGTCATCCTGGTGGATGGGCAGGTCGCCGGGATCTGGGATTGGGAAGAGACAATGGTGAAGATCTTTTATTTGAGAGATTGTGGAAACGATATACGCAAAAAAGTCCGCGCCAAAGCGTCCGATATGGGAAAGTTTATCGTGGGAAAGCCTGTTCATATCAAGGTTTGCCGCTCCATAATGCCGCTGGCCAAAAGAACGGCAGGATCCTTTATGGCTCCATTGAAAGATTGTTAGCCAGTGGATGGACCGGCCATTCTCTCCCAGATTTATAACCTCTACCGCACGATCGAGAAGAGGAGGATAGTTGACAGTATCCCGCGTTCCTTGATATGCTTCTTGTAGCCAATAATAAAAAAAGGGGGCAGCAATGTCAATTAAATGCCCTAAGTGTCATTATGAGAATCCTGATGATACCCTTTATTGTGGCAGATGTAAAACTCCCCTTAAACCTTTAGAGGAAATCTCTTTCACAAAAACTCTTGAGACACCTGCAAGAGGTCTGACCTCGGGAACGACCTTTGCCACCAGGTATGAAGTCATCGAAGAGCTTGGAAAAGGAGGCATGGGTAAAGTTTACAAGGCGCTTGATAAGGAGATCAACGAAGAGGTCGCCATAAAGCTTTTGAAACCGGAGATCGCTTCTGATAAGACGACGGTCGAACGTTTTCGCAACGAATTGAAATTTGCCCGCAAGATCGCGCATAAGAATATCTGCAAGATGTATCACCTTGCCAAGGATGCAGACACACCCTATATCACGATGGAGTATGTGAAAGGTAAGGAGCTCAAGAGCTATATCAGAAAAAAACACATTTTATCTGATGATGAGGCCTTATCTATCGCTAAACAGGTGTGTGAAGGATTGATGGAGGCCCATAGGCTGGGAGTAGTGCATCGTGATTTAAAGCCGCAGAATATCATGATCGATGAAAAAGGCGATGTGAAGATCATGGATTTTGGGATTGCCCGTTCGGTAGAGGCACCTGGCGTGACACAGACAGGTGTGATGATCGGGACTCCGGATTACATCTCTCCCGAGCAAGCTGAGGGAGAATCGGCGGACCAGCGGTCGGATATTTATGCTTTAGGCGTGATTCTCTATGAGATGATGACAGGGGGTGTTCCTTTCAAGGGAGACACGGCCCTGAGTGTGGCGTTGAAACACAAGTCCAAGCTGGCTAAGGAACCAAAGCAAATCAATCCTGACGTTTCAAATGATCTCAACAAGTTGATATTGATCTGCATGGAGAAGGATAGGGAACTGAGGTACCAGACGGCCGCAGAGCTCCTGTCGGATATACAAAATATCGAGGAAGGTCTTCCCCTGGGAATGAAAAAAATTCCTGCCAGGAGGAAGAGATTTGCCAAGGAAAAGCGCAAGATCAAGGGGAAGAGCATTTTTCTATACGGCGGTCTTCCTCTCCTGTTGGTTCTAATAATCGCAGGTGCCATCTATCTGTACACAGCGCGAGCAGCGACTATCGATTCGATTGCGGTCCTGCCGTTAGAGAACCTCACGGGTGATGCGGAGCAGGAGTATTTCGTCGATTGGATCACTGATGAGCTGACCGGGAAGCTGGGCCGGGTTGGAACTCTCCGGGTGATCTCCTTCACGTCTATGATGAGGTACAAGGGATCGGATAAAACATTACAGGAGATCGCTAAAGAGCTGAACGTAGATGCGATTGTGACAGGGACAGTACAGCAGGCAGGTGAAAATGTGAGTATCAGGGTGCAGTTATTAGATGTATTTCCCGAGGAACGAAGCCTTTGGGAGGAGACGTATGACCGGGTCATGACCGATGTTTTGATGATGCACACTGAAATAGCACGGACCATTGCCCAAGAGGTCAGAGCAAAACTGACACCAGAGGCAGAGACAATCTTGGCCAGCAGCCGCCAGGTTAATCCCGATGCCCAGGAGGCCTACCTAAAGGGTATTTATCACATGAACCAGGGTACTCCAGATGGATACCAAAAGGCTGTGGAGTATCTTCATGAAGCCGTCGAGAAAGATCCGTCAGAACCCCTGGCCTATGCGGGATTGGCGGCTGCCTATATCCAGATCGCCCACAGCGCTATGGCTACCGAAGATTCCTTGCCCCGAGCCAAGGCATCCGCCCAAAGAGCGTTGAGACTGGACGATACACTGGCCGAAACTCTTAACGTTTTTGGTTTTATCGCGGGATACTATGATTGGGAATGGGAGACGGCAGAACAGGCCTTTCAACGTGCCATTGAAATCAATCCCAATTTGGCCATGGCTCACTATTGGTATTCGTGGCAGCTCATCTTTTTCGACCGCATGGAGGAAGCCGAAGCGGAACACATAAGGGCTCTGGAGCTTGATCCCCTGACGCCTCTCCATGCAGCCTGGCTGGGAGGGTTGTACTGGATTTGGGGGCGATACGAAAAGGCACTCGAGGAAGTCAATAAGGCACTCGATATGAGCCCGAATGCCTGGCATGGATTGTATGTGCTGGGAAATATTTACATAGACATGGGAATGCCTGAAGAGGCCATCTCCACAGCTAAGAGGGCAGCGGAGCTCTACCCAAATATGAGATATCTCCTGGGACGTGCCTATGCCATGGCCGGCCAAAGGGATGAAGCATTGAAAATCCTTTCTGAATTGGAGAAAGAGAAACCCACCCCTTTCGGCGCATTCGAATTAGCTTCTCTATACGCGGCGCTAGGAAACAAGGATGAGGCGTTCCGATGGCTGAATTACGAACATCCCCACTGCTGGCTATTCGGGATCAGGAGACTTCCTCAATACAGGAATCTGAACGATGATCGCCGCTTCCATGAACTGCTGCGCAAAATGAATCTGCCTCCGCTGGAATAATCAGCACATTTTCTGAACACCACCAGAGTGACCGGAGGCAATCCGTGGTCGCTGACTTTGAATGCCTAAGGCGAGCGGTTCGAGGCATGATTTGGCCCGATCGCTCGTGGGCTTTCTCAAGACTTCTAGGCAATAATACCACTCGAATTCTGGCGGGCGCAGCTTGCGTGTTAGCCGCCGTGGGTTAATACTAGTGGCTATATTTGTCTTGAAATTGTCCCCCTAGGCTTTCCTGGCTGAAAATATATGAGGGATAGTTGATCAACCGGTGCGGAATTCGCGGCGCCTTTTGAATCCGGCGATTTTGCCGGCTTTTTCACTTTCGGTGATGCTGAAAAAAGCCATGTGGATCACTTTTTTTTGAAACTTCAAAGCCGATCCCACCAGTTGTTTTCCCTCGAACCGGTGATCGTCTCCCTTCCCGACGGATTTGTATTTTTTTTCTTTGCACCGGCTAACTTCCTTGAGAAATTCTTTGGCTTTATCCGCGCCGGGTTTTTCATTTTTTGGTGCCTTTTGCATGAGCGCTTCCATGGCATAACTTTTTACCAGCTTGGGGTGAAGAAGAGAATAGGCAGTTTCGAGGGAGAGAAAATCGAAACCCACGATCTCCTCGTCAATAAACGTGAGCAATCCATTCTGTTGGGGGAGGCAGGTGAATGTTTTAAGAAACTCGTCCAGCTCCTTTTCTTTTGCCTCGTACACATCCTTCATGGCGGCTGTCCGGGAATGGACGCCGGTTTGTTCAGACATTTCATCTATGGATGTCCAAACTGTCCCCTGGTCAGAACGGTATTCACTTGATTCCTGCAGGGAATCGGAGACTGTCTGGGACTTCATCTTGCGGATTTTGGGGATCATCACCGTACCGGAATCCGAAAATTCCTGTGATTTGTACGACCAGCGCCTCTGTTCGGTGCAGCTCACAGGGATGATCGTTTCGGAATTTTCTTTCAGGAGAATCGTGGTGTTCAACACCCTGTTCTGTTTGGCCCCTGCCAGTTCTTCTCCATCGAGAAGCAAAATCGGCGTATCAGACTTATTGGTAACTTTGAGCTCGGGAACCCGTCCTTCCTGGCTGACTTCTCCGATGACCAGCACGTGCTGATCCAAGGCTTGCTTTAGAATCAAATATTTGGGAGAGTCGTCGAGTGCGGTCATTAGCGGGAGCACCGCCATATTTTTAAAATGCTGAAGTTTCCCGAAATCCAAGCTTGTAAGATATTTTTTTATGTCTTTATCCATTTTCCCCTACAGCTAATAATCTTTCCGCCTATAATATCGCATTATTTTTTGTTGACAGTCAACCTATAATTTTTCTTGGCTGTCCAAAACCTTTCCAGCTGGTCCAACTCATCCTTTTCCCATTCTTTTTTCTCAAGAATCTTGACCAAAGAATAAGTATTGAAGCTTGAAACTTCCTCCAACCGCCCGAGTTTTTTGAGTGTGTCGATCAATTCGGATCGTTCTTTTGTGTTTTTGCTCGGGAGTTTGATCGTTTCATAAGCCTTAACGGATATCTTGCTTTCTGAACCAGACACAATCTGTACCCCTTCCCTCTCACTAAAGGCGATCAGTGCCTCCCTTATTTTTTCCAACTTCTCCTCTGCATCTTTGCGGTACGCGTCGATTTTTTCCTTAAGTTTGACATACGCGTCAACCAGTTTGAGACCGGGATCATTCAGGTATTCGTTCTCTAGTTTTTCCTCCAATTCCACCTCATGTTTCCACATTGGGCAGATAGACTTGTACAAACACCAGTCACAGAGCCAGGATACGTTTGCGGGAAAATCTTCTGTGGTTTCGATTTCAGCGATCTGAGACAGGATTTCCTCCCGCAAGTTTTCCAATTCTTCCTTTGTCCGGTAGGAATCCATTTCTTTGTCGAATGCCAAAAAATGCCACACCAGACGAACCTTCTTGAAATCCTTGAAATTCTGCCGGACCCACTGGGAATACATGGCCAGCTGCCTGTCTTTGTCCAGTTCTTCCTGTTTGGACATGGAGGATCCCGTTTTGTAATCGTGCACTTCGTACAACCCATCCCCTATGTCCATCAGTCTGTCGATCCGGATGTGGAATTTGTAATTGCCCTGCTCATCCAAGGGCAAGAAATCCTGGGTTTCCAGGCCGATGATCCTACCCTGGTCAAACGGTCTATGCCTGTTGTAGTAATCGGTAAGCTGCCGCTCCCCCATTTTTCGGTAATTGTCCGCCGTGTAGTCTTTTTTGACGATGATGACCGAGTCCTTCCAGTTTTCCTCCCAGAGCTTGTTGAAGTAGGCCAGAAGCTCCTTCAGAGTCATCAATTTTTCGAACCGCTTGTCCCTGTAGAGTTTCTCCAGGGCCTCGTGCACCATGCTCCCAAGATAGGTCTCGATGGTATCCTCAGCTTCGACCTTGATTTTATCGATGTAGGTGAATTTGTACTTCAGCTTGCAGGCCTCGAAGGCTCCGATTTTTGAGTGGCTGAATGATGGCATTTAACTCTCCTACATTATTATAATACGCTCTAATTCTTTAAAAATTCTCAAATTGTATCTCTGTACCGAGTATAAGATCGTATATAGTGCGTTTGCCTTGTGTGAGTGCGCTGGCGATGAAGTAGACAAAAGCTAGAGCGTTTCCGGTCACAAATCCGATGTACTGAAGAAGGGTGAATGTGCCGAGTTCTTTAGATAGAGCAAAGGCTGAGATGTGAATGATTTCCCACGGCAGGAGCTTGATGGCTGTTCGGGCCAATGCGCGTCCCCAACCGAGACGCTCTGATGTTCTGGCTTTGACCTTCAGCTTAAACAGCCTTTTGCCGACAGTCTTCCCTTTTTTTGAACGATCGCTCAACAGGAAATAAAGCCAGGAGGGCAGAGAGAAATTCCATAGGATAGTAAACAATATGGCAGGGCCTGATTGCGGGATGTATCCGAATAAACTTTGAATCATATATCCAGTGGGACTACAGATTCCAAAAATGATCAGGATGTCGAACAAAAAAGCCTCGATCCGCCTTGCAACAAGGATTATTGGTACGCCCAATGTTCGGATCGATTTATTATTTCTCCAAAGTTATAACCTTGGAGTGAGTTCCACCTTTTTCGGATAGGACTTTGATTATGGCTGTGGGGGTGCCTTTGCCTGTGGTTTTCACCATCCATTCCACCTTCTGTACGGGTGAGGGATTCAAGGATGTGTGTCCGCGCAGATGTCCGAGATCGACCTTTTCTTTCCCCATCACCATCTCTGCCCCTGTCAGGGAGATCAAAACTTTCACGGTTTTTGCCGTTTGATTTTTGATGGCCTGCTGGGTCACGTTGGTGGGCAAAAAGCCCTGATTTTGGATACTGGCCGCAATTTTGATGTATCCGGCATCGCCTTTTTGGATTTTCACTTCGGTTATCCTTATAAGGGGCGAATGAGCCGCCAAATACAGGTTCCACTTGGTGTGTTTGGCAAGAAAATCCTCGAATTCCGGGCTGGGATAACACATCAGACTTGTGTAGCTCTTGAATTTAGGATTATAGATCTTGCGGACGAATCCCCCGATCTCCACCTTGCCTAATTGGGGGTGGTTGTAGATTTTCCAGTCCATGAAGATCTTTCCGCCCAATTCCTCGTCGTTCCAGCGCAGCATCTCCTGCCGGCTGGCCCTTTTGTCGTTGTCATAATCGCAAAATGGCGCTAAGGAGCCCATTTCCGGCACATAGCTGTAAACACCGTAATGGTAGTAGGCCCACCCGATCATTACTCCCCAGATGGCTCCCAGGCGGGGAGGTGCTCCCCTTCCCAGTACTTTGCGGACGGGCTGTTCGTTGATGATCTCGCTGTATTTTTGTCCGAAGATGTCGAAATAGGCTGCATCTTCACGGGGCATTTCTGTTTCTTCTCCTGTTATCGGGTTGAAGTTCCTATTGGTAGGTGGAATGTACAGGAAGTTGCCTGACATGTGGTGGTTGACAATACCAGTGACATTTGTATGTGAGAGGAGAAATTCCGCCACGGCCCGGGTTTCCGGTTCGGATAGAGGATAACGACCGGACCCGCGTTGGAGGTATTCCTGATGCCACCGGGATGGCCAGTTCCTGTTGATATCCAGGCCGCCGACGCCGTCTTCGTTGTACCGGCCGTCTTTGTCGCTGTCGATGCCTTCCGAATAGACCTGCCATTCCCCCTTTTCTTCTTCTTTTCTCCGGACCAAAAGCCTTGGATCATCCGGCGAGGTTTTCCAGGGTCCCGTCACATCCTTGATCCGCATCTGGGTGAGGTAGCCGTCGCCATCCAGGTCTTCGGGGGGATCTTCATCCAGAAGACCGTCTCGGTCCGAATCATGGGGACGGACACTGCTTCGCATGCTATCCGGCTTGGTCAGATAATGGTCTGACCCATCCGGATTGAGTTTGGGCATGATGTAGATGGTTCGGGTGTCCACAAGGTTGGTGATAGCCGGGTCTTTCCCGTATTGGGTGAGAAGGGTATGGATGGTGTGAAGGCAAACCTCTGCTCCCATCACTTCGCTGGAGTGCAGGTTGCCGTCGAACCAGTAGCCGGGCTTTTCCTTGCATTTGCCTGTATCCTGATTGGTGATAACGATTACAAGGAGATCCTTGTCCAGGTAGCTTTTTCCGATGGTGTGCAGCCGGGAAAGTTTGGGATAGGTTTTGACCATCCCTTTCAAGTAATCGGCTACCTCTTGAAACGTATGGTTGTGGTCGAATTTCAATTCCGGGGCTTGTGCTGCGATCGCCTGCGAATTCCCGATGAAAATGAGGGCTAATAAAAAGAACAATACAGAAAACCAAAAACCTCGGCTAAACATATTCTCCCTCCTCTTTTGATTTAAACATAAGAATAAAAGTTGTGGTCTCTATTCTTCCTAAACCCCTAACAAAATTCAAGTAAAAAGAAAGTAAGCATCATTATTTCCGCGATACCAAAAAGGATCTTGGTTTTTGGGGATGGTTGAAGCGACCATTGAAGATTTAGCCATTACGATCCGTACTTCGAGGGAATCTGACGCACAGGCTGTATCGAGCACGACAAAAATCTTCAAGGGAGCAAAACCATCCCTAAAAGCCGATATGAAACCCGTTGGATTCACGGAAATTGAGATGCTTCCAAAAAGAATTAAGGGAAGTTTGACCGCATCTTTTTTTTTGTAATATACTTAATCTAAACATACGGTCCATCTGGAGACTATCATGAAAAAGAAAAAAGCCATCACACGGAGAAAATTTCTTAAAAGGGCCGTCGCCACGACAGCTGCATTCGCCATTCTTCCCCGGTATGTTTTGGGTGGACAGGGATACACGCCGCCCAGCGATGAATTGACCAAGGCTGTGATAGGTGTGGGTGGCATGGGGCTTGCCCATCTTGATTATAAAGGAGCGCGGTTGCTGGCCGTTTGCGATGTGGATGAAAATCACTTGAACAGGGCTTTGGATATCGCAGGCCCGGGAGTTAAAGGCTACAAGGATTTCCGCGATGTTCTCGAACGGACCGATATCGACATAGTTCACATACCGACACCCCCGCACTGGCATGCGTTGATATCCATTGCAGCCGCCGAGGCCGGGAAAGATATCTGGTGTGAAAAGCCGATGACCAGGACCATTGGAGAGGGGCAAAAGGTTGTCGAAGCTGTCCAGAAAAACGGAAGAATCTTCAGGATCAACACGTGGTTCCGGTTTGAAGAACGTTTTTACGGATTTGCGACAACTGTCAAGCCGATAAAAAAAGCTGTCCTAGGCGGCCTTTTTGGCTGGCCTCTCAAGCTGACAGTAAGTGGAGCTACAGGGTTCGACTGGAAGTTCTACTGGGTGGGCCAGCCGAATTTAGCACCCCAACCTGTTCCTAAAGAGCTGGATTACAATATGTGGCTCGGTCCAGCGCCCTACAAACCTTACCATCCCCACCGCGTACACAACACCTTCCGCGGATACTGGGATTATGACGGCGGGGGTTTGGGAGACATGGGCATGCACTATCTGGACCCGGTCCAGTACATCCTGGACAAGGATGACACCAGTCCTATAGAAATAGAGGCCGACTGTCCCCAGCAGCACCCGGATGCCTGCGGCACTTGGCGGAAAATCCGGATGAAATACGCCGATGGCTGCGAAATTATCCTGGACGGGGAGGGAAAGGAAGAGAAGGTTCCGTTCATCGAAGGGCCTGAAGGCAAACTTTTCAAAGGAATGGAATCGGATATTCCCCATTTCCATGATAAACTGGCTTCTTTACCAGACCCAGAGCCTCAAGTCACTGATTTTGCCGAAGCAGTTAGAACCCGGAAAAAATTTGCCCTCAACGAAGAAAACGCGCACCGTTCCTGCACCATCGTCAACCTGAGCAAGATCGCTGTCCGGCTCGGCCGACCCCTCCGATTCGACTCGAAAAAACAGCGTTTTATCGGTGATGAAGAAGCCAACCGGCTTGTCAACCAACCCTTCAGAGCGCCTTGGCACTTTTAAGGCGGATTTATTGGGAGAAAAAGAGATGAAAAAACGAATAAAGGCTGTTTGTATTCTCCTGTTCTTATCCGGCATTTTTACAATCAGCTTATCCCTGTCGCCAGTGTGGGCTTTGGATAGTGCTCAAGCCGCAAAATCGAAGGTTCAGGCCTTAGTGGATCGATTCCCGGCCCAGAACACCGAGGCGAGACAAAACCTGGCCTCCCAGTTGATGGGGATGGGATCGGATGGAATCCTTGAAGTTTGCCGCTTGTTGGTTCCTCCCGGCACAGGGGATGACACCAATGCCCGGTATGCCCTCAGTGCCCTGGCAACATTTGTGTTCCAGAAAGGAGGGGAGAAGGTGCGTGAACTTTATGCCAAGGCCCTTATCAAAGCCCTGGATAGACAGACAAATAAGGAGATTCAGGCCTTTTTGATAAGGCAGCTTCAGCGGACCGGAAAAAAGGAATCGATCAAACCTCTTAAGAGTTATCTTGATGATAAAAGATTGTGTGAACCTGCGACCCAAGCCCTTTTGGCCATCGGAACACCGGAGGCAGAAAAGGCCATGCTCAAAGCCCTGAGGAAGGCGACAGGAGCGAACAGGGTAACTTTCATCAAAGCCCTGGGTGAATTGAGGAGCAAACAAGCGATAAAAAAAATCCTCGCATTTGCGACCGATAAAAATGATGAGCTACGCCAGGTGACCCTTTTTGCCCTGGCGAATATCGGGGATCCTCTTGCTGAAAAAGCCGTGAGCACTGTTTCTCTCGAGGCCCCTTCTTATGAGAGGATAAGGGCGCCCTCCGTTTATCTCTTGTATGCCCAGCGCCTATCCGAATCAGGACACAAGATGCAAAGCGCCAACATCTGCCGCAAACTGATCGCCAGTTACACTGCCCCACAAGAGAGTCACATTCCCTGCACAGCATTGTCTCTACTGGTCGATGCTATAGGAGAGAATGCCTTTGAAGACTTACTCCAAGCGACAGGTAACCTAAATAATGAATTGCGGGCTCGAGCCTTAGAACTTGCAGACAGAATACCCGGAGAAGAAGCCACGGCCAGATGGATCGAGCTGATGGCAGAGGTTTCAACCGATGTGCAGGCTCAGATCATCGGGATGCTCGGCCGGCGGGGCGATGTCACGGCCTTGCCCGTCCTCAGGGAAAAGTTGAAGAGCCACAGAAAAGTCATCAAGCTGGCTTCTATTCCCGCTGCTGCCAGTCTTGGAGGAGAGAAGGTTTTTTTCGATATTCTGTCCTTACTACGGACCGATCAGAAAGATGAGATAACGGTTATCAAACAGGCCTTGATGGGATTTTCCAGTCAGCTTCTCATTCTTGAATCCGTGAAAATTCTGGATAAGGTACCGTCTCCTTCCAGGGTGGCGCTGATGGAAATTCTTTCTGAACGCCACGCGAAAGAGCACGTGGATATATTTTTTGCAAAGGCCGAAAGCAAAAATGAGGATATCCGACAAGCGGCCTTGGCAGGTCTGTCCAATTTGGCCGGCCCACAGGATATACTCCGTTTGATAAAGATGCTTGTTGAAACCGACAGAAACCAGGATATTCGCCTTATTCAAGCGGCGATCATTGCCAGTGCCAACCAGATCGAAGACAAGAACAAGCGTGCCGATTTGTTACTCGAGGCTCTGCAAACAGCAGAGGAAGAAAAGAAACCCGATCTGTTGAGACCGCTGTCCAGGATCGGCAGCCCGAATGCTCTCCAGGCAGTTATAGCCAAAACAAAGAGCGAAAATACCAGGATTCAGGCCGTGGCCATATCTGTATTGGCCGAATGGCCCGATTTTGAAGCGGCAGAAGAGTTATCCCGAATATGGCGGAACACAAAGAGCCAAAAATACCTTTTGGTGGCCATAAGGGGTTATGTAAGTCTCGTCCACGAGGCAGATATGGGACCGGAGGAAAAACTGGAAAGATACAAAGATGTGCTGGGTCATGTTTCCTATCCTGCGGCTAAAGCCATCGTGCTCGGCAGGCTGAGTGCGATTCGGTCCCTGGAAGCTTTCAAGATTGCGGTGTCTTTTCTTGAACATCCAGAGTTGCGGCATCAGGCGGCGGCAGCTGTAGCCAGGATAGGATTTTCCGGTATAGAAATTGAAAAGGAGTTTTCCAAACCCCAGCTTCTTTCACTATTCCAAAAAGTGGCGAGGAACGTCGGTGATAATCGAACAAGACAGGGGATAGATAACAGGATAGGAGTTCTATTGACAGAGAGGGGATTCGTACCTCTGTTTAATGGCAGGGATCTTTCCGGATGGAAGGGATTGGTCGGCGATCCTGTGAAGCGGGCCAAGATGACTCCCGAAGAGTTGGAAAAAGCCCAAGCTCTGGCCGATGAATCGATGCACGTTCACTGGAAAGGCGAAGAGGGAATTTTGGTTTTCGATGGCAGAGGAGAGAGCCTCTGCACAGGCAAAAATTACGAGGGTTTTGAATTGTTCGTGGACTGGAAGATCGAAGAGGGAGGAGACAGCGGACTCTATTTACGCGGTTCTCCTCAGGTCCAGATCTGGGGTCCGGACCAATCTATCGACGGCTCAGGAGGTCTTTACAATAACCAAAAAGGTCCCAGCATGCCCTTGGTACGGGCAGACAATCCTGTGGGGGAATGGAACACCTTGCAAATCAAGATGATCGGGGAGCGTGTGACGGTGTATTTAAACGGTGTGCTGGTTGTGGACGATGTGGTGATGGAAAACTACTGGGAGAGGGACAAGCCCATCTATCCCTCAGGTCAGATCGAACTCCAGGCCCACAACACGCCCCTGTATTTCCGGAACATCTTCATCCGCGAGATTCCTAGAGAGGAAAAAGGCTTCGCACCGTTATTCAACAGTAAAGATCTGACAGGTTGGATCGGAGACAAAAAAGGCTATGTGGCAGAAGATGGCAAGATCGTCATCCATCCGGATCGTGGGAGTGGAAACCTCTACACCGAAAAAGAATACAGCGATTTTATCCTGCGCTTCGAATTCAAACTCACGACCGGAGCAAACAACGGACTCGGGATCAGGGCTCCCCTGGAGGGGGATGCTGCCTATGCGGGGATGGAACTTCAAATTTTGGACAATAAAGCCGAGAGATATCAAGATCTCAAACCCTACCAATACCATGGATCGATATACGGAGTCGTTCCGGCTAAACGTGGGCATCTGAAACCTGTGGGAGAATGGAATGAACAAGAGGTCGTAGCCGACGGCAGGAGAATAACCGTCAAACTGAATGGTTTTATCATCGTGGATGCCAATATCGATGAGGCCGGTATACCTCAGACCTTGGATGGCAGGGATCATCCGGGACTCAAAAGCACGAAAGGACACATCGGATTTTTAGGGCACGGTTCTCGAGTCGAGTTTCGAAACATCCGCATCTGCATCCGTTAACACATAATTCCCCGCGGGAAGCATCTTTTTTCCCGTTATCTCAATAGGTTCTTCACAGGCTTTTAGGAATAGTTTTGCTCCCGTGAAGATTTTTAACGCCATTCCTCACCGTTCTTCTCGGCGTCTCGGAACTGCGCGCTTTAACTCCAAGCCTTTACAACCCTATCCTCTATTCCCGTGCTTGCTCGGATCTTGAATCCCTTAGCAAAGTCGTGCTCAATACAGCCTCGCCGACAGTATGGGGATGATCCCATATTGTTTCCCCCGAATAACAGGTCGTAATGGCTAAATCTTCAATGATTGCTTCAACCATCCCCAAAAGCCCCATTAATCATGGATATAAGGATGCCTCCCTTTTCCTCCCTTTTGTATTGATAAATATTGTCTTGTCTGCTTATAATAAAAAAGGGAACTGGCCGTGAAAAAATATCTCCTCATCATTCCATTTTTCATTTTTAGTCTCATCCTTTTTTCTCAGGACCTCCAGTATGACGCCATCGCGATCAACATCGAAGTGCCTGTCCGTGTGTTCAAAGGAGATCGATTTGTCGATAATTTGATCATCGATGATTTTGAGGTTTATGAAGAAGGGAAGCTTCAAAAAATTGAGGCGGTCTACCTGATAAAAAAAAAGGGAATAGCACGAGAGGAATCCGAGTTCAGAAAAGAGATTGCGAGAAAAAGATTCGGTCCCGAACTCAACAGACAATTCGTTTTGATATTCGAATTAAAAAATATTATTCCTGAGGTTGAGTCAGCGATCTTGTATTTCACGGAAAAAATCATCCTGCCTGGCGATAAACTAAAACTCGTTACCCCCACAAAGACGTACCACTTCAAAGAAGAATCCTGGGAAAAGGTGCCCAGGATGGAGATGGCAGCGCAGTTGATCAAGATATTGAGAAATGATTTGTTCACCGTGTACAAAGGCTGGCTAGACCCCACAGGTTATCCGATCGGAGAAGGAGATGCGGCAAAAGATACCTGGATGTAAACAGGTTGATGGGCGTTGCCGAGAACTTGAAAAAAATGGCTGGCCAAAAGAATGTCTTTTTTTTTCTTCAGCAGGAGCTCATTGAGTATCCCATTCCACAAACCAGCAGTTCGATTGAAGGAATTTTTAGCGACCTCGATTTTCTTGATTATATGAGCACGGTTGCTGCATACAACTTCATAACTCCTCAGAAAATCAAAAGAGCCTTTGCAGATTCATCCATTCTGTTTCAATTTCTTTATCTCAAAGATAAATTATATTTTGGGGACAAAGATTTCCAGCCTTTTAGTTCATCATTCGATATGATGGATACCACAGCCAGCATGTTCAGTACGTTTAAAGATCTATCGATAGCTGCTGGAGGCACGGCGCACACAACGATAAACCCAGAGGCTACATTTAAAATGGGTGGTCGAAGAATCGGAAAACTATTATCTTCTTTATTATTCGCCGAAGGATTACAGGGCTGATGGCAAATTCAAAGATATCAAAGTTAAAGTTAAAAACAGGAAATACCGGATTAACCACCGTGCTGGCTACATAGCGGATTGAATAGGATCAAATACACATGTCACGGAAATAGGACAAACGGATGGCCAAAATTTTTTTTCTTGGCCTGATATAATTTGGCATAGAGTTTGCACATTTATCTAATTGGGAATATTTATATAGATAAGGAGGGGAACATGAAAAGATCTCTGATTATCCTATGTCTGTTGATGGTGAACCTCACCTTTTTCCCGCAGGAGGCCTTCAAGGAAGTGTCCCTTGTGGTTAATATCGAGGTGCCGGTTCGAGTGTTTAAGGGAAAAGCGTTTGTGGATAGTCTAACAATCGATGATTTCCAGGTATATGAGGATGGAGTTAGCCAGAAAATCGAGGCTGTTTATCTTATTAGAAAAAAAGATATCGCGAGGAAAGAAGAGAAAAAGAAGTACGAACCGAAGACATCGAGAAATTTTTTCCTTTTTTTTGAGATAAATCAGTACACATCAAAAATGGGAGATGCGATTGATTTTTTTGTCGACAACGTTTTGCTTCCACAGGATAGGCTTTGGGTTATAACACCCATGAAAGCATACAGGATGAACGAAAAAGTTTTTGAGTTTGGGACAAAAAAGGATATAAGAAAAGAATTCAAGAGCCTGCTAAGAAAAGAGACTGTTATTGGAAGTTCAGAATACAACAGTGTTATTCGCGATATAGAGAATATCGCACGTGCCCTTGCGGCAGTTGTTGATCCTGCGGCAGCTCTTAGGACCGACGATCCTGCTTTTTATGATCCCGAAGGACAAGATCCACATATCGAAGAGCTTTGTATGGCTTATGCCACGGGTATCAGCAGGTTAGAAAATCTTCGGGATGTCGATCAATTGCAGCTTTTAGATTTTGCCAAATTTCTTAAAGAGAAAGAAGGCCAGAAGTATGTTTTTCTTTTTTATCAAAGGGAGTTTATTCCACGGCTAGATCCCAGCATTATGAGCAAGGCCCAGACTATGTTCCAGGATAATTTTTCTCTGCAACATACACTTGCTAACCTCTCAGATTTCTTCACGAGAGATATCACCTTCGATGTCGATCTGATAAACAAAGTTTATGCGGATGCTTCTGTATCCATTCATTTTCTATTTTTTTCCAAACAGGCAGAACTTACGTTCGGGATACGCATGGAAGAAGAATCCAACGACATCTATGGGGCCTTTAGACAGATGGCGCAGGCAACAGGCGGGTTTGTGGATAGTTCGGCAAATCCTGAATATTTGTTTAAGCAAGCTGTGAATGCTGCCGAAAGCTATTATCTCCTGTATTATTCCCCGAAAAATTATGTGGTTGATGGAAAATTCAAAAGGATTGAAATAAAAGTGAAAGGGGAAAAATACAAAGTTACCCACAGAGCCGGCTATTTTGCTGATTAACGAATCATTCAGATGCCAAGATTAAAGAACGTAACTATTTTTATTTTTTTCCTAATTCTTATGATCCCATTTTTGGCAAGAGGACTTAATTGTGGCCAAGTCAAATCAAAGGAACAAGAGCTTCAACATGATGCCATCGCAATAAACATAGAAGTTCCTGTCCGGGTGTTCACAAAGGGCAAATTCGTCGAGGAGCTAAATCTGGAGGATTTTGAGGTTTACGAGGATGGTATTCTCCAGAAGATCGAAGCCCTGTATCTTGTCAAAAAAACCGTGATCGAAAGGGAAGAAACAGAGCTCGAAAAAAAGTTGGCGAGGAGAATATATTTGCCTGAGGTTTCCCGAACCTTTGTCCTGGTGTTCGAGATGATGGACTATTTCCCCAAGATTGAGGAAACTCTCGCTTATTTCTTCGAGAACGTTTTTTTACCTGATGATTCACTCTATATCGTCACCCCTTTAAAAACCTATTTATTGAAGAAAGAATTATTGGAAAAAACACCTAAAGAGGTTATTGTCGATCAATTAAAAGAAAAACTGAGAAAAGATATAAAATCAGCAGCTAGAGAATTCAAGGCCATGCTCAGAGATCTGGAATGGCTTAGAACAGAAATCGAAAGGGATGAGTCCGGGTCCGCTGCGGCGATGGCAGAAAATATTTTAAGGCAAATAAGGGATTATAGAGATTTCGATGAAAAGAGACTTATGGGATTCAAGGATCAGTTGAAAACTTTGGAAGGGCAGAAATACGTGTTTTTGTTTTACCAGAAAAAAGTTGTTCCTATTCCACAAGGAATACCAGTCCCGGATGATATCGAGAACCCACCCATTTCTTTCAATGTGGAAAAAGTCAAGAAAGCTTTTTCCGACTCGTTGATCTCGATCAATTTTATTTTTGTAACAAAAACGGCCCAGTATCATCTGGATTTGTACAGGATAAATCCGGCAGAAATGCAGGAGGAATCAACTCCGATGATCCTGCAACTGATCGACCAATCCGCAGAAATATTTGGCGCATTCCATGAGATGGCCGAGGCCACGGGAGGGATCACCGACAGCTCCGCCAACATCGCCTCCTCATTCCAGAGAGCGGCTCTCGCATCGGAGAATTATTATCTCTTGTACTACACGCCCAAGAACTACAACTCGGACGGGAAGTTTAAAAATATTCAGGTGAAAATCAAGGGAAAAAATTACAAAGTTTCCCACCGTGCCGGCTATATTGCGGATTAGCTAAGTCAATGAACAACAAAATCAGAGATTATTGTAGTTTATAAAGATTATAAATTTTTCATTGTGGAAACAGAGGTCAAGATAAAATAAACATCAAAGGAAATCGATATTTTTGGTTGAGAAGTGGACAAAGGTGAAGCACTCAGGGATGTGGGAATCATAAATGCCGTGCTTGTTGAAAACCCAGCCTGCTGAAGGTTGTATTGGATTGCCTTTGAGGTCGAAGGCTTGGAAACGGGAAAAATCCATCCGCCAGGTATCGCCATCTAGTGGGGGAAGCGATCGGCCATCGGCCATGAGTTCCATTCCCTTCCAGGGAAAAGCCAGCTCCACGGTCCATCCTTTATCGGCATCCCCAAAAGCGCTCCTCATTCCGGGGAAATCCCAGTCCAGGAAGGCCCAGCGTTTTCCCCGGGGGTGTTTTCCGAAACGCATGCTGTCCTGGAAGCCGCCCAATACATCGACTCGTTGTGAAACAAGATCGAACTCCGGTTTGTCGAAAGCACTTCCTTTTTTGTAGGCATCCTGCCAGATGAAAAAGGCCTCATAAACAGTGCCCAGAGCGTTTATCTCGAATTCATAATAACAATCCTTACCGGTGATAAAGACTTCCACGTCATTTTCCATGTAGATGGGAGAATCTCTCTCGGTGAATTTCG
>CAYPGQ010000063.1:0-23698 GCA_964410125.1 uncultured Eubacteriales bacterium | reverse complement strand
ATTGAATTAATTGTTGAGAAAGGAAATTACTAACTACGTGAAAATAATGAAGTTAATAAAAATCGATATTGGTACAAATCTTGCAGAAACAAAATTAGGGTAAAGAAGAATATACTTTTCTATAGCATTACAGACAAATTTATGTGCGGAGGTGCAACTACGGATATTTTTAAGTAAACAAAATGGGTTGGTGGAGTGCATCCATAACGATCGCACTCTAAGGAGAAGGGTTTTCCCAGCTATCAAGGCTGGGAAAAGATAGGATGTCCCGCCTTGTTCCCAAAAAAGAGGGGGGATTAATCTAGGAGGATGAATGATTAGATACAGGAATTTATTCTTTGTTGTTCTTGGCGTCTTTGTGCTTACGGCTTCCCTATTCTGTCAGATTCCTACTAAAGGAAATATTTTTGGAACCGTTACCGATGAAGAGGGTGGTCCTCTTCCAGGCGTTACGGTAGAAGCCACAAGCCCCAGCCTTTTGGGCAAGGCTGCCACGCTAACGGATGGTGCTGGGAAATACCGTTTGCTTTCTCTTCAACCAGGGATATATTCGATTTCCTTTTCGCTCCAGGGTTTCAAGCATGTAACCAGAAGTGAGATCGTCATCCAAATCAATCAAACCATAACTGTGGATGTTCAAATGGGGATGGGTGCGATTGAAGAGGAGATCACGGTCGTCGGCCAGTCGCCGCTCATCGACGTCAAAAGCACGACCAAGGGAATGACCCTGACCAAAATGATGTTTGAGGTGCTTCCCAAAGGACGAAACTTCGATACCCTGGTGACCGCTGTGCCTGGCGTGAACGTGGAGCCCGGGTTTGGAGGAAGCGGAATGTCGGTAGACGGTGCATCCAGTGCTGAGAACATGTACTATGTGGATGGAACGGATATCGGGAGCATCACAACTGGTGTCCGTGAACAGAGCGCTGCCTTCGAATTTGTCGAAGAAGTCCAAGTCTTGGCCAGTGGTTATGAGGCAGAGTACGGCGGTGCTGTGGGTGGTGTGGTCAGTGTTATCACCCGTCAGGGAGGAAATGAGTTCCATGGTGAGCTCATCGGCTATTACAGCGGCTCAGCGCTTAATGGTAACGAAAGGGACACTCTCCGCAGGAATCCGTTGAACACGTTCGAAGCGGAATATGTCAACTACCAGGATCTATACGGAAAGGACGATATCAAAAGGGCAGAAGTCGGTTTCAGCCTGGGCGGCTACCTCATCAAGGACAGGGTCTGGTTTTTCGGTTCATTTCTCCCTGTGTTTCGGAATACCACGAGGCATGTCGAATTTTTGACAACCCCCGTACAAGAAGGCGATTATGATCGGAAACAAACCTACTGGAATTTCCAGGGCAAACTGACCGCACAGCCTTTCGGCTTCATGCGGATTGGCGCGTCTTTTGTGAACAATTTCTACAAATACAGAGGAAGCCTTCCAGCTCGAAACGGCACAGGCAATCCCGATGATCCAGAATGGGGCAATTACGGATTTGACTTCCCCAACTGGTCTGCTGCGGGATTTGCTGATGTGACACTCGGAGCCAACTTGATGATGAACATCCGGGGAGGCCGGTTTTTCTACAATCAGACAAACCAGCAGGTTCAACCTGAAGTCCCGAATTACCGGCACTACGGAGACGGATCACTTTCCTTTGATGGAACCCCACTGGAAGTGCCTGCGCCATGGAACGTGCCTTATGGCTACACGAACAAAGCCAGAGGTTATGTGACCGAAGCGTTGGAAAGGTACAAAAACCATCTTGGAGCTGACTTCACCTATTTCACGTACCTCGGGGGTGAGCACGCCTTTAAATTCGGAGTCCAGTACGTACGTCAGGGAGAAAATGTGAACGATACTCTGAAATTTCCTGATTGTCCGGAGATCCGTCTGTTCTGGGGTCAAGATGCCGTCTTCGGCGGTGTTAACTATGGAACCGGAACCTACGGTTATTATGAAGTCCGCGGGAACGAAGAAAGTGGTGTTTTTGGCGAGAAATTTGATGTGCACAATGACAGATGGGCTATCTACGCCCAGGACAGCTGGACGCTTGGGGAAAGATTCACCCTGAACCTGGGTATCCGATTCGAGTCAGAATATGTTCCCCCTTATTCTGAGGATCCGTCTATTCCTTCGGGTTTTAAAGCCATGGAATTCACATTCGGCGATAAGATTGCTCCCAGACTTGGGTTCATCTATGACGTATTCGGCGACACGAGCCTGAAAATCTTCGGAAGCTTCGGCATGTATTATGATGTGATCAAGACCTACATGCCTGCCCACTCTTATGCCGGTTTCAAGTGGAAAAGCGCCTACTATAAGATGGATGGCTATGAATGGGATACCTTCGGGATAGGCGGCAGCTATCCTGGTGAACATATCGTCACTCTTGATTGGCGTAAACCTTCGTTCGACTCCACAGATCCGGATATAGCCCCCGTGAATCAGCGGGAATTCTCCTTCGGATTAGAAAAAATGCTGATGGAGAATTTTTCGGGAACTATCCGTGTCGTCCAGAAAAGCCTCCGCCGTACCATGGAAGACGTGGGTGTCATCATTCCTGGGATAGGAGAGTCGTACTTCGAATGCAATCCCGGTTATGGCTACTCACTCCATGTAGGCAACGGCTCCGGTAAGTTCGATCCCAAGTATCCAGAAACTCCGAGGGCTAAGCGGGAATACCTCGCTGTCAATGTCAGCCTGGACAAACGGCTGTCGAATAACTGGCTGGGAGGATTTTCTTACACCTGGAGCAGGTTGTGGGGCAACTACGCCGGCCTGGCAAGTGCTGATGAGTGGAACCGGGTAAGCCCGTATGTCATGAGGAACTACGACAACTGGGCTATGGCCCAAACCTTAAATCTTGTGCCAGTCGATAATAACCTGTCAACGGACCGACCCCACTTCTTCAAATTCTACGGCGCCTACACCTTCCCCTTCCGCCTAACGGTCGGTGCTGTCATCAATGCCATGTCGGGTACTCCTATCGACGAATCCTGGAATATGCTCAGTGCGTATATTAATCCCTATGACAGGTTCCATTGGACAGATCCTGATTCCGGCGAAGTCGTCCAAGCACGGACGCCTTTTTACTGGTATTGCAACCTGTATGCCGAATACAACCTGAAGCTCTCAGACAGATACCGGATCCAGTTCAACGTCAATGTCGACAACCTCACCGATAATGCGATCGCACAAAGGGTCTACGCAGATCGCACTTTGTATGGATTGTATGTTACCGAAGATGAGCACCTCTCTAAAGCATGGAATATAACGGATGCAGACAGAAATTTCACCGAAGAACCACGATATGGTAAGAAGTATAGTTTCCAAGGGCCTATCTCGTTGAGGTTAGGAATCAAGTTCATGTTCTAAAGCTCTCATTTAACGTAGACGCTCAAACCCGCCTCCCCGCGGAAGGGGAGGCGGGTTTTTTTTATTGACTCTGCGCAGCTAACCCTGTAATTTTTAATCATGGCGAAAAAGAGGAAAAAGAAGAAAAAAAGAAGGAATCAGAAGCCCTTATCTCACATACCAAAACCTCAAAGGCCTGAAGAAAAAACAACTCCCTCACAAAAAAAACCGAACAAAACAAAGATTTTTCTTTTCGCTTCCGTTCTTTTTGTTTTGATAGCAGTCACTTTCCTCATCTTCTTTTTCTCCATCCCGCGAGAAAAAATCGTTAAAGATAGCCGTCTTAACGTCTTGCTTGTAACTTTGGACACGACAAGGGCAGACAGACTTGGATGTTATGGCTATTCAGGTGCAAAAACTCCCAACCTCGATTTTCTGGCAGCAAACGGTGTCCAATTTTTGAATGCCTATTGCCAGGTTCCTTTGACCTGTCCCTCCCACTGCTCCATCCTTACCGGGACCTACCCCGTATATCATCAAGTCCGCAACAACGGATCATACTATCTTTCGCCTGAACTCCAGACGCTCGCCGAGGTTTTGAAAAAAAACGGTTTGAAGACATCCGCCTTTGTCAGTTCCTTCACCGTGGACTCCCGTTTTGGTTTGGATCAGGGGTTTGATGTGTATGACGACCTGCTCTCTCCGGACGTGACTTTCAAAGCCCTGAATTCAGAAAGAAGGGCGGATGCCGTTTATGCCTCTTTTTCCAGCTGGTTGGATGAGAACAAAGAAGAGCAATTTTTTTGTTGGGTCCACTTTTTCGATCCCCATATTCCGTATGATCCCCCTTCCCATTATCGAGAGGAATTCCTGGACAATCCGTATAATGGGGAGATCGCTTTCATGGATTTTTATATCGGCAAAATCATGGAAAAGCTAAAAGCGCATGATCTCTTTGGAGACACACTGATAGTCTTGGCCGGAGACCATGGAGAGGCCTTCGGGGAAAAACAAGAAGAGGGCCACGGCGTTTTTATCTATGAAAGCACGATGAGAGTTCCCCTGATTTTTTATGCAGCAGACAACATTCCTCAAGGAAACCGTATCGAAGCAAGGGTAAGGCTCATCGACCTCATGCCTTCGGTTCTGGACATGATGAATATCCCCGTGCCGGAGGAAGTTCAAGGGCTCAGCCTGCTCCCTTATATCGAAGGGAAAAAGAAACAAGATTTAAGCTCTTACATCGAGAGCTACTATCCGCGGGAGAATTACGGCTGGTCTGAGCTGGTTGGCCTGATCGATGGAGACTGGAAATACATCAAGGCCCCCAAGCAAGAATTGTATAACCTCAAACAGGATCCGCGGGAAGAAAAAAATCTGATACAGGATGAGATCAAGGTTGTCCAGGAAAAAAAAGACAAATTGGAAACTATCATCGAGGATTCGACTTCTCCACTCATCGCGGATAAGAGGACGATGACCCAGGAGGAAATGGAGCGGCTGAGATCCCTGGGTTATGTATCGATGTCGGAAGGTGAAGCAGGAGAGGAATTGCCCGATCCCAAGGACCATATCGAAGAACTTCTTTTGGTCCAGAAGGCCCAGGAATATGAAATTCAAGGGAAGTTTCCGGAAGCCGCTGCGATCTATGAAAAAATTCTTTCCTTGAGGCCGGATGTGGCGACAAGTTATGTGAATCTAGCACTGATGAAAGCACAAATGATGGAGTTCGATGAGACGATCCGTATTCTGGAACAGGGCCTGGAAAAAATTCCGGAGTCCGAGGTTCTTCTCTCCCGCTTGGGACACACCTTCATGTTATTGGGCAGGGTGAAAAAGGCACTGGAAAGCTTTGACCTGATCTTGAAGAATAACCCTCGCTATTTTGACGCGCTTTTGGCCTCGGCTTGGATGCTTGACCTCATCGGTCAGAAGGAAGATGCACATGGGTACTACCTGAAAGCACTAGAGATCGAACCGGAAAATAAGTTCGCCAGGAAAAACTTTGCCATGAGCCTGGCCAGTTCGAGAAAATTTAGCCAAGCCATAGAAATCTATCTCGGCTTAAAAAAGGACTATCCAGATGATTATGAAATTCTTCAAGATCTCGGGATTGCCTTTGGGTATGTGGGGGATATCTCACAATCCATTGAAAACCTGGAAAAGGCGGCCAGCCTCCATGCGAATCCTGTGGTATATTACAACCTTGCTGTAGCCAAAAAGAAGGTGGGAAACCTTGAGGATGCTGTGCGCTATCTCAAACTCTATCTGGAAAATCCAGAGGGAGAAAGTGAGGAAAGCATCAACCGTGCAAAAGTCGAGCTCCGGAATTTAGAAAAAAAGCTGAAGCAATAACTCCGGTTCCCATTTGCTACCCTGGATCACTCACAGCTACCCCACCCCAACATTAGTATTTTTTGATCTTCTCTAGGTAATCCAGCATGCTCCTGACTTGGTCGGCCAGTTCAGAGCTCGGATCGATCTCTAAAAATTTTTTAAAATTTTCTTCAGCTTTTGCGTAGTTCGCCTTGTTCAGATAAACGAGACCCTGTCTGTAATAGGGGGGGGTCCAATCGGGTTTGATCTTGATCGCGATATCATAGTATTCGATGGCCTCGTCCAGTTTTTGATTGGCAAAATAAATCTCGCCCACGTTATACGGCAGAATCTCATTGTCGGGAAGAAGTTCGATGGATTCTTTGAAGAAATTCTGGGCTTTTTCAAGATCTCCTTTTCTCACGTAGATATCCCCTTTGCCGGCTGTGGCTTTGGCCATCATCTCTTCTCCCAATTCTTCGTCGGTTTCGGCCGATTCTAAAGTCAGATTGTATTCTTCTTCCGCTTTTTCATACTCTCTCTTTTCCTTGTAACAGTCTCCGATGCTGATATGGGTCTGATAGGCTGTGGGATTGTTTGCGAGAAATTCCTGCAATAGGGCCAGGGCTTCATCGTATTTTCTCTCCTCAAACAACTGAGTGGCCTCCTCTATCAGGACTAGGTCGGTCTTATTGGTGATCGATTCATCCACTTGTGTGATTTTCTTCAAAGTTACAACAACTTTTGGATTTTGCCCGATTTGAGTGACAAAAACGCTTGTTTGAGTGGGGACATAACCTTCTGCCGTTGCTATTAGCTGCCAGTTCCCCGAGCCCAGGCCCGTGAAGACCCACTCTCCTTTCTTGTTGGTGGTCGTCTCTCGAGTAGCCGTGTCCCTGGCCATAAGTTCGAGGACAACTTTGGCCTTTGGAACAGGATTTCCCTGTTCATTGATAACGGCACCGGCTACCCGGGCCTTGCCTCTTCCTGCTTGGGCCGTGGCAAAATGAAAGCTTACAAGCAAAAAAATGAGGATGAGAAAAAATTGCAAAATGGCCTTATCCTTTTTCATTATGGCCTCCAGTCTGACATATCCTTGAATTTAGTGTTTATTTTTTTCCCTTTATTGACTCGACCAATTTTCTGAGTCTTTCCTGCCTGGGATCGAGCTCCAGGGATTTTTCCCAGGCAGCGAGGGCTTCTTCTTTATTGCCCAACTGATTATAGCACTCGCCAACTGAATTGAGGATCTGAATATGGGTGCCATAATAGGCCAAGTAGCTCTTGTAGTACACAATGGCTTCTGCCAATTCGCCGAGTTTCTGGCATGACTGTCCTAGGATGGCATAGAATACATGTTTTTTAGGGCGTTCGAGAAAGGTTTGAGCAATTTCCTTTACGTTTTTGTAATCCTTCAAGTTAAAAAGACTTTGGCAAAAATCAAGAGCGAATTTGGAGGATTCGGGATTTTTTAGGTAAGCCGCTTCGAGCAGTTGTCTAGCTTTAAACGAGTCTTTCTTATTCAAGTACTGATTTCCCAGGATGTTCAAATATGAAGGGTCTTCTGGAGATGATACAGGCAGGGATAATAGCCAAGGCCTTGGTAACGATGATGCAAAGCTTATGGAAAAATCCGCTTCTTCGTACTGGATTTCACCCTGGCTTTCATTCAAAAGAGAAGCTTTTACTTTGTAATAACCAGAAGTTAATTCAGAAAGAGGAATGTCTTGTAAAAAATCTGGTACGTTCGGGTAGTCTTTGATTTCCTTGCGGAACGATTGGACAATTTTATCTTCGGTTGAGATGGAATATTCGATAGTTCCCTTATCTCTCAGATCCTGAGTCAAACCTTGAATCTGGAAAAACAAATACAGATGATCTTGTTGGGAGAAGTCATTCCGCGGAGAAGGGACGAGCTGGATGTCTCCTAACAGGAATGGCTTGCTTTGCCCCTTATATTTTGAGTTTGCCAAAGCTTTATTGGCTAGGATAAGAGAACTCATTCGGAGGTCGTTTGAGGGCTTGGGAATCACAATGGCTTTTTCAGCACTGGTGAATTCTTTGGAGACGGTGTTTTTCAAAAGCACGCTCAGCTTATAGTCGCCTTCGACCAACGGAAACATATCCTGAAAGCTGAAAAGCTTTTTTCTGATGTTGTCCATCTGTTCCTGGTTGAACTCAATCGGAATGGTTTTTTCGTATTGATAAACGGTATTTCCCTCTGAATCCGTTATGTTTCCATTGACTTCAAGATTGGTGAGGAAACGTCCTCCGTACTGTTCAAATGTCAGTCGGCCGGGCTCGATAAGATAATGAACAAAATATATCCCCGATTTATCTTCGATAACATTTGCAGAAAAGTCGCTGCTGATGTAATTGGTGGAATATTCAACTTCCACGATATCTTTATAGGCGAGAAGTTTCTCTGCCCATGCGTCTTCGACTTGCTTATGGGGAACGCTCGGGATAGTGGCGTGGAGCAGGACTTCAGATGCGAGGGAGGGTGAACCGACGAACGCCCTTTCTCCGGAAAGCAAGGTCAAGGATGTCTCAGCTATGGAGGGTTCGATTCGTAAGAGTTCACGATAGGCAGAAAGATAATCAGAACGATCCCCCTTATAATGGATCAACAGTTCTTGGGGCCCGAATCGTACAGGAGAGTAGAGCTCATATTCGCCTATGCCTCCCCTCTTGAAAAAGGCCACTTCAAACGCTTGGAGAAGACCCAATTCCGGCCTCGCTGAATAAGACCAAATGACCATCGGGTAGACTTCGGCCATGTTTTCGTATCTTTCAATGTATCCAGGTTCCCCGAGGATGATGTAAATCCGACCCATCGCGGATCTCCACCCCGCGCCTGGTCCTTCTTTTCCAAAATATTGGTTGGCATACTTTATTCGGCGGTAATGCTCCTCCTTGAATACGTTTTCAGGAGTGTTCGGATTGGGCTCCCTGTACTTCCAGAATGCCTCCATAAATTGGACTCGTTCCCGATCTGTTTCGAGTTGGAGAAAAACTTCTTTTTCAGTCGGAGTGATAATATAGACAACCTCTTCTTCAAGCCACGTTCGGAAGACAGGGCTCAGGTCTTTGGCCGATCCTTTTTTCTGGCTGGGAAGGGAAAAAGTGGCAAGGATAAACAAGAATAAAAAGAGAGGAATGAGATGAAAAAGTGTTTTTCTTTTCACTATTTTATTATACCACATAGAACTATATTACATATCCCGTCCCTTTTCAATTTATTTCATCCGGTTAAAGATTGAGTTGGAATTTTGTTTGCGTATTGTGATAAATAAAGAAGCGGAGGGATTTAAACAATGGCGAGAGAAAAAATAACGAGACGCGATTTTATCAAGGTTTCCTCAGCGGGTTTGTTGGGGACGGCCTTAACTTTGGGTACCCAATCTTGTACCAAGGGAGGGAAAAGACCAAATTTTGTATTCTTTATGACAGATGACCAGAGATGGGATGGCATGAGCTGTGCGGGCAATCCCATTCTCGATACTCCCAACATGGACAGGATTGCCGAGGAAGGGATTCGCTTCGAAAACATGTTTGTTACCACATCCCTTTGCGGTCCGAGCCGGGCCTCCTTCCTCACCGGAAAATACGTCCACAATCATGGTGTTCGCCGGAACGGCAGGGAGCTTTCCCTTGACCAGAAGACCTTTCCCGAGATGCTCAAAGAAGCGGGATACGAAACAGCCTTCGTCGGGAAGTGGCATAACAAAGACCTGGGAAAAGGCAGAGGATTAGATTACACTTTCGGATTCAAGGGGCAGGGACGATATCACAACCCGGTTATTGCCGAGAATTTTGGACCTGATAAGGAATACGAAGGGCATGTTACGGATATATTGGCCGATTTTGCCATAAAATTCCTTGAAAAAGAACATGAGAAGCCTTTTTGTTTGCTCTTATGGTTCAAAGCCCCTCATAGAAGTTGGCTACCGGCCAAGCGATTCGAGGATTTATACAAAGACATAAAAATGCCCGAACCTTCCACATTCCATGATGACTATGAAGGGAGGCCTGATGCCGTCAGAAATACGGATATGAGAATCGGCGATTTTGATGATGTTCCTGATTTAGACACTTTCCTGAAGAATTATTACCGGACCCTTGTCGGTGTTGACGAAAACGTGGGACGGGTGCTGGATGTTTTGGACAGGCTCGGTTTTGCGGATAACACGGTAGTGATGTACAGTGGGGACAACGGCTTTTTCCTAGGGGAGCATCACTTTTTCGACAAACGGCTGATGTATGAGCATTCCATCCGCGTTCCTTTGCTCGTGCGGTATCCCAAGATGGTGCGGCCCGGTACCACCAATCCAGAAATGGTTCTGAATGTGGATGTGGGTCCGACCATCCTTGAGCTAGCCGGTGTGGAAATCCCCACAGATATGGACGGGGAAAGCATGAAATCATTGCTACAGGAAAAAAGCATCCCATGGAGGAAGGATTTCTTGTACGAATACTACGAATATCCTGCAGTGCATAGTGTCCGGAAAAATCGAGGCGTCCGGACTAAGCGTTGGAAATATATTCACTATTTCGAAGAACCCGATGAGTTTGAACTGTATGATATCCAGAATGATCCGGAAGAAATGAATAACCTGTACGACAATCCTGCATACAAAGATGTTGTCGCCCAATTACGGGAGAGAATGACGGAGCTCAGACATAAATTGAATGATCCAGACCTCAAAAATACAGGGTAAGGTTTTTTAGCATTTTTTGATAAATGCGGTTTGCCAGGTAGACTGAGGGATTTAAAATATCGATAAGAGAGGTGTGAGAATGACGGCTTTACAAAAAATTCATTCCAAAAGTTGGAAAATTTTCCTTTTTGTGTTGGTCATACTTTTGGCGTTAACCGCAACTTGGGCCCAGAGAACAGAAAAGCCGGTGCTTCACGGCAGGCATTGGGTGGCCATCACCGGAAAACCTTTGGGGGCCACTGCGGGTGCCATGATTTTTAGCAAGGGTGGCAATGCTGTGGATGCGGCCTGCGCTATGTTGGGTGCGACTTGCACGATGTATGATGTCCTCAGTTGGGGAGGAGAGACCCAAGCCCTGATCTACAATCCCAACACCAAAAAGGTCATCGGCATAAACGCCTTGGGTGCCGCCCCTACTGGGGCGACCGCTGGGTTTTTTAAAGGAAAAAACATGAAATTTCCTCCAAGTTATGGGCCACTTGCTGCCGTCACACCGGGAACTCCCGGCGGTTTGATGGTGATGCTGGCCGAATACGGGACAATGAGCCTCAAGGATGTCCTCGAGCCCTCGATCCAGATGGCTGAAGGGTATCCGATCGAAGCCCAATGTGCCAACAGCATCGAAAGAGGCAAAGCACGGATAAAACAATGGCCTTATTCTAAAGAGGTCCTTCTTCCGCATCTCGGAGAAGAGAGGGAAGCCCCATATCCAGGAGAGATATTCAAGCAGCACGACCTGATGAATACCCTCAAAAAATTGGTCGAAACAGAGCAGAAAGCCTTGGCTGAGGGTAAGAGCCGGGAGGAAGCCATCTACGCGGCTTATGACCGTTTCTACAAGGGAGACATTGCCGAGGAGTTTTCTAGCGGATGCCAGGAACAAGGCGGCCAGATCACCGTAAAAGACTTGGCCGATTGGAAAGTCTATATCGAGGAACCGGTGATGACCACCTACAAAGATATCGAAGTCTACAAGTTGACGAGTTGGGTCCAGGGGCCTGTCCTGTTGCAGATGCTGAATATGGTGGAGAATTTCGACCTCCAATCCATGGGCTACAACAGCGCCAGGTATATTCACACCCTGTACCAAGTGATGAATCTGGCATTTGCCGACAGGGATTTTTACTATGGAGATCCTTATTTTCCGCCTGAAGAGCCTATCAAAGGATTGCTATCTAAGGAATATGCCAAGGAACGAATCAATCTGATCAATTGGGACAAGAATAACCCGGAAATCGGGCCAGGGAATCCCTACCCGTTTGAAGGAAAAACAAATCCTTATCTGAATTATATCGAAGGATTTCATGATGCGTGGAAGTCCAAACAGGATCCCCAACAGATGACTCCACAGCAATTAGCGGAATTCGAGGAATCATTCATGGCCGGAACCACATCCATCCAGGCTGCGGACAAAAGCGGGTGGGTAGTATCTGTTACTCCCAGTGGTGGATGGATCCCTGCCTGTATCGCGGGACGCACAGGAATCGGGATGAGCCAGCGCGCCCAAAGTTTTGTGTTGCACGAGGCAAAAAATCCGTTTAATGTCGTAGAGCCAGGGAAGCGACCTCGTGCCACACTGACACCCAGTATTGCCCTCAAGGATGGGAAACCCTACATCTCCTTTTCCATTCAAGGGGGAGATACCCAGGACCAGAACTGCCTGCAGTTTTTCTTGAACATGGTCGAGTTCGGGATGAATGTCCAGCAGGCTTGCGAAGCGGCCAATATCGTTAGCTACCAGATGTACAGTTCCTTCGGCAATCATGCTTCTACTCCTGGAAGGCTGCAGTTGAACGAAAAGGTTCCGGATTGGGTCAGATATAAGTTAAGAGATATGGGCTACAGGCTGGATTACAACAGATTGACCTCAGGGCCGATGAATGCGATCTTTTTCGATTGGAAACACGGAACGTTCTGGGGAGGATCTAGCAATCACGGCGAAGATTACGGGATTGGCTGGTAATGAAGTATTCCCTCGGATCCGGCGACTATTTCTTAGGGTTTTTTCCGATCAGGAGAAGCAGCCAGAGGCCGATCCCCGTAATTATCGCGATCAGACCAAAAACGATGCCTCCCAGTAAGGCCGCGTGTGGCTCTTTTTCGCCTAAGTTAGTCCCGACAAAGGCAATCGTGAATCCGAACAGAAAAACCCACATCCCGAGCAATACCCATTTCCAGAGGGGCATCGGAATTTCCCGGTCTTCCGTCCAAATCTTGAATCCCATAACGATCAAACAGACAAAGATACCTTGTATAAACCAAAACAATCCGCTGTTGAAAAAAGACATGATCGGCCTCCTCTAGAATTCGATGAAATCTTCAGCACGAAGCCACCAAGGGGGTTTTCGGAAGGATGCGTTCTCGCCTCCGAATGAAGGGCTGTAGTATTTTTGCGGATCGGGTCCTGGATAGAAGCGCTTTTGGAGTCCGGTGAGGACGCTGTGTGAAATCCCTGTGGGATCGTTGGCCGAAACTTGAAGCGCAGCCTTGTGAAGCCAGTTGGCCTTCCGTGTGTACGGACAAACAGCAATGCAAATCCGGCAGCCCATGTTGCCTAGATTTTGGTTCCAAAAGGTGTGGCATTTTTCTGTGTCGATCTTGTATCTCTGGTAGCCGCGTACTTCCACTGTATCGCCGAATGAAATTGCCCCGCTCGGGCATTGTTCGGCACAAATTTTGCAGGTTTTGCAAAAACTTTGAACCCCAAAATCGATCGGTTTATCCGGAACAAGAGGGATATTTGTGGTGATAATAGCCGGCCGGATGTTGCATCCCAACTCGGGTGTGATCATAACACCATGCCGTCCCTGTTCGCCGAGGCCCGCATCGATGGCGATCGGAGGGACCATCAGATCATAGGAGGTGCCAGGAGTATGAGGTCTGGCTGCATAACCCAGTTGTTTGATGAAAGAGGCCACTCTAAATGCGACGATTCTGGATCGGGAATAAGCATCGTTAGAGGTCCCGAAATTGGGATTGGCGTACATAGGATCCCAAGACATCGGGGTTCCCACCACGACGGCATACTGCCAGTGTTTGGGAATAGCGACCAGCTTGTCCGGTTCAAAACCCCTCCCCCGCATCGGGTACAAATAGACCCAATCCGGGTTGAGTTTGGCGATGCCAACTAGGGTGGATCCCAGCTGATGGGCTATCTGTTTGATTAGCTTGGATGTTTTTTCAGGGCTTTTCATCTTAAGAGGTTCGGTTGTTCCTCCGAATCGCCCTCTTCTCGGAAAATCAGACTCTTCTGGAGGTTGGTTTATCGGCTGAGGAGCCACGGCGCCCATGGCATTGGACCAAGCCGAAGCAAGAATGAATTTATCCCGATATTTTTGATAATCCTCTCTCATTTTTGGTAAAACTTCTTTCATCTGATAAATGTCCTGTTCCAGGACATCCGGGTATTTTTTGTAATAGGTTTGCAAATGTTCGGGCAGTCCATCGATTCCTGTCTCATCTTTCCAGTTTCTCATGAAGTCTCCCCGCCGGTAGAAAATGACATCGGTGCGCGCATCGGGCCTGCTTGTTGTCCCCACTTTTTTGTAGTGGGGTTGATCTTTGGCGTATCTTTTTCTGTTGAAAGTCTGGTGGGCCCCTTCATGGAGTTCCCATCCCGTATAGGACTCAGGATCTCTTCCGGCCTCATACCCGAAAAATCCGAGGCCGACACTTCCCAGGGCCGCACTGGTTGCGCCGGTTTTTTTTAAAAACTGCCTTCGATTCATAATACCTCCTGAATAAATCCAAACACTTTCTTTCTGCGCCATCATACAATAAAAAAGTAAAAAAGGGGATAAAAAAGGGGATGGTTCTATTTTTTATCCCCTTTATTTGCAAAAGGTTTAAGTTAAGTTTAAAATCTGCTCAACAAAAGTTCTGATGAAAGAACAAAAGGGCGTGATCAAGAAAACATCCAGTTGGCTACTTTTTTTATCATTTTTCATACTCTTTATAATGTCCCCAGCTTTCGGTTGGATTGACGAGAGAGAAGAGGATGAGAAAAGCGGGAGAGGGGAAAAAAATCAGCTGCTTGTGCTTCCGGTTGTTTATTACACTCCCGTAACCAAGATTGCCGGTGGGGTGGGAGGGATCTATTATCTACGATCATTAAAAGATCAGTTTAAGGGACACCCTTCCACCTTCTTTATGGACATTATCTATACCCAAAAAAAGCAATTCATCTTTGAAATAATTCCTGATCTCTACTTGGACAAGGGCAAATTCCACTTGGTCGGATATATGGGATTCAAAAAGTATGCTGAGCAATTTTATGGGCTCGGACCAAAAACAACGAAGGATATGGAGGAAGGTTATAGCTATCGGAGTATAAAGCTGAAATTTTCCCTGCATAATAGAATAAGCCCCAGCTTTTATGTGGGCCTACAGTATGATTTAGAACACTCCAAAATCACCGAAGTGGAACCGGGGGGCATACTGGATAATGGCGATATCGCGGGAAACGAGGGTGGAACCATTTCTGGATTGGGCATTCTCTTTGTACAGGATAATCGGGATAACATTTTTTTCCCAAAAAAAGGGACTCTTCTCCAGGCGTATGTCTCGCTTTTTAGCCATGCATTCGGCAGCGATTACAATTTTCAAAGGTACACCTTTGATTTACGGCAATATGTCACGGTGTTTTCCAAACATGTTCTGGCTTTTCAGCAGAGCTTTAATATTGCCACTGGTAATGTCCCGTTCCAATGGCTGTCCATGTTGGGTGGGCCAAGCGTTATGCGGGGGTACATCCAGGGGCGTTTCAGGGATAAAAATGCGATTTTTTTGCAGATGGAGTATCGTGTTCCCCTGATCTGGCAGTTGTCCGCTGCTAGTTTTGTCGGATACGGGGATGTTGCAGATAAGTTGAAAGCATTCAAGCTAAATGATTTTAAATTTACCGGAGGATTGGGTATCCGCTTCCAGGTCAATCGTGAATCGGGCACAAACGTGAGATTAGACTTTGGATTCGCTAAGGGATCTTTTAGCGTTTATGCCATGATCAACGAGGCTTTTTAAAAGGAGGTTTTTAATGAAAAAATGGAACTTAATGATTTTTTGTTTGATTCTGATCTTTTTCATGAGTGTAGATTGGAGTATTGGAGCGGAAAAAGATTACAAGCTGTTGAATGAGGAAACATACATGGAGATGGAGACGGTCGGGAGCCCGAACATCTCTCCGGAGGGAAGACTGATCATCTTCACTCGCGGTTGGGTGGATAAGATGAATGATCGCAGAGCAAGCAACCTGTGGATAGCCGATAGTAAAGGGGAGAGAATCCGGGAGTTGACCCATGGCAACTGGAGGGATTCTTCTCCTGTTTGGTCCCCTGATGGGAGTAAAATCGCTTTTCTCTCCGATAGAGATGACACCAACCAGATCCATGTAATGTGGCTTGATACGAGAGAAGTAGCCCAGCTTACCCATCTGGAGAGGTCTCCTGGAAGCCTTAGATGGTCTCCTGATGGAAAGATGCTGGCATTTACCATGTTTTTTGAGGACACAACTTCAATTCTTCCTGTAAAACTTCCTAAAAGGCCCAAAGGAGCGAATTGGGCCAAGTCGGCCATCATCATCGACCGGTTGAGTTGGCGGAGAGACGGACGCGGGCCTGTGCCCAAAGGCTACTCCCATATTCTTGTTATGGACGCCGAATTGGGTGGGACTCCCAAGCAACTAACATTCGGCGATTATTCCCATGGCGATCCGCAGTGGTCTGTGGACGGAAAAAAGATCTATTTCAGCGCCATCCGCAAGCCGGATGCGGAGTATCTGAATGGTGATTCTGAGATCTATTCTGTGGACCTGGAAACATCGGAGATCGAGACTCTGACCGAGCGAAAAGGACCGGACAGAGGACCTACCATATCACCGGATGGGAAGTGGATCGCGTACACAGGCAACGACGATAATAACTACACAAGCCATCTATCGAGCCTGTATCTTATGGATGTCAATGGTGGGAAAAAGCGGCTGCTGGCCGGTAACCTGCCGAATTCTCCGTCAAATGCGAACTGGGCGGCTGACAGCTCCGGTGTGTATTATCTGATGAGGGAAAAAGGTGTGTCGAATTTATATTTTGTTTCAAAGGAAGGGAAGATAAAAGACGTCACTAAGGGTATTCAGTACCTGTCGAGTATAAGTATGGCAAAAAACGGACAGGTGGCAGCCACACGATCGACCTTTTATTCACCGGCCTATCTGGTCACATTCAACCTGAACCAGCCTGACAAGCTCGTTAAGCTGGTGGATTTCAACAAAGATGTTTTAGCCGATGTCAAACTGGGCGAGGTGGAGGAAATGTGGTTCAAATCCCCCGATGATCTGGATCTGCAGGGATGGCTGATCAAACCTGCCGAATTCGAACCGGGCAAAAAATACCCGATGATCCTGTACATCCACGGGGGCCCATGGTCCTTGTACACCGTGCGTTTTGACTGGGCCTGGCAAAATTTTGCGGCCAATGGCTACGCAGTCCTGTATATGAATCCAAGAGGAAGCACCGGTTATGGCCAGGATTTTGTTAACGGCATTCAGTTTTCCTATCCCGGAAAGGATGGGGACGACCTTATAGCGGGAGTGGATGCGGCTATCGCCAAAGGATTCATCGATGAGGAAAACCTGTTTGTCTGTGGTGGAAGCGGCGGAGGTGTTTTAACCGCTTGGCTCGTGGGCTACACCGCCCCAGATAAGTTCAGGGCCGCCGTTTCGATGCGGCCGGTGATCAACTGGCATTCCTTCGTGGGGACAACGGATGGCTCCAGCTGGTACAGGCAGTTCAAGAAGTATCCCTGGGAAGACCCCATGGAGTATGCTCTTCGCTCCCCGTTGCATTATGTGGGCAATGTAAAAACACCGACCATGGTCATGACGGGAGAAGTCGACTTGCGCACTCCGATGGGGCAAAGTGAAGAATATTACCGGGCTTTGAAAATGCTGAAAAAGGATACTCTTTTAGTGCGTATGCCCAACGAGTTTCATGGCTGGAGACGTCCCTCTCACCGCCTGCTCCAATCGTTGTATTTGATGGCCTGGTTCGAAAAACACATGAAAAAATAATAGTAATCGGGGGCTAGTAATCGGGGACGTCCCATAAGTGGACACCCTAGGTAATTTTGAAATGCCCTTTTTGTCGCTTGTTTATCAGTTCGTTATTGGGGGCGTCATTTTTTTTCTAGGCATTTTCCTGTCCTTGCGAACTAAAGATTTTTCCTTCAAAAAAAAAGACGACCGAAGAATCCTGTTTTTTATGATTGGAGGGGTTGTTTTTTATTTTGTTTTTCAGTTGTTATGGCACCTTGCCGGAGTCGGGAAAATCTAGATGGACACAACCACAGTCGTCGGGACACAACTGGATTTTTTGGTGGTCATCTTTTATTTTGTCGCCATCTTCGGTTTTGGTGCCTTTTTTGCCAAATTCACTCGGTCGACCAAAGATTTCTTTTTCGGCGGGCAGCGCTTTTCCTGGTGGTTGATCACTTTCAGTTGTGTGGCCTCTGTTGTTGGCTCCTACAGTTTTATCAAATATTCGGCTGCCGGCTTCCGGTATGGGATGTCCTCGTCCATGTCCTACCTGAACGATTGGATCGTGATGAGTTTTTTGCTGCTGGGCTGGCTTCCTATCATCTATTTCAGCCGGTCGGGATCTGTGCCCGACTATTTCCGGAAAAGATTCGACGAACGTACAGCCATCACAGCCACCGTGATCGTCCTGATCTACATGGTTGGCTACATCGGTATCAACCTCTACACCATGGGAGTAGCTCTCAATGCTCTGCTGGGCACGGATATTTTTTTGTCTGCTGTCCTTGTGGCCACCATTTGTGCTGTTTATGTGACGGTGGGAGGGCAGACGTCTGTCATCATGACCGATCTTGCCCAGGGGATTATTCTGTTGATCGCAGGATTTATTTTGTTCTTTCTGGGACTCAAGGTCTTAGGAGGTTGGGAGGGATTCTGGTCGGGACTGCCTCTACTTCACAAACTTCCGTTTGCCCAGTTCAATCAACCCAAAGAGTTTCATTTTGTGGGAGTGTTCTGGCAGGATGGGGTGGCCAACACCTTTGCCCTTTACATGATGAATCAGGGATTCATCCTCCGCTTTTTATCCTTGAAAAGCGTCAAAGAGATCAAGAAGACCTTTCTGGCTCTGATCTTGATGTTGATGCCCCTGGCCACTTTTGCCGTCTCGAATGCCGGATGGCTGGGGAAAGCCATGCACTCGCATGGACTGCTTCCTGCCAATGTCAATCCCGAGCAAATTTTTGTCCTGGTAGCTGGGAAGGTGTGTGTTCCAGGATTGTTCGGGTTTGTGATGGCGGCCTTAACGGCTGCCTTGATGTCGACGATCGACACCTTGATCAATGCCATTTCCTCCATTGCTGTGAATGATGTGTACAAGCCTCACGTCAGAAAAGATGCTCCGGATAGGCATTATCTCAGAGTGGCCAGAATCGTTTCGCTTTTTTCGGCGCTTTTGGGTATTGCTTTGGTTCCTATTTTTACCTCGTTTAAATCCATCTATCTGGCCCATGGAGCGTTCACGGCCAGCATCACACCTCCAATGGTGATCACCATACTGCTAGGGGCGTATTGGAAGAGGTTCACATCGTCAGCAGCATTCTGGACCCTTTTTGGTGGGTCCATGATCGTAGCCCTTTCTATCGCGTGGCCCATTCTTATTTCCCCGTTTTCTCATGGCGTCGATCCGTCAGGAGGATTTAAATACACCAGAGCTTTGTATGGGCTTGTTGGGAGTATGTTGATCGGTGTGGTTGTGAGTTATCTGACAAAGGGCAAATCGAAGGAAAAAATGCAAGGATTGGTGGTAGGCACTCTGAATAAGGCAAAGGAGGGTTTTAAAGGCGCCCCGATTAATGAAAGGGAAGGGAAAAAAATCGATGTGAAAATTGTGCAGGATGACAATGTGGGAGAACTTGCGATTCATCCTGATATGATCCATCAGCTATCAGCCGGGGTGGGAGACCTGGTTCATTTGAGTGATGCTCGGTGGTGGTTGGGTGGCCTGCGCTCCACACAGACCAAAATATCATCGCTGCATGATAAAGGAGCGGACGTTGTTTTTGTGGCTCCGGTTTTGATCAAGAGGGGCAATCTGATTTTGAAGAGGAGACACCGCCTAGAAAAAATATTATGAGAGAAACCGTGCCCGGTCGGGCTTTGAGGGGATTTCTCATTCATGACGTTCATCCTTCTATTGAGTAGAGTAAGGAGAAAAAGAAATGATAATAGCTATAAGCAGAAGAGTAAGGAAAAGGTTGATGAAAAAAATTATCTTAATTTTTTTATTGATGATGGTGGTGGTGATGTGTAAGCAAAAAGAGGCAGAAGGGTTTATCGTTATCGCCCACAGGGGAGCATCGAGAGCTGCTCCTGAGAACACGCTGTCTGCGATGAAAAAGGCGATCGAATACGGTGCCGATTACGCCGAGTGTGATGTTTTCCAGACTAAAGATGGGGAGATCGTGCTGTTTCATGATGAGGAGATGGAGCGGACGACAGGCCAAGAAGGGATGATACGGGATTACACGCTGGCAGAGCTAAAGGAATTGGAAGTGGGTTCCTGGTTCAGCGAAGAATTCAGGGGAGAGCCCATCCCGACACTCCAAGAGGTTATCCAGCTGGTCAAAGGGAAGATCAAGCTGAATATCGAGGTCAAGGTGTCCGGAAATGACCCTGACATTACCGAAAAAGTAGTTGCTATCATCCGTTCAGAAAGTATCGCAAAAGAATGCATGGTCACGTCTTTTGAAAAGCCCGTGATCGAAAAAGTCAAAGAGATCGCACCGGAGTTGACCACAGGATTTATTTTCGACGAAGAGTATCCGTCCGACATCTTCGAAGGCAGTTGGGAGTACGTATGCTGCAAACGGAATATCGTGGATGAGGAATTTGTGCGAAAAGCTAAGCAGAATAAAAAAAGGATTTTTGTTTGGACCGTAAATTATCCTGCGGAGATGAAAAAATTTATTGCTTTGGGTGTCGATGGTATCATCACCGACGTCCCTGATATCTTGAAGGAGATTTTAGCACAAGATTTCCTTGTCCGATGACGCCGATGTCGTGGCACATAAAGTTAATAACATCACAATCGTGGGAGATGAACACATAGGTGAATCCCTTCTGTACTTGCAATTTCTTCAATAGATTCAGGATCTGGGCTTGGACCGAGATATCCAGAGCGGATGTGGGTTCGTCCAGGATGATTATTTCTGGTTCAAGGAGCAAAATTCTTGCTAAGGCTATCCGCTGATTCTGGCCTCCTGAGATCTGATTGGGGTACCGCGCCAATATTTCCGATGATAGTCCCACCGTTTGGAGGATGTTTGCGAGAGCGCTCTTTCTGTCTCCATGCGGTATCTTGATCAGGTTCAATATCTCATCCAGTGATTTCTGGATGGTTTTTTTTGGATTAAGCGAGCCTTCAGGGTCCTGGAACAACATCTGAACTTTTTGCCTAAAAAACAAAAACTCCACCTTTTTCATCTTGGCTAGTGCATTCCCATGGAAAACGATTTCACCCGAGGTGGGTTGTTCGATGGCAGCGATGATTTTTCCAATCGTTGTTTTTCCTGCCCCTGATTCTCCGACAATGCCGAAGGTTCGCCCTTCATGAATTTCGAACGAGATGTTTTCCAGAACAGATTTGGGCTTTTTCGACAAAAGACCCGATTCAAAAGTCTTTGCGATGTTGCGAACTTCTAGCTGTACAGCACACATTTGACGTCTCTGTTATTTGTCCTTTTAAAATCTGGTCTCTGTTTGGAGCAGATTTCTTTTTTATCGGGACATCTCGGATGAAATTTGCATCCTTCAGGCGGCCGGATCATCGAAGGAGATACACCGGGTATGGGTTTGAATCCCCGCTCAGGGAGACTTTCCAATAAGGCTTGGGAGTAAGGATGCAGAGGCTCTTTGAAGAATTCTTGCGTAGCCCCCGATTCTAAAATCTCCCCGGCATACATCACGGCTATCCTGTCTGAAATCTCCCTGGCAGCATTCAGGTCATGGGAGATAAAGATCATAGAAGATCGGTTCATTTCTCGGACAAGTCTTAATTCTTTGAGGACCATCTCTCTCAGACGATCATCCAAACCCTTGGTCGGTTCATCGGCTATGATGATCTTTGGGCTCAAGATAACCGAAATACCTATCAACACCCTTTGTTTCATCCCCCCTGAAATTTCAAACGGGTATGCCCTGATAGCATTGGACGGTCCTTTGAAGTGCAGCTTTTCCAAAAGGTTTTTTGCCGTCAGGATGGCCTCCGGTTTTTTTAACCTTCTGTGCACGATTAATGGCTCTATCATTTGATGTCCGATAGAATAAACGGGATTCAAGGCCAATGCCGGATTTTGCATTACCAGGGAAATGTCTTTCCCCCTCAGTTGAGCCAGTTCTTTTTCTGGTAGGAGCAGGAGGTCGTTATTGCGATAAATGATTTTTCCGCGGACAACAGCATTTTCTGGCAGAAGACGAAGGATAGAATGGGCGATAGTCGATTTTCCGCATCCTGTTTCCCCGACGAGGGCCAACGTGTCTGCCTCTTTCAGTTCTAAAGTCGCCCCGTCCACCGCCCGGACCTGCCCCGTGGAAGTTTGGAACGTTACTTTCAAATTTTCTATTGCCAGCAAACCCATGGTGTTGCCTATCTGAGGTTAACCTTTTTCCTTTCTTCGAAAGAAAAACCCAAGGACACGATGGAATAAACGAATAAAATGATGCAGAGACCTGGGGGAAGATACCACCACCACAGCTCATTGACCAATCCTCCCTTGATCAAGGCAAAGTTGATCATCAGTCCCCAGCTTTTCATAGAAGGATCTCCCAGGCCCAGGAAAGAAAGAGAAGCTTCTGAGATCATGGCTGTCGCGACGGTCAGCATGAATTTTGGCACCATGACCGGAAAGATGTTAGGCAGAATGTCCGAAAAGATGATGTGCCTGTTCTTGAATCCCAAGCATTTTGCGCTGGTCACAAAATCCATTTCCCTGACCTGAAGAGTTCGGGACCTTACCACTCGTGCTGTGGAGGTCCACCACAAAAGCCCAAGGGCAAGCATGATGAGCCAAATGCTCGATTTCAGGAAGGCCGTCAGGATGATGATAAGGGGAATCCTTGGGATCATTAAAAAAATATCCGTAATTCCCATGAAAATCTCATCCAGGGCACCTTTGAAGTAACCGGAAAACAATCCGACCAGAAGCCCCAAGAGAGTGGCGATGATAGCGGCCCCGATTCCCACAACGAGGGAAGCCCTGGACCCGTGGATGAGTTCGGAGAAGATGTCGTTTCCGATGTCATTAGTCCCTAAAATATGGTTTCGATTGGGCTTTTCGTAAGGCTCGAATCTATCCCAGGGATCATGGGGAGAGATAATGTCTGCAAGAATGGCGATCAAGACAAACAATACTACCAGAACAAGACCGAATCGATTCAACATCCTTTTGTTATTCAAGCTTTTTCTCTCACTCTAGGATCGATAAAACTGTACAGAATATCTGCGAAAAAATTCGCGGCGATAACCATGATGGTGATGATCAAAAAACATCCTTGGAGGACCGGGTAATCCCGGGATAAAAGGGCTTCGTAGATCAAAGTTCCCATCCCGTTCATGGAAAATACGATCTCGACAAACAGAGCCCCGCTCAGGAGAAATCCAAAATCCAGAGCGATGAGCGTGATCACCGGAAGGGAGGCATTTTTAAATATGTGCCGGAAAAGAATGGAGTTGCCATAAAAGCCTTTGGCTCGAGCGTAAACTACATACAGTTTTTCTTTTTCGATCAAAACGCTTCCTCTCATGATCATGTAATTACGGGAGGCTGCATAGGCGCTCATGATCAGGACCGGGAGGAAGAGGTGCTGAAGCACGTCCAGGAAAGTCCCTGTTTCATAAAATCCCCTGAATGGAAATAATCCCCATTTAAAGGAGAAGAGGTAAAGGAAAATGATGCCAAGAAAGTAGGGAGGGCTGCTGTACACAGACAGGATAGCCCATGTTGTGGCTTTGTTGGCTAGTTTATTTTTTTTCCATCCGGAAAGAGCTCCGAGGAGTGTTCCCAAAATGGCTCCCAAGAGGATGGAAGGAAAAAGAAGGGCCAGCGTCCATTTCATCCGCATAAAGATTATCGAAATAACTTTTTGGTTAAAATGGTAGGAGTATCCGAGGCGGAGGGTGAAGATGTCTTTCCAGTAGTTGAGGTATTGAGCAGCTAGGGATTTGTCCAATCCCAGTTCTACCTTGAGTTCCTGGATCGTGGCTTCGCTGGCGATAAAGTTTTCGCCCAG
>CAYPGQ010000062.1:0-24167 GCA_964410125.1 uncultured Eubacteriales bacterium | reverse complement strand
GGGCCAGGATGGTGGTGGCGGATGTCATGAATATGGGCCTGATCCTCAGCTGCCCGGCTTTGACGATGGCGCTTTCCATATCCGTACCGCTGCGCCGCTGCTGATTAATCAGGTCCACCAGGATGATGGAGTCGTTGACAGCGATTCCGGCCAGCATGATCATGCCGATAAAGGACATGATGTTCAGAGGGAGATTGAGAATAATGAGTAGCCCTACAGCTCCCACCATAGCCAGAGGGATGGTTAGGAGGATGACAAAGGGGTGGCGGAGGGATTCGAACTGGGAAGCCATGACCATATAGACCAGGATAATAGCTAACAGCAGCGCGAACCACAAATGGCTGAAAGATTCTCTCCTCAGTTTTTCTTCACCGGTGACAGCGAATGAATAATCCTGGGGCAGGCTGACCTCTCCCAACGTTTTTTCCACACGGCCTACGATTTTATCGAAGGCCTCTTCTCCACTGAGCTGGGCCGTCACCTCGGCCGTCCGCTCCTGGTTGTTTCTCAGAATTTCCCTGGGGGAAACCGAACGCCTCAGGACCGCCACATCGTCCAGCCTCAGCTTCTGTCCTTCGCTCGAGTCCAGCAGAAGGCCTTCCAGCTCATTAAGTGAAGGCTCGGGCGAGCGCAGCATGATGTTGATGTACTCGCCATCATCCTCATATTCACCCAGTTCCTGTCCAGATAGCAGGTCGCTCAGCTGAGAGCCGATGCTGTAGGGTGTGAGACCATAGGATGTGGCAGAGGTCTTGTCGATAACGACCTCCACTTCGGGCCGTCCTTCCTGAAAGCTTGTTTCCACAGCGGTCAATCCCTGCTGTTGTTCGAGGATGGCCTCCACCTGGTCGGATAGGGACTTCAAGGTATCCATATCCTTCCCCCGGATCTCAACGACCAGGGGAGCTTCCACCGTTCCCAGAGTGACCTGCAGGGCTGTCTGCGCCCTCATGATCTGAGCACTGAGGCCCGGGATGTCGGTGAGCTGATTTTCGATCCACACCTGCAAAGAGTCCAGGTCTATGGATTCGGGTTTGAGACCGATCAAAAGCATGGCGCTGTTTTCTCCAGCCAGCACTTCCGATTCCGTCAGGGCGGTTCCCACAGGGCCGATGCGGGAGAAGATGGAGTGGATGGATTCCCCATGGTTTTCCTGCAGTAGCGATTCTATGCTTCGGACCGCGGACTCTGTCCGCTCCAGGTTCGATCCCTCCGGCAAAAGGAGGGTAATCTCCAGCTCGTTCAGGTCCGTCTGGGGCAAAAATTCGCTGCCCATACGGGATGCCAGAAAGGCCGCAGATAAAACCAGGAGAAAAGCAAGCATAACCACCAGCCACCTTTTTTTCAGCACGCCGGTGAGAAAGCGGGCATAAAAGGGAAATTGGAGAGATAATCGCGTTTGTTTTCCTTTGCGGGCCTTCAGCATCCTGGAGCTGAGCATCGGGATGACCGATAGAGCCACAAACAGGGAGGACAGAAGGGCGAAGGCCACTGTCCAGGCCTGTTCCTTGAACAGCTCGCCGGCAATGCCCTGCAGGTAGACAATGGGGAGAAAAACGACGATGGTCGTCAGGGTGGAGCTTGTGATAGCACCCCCCACTTCTCCTGCTCCACGCACGGCCGCTTCCTTGAGTCCCAATCCCTCCTCCTGATGGCGGAAAATATTTTCCACCACCACGATGGCATTATCCACCAGCATACCGGCTCCCAGCGCCAGGCCACCCAGGGTCATGATGTTCAAAGTCAGCTTGTTGAAATACATCAGGTTGAAGGTGGCGATGATAGAGACGGGGATGGCGATGCTGATGACGGCAGTGACCCCTATCCTGCGGAGGAATATGAACAGGATCAAAACGGCCAGAAAAACGCCGATCAGCCCTGTCTGCTCGACTTCTCTGACAGCGGATCTGATGAAACCTGCCTGGTCCTGTATGATGTGCAGTTGATATCCGGGAAGGGATCTTTGAAGGTTTTCCAGCTGGCTGTGGATATTCTCGGAGGCCTGGGTTGTGTTGAATTGACTTTCTTTGAAGATCTCGAGGGCGATGCACCGGCGGCCGTTGTAATGGACGATATTCTCCGGCTCGCTGAGTACATAGTCTACTTCAGCGACATCCCTCAATGTGATCGGAGTTTGATTGGTCGTTCCTCCGGTCTCCGTCTCATCGGACTTGTAGGTGATGATCAGGTTCCTGAGCTCTTCCAGTGATTCCAGCTCACCCACGCCACGTATGGCATATTTCAAACCCATTTCGACGATGGATCCACCGGAAATGCTCTGGTTACTGGACAGAATGACAGAAGCCACCTGGTCCAAAGTCAGACCGTAAGCTTCCAAGGTATAAGAATCCGTGCGGACCTCCACCTCCCTTTTCCTTTCCCCCACCAGCTCCACAGCCGCCACTCCGGAAAGCCTGACCAGGTCGTTGCGGATGTTGTTTTCCGCGGTCTGCCGCAGCCTGTCCAGATCATCCAGGTCTTCGTGCCAGAAAACGGCGGTGACGATGGGTTGGGCATTGGGATCCAGCTGGCTGACATTGATTTCATCCAGGTCTTTTCCCTGGGCAAAATCGCTGACAGCCTTCTGGAGGTGAAGATAGGCCTCGTCCATGTCCGTGTTCCACTCGTACTCCACCGTGACCAGCGCCCTGCCCACGCGGGAAATGGAAGAAACCCCTGTCACCTTGCTGCCGAGGGCCGCTGTCGCTTCCAGAGGAGAAACGAACTGCTCCTCCATCTCTTCCGGCGGGCGCTCCACAGCTTCCAGCGAGACATACAACCGCGGGTTATTCAGGCGGGGAAGGAGATCCATCCCCAGCCTCTGGAAGGAGATGTAACCGAGGAGACAGATAGCCAGGATGATCATCAGGATGGTTGTGGGGTACCTGACTGAGAACTGTGCGAGTTTCCTCATTCTACTCAATGACCTTGACACGGGAGCGGTTTCTCAGGGTTTCGAAGCCTTCGATGACCAGGCTATCTTCCGGTTCGAGCCCCTCGATAACTTCCACGCTGTCGCTGGATTCGATGCCCAGCTCAAGCCTCCGTTCCTGGGCAAATCCCCTCTGGACGACGTAAACGGTTTTGCGTCCGCGTCTTTCCAGGATAATGTCTTTGGGGATGACGATCACATCCGCTTTCTCCTGGACGACGATGTCCGCGCGCACGAACATTCCGGGTTTGAGAAGGAGGTCCGGATTAGAGGCTTCGATCTTGATCTTGAACATCCGGCTGGTGGGATCCAGTGCCGGTGAGATCTGCGTGACCTTCCCCTCGAGCTTCTGCTTTTCCTGGCTGTAATTGCTGACAGACACATTCTGGTTCTGTTTGATGCGACCCATCTCCTTGCCGGGCAGGGTCAGCTCGGCATACAGGCGGGAATAATCCATCAAAGTGGCCACTTCGGTGTTGGCCTCCACCCACTGACTGGAGGTGTAGTGGGGAAGGTCCACAATGACGCCGCTGAAGGGGGCACGGATCTCCAATTTAGCCAGGGATATTTTGGCGTTCTCAAAGCTGTAGCGGGCATCGATCATGGCCGCTTCTGCATCCTTCACCTCCTTCAGGGTGATGCCGCCTTTTTCGTAAACACCCTGCTGTTTGGTGAATTCCCTCTCTGCAGATTCGAGGCTCAGTTTTTTCGAGTCCATGGCGACTTGATTGACATATTCGGGATTGTCCAGGGAGAAAATCATGGTGTTGGCGGCCACGGAATCCCCCATGACAAAGGGTCTTCCTGTTCTGGGATTTTTTCGGAGCGTGTACCGCCCGGCCTGTTCTGTCAAGATCATGGTTTCCTTGACTGCATAAACCGTCCCCGTAGCGGTCACGAATTCCTGGATGGAGGATTTTTCCACTTCCATCACCCGGACGGGAATGGTGGTGTCGGTTTGCTCCTGCATCCGTTCCTGCTGGCAACCTGTAAAAACGAGAAGTGAAATGGCTATAATAAAGAAAATAAATGCTGATGTGACTTTTTTCATCCTTTAATCCTCCAGTTCCGATAGTTCTACGATATCATCCAAGATGGACCTGTTGGTTTCGAAATCCCAGAGCGTCCTGATCTTCAGGTCGAGCAGGGCCAGCTTGTTGCTTATCAGAGCCTGCACCAGGCTGAGCTTTTGTTGGGAAAGCTGGAGCTGATAGAACTGCAGATCCTTGGACGAGAGATCGCCATTGCGGTATCGCTCCAGGTTGATATCGTAGGTGAGTTCTGCGTTTTTTATGCTTTTCTCCGCAATTTCTATCTGACGTTTCTGATTCATATAATTCCGGTAGGCCTCGCGGATTTCCGATTTTATGCTTTTTCTCTCTTCCTCAGCCGAGAGCTTGACCGTATCGACTTGGGCCTGGGTTGCGGCCAAAAGATGTTTTTTCTGTCCCCAGTCAAAAAGCGGGATGTCCAGGGTGAGGGCGATCAGATGGTCGGTGTTGGGCGAGTCGTAGATACCCGGGAACTGTGGGTTGGTTCCGGTCAGCCCGAAGGAGAGGTTGAGGGAGCCCTTGAACTCATTCACGGCCCCTGTCACGATGAGATCATGCAGGGCATTTTGGATCTCGATGTCCCTTTGCCGCAGCTCCATCCGGTTTTCCAGCCCGTGGGCGATGGCCCTTTCCAGATCCACGTCCACGATCATTTTCTGAACGTCGGCAAACACATCGATCAAATCCTCCACCTCCAGGCCCAGCAGGATTTTGAAGGTATCCAGACTGTTTTGATGCTGCATGAGCTTGTCTTCCAGCGTAGCCAGGCTGTTGTCCTTGGTGATGTCTGCCTGATAGAGTTCTTCCGGTGCGGTTATGCCAGCTTCCACCTTGCTCTGTATGATCTCGAGACTTTCCATGGCGTTTTTGTATTCCTCTTGGGAGATCTGGATGCTCCTCCTGGAGTAATAGAGGTTGAGAAACTGCTGGGTAACCTGTCTTTCGATCTGAAGTTTTTGGATGGCGTAGGCCAGTTGTGCGTTCTCGAGAGCAAGCTCCAGCTCCTTGATCTGCATCTTTGTTTGGTTGTAGGTGAAAAGGGGCTGACTAAGGCTCACGGTCAGGCTGTTGGAGAAGGCGGTCTGCTTCTCTCCACCCACAAAAGAGCTGGACGACTCATTCCAGTTGAACTGGTCTCTTATCATCAAGGTGGCGTCCGTCCATTTGATAGGCTGTTGAATGGTGAAGGTGGCCGCCGATCTTGTCAGCGTCTGGGTGTTGTAGCTTGAGGTGAGTTCGCTGAACACCCTGCTGCTGGAAGTGAAGTAGGGCGTTATACCCAAACTGAACCGGGACTTCAGTCCAGCCTGCTGGGCGAATAGGTTGCGCTCGTTGTACTCCAGCTGAAGGGAGGCTTGACGCATGGCCGGGCTGTTGTTGAAAGCGATGTTGAGAGCCCTTTCCAGAGTCAGCTCATCGCCTGATAGAGTGCCTGCAGTGAAGATAAGGAGGAAACTGAATATAACTATTGACCTTTGTGAATATTTTCGGATTGATCTTTTCATGGACAACTCCATTATTTGTCTGTTATCACACCAGGGAAAGAATTCCTATTTTCATAATTTTATTGTGTTATAACCCACTTCACCGCATCTGCCGTCACGAAGGCCCCTTTTCCCTTGTCCGTCTGTTCGATTGTGTTCGATCCGGCCGCTAGGCGGAAGGTCCCAAGCAGAACCCAGCCCTGGGACGATTCTTGGATATCGAAAACGATTTCTTCGGTGCCGCCCTCATGGTGGACGATGAAGTGTTTCTCCTCCTGAGCGGGCCACTGTTTGCCCCTGTCCCCACGCCGCTGGCCTCGGCCCCCTCTCCGGCTCATGGTTTCGTTGTAAAAATAGATGTCGTAGCTGCCGCTTTCCGGGAGGTCAACCGTCCAGGAAACTTTGTTGCTGCCCTCCCCGACCTTGATCATATGGCCAGTGTGGAGGATCGTGCCGTAGAAATTCTGGAGGACGACCGGAGTCCAACGTCCGGGTGGGTTGGTGGCGTTGTATTCGAGATACTCGGTCTCGACGCTTGAACGGTCGAAGAGACGGCGGATGGCCGACCGGAGCGGGTTATCTCCACCGCCAGCCACCACTTTGAATCCCGGGTCTTCGTTATCGACGATATATTCTCCCGGAGTTCCGGATCGCTCTTCTTCATAGGGGGTGTCTCTCTCCCCTTCAAAGAAGGTCTCCGCTTCTTCCGATCTCCGTTCCCAGAGGGGAAGGTCTATAGTGGAGGGGATGTTGAGCGAGATAGTCGTATCCATCTGCAGGATCAGAGGCTGGGTGTCAAGGAGGATGCCGACTTCTCTGGTCGTTTTGGGCGGGACAAGAATCGTTTCCTCGATCTCCCACCCCTTTCCACCGCCCCGAATGCCTCGTCTGCTCTGCATTGTCATCATGCTGATTTTCACGATGCCCTCGGTCTCGGAGATATTGGTGATGGGAAAGCTAACGTGGTTGCGTTGCTGTTCTCCATCCCGGACGGTGAACATACCGACGGAGCCGACAGTGAAGGCCGGGATCTGTGTTTCCTCATACCAGTCGGTCATCACGGGCTCCAGGTCGAATTCTTTATACGCAAAAAGAAATCGGAGAAATTCATCCTCTGTAATGGTGCTGAACTTTTTCTCTTTAATAAAGGAAAGGAGTTTTTCGTCGAATTTATCCTCCTGGATACGGGATTCGATAACCGTCATCAGGTATTTGCCCTTGGCCAGAATGACATTGTAGAGCTGGTCATCGTCCAGGTTTTCATCCTCTAGGAGTTCGGTCATGGAATGTCCGTCCAGCAATCGATTGGTCCTTTCCTGGTCAGTCAGACCGGTGCTTCGTTTGAACCGGAAGCTGGGCGCTAAGATCCTGTCCTGGAGCCAGGACTCCATGGCTGAATGGAGAATGGGCCAGCGGTCAGAGGCCAGCGTCGAGGTGAAAGCGAAATAATTCGGTATCAGGTTGTATTCCGTGTTCACATCGGATTCCGTCACTCCGGAAAGGGCTGTGTTGCGATCGCTTTGCATTTCAGGATCGGTGCCTAGGAAGTTAGAACGGATAAAGCGCGTGAAAAAATAGTTTTGGATCTCTGCGGGTGCGATTTCCATCCCTCGGCCCTTACCAAATCCCCTTTTTCGCTGCGTCATGCGATCCTGGGAGGCAAAATCCGCACCTCGACATAGGGTCCCCATCTCAGGGAGAAAAGCCATCTGGGGCTGGACGGTTTCATCCGCCGCACTCCAGAGGCGTTTGTGGCTGAAAAAGTGGATGGGCACCTCCACAAGCGCCAGCTGCTCATAGGGGTAATCCAAACCGAGCGCGACCTCGAACTCGTCCTTCAGTTTGGTGATGTTCTCGGGCAGGTCTTCGGCGATGGCATCGAGATATGATGCGTAATAATCGTGCCCAGGTAGGGTAAAAAGCTTATACTCCACATCGTTGACTTTGAGAGCTTTTGCCTCGTAAGGGCCGACTGTCAGGGATATTTGAGGGAGAGGTGTCGTGGGGCGGAAAATGTAGGTTTTTCCATGGCCTTCGTTCGACTGATCGATCTCCGGGAGACCCTGTGACACGGCGATTCGGCCCTCGGGCAGCCGGACACGGAGCGTGTATCGCGAGAAATCTTTGGCCACAGCCCCTGGAAAACGGTGACTGAGAGGGATTCCCGCCCGGGGATACCAGCCGCTTTCCGGAGTCAGATGGATAAACTTCTCCGATAAAAAGACGTATTTTTTCGGGACGCGGTAAATGCCGAGTTTGGAGGATTGGCGCAGGTTTTCGCTATCGATGTCCAGGTAGCAGTAGGCTTCCAGCGGAGTGCCGGCATAATCTATCCGGAGGGTGATGCCAGCGCCGGGGGCTATGGGAACCGAAGGCTGTATGAGGAGGAGATGTCCCTCTCTGGAATGATTCAGTGTCGAATCGCCGGCCGTCACACGGCTGACCTGGAATCCCGGATTCAGGGTCAGGAGGAGTGATTGGACGGGCTTGTCCTGATTATTTTTTAAAAGAACCTCGGCAGAGGCTGACAGGACATCGCCGGAAAACTCCACATCCAGGGAGCAGGATTCCATACTCAATGCGGGAACATCGGCGTATTTTTGGCTTTCTGCCAGAAGGTCACGCCGGAGGGAATCTATATCCCTATTGGACCGAACATGGCTGAAAACCAGGCCAAAGGCCGAGAGGATTAGAAGAATTGACAGGGCCCCGGAAAGAGCCGTCACCATAGGCGATTGCCGCAGCCGTTTAGCTAAAAGCACCGTCCCGAAGACGAGTCCCAGGCCCAGAAGGAGCAAGGGGAGGCGCAGCGCGAAAAGCTGTGCGCCGTTGCCCAGCCCGATAAAATCGGAATACAGCATGGGCGTGTGGAATCCGAATATATCGGGAATATAGTATGCCTTGTTTCCCAGGATAACCAGGCTGACGGACGATATGGCCAGTCCCAGCAGAATGACGGCTGCCTGGTTGCGAATGACAACGGCAAAAACAAAGGACAGGCCAATCAGGAATACCAGGGTAGGGAGTGTAAGCAACAGAAAATATAGAAGATAAGCCTGGATGTTTAAGGGCGTATCCGACAGGAAGAGATGGATGAGGAATGTGATCACTCCGAGGAGGATGTTCATCAGGACAAAAAGCCCGATGACACCGACAAATTTGCCCAGGATGTAACTGGTGTTGGAAAAGGACCGGGAAAAGATAACCTGGGTGGAATCCGTTCGTCTGTCCCTTTTGAAGAATTCCGTGGCCATAAAAACCACGATAATCCCCTGAAAGATGTTGAAGAGCTTGAAGCTGAAAAGCGGGATGGATCCCGAAAGGGATCGAAAGTAGTAAGGGAAAGCAAAAGAAGGGGCTGCGATCCCGGCCGTCAGCAAGCCCAGAATAACAAGGCCCAGCAGGGCAAATATGCGGAAACCCCAGGACCTCAGGAGAATTTTGGCCTCATAAAAGGCAATTTTTAAAAAAATCATCACGGATGTCATGGCTTTCCCTCCCCATCCTTATTTTCAAATGCTCCGGTCAAGTGGCCCGAGGCCGCCTGCTTCATGTAGTGTATATAGGCGTCTTCCAGATTGGGTTCAGCCGGTATCGCCTCCGGCGCATCCGGATTTTCGGCCACGATCCTTAGCTCGTAACCGCTTTCCGAGGGAACCGTGGAGATGACCGGGAACCGTTCCTTCCAGCTGTCCAGATCTTCATGGCCTGTGGAGATGGTCCAGACCTTTCCCCTGGCATTTTCCACCAGGTCGGCCGGTGGACCGTTAAAGATAATGCGTCCCAGGTCCATGAGCGCGATGTTCTCGCATGTGGAAGAGATATCCCCAACGATATGGGTGGACAAAAGGATGATCCGGTCCTGGGCGGAGAGGTCGGATAAAAGGTTGCGGAAGCGGATCCGCTCCTCCGGGTCCAGGCCGACTGTGGGCTCGTCCACGACCAGGAGCGGAGGGTCTCCGATCAGGGTCTGGGCCACGCCCAGCCGCCGCTTCATGCCACCTGAGAGCTTCCCGGTAAGGCGGTCCCTGGCTTCGAACAGGCCCACCGATTCCAGCAGCAAGTCGATCCTGTCCCGGCGCATGTTCTTGGACAGGATACCGTTCAAACAGGCGCTGTAATCCATGAACTCCCAAACCGTCAGCTTGGCAAAGACGGAAAAATCCTGCGGGAGATAACCGATTTGCCGCCGGATCTCCTTGCGGTTTTTGCGGATGTCCAAATCATTGACCGTCACCTGGCCGGAAGTGGGATTTAGAAGCGTGACCAGGATGCGCATCAGTGTGGTTTTTCCGGCGCCGTTGGGACCCAACAGGCCGAACAATCCCTTTGGGATGTCCAGGTCGATGCCCTTAAGAGCCAGCTTGCCTCCGGGATAGCGTTTTGAAAGTTGCGATACGGAAATTTCCATGTTTTTTTCCTACGATTTTAGTTAGCCTGAATTATTCATGAACATGATTTGCATGAAATTAGGGACATGTACCGATTTGTTTTGAAATCGGTAACGTGTCCCCTTAATTTCATTCAGGTTAATTTTCATATCCTTAAGACTCGGTTTTGTATTATCCATTTGAAAAGCTTTCATCTTATTAGACTGATTAAGGAAGCACATTCTTCCTCTTCTATATCAACATTTCCCATTCTCTTATTTTTTCACCCATTTTACGGCATCGGCCAGAACAAATCCGGCGTCGTTTTTATCGCTGAGTTCGATTTTATTGGGCCCGGCATCCAGGGGAAAAGTCCCGATGAGGTTCCAGCCACAGCAGGTGTGTCAAGGCTGGACGCTTGAGGGTTTTGCCGACAACCACCGCCACAATGGCCAGGGCAAGTGAGATGCCCGCATTGCTGAGCGTAATCCGAAAAAGGAGATCAATCATGCTGATCCTCCTGAGCCCGGTGTTCATCAAGAATTGCCCGGAGCCGATTGAGCTCTTTGCGGGACAACTTCTTACTCTCCACGAGATGCGTAATCAACGGGGTAAGCGAACCTTCAGTCAGCTTATCGGCGAGTGATTCCAGTTGGCTGCAGGCATAGGTTTGGCTATCAATCTTAGCCGAGAAGAAATGAACAGGCAGACTGCGGTCACGCTCGACATATCCCTTATCTTCCAGGCGCTGCAGCAATCTTTGTACAGTTCCGTGCTGCGCTTTGGTCGAATCCGGATAAAGCTTTTCGCGTATGAACCTGGCAGTCAACCGATCTTCCTGCCACAGCAGTTTCATGATCGCCAATTCTGCGTTAGCCAGCGAAGGTTGTTTCATTCTCGGCCTCCTCAAGGTCGATACTTAAATACGACATTATGTCGTAATGATACGACATCTTTTCACATTTGTCAACAAAAAAACCAGAAAATTTAAAATTCGTGTGTTTTGTTGGAGGGCAAGAATGCCATTCAGCTTCTAGGTTCGACCCACTGAATTTTCGGCTTTTTATGATTCTCAGCACAGTCCATTAGATATAGATTAATAAGTGTCTGGTATGAGAATCCAGTTTCTCTCGCAAGCTCTTTGAAATATTCTATGGTTCTATTGTCTAAACGGATCGTTATCTGTTTTTTAAGACGTTTAGCATAGGGATTTTTTCGATTTTTCATGTTTTCAAGATCATATTCTTTTTTCATATTAATCTCTCAAAATAAACTTTTTGCTCTTTTTCCGTAGCTTTTCGAGAAGAAATTATTCTTATAATTTCCTCATCTTTTTCTTGAATTACTGTATAGCTCGTAAGCAATATCTTAAATTTCGAGCTTATTCCAACCATTAAATAGCGGACTTCCTTCAAAGAATGATCCTCATCATAGAATTCAATCGCATTTTCATCAAAAAAAACAGTCTGAGCTTCATCAAATTTAATACCGTGTTTTCGAAAGTTGGCTATTTCCTTCTTTTTGCTCCATTCAAAGCGTATTTCTTTCATAATTATTTTATAATATCTTTGTAGTGTTTCGCAAGTCTAAATCCTCATCGATCATAAATAAATCACACGGTAGAAGTTACAGGTTCGAATCCTGTATCGCCCACCTTTTTTTTCAATAACTTGAGTGATTTGGTCCCCTTCAACCTGACCCACTTCTTTCATGTAGACCACAATCCCAACTACCCTCTAAATTGTTGATTTGGATGCAAGAGATGGAAGGGGCAAATATGTAATTCCAACTATTCATTTGACAATAAGAATAAAGAAAGTATGATTGGATTTCATATTCAGGAATGAATGCCATAAAAATGGAGATGAAACCATGAAGAAATTTTTTGTATTGACCGTCGTTATATCTTTTTTATTTTTCCCCCAATACTCTGATGCACAAACAGATCCCGTCGAAAAGAAAATTATCGAAATTGGCAAAAATGATAACCGGACAATGAAACACCTTGACGTTCTCACTAATCGTTTTGGTGGAAGGCCTATCGGTTCTGCGGCTTACGATAATGCCGCGGAGTGGTCCGGAAGAAAATTCAAGGAATGGGGTATGCAGGTCGAATTTGACGAAGCCGGCACCCTGGCCGTTGGTTTCAATCGGGGTCCTTGGTTTGGAAAAATGACATCCCCAAAATCCATGCATTTACATTTTGCCACTCCCTCTTATTCGTCAGGAACCCAAGGCAAGCAGATCGGACACGCAGTATTAGAGCCCCAAGATGATAAACAATTCAAAAGGATGAAAAAGAAAATGAAGGGAGCATGGGTTCTCCTTGATCCTCCTGAAGTGGATGAAGAAGAATTGGAAAAAAGAAAAAAGATGACTCCGGAAGAACGGAGAGAGCTGAGGGAATTGGAACAAAAAGAAGCCAAGGCCAAACTAAAAAAAATGGAAGAAGCCGGGATTCTGGGAGTCATCTCTTCAGCTAAGATTCCTATCCGTGCGACCTATAACCGGGATGTGAAGGAATGGACATCATGGGATGATCTTCCTACAACATGTGATATTAAACTGGATGAGCATCAATTTGCAGAAATCAAACAAATGATTATAGAACGCCAGAGAGTGGAATTTGAATTTGACATCCGTAATTATTTTAAAATGGGACCGGTAAAATATCATAATGTTATTGGAATTATTCCTGGAACCGAATACCCTGACGAATATGTCATAATGGGTGGACACTTGGACTCCTTTGATGTGGCCACAGGTGCTGTTGATGATGGTTCCGGTGTAACCCCGGCAATGGAAGCGGCGCGCTTAATCATGGCCGCCGGTGGCAAACCCAAACGCACCATACTGGTTTGTCTCTGGGCCGGAGAGGAATTTGGTATTCTCGGCGCTGGTCACTGGGTTGAAAAATTTAAAGCCCGATTGCCCAAAATATCCAATATGTTTAACAGGGATGGGGGTCCCACAGTGATAACCGGGATTTCTGTATCCGAAGCCATGTGGGATGATATAGAAAAAATTTGTCAGTCGTTAAACGATATTAATCCGGATTTCCCATTTGAAATGGTGAAAAGAAAATCCAGAGAAAGATCAAAACGTCCAGGGGGCACCGATTCTTCAGTCTTTTCCATGAACTGGGTGCCAACCATGGGCTTTACTACGGCTGATCCTAAAGGCTATGACTTCAGTTATCGAGAAATCTGGCATACGGAAAATGATTATTACCAGAAAAGTATCCCCGAATACCAGGAACATACATCCATTGTTACGGCAGTAGTTGTATATGGAATTGCCAACCTTGACCATTTGTTGTCCAGAGAAGGGTATTATCTTCCCGACAGCAAACCAGAACCGAAAAAGAAATAACAAATAACCGGATTTTTATTGATAAAATATGGTTAACATACAGGTTCCAATCCTGTATCGCCCACCATTTTCTTTTCATTAACTTACATGGTATCAGGGAATTCTAAAACATTAGGTGTGACCATATAACTTTTTATCTGCCCGAACGGGATTCTCCTCTAAATACTTTTATACGTGTCATGACTTGGTCGAGGGTTTCCAGGTCCTCAGGATCTGTGAAATTGAGCGCTCGATTCATCATTTTCAAAGCCCGGTCCTTATCGCTAAGAGACAGATTATCTGCGATAGCAAGAAAAACCCGGATTGCGTTTTTTATGAGCTGAGGGTCTGTGTCCTTGTAATCTCTGATAACAGGGTCGATATCTTTACAATAAGGGGCAATTTTTGGCAGTGACTCCGGCGAGGCGATCTCAGCCAATCCCTCAAGGGCCTGTCGTTTGTACCCAACGGTCTGCGCTTTCTCAAGTACGGAGTGATATTTTTCCAGAGCCTCACCGGTTTTTTTCTGTTTTAAGGCTGTTTCCGCATCGGAAAGCATAGATACAGCTTGCCTTGCCGTTAAAGGCTTTGCTGATGTGCTTGACTCATAGTGTTCAATTTCACCTTCTCTCAGTACTTCGATAAAATTGAGAAGCGGTGCGTTCTCAAGTCTCGGATCTTTGCTGTGGGGAGAGAGTTCGATCGTCAGGTGACTGGCTACCTGAATGTTCCTAAATTCCTTGATCACAACTCCATTTTCAGATCCAGACACGGCCCTAATGTCAAAATCCGCGAGTTCTTCATTTTCTTGAAGATTTATAGTAAAAACCCTCTGGCTTTTTTTGTCTTTGTCTGGAGCTTTAAAACCAAGTCTGATCGTATAGATACCGGGTTCCTCACCCCAAACATCATCTATTATAGGGATGTCAAACCTGGTCACTCCGATGGCGCCCGATGTATAAAGCCAGGGTTTGTCCGAACCCGGGATAGTCAAATTTCTATAGTCTTTGTTAAAAAAACCCATTCCCGGGAGGATTTTTTCATTCAAATCGAATTTAACCCCGTAATCGGGATAGTGGTTTTGGGTATAATTCGTATCGGGATTGGGGTACGCAAACCAGACTCTTCCATTCTTGTCCTTCATGTCCGAAGAGGCACCGAGGTTGATAGCGAAATTTTTAACAGGAGTCATAGGCCCGTGTGTGATAAAGACTTTTCCTTTCTGCCACTGGCCGGGTTTGTGTTTGAGCACAACCGTCCCTCTCAGCGGGAAAGAGCAGGTGCAGCCGGCGCTGGCCTCAGGGAAGAGGAGAACCCCCCCAGCGGGTATCATGCTGATCCAGCATCCTGGCCTGATCCCCCCAAAGAGAGTCAACCCGTCGTCTTTTTCAAAATCCATGATAGCCGAAGCAGAAGATCTGTAGAATAACATGGAGGCCGAAGCCGAAGAGATGGCACAGGTATGGCCCGGCCGCAGATACTCATAGGGAACGAGCTGCCCGCTTATGGGATGTTTCCGGGTGATGATACTGCCGGTGTGGAGATCGCACACGCGGGGTTCGATAAAGACTCTGTCTCCCACGATAACAGGCCGTGTGCGGTAGTTGTTAGGGTAGGACCAGAGAATTTCCCCGGTTTTAGCATCCAGGGCAGTTATGCGCTTCCAGCGAAGAGTTCCTGATTCGTGACGCCACGAATCATGGCTCCCCATGCTGGAGAAAAAGAGCAACACACCGTTTTGATATGCAGAGGCCAGAGTATCGCCACCACAACCTGTAAAATCGAGCGTTTTTGACCATTTTATTTTTCCTGTTTCCTGATCCAGCGCAAAAACCGTCCGGAAGTCCCGGTATTCGGTTCGAACCGGGAATTCTCGACGTTCCACATATTTCCCTTCTCTTATCAGTTTTTGTGTCTCCCGACTTGCTCGGGCTTTTGCAGCCGCGGTTACAACGCTCTCCGCGAAGAAGATATTTCCAAGGCCTTTGCTGATAGTGATATGAGCAATCCGATTCCCCTGATACCTCCACTGCAGCTTTCCGGTTACAGGATCCATGGCAAAGACAACATCACTGACCATCAAACGGTCGGTCAGAGCGCCCTCTGTGAGATTGTAATTTTCCCAATCTGGAAAATCGGCCATCATACGCCACAGCACACCGGACCTCTTAAAATCTTCAATCAATCCATCCGATGGTTCCGGGTATTTATTTCTTAAAACCTTGTATCCGTCCAGATACTCAAGTGGGACCTCTTCCTCTTCGACCCATTTGCCGTCTTTAACCAGGGCATCCTGCAGGCTGAAAAATTTTCTTGGGAGCGCCGCAGCACGCGAGCCAAAAAGATGATCATCAGTTGCAGAAACGTGGGCCCAGCGAAAGCTCCCGTCGTCTTTTGTGTCTGGGAGTCTTATCTCGGAGAGAGTCTCTCCTGTAGCCGGATCGAGCCGGTAACAGCGGTCATAGGCACCCACATATAGAGCATCTTGTTTCATGGAAAAATTCCCACCGTCAATATCCACTCGTGGACGGATCGCCCCTGGAATTTCTCTTTCCCAGAGGAGAGTACCGTTGTAGGCATCGTAGGCCATAACCACTTCCTCTCCCTGTATAAACATACGGCCATCCATGGAGAGCGGACTCTGGCTCTTGGCATGCCGCTCCACCATTTTTTTGGAGCCGGGTTCGCCGAACCAGAGGATCCCCAACGGACCATGGACGAGCTCGTCATTCGAGCATGCGGTATTTCCTGGATTTCCATACTCCTCGGTCCAGTTCCCGGCACCAACGAGACTCCCGCGGGTGTATGACAACCAATTCCCTTCGATTGTTTTCTCGATGGGACCGCCAGAGACTACGGTTTCAAACCAGGCTGAGATTTCTTCCGGATCTGTCCTTACGGAAAGCTTGGAGGATTCGGCAGGCAGGCTGAAAACAGCCACCCCGCCATAAGGCTTGAGAACTCGGAAGATCTCTTCTGGGGAAATATCTGTCTTACCGCTTGTAAGCAGGTCCTCACAAACGACAAGGTTGGCGAAGTAGTCGGGCAATGTTTTCAGATCCCATTCAGCTACTACGATCCGATGACCGTAAAGACCACTTCCGGACAACCTGTGTCTTATTGCCGATGTTTTTTTATTGTCTGAAGTCAAAGCGATGATCTTGAGATCCGTCATGTGCGCAAGCTCATAGGCCAGTTGACCCGATCCACAGCCTAAAACCAAGGCATAACCCTTTTCGACACCGGTTCTCTCAATGATGTTTTCGGCTGCAGCCAGGAAAAACGCTTCATTTTTACCGTCGCTGTAGGGATCAGCCCCAGAATGTGCATCAGCCGGCTGAGGGGAACTATCTTCCCCCTGTCCAAAGCACAGGATACCTCCTGTATCCGTACTCACAAAAAGACGCCCGCCCGCTGCTGACATACCTTTGACATCTCCCAAGACCTCGGTTTTCCACATCTCTTTCCCGGTTTGAGAGTCAAAGCCGAGGACTTTGTCTTTCCCGCCTGCAAATAAATGATCTCCAGTGAGAATGATGGTGTTGAGGTCACGGCAAAGGGTTTCCCAGCGGAACATCTCAGGTTTAAGCAGGTTTTCAACTTCAGCCAGTTCAGCTATCATTCGGGTGATCTCATCTCTTTGGCGTATTAATTGTTCGGATTTCCTTCGATCAACTTGTGCCAATCGGTTGGATATATCGCTGAGTTGGGCTCTGAGATTTTCCCGTTTTTGACGAATGTTTTTGACCTGGTTCTGCTGAAGGCTCAGGTAAGCGTGCCGGTTCAGCGCATAGATGCCTTCCCGAGTCAGTGTGTAAGATGTGTCGGGCGTGACCACCAGATCAATACCGGGGAACCAGACATGCATGTCTTCTTTTTGTTCTCCTGTCTTTTGATCGTAAGCCCTCTTGGCGGGTGTTCCCGAGTGATCCACACCCGCTATGAGATGCTCCCGGTCGAGGACAGCCCAGGTTCCGCCTATCTTTCCGCCAGGTTCGAGATAAAAAAGAAAGTCGCCATTTTTTTTGTCAAAAGCGGCGGGCATAGCGCGGCTGGAAGGCACATACAAGATCCCATCAGACGCCACCAGATAACCCTGTGGGGAGATCCCACCAAAGGTCAACTCGTGCTCCCGATCCCCAATTGTGTCGTTCTTCCAGACGATCGAACCGTCATGCGCATCTAGGGCACAGATGTAGATTCCTTCATAGGGAAAGACACCGGCACCAAAATAGACGATTCCCGCGTCCACGAGAACATTTGTCCTGATGGGCCAGAAGGAGATCATACTCCCGTTTCCCAAAAGCTTTTCCTGGCCGGGGCCAGCCCGATATCTCCATATGAGTTTGCCGTTTCCGGCATTCAGACAGTAGACATATCCGTCGTCAGAACCTGCATAAATCCTGCCATCAGAGATAGTGGGGGCATAACGGACCGGGCCGTCGGTAAAAAAATGCCATTTCTCCTTGCCGGTAGCCGCATCCAATGCACAAATCTTGTGGTCCAAGGAAGATCCAAAAAAGACCATACCGTAGGCCGCAGACGTATAAAAAGCATTGTCCATCTGCATCCTCTCCATCTCTTCTCCTGGCTCGGGCCATGCCGGCCGCGGTGATAGGGACGACTGGTAGGACCACTCGAGAGTCAGTGGGATAGGCAGGGTCTCCTCCGAATATCCGCTGTGGGTTCTGTCATGCCGAAATGTCATCCAGCCGCTCCCGGTTCTGTCTCCCGGCCCACACGCATTCAAAAGGACCAGAATCAGACCTAGGATGAAAAGGATGTTATGAGCACATTTATTGCAAGTCATTCCGTTTGCCTCCATTCTATGGAAATGGGCTATTCATGTTTTGAACTGAGCCGGCCCTGTTCTAAGCGGATGATCCTTTCAGCGTATTGATCGCAGTCCTTGCCGTGGGTGACAACGATAACGGTGCACCCCTCTTGATGGATTTCTTCCAGACACCTGGCAATTCCGGCTGCATTCTCAGGGTCCAGGTTTCCCGTGGGTTCATCGGCCAGCATAATTTCCGGTTTTTTGAGCATTGCCCTGGCGATGGCAGCACGCTGCTTCTCTCCTGTGCTGAGTTCGGCAGGGAAATGAGTGGAGCGATCGTCGAGGTTCAACTGTTTCAGCATGGTCCAGGCCCTGGATCTGAGTCCCTTGTTCCCGCCGCCTGCACTGCCCGATGGCAATAGAACGTTTTCTATCACAGTCAGATAGGGGATGAGATGAAACAGCTGAAACACAAAACCGATCTTTTCAGCCCTGAATTCTAACCGCTTTTTGTTATCTATATTGTATGGATCCATTCCTGCTACGGTTAGATGTCCTCTCGTGGGCCGGAGCATTCCGCCGATGGTCAGAAGAAGAGTGGTTTTACCGCTCCCGCTGGGCCCTCGTATAACTGTGAATTCGTTCCGCTCCACCTTAAGATCTATTTCGTCCAGAGCTTTGACGACTCCCGAGGGCCTGTTGTAATGCTTGCTCACTTTTTCCAGAAAAATCACGTTTATTCTTCCCTCAAGGTTACGGCTGGATCCTGGTATACACCCAGCATGGTCGGAATGATCACTGCAACGGCGCATACCAGCGGAGATCCCAGAAGGGACCAGATGAGCAGCTCCATTTGGGGTTTTATCGAGGCAGCAGTTATTTTAAAGATTTGGGGGCCGAATTTGATAGAAAGCGCTGTTCCCAAAAAAAATCCGACGGCCGCACCGGCAAATCCTATAAATGCCGCCTTCCCCAGAAAAAGGAGAGCTATTTTCCCAGAGCTATAACCTATGGCTCGCATGATTCCGATTTCGTGTCTGCGTTCACGGACATTCAAAAAGGCCAGGATACCGATCCAGGCCATTGCTGCAAACAGTAACAGCGGAAAAACATAGCTGAAATACCGTTCCGCCATTATACGCTGATCCTGGCGGGCAGTCGCAATGGACTGCATCAGTATGACTTTGGCGTCGGGGAGGACCTCTTTAAGTTGTGCCCTCAATTGAACCAGTGGTTCCATTTGATTGTAATCAGCAGCACACATACACTGCAAAGCTTTGATCTCGTTTATTCGGCCTGTCATATCCAATATTTTCTGGATATCTTTTAAGTGTCCGTATATTCGGATATCATCACGGCTCCCGGTTTCAGACAGGCATCGGGCCACGGTGAATGGATGGTTTTCGATCTCGATGTTATCACCAGGGTGAAGGCCAAGGTATCTAGCCGGTTCAAACCCGACATAGACCGTTCCCGGTTCTATGGAAAATGTCATCGGCGAGCTTGCTTTCCCCGGAGGGATTACCTCCGGAGCCATGCCGGTCAAAATAATCTCATGATCTGCCCAAATAGTGGTTTTTTGAAGAGTGGCGGTCAGGTGATTATACGAAATCCCCGGATGATCAGCCAAATCATACACATAGTGTTCCGGCATGGAATGCTGCGAGAATCCTGTGATCCAGAATTTTTCCATGTCGGTCTCTTTGGGTATGACTCTCAGGTTGAATCCAATATCTCTCATCAGCCGTATGGTCTCGCGTTTGGATGCCTCTCCAGCGGAAAAAAAAGCTACGAATAACGCACTTGCTAACAGGATGGCGATCAGACCCAGGATAAAATTTGTCTTCCGATGGCGGATCTCTCTGCCGATATGCTGGAATGTGTTCATGGCCTTTCCCGCTTTGCTCGAATCCTGATATAGATCGTCCCCACCAGGATAGAGGTCAGGACAAATCCTACCAGGAGGAACAGAATGAAGTAATTGAAGCCGGATCGAGATCTCCCTGAAGATTGTGGGTTGAACCTCTGGGAAAGGGCAGGTGAAATCCTGGATGAACCTAGCTTTTTACTGAAGGCCAGCGCCTTTTCCCGGTACTGGCCAATCTCCCCGAGCGCCCCGCCCAACGCCTCGCTGGATTCTGCATCCAGATTGTTTGCAGCCAGGATGCCGGCAATCTCACGTTTGAGCAAGGGATTTTCAGCATCAAAACCGAGGTGTTTCACAATCTCTGTCTGTAAGTTTTCATCCCATCTGAGGGGAATACTTTGCCCTATCAAACCCTTTTTATCCAATCCGCAGTCGCACGACAGCCCAATGATTGTCAACACATCGGTTATTTCAGAAGCACTTACCAATGCGCTTTCGAAAGGAGAATAAAAGATGCGTGCGCGTCCGAATAGGATCGCGATCCTGGCCCGGTCCATTTCCTGGGTGTTGAGATCTAAACTCCAGAGAAAGATGCTTTCTCCCGTCATCCTGTCATGAGGAATGACGATGATGTGGGGTGGAGCCTCGATCCGTTTGGGCAGTTGGCTCATCAATGAGTTTATTTTCCTAGAAGCTTGTTTGATTTTCTCGAATGCCGAACGGTTTTCCTCAGGATCCGGCCCCTCGATCAATATCAAAACCGCATAAGCCCTGACGATGTGGGCCAGGATTTCTTCGCGCACCGAAGAAGAAACAACATTCTGAAGCACTTGCTGTATGCTGTCCCGGTTGACGGTAATATCATTAGGAATATGGAGAGGTAAGGTTCGCTGGTCAGGTGATGTCAGGATGAACGTTGGTAGGTCCTGAAGATCCCAGAACCGATAATGCTCCATGGCCCTGTGATCTCGATCTCTGGAAACATGTATAATCACAGGAAGAATATTACTTCCGCTAAGCACACGCAGGGACTCTTCTTTGAATACCTCAATGTTCTGCGTCGAGGTCTTGTCATCGATAAAAAAATAAAGCCTGTATGGGAGATCGTTCAGATTCACAAAACCAGCATCACGGATATTGTATTCACAGGAGAAAACGCTCACAAAAAGCCACATGATGCTCGTTGAGATCAGGATAAACTTTTTCATTCTCAAGCTTTTCTCTTAAGATTTTTATCATAACCGAAAGGGTACTGCAAGGCGGACTTTATATTCTCTAATGTTTCAATTAATCTAAAATTTTTGATCTTGGAACTGTGCCCAAATTGGGAACGGACAGCATACAAATCCATCCGTTCCGGATGCCGCTGACGATATATCCCGGTTATAGCAAAGATGTTGATTTAATAAAAAGGCCAATAAACTATATTCTAACCTGAATTATTTATAACATGATATTTTTTGACGGGATTTAATGCTATATGCATTGAAATCAGGGACATGTACTGATTTTCCGAAATCGGTAACGTGTCCCTTGATTTCAAGCTCGTACATGAATAATTCAGGGTAACCTGGATAATTTATGAATTGTCCAGGCTAATTACCATTTCCCATCCATTTGGAATTCTGCTCCATCCAGCCAGAAACCAGAGTTGGTCACAGAATCGTGCTGGGATTGCAAAAGGTCATAATGAAATTTTTCTTCTTCGCTGATTTCCATGAAGATTTTTTTTGCGACGGGGTCATCTGTCTCTTCGGCTGCTTTTTGAAAAAAGTGGATAGCATCCATTTCAAGCTGCATACCTATACTTAAAGCTTCGGTTTCGCTTTTTCCTTCTTCTTTCTTCATCCGTTCTTTCAATTTTTCAACCAGAGGAGCTTCTCCCTGAATCTCATGGCTACTAATATGCTTCTTCCAATCTTCCTCTCCAAGAATTTGACTGAAAAGCTTGCTGAAGATTTCAAGGTGTTTTACCTCTTCTTCGGCAAGAAACCGGAACATCTTTTTGCCTCGTTCATGTTGCGTTACATCTGCCGCATGATTAAAAAACTTGCGGCCATCAATCTCCAACCGTATGGCTCCTTTGATTGCATCTTCAATTTGTTGACTGATTTTTGACATAAATCCTCTCCTTATAATATATTAAATGTTTAACAGTGCTTAAGCATTAGTAGTATTTGCGGCATTCCGAACAGATCCCATATAAATAGATTCAATATTTTTCATTCCCCTGCAATTTTAAGCTTTTATATTTCATCAACCTCTGCCAACAGCTTAAACATTTTATAGACAGTCGCGAAAGATATCATTGTGAGAAAGGGGATATTAACCGGATATTATCGGGCTGGCATTTGGATCCATAGGATTTATCCGTGCCGCCAGAGAAAACAGGAACGGGTAATTGTTTTTCATATGGCCCATATAAGCCACCCAAGAGCTGGTGATCTTGGAATAAGCCCGCTGCAAGTCTTTAGCAATATGATTGTAATCCGCGTTTGGTAGTTTTGTTAGTTTATCTTCTCTAAAAGCTAGTTCTTCGGTAAGGTGAAAGACCGCCCATAAAAGGTCAGTAAAACTATCATGCTCAAGCAGGTTGGGATTTTCCAGCAACCGGAGCAAAAAGGCACGTTTGCTGATTAGAAAATCCCGGAGCTCACACAACTTATCTCTATCAATTTTTATATCATAGGAGAAATCGCCTGCGGCAGAAATTGCCTTTTTAAAGTCTTTATTTTTCCACTGAGAAGTGATAATCATTTTTTCAGCAAGTTGTTCCGAATTATTTACAAAAATAGAAAGCCGCTTTAAGAATTCAAGTCCGACTTCACTGAAAAAAGTCCCGATTACCATATTCAACTTATTCATTATATTCCGTTTATCCCTTCGGGAAAGGATTCGCTCGATAAACAACACAACCAGCAAAACATCTATAAAGAGAAAACCAAAATCTCCAATCATGTATATAAAGATATGGTGAGCATCCTGGAAGATCAGATAGTGCATTGTATAGGTAAGTGCAGATGCGGCTATAAATACAAGGCTTACATTTAATGTCCAGCTAAATACTTTTTTCATCTTAAATTCCCCTCAATTTTACAATTGCGGACAAAAAAATCCTGCTAGATTAAAATTTGTCGGATTACCTGCCTGAATATCTTGCTTTGCCCAGACATCATGTTTTTACCAATTTTCTGCTAGAATTTCAAAATGGGCCTGTGGATGTGCACATGCAGGGCATTCTTCCGGGGCTTCTTCTCCTTCATGAATATATCCGCAGTTGCTGCATCGCCATTTCACTGAATTATCCTTTTTAAAAACTTTTCCATTTTCTATATTTTCTAAAAGATCGAGATATCTTTTCTCATGCTGTTTTTCAGCTACGGCTATTGACCTCATTACTTGAGCAATTTCGGAAAATCCTTCATCATCTGCAATTCTGGCAAATTCGGGGTACATGGTTGTATATTCATGATTCTCCCCGGCAGCTGATGCTTTTAAATTTTCGGCTGTGCTTCCAATAACTCCCGCAGGAAAGGACGCAGAAACCTCTGCTTCTCCACCTTCCAGGAATTTAAAAAGCCGTTTGGCATGTTCTTTCTCATTTTCAGCTGTTTCCTGGAAAACATTAGAAATCTGAACATATCCTTCCTTTTTTGCCTTTGAAGCAAAATACGAATAACGGTTTCTTGCCTGAGACTCACCTGCAAAAGCCGTTAAAATATTCTTTTCCGTTTGGGTTCCTTTTAAACTTTCCATTTTATCTCCTTTAATAGATTTAGCTTTTCCATAGACCATGGATAGTGCAGTATTCTCTTGCTTCAACTTCATCAGAATTTATCGCAAACTCTGCTTCCGGAGAATCACCGGGGTTGAGGAATTTCCTGTAAGCTCGGCCATCTGTAATTACCTCTATCCATTCAATATAATGCTTATCTTCCATAGGATGGGCAACTGCTCCAACTTTTACTTTAACTCCTTTTTCAGTTTGTTCAATGACAGGGACATGTTTCTCATTCCCCTGGTCTTCTGTTTTCTCGGAAAGGAGAGCCATTGGCTGTCCGCAGCAGACAAGTTCTCCTGCTCCTTCATGTAAAACTTCAACAATATTTCCACAAATCTCACACTTATAAATCTGTAATCGTTTTGTCATTTTAAATTTCCTTTTTAAATAATTTTTAATTCTTTATGTTTTGCAAGAATTTCATCCGCCAATTTTTCTAACGCTTTGAAATCTTCTTTTTTTGGGTAGCCCTTTATAATAACTGTCGAGAGAATTTCCACCTTAAGATTACCAGCAATTCCAATAATTTGCTCTAGCATCTTTCCACCCCATC
>CAYPGQ010000061.1:0-24967 GCA_964410125.1 uncultured Eubacteriales bacterium | reverse complement strand
TTGCCCATACACCGACGACCCTCCCTTCGCACACGAATATTCTTTTGGGCACAACTCCACTCTACCATGGTGTCCATGACAACCAGAATTTCATAGTACATGATGAATTCTTGACTTTGGCCGAACATTTGAAGAGTTCTGGTTATGCAACCGGAGCCTTTGTCGGAGCTTTCCCTTTGGATTCAAGATTTGGGCTCACTCAGGGATTCGATGTGTATGATGACAATTATGGCAGCAAAAACTACCAGGAATTCTCCTTTGTGGAGCGGCCTGCAGAAGTTGTAGTCCAAAAAGCCATGGATTGGCTCGGGAACCAGAAAAAATCCTGGTTTCTCTGGGTTCATTGTTTCGATCCCCACCAGCAGTACAATCCTCCCGAACCCTTCAAGACCGAGTTTAAAGAGAGTCCTTACAATGGCGAAGTGGCCTATGTGGATCATGAGCTAGGCAGACTTTTCGGCTGTCTGAAACAGAAGGGATGGGAAGACAACACGCTCATCATTTTTACCGGAGACCACGGAGAATCTCTGGGGCAGCACGGGGAGTCCACCCACGGCTTTTTTGCGTATAACAGCACAATATGGATTCCTTTGATTATTGTTTGCCCAGGAGTGAATCCGGTTGTTGTCGAACGAAATGTTTGCCATGTGGATATATTCCCGACAGTATGTGATGTTTTGAGTTTGGAGAAACCTGATTTTCTCCAGGGCATTTCGCTTGAGCCTGTTCTCAAAGGAAAAAAAGAAAACAAATTATCTTCGAGAGCCATCTATTTTGAATCCCTTTATCCCTTTTACAGCCGGGGTTGGGCTCCGTTGACCGGGATCATTCAAGAAAATACCAAGTATTCGGATTCACCCATCCCTGAATTTTACGATCTCGCGAAAGATTTTGATGAGGAAAATAATCTTGCTGCAAAACAAAACTTGAGTGAGCATAGATTAGCTTTGGAGAAGGTGCTGGAATCGCAATCGTATTCTGGGAAAACGGCTGCAAAACAGAAAATCGACCGGGAAGCTATGAAAAAACTAAAGAGCCTGGGATACATATCCAGCCCCCAAACAGAAAAAAAGGGAGAATTCACGACCGAAGATGATTTGAAGGTTCTTCTCCCCTACCAAAGCAGGCTTCAGAAGGCCATGGGAGCGTATCATAAGGGAAATGTTGATAAAGGAATTGAAATTCTCCGGAAAATCGTGCAGGAGAGGAAAGATTTTGATCAAGCCTATGCCTATCTAGCCACTTTGTATAAGGTGAAGAAAGATTACAGGAAAGCGGTGGAAATCCTCAGGGAAGGATACCAAAACTGTCCCACAAGCTTCAAGGTGATAACGACATTCGGCATCTTTCTCACCGAGGTGCGCGAGTATGATGCGGCCATCCAAATCCTCCAGGAAGGCCTCAAGCTGATCGATTACGATCCGGATCTCTGGAACTATTTGGGCGTTGCCTATTGGAGAAAAGGGGATCTGGATGAGGCCCTTGAGGCCTTCGATAGAAGCCTGTCCCTGGACCACAATTATTCCATTGCCTTCAACAATACAGGTTCTGTGTATCTGTCTAAATATCTCAAAACAAAGCAGCAGGAAGATCTTCAAGAAGCCGTTGCCCATTTCCAGAAGGCCATTGAGCTTGATCCCGGATATGCATCTGCCTTTAATGGTTTGGGTGCTGCTTACAGCCAGGCAGGGAATCTGGAAGGCGCAATTGATTCCTGGGTAAAAGCCGTAGAGATCAATCCGGAATTGGGATTTTCCCTGTATAACCTTGGCCTGGCTTACCTCCGAAAGGGAGATAAAGTCAACGCATTGGCATATCTCAACAGATACAAACAGAAGGAGTACCAACGTCTGTCTCAGACAGAAAAGGAAAAACTCGACGACTTGATTCAAAGATGCCGGCAGCGGTAATGACAAAAAAAATATTCAGCATCGCGCCCATTTCCGTTTGTTTCATGCTGGTTTTGCTTTTGTTTGTCCCTGTTGGCCATTCCCGGTCGATAAAAGAGGGAACAGGTTTAAATGTTTTGCTCATCACCATCGATACGTTGAGGGCCGACCGGGTGGGCTGCTACAGCGGGGAACATATAAAAACGCCCAACATGGACGCTATCGCTGAGAAAGGTGTTGTTTTTAGGAGAGCTTTTTCCCACAATTCTACTACGCTGCCGGCTCATACAAATATTCTGTTGGGTTTGACTCCTTTGTATCATGGTGTACGGGAGAACACCAATTTTGTGGTCCGGCAGGAATTTTTGACACTGGCCGAATATCTGAAGGATTTGGGCTATGCCACAGGTGCTTTTATCGGTGGGTATCCCCTTCACTCAAGGTTTGGATTGGCCCAGGGTTTTGATATCTACGATGAAAATTATGAGGCGGTAAAATACATTAAGCTTTCCGCTGGAGAACGAAGAGCCGAAGCCGTTATCGATCCGGCCTTAGACTGGCTCGATAAACAGTATGCACCCTGGTTTTTGTGGATTCACTGTTATGATCCTCACGATCCTTACAACCCCCCTGAACCCTTCAAAGCTCAATACCCGGAGAGCCTGTATGACGGGGAAGTAGCCTATGTCGATCATGAATTGGGGAAAGTTATAATCCACCTGAATGAGAAAAAGCTCTTCGACAAAACATTGATCGTGTTCACAGGGGATCATGGCGAATCATTGGGACAGCACGGAGAAATGACACATGGTTATTTAGCGTATAACACGACAATCTGGATTCCTCTGATCATATCCGCTCCCGGAGTTGAACCCCGGGATGTTAAACAGCACGTATGCCATGTGGATATTTTCCCCACCGTTTGTGATGTTCTCGGTATGAAAGAACCCCCTTCTCTCCAGGGTATTTCGCTTCTTCCGGGCATGAGAGGCAAGAGGATTTCTGAACGTACCATCTATTTCGAGTCTCTGTATCCCTATTACAGCAGGGGATGGGCACCGATAAACGGATTTATCAACGGGAAGGAGAAGTTTATCCAATCTCCGATTCCCGAGTTTTATGACTTGGACAATGATTTTGATGAAAGCGACAATCTTGCAGAGAATCACGATTTGGGAAGATTAAGAAAAAGACTCGATCGAGTCATGAAGCAACGATCCCATCCTGGAAGTGAAAATGCAAAACAACGGACCGATCGTGAATCCTTGGAAAGATTGAAAAGCCTGGGTTATATCTCTAGTCCACATACGACAAAAAAGAAAAAATTTGGGCCCAAAGATGATGTCAAAGCTCTTTTGCCTTATCACAACAAAGCCACGAAATCATGGGAGCTTTTTTTGGAAGGCAAGGTTTATGATGCAATGAACCTCGTGAAGGAGGTTATCACAGAAAGGAAAGATGTCGACATCGCCTACACTAATCTTGCCAAAATGTATAAAGAACAGGGAAAACTCAAGGAAGCACTTTCGGTATTGCGCATGGGGATAGAAGAACTGCCTTCCAATTATGGGATTATTATCACCTATGTCAGTTTTTTAAACATTGCTGGACAGTATGAAGATATTCTCGAAGTTTTGAATAATAAATGGCTTCCTCAGATGGAACACGACCCGGAGATCTGGAATTATCTTGGATTGGCTTACTCGAATGCAGGGGATTTCGAGAATGCTTTGAATGCTTTAGAGCAGGCTCTATCCATAGATGATAAGTTTGCGTTTGCCTACAGGAATATAGGGAATATTTATCTTTCCCAATTCCAAAATTCCAAAAACCGTGACAGCCTCGATAAATCCATACAGAACTACGAAAGGGCGGTGGAAATTGAGCCTGATTATGGGGCTGCTTACAACACTCTTGGGGTTGCCTATAAGGAATCAGGGCAGACGGATAAAGCCATTCGTTGTTGGGAAAGAGCTTTTGAGCTGAGGCCTGATGTTGGCTATCCTCTCCTCAATTTGGGCTTGGCTTATATGGAAAAAGGGAACAATCCCAAAGCTTTGGATTATTTTGAAAGGTACAAAAAAGAATTCTATCATTCTCTTCCACCTCAGGATAAAGAGAGGATTGATGCCTTGATTCAAAGATGCAGGAGGGAGCCATGAAACCAAAAGCTTTTGTTTGTCTAGCTGTGTTTGGGAGTGGAATATTGACCGTTCTCTTGATAAGTTGCGGGCCAAAAGGGCGGGTGGCAATGGATCCCACGAGTAAAGATTTTTATGAGTATGCCCGATTGATCATGACCAAACCGGAAAAGCATATTTTCCTTATGCTGCCGGATAAAGAATCCAGAAAGGAATTCATCGAAGATTTCTGGGCCAAACGGGATCCTGACACTTTCACCGAAGAGAATGAATTCAAGGAGGAGTTTTACCAGCGAATCGAATTCGCCAACAAACGTTTTATAGAGGGAATTCCCGGATGGAAAACGGACCGGGGAAGAATTTATATTTACTTAGGGACTCCGGACAAGATCGACCAGCGCCCTTTTATAAACAGCCCGAATGTAAAAGGCCTGATCTGGTGGGGCTATTACCGGTACAGGTTGGGTATAGAATTTGTGGACAAAACGGGTGACGGACGATATTCTCTCAGCCAGCAGGTCGGGGCGGCGGGTGGATTGCTGGATGTGATCGAAAAAGCCAAATTCGGACGGATTTATAATGATAGGGGAGATATCGGAAAGGTCTTTTCCAAATTTAAAGTGGATTACGACCGTGAGGCAAGAGAGATCGTCATTGTGATCCCGATAGAGTCCCTATCTTTCGAATCCGCAGAAAACAAACTCAAAGCGGATTTTGAGTTTGAGTTCTTCATCTACGCAAGAAAAGAAACAGAACATACCAGCTTCAAAAGGCAGAAGACCTACGAAACGACAGAAGAAAAAGTTCTTGAGTTGGATGAGATTATCTTGACTTTTCCGTATGATCTGAAGCCAGGGGAGTATTATTTTGATGTAGTGGCTATCGTCAAGCCAAAAATCGGAAAAGTCAGAAAAATTTTCAAGATAAAGGTTTAAGGAAATGATAAAAAACTCTTTCCGTGTATTGTTAATTTTCCTTATTGCCTGCGCTCTCCTGTTTTCAGGACAAAAAATCAAGGAAAAGGACCTCTCCCAAAAATACCAAGAGTGGTTGAAATTGGTCTCCTACATCATCCAGCCTGAAGAAAAGGATGTTTTTTTGCGGTTGGCCAACGACAGGGAGAGGAATATCTTTATTGAAACCTTCTGGAAGCAGAGAGATCCTACTCCAGGCACTCCACAAAACGAGAACAAAGATGAGCACATGAGACGGTTTATCCACGCCAACCAGCGCTACGGACGAAACACGCCAAGGGAAGGCTGGATGACAGACCAGGGGCGTATGTACATTATTTTGGGTGAGCCCTTGAGCAAAGAGATGTTTGATGTCAGCGGAATATATCCGGCAGAGGTCTGGACATATTATGGAGACAAGACAAAGGGATTGCCCACCCAGTTTAACCTTGTTTTTTTTCAAAGATCAGGAGCGGGAGAATACAAGATGTATAATCCCACCTCGGACGGTCCGGCTGCTCTTATCATCGATAAACAGGATTTGGATTTATCCAACCATCAACAACTGTACAAAAAAATCTTGGAGTTGGCCCCAACCCTTGCCGGGCCTTCTGTCTCCTTGATTTCCGGGCAGCGTTCATACAACTATATTCCTTCCCCCCGGGAAAACATCATCATGGCGGATATCTTTGACTCGCCAAGGAAAGATATCAATCCGACCTATGCCACTCACTTTCTCAATTACAGAGGAATTGTCAGCACAGACTATTTGACCAATTATGTCGAAAGCCATACCGATGTTGCTTTGATTCAAGACCCGATATTGAGCTTCAATTTTGTCCATTTTTCCATTTCCCCTTCCAGCGTATCCATCGACTATTTTGAGCCGAATGACCAGTACTACTGCAATTATCAGCTTAATGTGAGTGTGAAAAAAGCGGAAAAACTTATCTTCCAGTATTCCAAGGACTTCCCGTTTTATTTTGAACCGGACAATGTAGATATGATCAAAGGGAAAGGGATTGCCATCCAAGATTCTTTTCCTTTAATCGAGGGAACTTACCAACTCAACATCCTTATCCAAAATTCTGTGGGCAAAGAATTCAGTGTATTTGAGGGAGAGGTTTCTATCCCCGAACATTCGGGAGGCCCGAGAATTATCGGTCCTGTATTTGGCTACGGACTAAAGGATTATCCCGCTCATCTGCATGTTCCCTTCAAGGCTGTGGACAAGCAGTTGTTGATCGACCCCAAGAGCACAGTATCTCTTTCAGAAAGCATTGCATTCTTTTTTTCTGTCATGAATGTGACAAGGGATTTATGGGAAGGGGGAAAGGTGGATGTTTATTTAGATGGCCTGAAGGAGAAGGAACCCTCCCGAAAGACTTTTGCTATCGCGTTGAAAGATTATCCCTACCATGAAATCATAGGAATAAACTATGCTTTTTCTGCCGAAGAATTATCCCCTGATTATTATGAAATAAAACTCATTTTAAAGGATGAAAACGGCGCGCCCATACAAGAAAAAATGGGCAATATTATCGTTTCTCCATCGGAAGGAGTTCCCCACCCTGTGACACTGGCCAAGTCTTTTCCGTTGGCCAATTATTTTTTGTATCTGTACTCATTAGCTAACCAATACGATAGGAACAGCAATCCTGAGAAGGCCGAATCACATTATGAAAAGGCCTTTTCCCTCAACCCGGGTTATCACCCAGGAATTATTGAGTATGCCCATTTTTTATTAAAGATTCGGAAATTCCAACACAGCCTGGATTTGATAGAGAATGTGAGAAATAATCAAGATCTGAGATTTGAGTATTTCCTGGTCAAGGGAAAAGCCTACATGGGGATTGAAAAGTATTTTACCGCCGTGGAAAATTTCCTGGAGGGAAACAAGATCTACGACAGCGATATCCGCCTTCTCAATTCCCTCGGCTATTGTTTGTACAAAACAGGAGACAAGCAAGGAGCCTTGGAAACCCTTCGGTCTTCTCTGCGGTTGAGTCCCGATCAACAAGAAATCGAAAACCTCATCCAAAAAATCGAAAAAGATCTCGATGGAATTTGATTTAAACCCAAAAAGAGGATGATTGCATGAAAAGAATGAAATCCAAAAAAGCCTTAGCTATCATGTGTTTTATTCTATCCGTTGTTTTCCAGGTGTCGGCAAAAGAAAAGATAATAGAAAGTTTATGGACGGATTTCCCGCTAAAGATCGATGGGTCCGTGAGCGAGTGGAAAGATGATCCCCTCAGTGTTGAGAAAAAAGCGAAGGTGGATTATGCGTTCAGGAATGATGCCGATTTCCTTTATGTCTTATTCAGGTTCAACGATCTTAAATATCTCAGCACGATCGAAACCACTGGGATGACTCTCTGGATCGATGTTTTGGGAAAAAAGAAAAAAAGCCTGGGAGTGAATTTCACAAAAAAGAGAATTTCTTCAGATGAATTCATAAAACTTTTGGAACAACGACAAGGATCTGTAAGCGATGAGCAAAAGGAGAAGTTACGCGAAAGCGCCTTTTATATCATCAGCCACACAGAAGCCATCGATAAAAAGGGAAAATCATTGGATCCCAGCAAACAGAGCGATGTTATTAAAGGATCTGCATACAATGTTTCGGCCAAGCAGGATATCGTGGTCTATGAGTTCAGAGTTCCGCTGAGGAGTCTCACCGAGACGATGCTGGGTAATGCAATAGAGCCAGGCGAAAGCATGAAGATTGGATTTGAATGGGGTGGCCTGACGGATGAAATTAGAGAAAATTATATGAAGGGAAAAACTTCAGGAGGCTCGGGACCCATAGGAATATCCGAAGGCGGAAAAGGAGGAGGGGCTACGAGTGTTGGATTCTCCGGCGCATCACCCAGAGACTTGACCGCGTTGCGAAAAATGACGAAGAAATATTCCTTCTGGGTGGATGTCCGTTTAGCCAAGGACGAAACCGGATAAAAGTGAGTATGATTTAAAATGATGGACTTGACTAAGAGATGGTTTTTCCCTGTTTGCTTGTTCCTCCTCATTTTTTTATCCGCTTTTTCACAAGAAAGACCGCAGGAGAAAGTGACGGTGACTGCTGTGGAAGTTCCTGTCCGGGTTCTGCAAAAGGGCCAGGTTGTGAGGGATTTGATACGGGAAAATTTTGAAATTTATGAGAATGGCATAAAACAGGAAATCACGGGTTTTGAAGTCATCTCCCGTAAGATTTCCTCTCAAGAAAAGACGTTGACGCCCAGATCTCAAAAGAGAATTTTTATCTTGATTTTCAATGTTTTTGATTACAATGATGCCGTGGGAGAAGGAATCGATTATTTTTTCACCAATTTCTTCCGACCAGGAGATCAAATCCTGATAGTTACAGAAAACACAATGCTCAACCTCGGAAAGGGGAATAATCTGTCCGGGGTGATTCAGGGTCTAAAGGAGGCGCTAAAACAATACAAAGTCATCTCGACCGCACAGATTCTGAAGGCTTACAAAGATTTGGATTTTGAAGGGGATCGGCTCCTTGCCTCTCTTCGCGGTCTTCGCGGAGGGGCATTGGGGAGCAACTGGGCCCAAGGAATACTGAGATTTTACCAGAATTACGAGAGAATCTGGAAGGAATACAGACGGCAATTTATTGCGCCTGATATCGGCCTATATCGCAGCCTTGTACGAAGAATCAAATACCTGGAAGGTGAAAAATGGGCTTTGTGTTTTCAGCAGAGAGAAATGTTTCCTCAACTCAGGAATCAGGGTCCCCTGGATTATGAAATCAGACAGGCGATAGATACGCCCAGTGACGACCAGATGGTGACGACATTGCAGCGAACTATCCGGTCCAAACAAATGGAGCTCAACAAGCTCTTTAATGTCTCAAGTTTTATCCCGACTGAAGAGTTGAAAAATATCTTCATGGAGGCAAATGTCAGTTTTCATCTCATCCTGTTCAAATCTGCACGGACCATGGTGAATAAAGATTTTGAGTTGAAGGAAGTAAGCCAGGATCATGAGGACTGTTTTCGGCAAATAAGCCTTTCTACCGGCGGCAAAACAACGTTTTCGAACAGGATTGCCGGGGCCGTTCAAGAAGCCTCGGAATCCGAGGATTACCACTACCTTTTGGTTTATTCTCCTAAGGGAGAACCATCGGATGAGGAGCGGGATATCGAGGTCAAGGTCAAAAAAGAGGGAGTAAATGTCCTCTACCTCAAAAAAATTCCTGGCGTAAGCGAACCTCCGATCAACATAGTCGGTGTCAAAGCAAGGAGAAGAAGTCTGAGCTTTTCTCTCATCAATTACAAAAGGGTAAGGATCGAGGGGAAATTAAAAGGATATGCCAATGTCAAGGTCACTATTTTTGATGAGAATTCCAAAAAAATATTCGAAGAGGAAAAAACCCTGAGTCTCGTAAAAAAAGAGACACACATCTCGTTAAATATTAGCCAAATGGAACCCGGGAGTTATTTTGTCATCATCCAGATCATCGATAGAATCACGAATGAAACGGACACTTACTCTAGTTATATAAAACTATGAATGCAGAGGAACAAAAAGGATTCATTCGCTCATTTTACCTGATTCTTTTCTTGTTGTTCGTGGCCGTTACCGGAATTTATCCTTCATCCCACTCCAGAGGCAAGAAGGGAGCCGAGGGAATGAACCTTCTGATCATTACCCTCGATACCATGAGAGCGGACCGTATTGGAGCTTACGGGTATGAAAAGGCCAATACGCCCCATCTGGATGATCTGGCAAAAAACGGGATTATGTTTGCCGATTGTTATTCCCCGGTTCCGGTGACGCTTCCGGCCCATTGTTCGATATTCACCGGTCGCTATCCCCTTGGCCACCGAGTAAGGGATAACGGGACGTTTTTGCTCAGCGATGCGGAAATCACCCTTGCAGAAATGATGAAAAACAAGGGATACGACACCTATGCTGTGGTCGCTTCCTTCGTTCTTCTAGCCAAGTTTGGTCTGAATCAAGGATTTTCCGTTTACGATGATTCTTTGGATGCCAATGAACTGCTGCGCAATTTTTATTCGGAGATAACTGCGGATATAGTGTATGCAAAATTCGAACAATGGTTCAGGAATAGAGAAGAAAAAAGCTTTTTTGCCTGGGTGCATTTTTACGATCCCCACCTGCCTTACGCTCCACCTGAAGAGTACCGAGTTGGCAAAAATATCCTAGATGACTTGTACGATGGAGAGGTGGCGTTTACCGACTTTTATGTCGGAAAAATCATTCAGGATCTCGAAAACGATGATATGCTCAAAAATACCCTGATCGTTATCGTAGGAGATCATGGAGAAGCCTTCGGGGAACACCAGGAATACGGACATTCGGTTTTTTGTTACGAGGAAAACCTCAAAGTCCCGCTAATTTTTTACAATCCCCGCTTGTTTCTTGAGGGATTTGTGGTGGAGAATCGTGTCAGCCTGATCGACATCATGCCATCCCTGCTCGAGATGTACGGATTGGATACGCCTCCTATGGTTCAAGGGAAAAGCTTTGCCAAGATGCTTGCCGGAAAAAAGGAAAGAGGGGAGCGGTCTTTTTATATAGAGAGCATGTACGGAAAAGAATCCCTGGGCTGGGCTCCGCTTGCAGGAGTTATCGATGGACCCTACAAATATATCTCCTTGCCGGAGCCGGAGCTTTATGACCTTGAAAAGGACAACCGGGAAAAGAAAAATCTTTTTCCGACAAAAAAACATATCGCCAGGGCTCTGGACGAGAAGTTGAAAAAATTCATGCTGGAATATTCCACCTCGCAGGGAAGCGTTAAGCGAAAATTGACGCCAGAGGATCGAAGGCGACTCGAAAGCTTGGGTTATATTTCTTCTTCTTCCCCAGGTGCTAGCAGGGCGATAGATCCCAAAAAAGGGATCCTGGTGCTGAACAGGTTCAATGACGCCAACAGTTTGATAGAAAAGGGCCGTCTGGACTCGGCCGAGGCAGCGCTGAAAGATATAGCAGAACAGAACCCGAACACCAAATTTTTGCCGTATTATGAGCTTATGGCCAAGATTTATAAAATGAGGTCCGATCCTCAAGCAGCCCTCGATATTTGGAAAGAAGCGGTAGAAGTTTTCCCCGCCAACGACCGGTTCAAAATCACCTTGGCGTTCAAGCTATTTCATATGGGACAAACAGAGGAAGCCGAAGCGCTGGGGCTTGAAATTACCAGGATCGATGACAAGTCCTCCAGAGGGTTTATTTTGTTGGGTCGTATCGAAGAAAACAGGGGAGACCACAAAAAAGGTTTGATGTATTTCGAGAAAGCCCTTGATTTGGAGCCGAACAACGTGCAGCTGAAACTGAGCCTTGCCAATTCGTTGATTAAAAATGGCCAGCAGGAAAGGGCATTGAAGATAGGCCAGGACCTTCTGGATGATCAGACGATCACAGGCGATCCCGTCAATGCAGGAATCCTTGGGAAGATCGGGCTCATGTATATAGAGGGGAACCGGATCGAACAGGCCCGAAAGGTCTTGCTGGATTCGGTGGCCATGGATGATTCAAACGCCGAGACGTGGAACAATCTGGGGGTTGTTTATTATCGGCAAAAGAATTATCCAAAAGCTTTGGAGGCCTATGAGCGTGCTCTGCGATTGAACCCGGAATTTGCATCGGCCTTCAATAATCTGGGGACTCTCTATTTGCGGACGTTTCTGGAGCAAAAGGATCCTGAGATGATACCTAAAGCGATCGATGCTTTCGATCGAGCCATTGACAACAATCCCCGTCTGGCCTCGGCCTATAACGGCCGGGCCTCGGCCTATAAGTTCAGCAACCGCGCAAACGAAGCCATCCGGGATTGGAAAAAAACGCTGGAGCTTCAGCCCGATTTTATAGCGGTCTACTTTAATCTGGGAATCACCTATCTTGAGGCCGGCGATAAATCCGAAGCACTGCAAATCCTGAATCGATGCAAAGAGAAATTTTACAACCGGCTTCCTTCCTCAGAACAAGACCGCCTCAACCGCCTTATAGCCGAAGCCACCCGTTTATCTTGACCTTTTTCATTTTCAGCCGCGCGGCAGAGAGCATTCACAATTTTATTTTTCACGATTCCGTTTGACCGCTACACATTTCTATGATATGAGAATAAACTTGGTTTTCTGCTGAGGAAAACAGAATAAAATCAGCAAAAATAGGCATAAAATGGAGGCGAAAACATCTCTAAAAGGAGGGTAAGCGCATGATAAAAAAAATCAAGGATTACACGTTCTTTTTTGCCTTTATTGGCATTTTTTTCCTGTTTTATTCTTGCCAGCCGGAACAAGAAGTCCAGTTTAGCAAACTAAAATTCGAGATTTCTTTTCCGGAGAATATGAATCGAGAAGCCCTGGATGGAAGACTCCTGTTGATGATCGCTACCGATGACAGCCGGGAGCCCCGGCTCCAGGTGACCAATGGCCCGGTTGCGATTCCAATTTTCGGTATTGATGTTGAAGGACTGAAACCTGGCGACATGGCGGTCATCGATGCGGACGTGTTCGGATTCCCCGTAGAGAGCATTGCCGAGATTCCAGCCGGTGAATATTGGGTCCAGGCGCTCCTTCACATTTACGAAACGTTTCATCGTGCGGACGGTAATACGGTCAAGCTCCCAATGGATAGGGGGGAGGGACAGAAATGGAACCTGGCGCCAGGAAATCTTTTCAGTATTCCCCGAAAAGTGAGAATAAATCCCCAAAAAGATGAGTTGATTTCCATCACGCTCGAGCAGAAAATTCCTCCGTTTCCCGAACGGGAAGATACAAAATATATCAAACACATCAAGATCCAGAGTGAAAAACTCAGCGAATTCTGGAGATGCCCCATGCATCTGGAGGCCATAATCTTGCTTCCCGAGGGTTTTGATGAACATCCTGAGGCGCGTTATCCTCTGATGGTTTATCATGGCCACCACCACCGCACCTTTTACAACCCGGTGGGATTTCGGGAGACACCTCCGGATCAGGGCCAGGCCGGGCCGTCTGACCGGCAAAATTCCGGTTATGGAGCCGAATACCAAAGGATCTATGACGAGTACAGCTACAAATTTTACAAAGACTGGACAGGGCCGGACTTTCCTCGGTTTATAATCGTCACCATCCAGCATGCCAATCCCTATTTCGATGATTCTTATGCGGTGAATTCGGCCAACCTCGGTCCCTACGGGGATGCCATAACCTATGAGCTTATACCCTATATAGAGGAGAAATACAGAGGCATCGGAGAAGGATGGGCCCGGGTGCTTTACGGAGGATCCACGGGTGGCTGGGAAGCCCTGGGAGTTCAGGTCTTTTACCCTGACGAGTACAACGGGTGCTGGGCCAGTTGCCCGGATCCCATCGATTTCCGCGCCTATCAACTGGTTAACATCTACGAGGATGAAAATGCTTATTTTATTGATAGCCAGTGGAAAAGAACAGAGATTCCGGAAACCCGGAGTACCTTGGGAGATGTGCGCACGACCATGGAGGAAGCCAATTATTTGGAACTTGTCCTCGGGAGCAGAGCCCGATCGGGCGGCCAGTGGGATATCTGGCAGGCGGTGTTCGGACCGGTCGGCGATGATGGCTACGTAATGCCGATATGGGACAAATTAACAGGCAAAATAGACCATGCCGTTGCAGATTACTGGAGGGAAAATTATGACCTGTGTTATATTCTCAAGCGCGATTGGGATGTCCTAGGGCCTCAGCTCGTGGGGAAAATTCATATCTATGTGGGGGATATGGATACAGCCTATTTGAACAATGCGGTTTATCTTATGGAAGAATTTCTTGAAAGTACGGAGAATCCCAATTTTAGCGGGACTGTTGAATACGGAGACCGATTCGGGCATTGTTGGAGCGGAGATCATGAAAACCCGAATTCCATATCCCGCCTCACATACAACCAGCGGTTTGCCCCAAAAATGCTGGATCATATTCTCAAAACAGCGCCGCGCGGAGCGGATGTGACCAGCTGGCGCTATTAAAAGGAGGTTGAGCATGCGAAAAAACTTTAGAAAGTCATCCGGCAAGATATTGGCATTTGCAGCAGGCATCTTTTTTATCTTGGCTAGTGTCCCATTATATGCCGCTGACCTGGAAATCAAGGCAGAGCTTTTCAAGCAGCTTAAATACAGGCACATCGGACCGGTGGGCAATCGCGTGATTGCCGTTGTGGGCGTCCCCGGGAATGCGAATATTTGTTATGCCGGAGCTGCCTCTGGAGGGATCTTCAAATCCGTCGATGGAGGGATCAACTGGAAACCGATTTTCGACAAGCAACCCGTCTCATCGGTCGGATCTTTGGCGATAGCCCCATCTGATCCCAATTTGATATGGGCAGGTACCGGAGAGAGCTTCATCCGCAGCAATATCTCTCATGGAAACGGCATCTACAAATCAACAGATGCAGGCAAGACTTGGAAATGTATGGGCCTGGAAAAAACCGGCAGGATCGGGCGTGTCCTGATAGATCCGCGCAATCCGGACATCGTTTTTGCGGCGGCCATGGGACATTGCTACGGACCCCAGGAAGATAGGGGAGTCTTCCGTACGACCGATGGCGGCAAAACCTGGGAAAAGGTCTTATTCGTGGATGAAAAAACCGGGTGTTCGGATATTGTTATGGATCCCAACAACCCGCGTATATTGTTTGCCGGGATGTGGCCGATGTTGATCAGGACTTGGGGAAAGTGGAGCGGAGGGCCAGGCGGTGGTTTATTCAAATCAATCGATGGAGGTGCCACATGGAAGAGACTCAAAGGAAAAGGGCTGCCGGAAGGAGAGGTCGGCAAGGTCGCCGTTGCTGTGGCTGCCAGCGATTCCGATCGTGTATATGCCCTTATCGAACACAAAGACGAAGGACTGTGGAGATCGGATGACGGTGGCGAGACCTGGAGGCAGGTCAATCATGACCGGGCCCTTCTTAATCGGCCGCTCTATTACACTCGCTGTGTGGTCGCTCCGAATGATCCGGATGAAGTTTATTTTCCAGCGACCCGATTCAATATGACGCTGGATGGTGGTTTGAACATAAAAAGCTTCAATCCTTCAGGCGGCGACCATCATGACATGTGGATCGATCCTTTGGACTCGGACCGGATGATGGTGGGTAATGACCAAGGTGTGAGCATCTCCACCAACCGTGGAAAATCCTGGCACGGGATCCAGCTCCCGATTGCTCAGATGTACCATGTGTATGTGGACGATCGAATACCATATTATGTTTACGGCAACCGGCAGGATGGGTCATCCTACGGCGGGCCGAGCAACAGCCGTATGGGCCGTGGGGGTATTCCGCGCGGTCTATGGCATCCGGTCGGGGGATTCGAAAGCGGATTTGCCGTTCCCGATCCCGTGGATAACAACATCATCTGGTCGGGAAATTACGATGGCATGCTCGATGTGTTCGACATGCGCACCAAACAGAGCCGTGGTGTGACCGTCTGGCCTGAGAGTATCCAGGGCTGGGCGCCCAAGGATATCAAATACCGTTTTCAGTGGACCTTCCCGATCGCCATCTCCCCTCACGATCACAACAGGGTTTACGTGGGAAGCCAGTTTGTGCATATGACAACCGATGGAGGACAGAACTGGAATATCATCAGTCCTGACCTTTCCACTAATGATAAAAGCAAACAGGAGAGAACGGGCGGAATCACCCAGGACGATGCAAGTCCTCTATATTGCTGCACGTTGTTTGCCATAGCTGAATCTCCGTTGGAGGCAGGCTTGATTTGGGCCGGGACCAATGACGGACTTTTACACGTGACAAGAGATGGGGGAGAGAATTGGACAAACGTCACAAAAAATATCCCCGATCTGCCGGAATGGGGAACGATCAGCAATATCGAACCATCCCGTTTTGATACAGGCACCTGCTACATAACGGTTGATTTCCATCAGATAAACGACTTTGATCCTTATGTTTTCAAAACATCCAATTACGGAAAAAAATGGAAACGCATCAGCTTGGGTATCCCAAAGGGTGTGCTCAGCTTTGCCCATTGTGTGCGGGAGGATCCAGTCCGAAAAGGCATGTTGTACCTCGGAACAGAAAATGCGCTTTATGTCTCCTTTAATGATGGAAAAAATTGGATTCCATTGCAGTCCAACCTTCCACATGCTCCAGTTCACTGGTTGACGATCCAGGAGCATTTCAGCGATCTGGTGGTGGGCACGTATGGTCGGGGTTTCTGGATTATGGATGACATCACTCCCTTGCAACAATGGACTCCAGAAATCGGGGGATCGGACGTTCATCTGTTTTCTCCGCGGCAGGCCTATCGGTTCCGTGATGTGGCGGGTCCCAGAGGGACAGCCAACGATCCCTGTTCCGGAGAGAATCCACCTTATGGAGCCAGCATCAGCTATTACTTGAAGTCCGAGCAGAAAGAAGAAGTGGTAATCACCATCCTGGATGAAAAAGAACAAATCGTAAGAACCCTGAAGACCGAGAAACCGGAAGACCTGGCTCCGGATGGCGGCGGCAGACAGAGGGCAAAGGCTTTTAAGGTTCCTAAGAAGGCCGGCATCAATCGCATATGGTGGGACCTGAGGTACGACAGGACCAAGATGATTAAGCTGCGAACAAAACCCATCGGACAAGATCATGTCGAATTGGGAAATAAAGGATGGCGATCTTTTCCCAGAGGCAGTCGTGGGAGCGGGCCCCTGGTTCCTCCAGGAGTTTATACAGTGAAATTGGCGGTGGGGGATAAAAAATTTTCCCAAAAACTCAACGTGAAAAAAGATCCCCATTCTGCGGGAACGGAGGCGGACATCCTTGCGCAGACAAAGGTCCTATTGGAAATCTATCAAAATATCGATGACGTGGCGGACATGATCAATCAGATAGAATGGGTACGAAAGCAGATTTGCGATTTAAAAAACATGATGAAGGAGAAAGAAGGGTCAGAGTCGATTATTAAAACCGGAGATGAACTCGATCAAAAATTCATAGAAATTGAAAGCTTTTTGTTTTCGATGGAACTTTCCGGATCGGGAGATGGGCTGCGTTGGCCGGATAAGTTTTACGTTAAACTACGTTTTCTGGCAAGCGATATCGGCAAATCCGATTTCCCGCCCACTTCTCAACAGATCGAAGTGTTTGAAATGTTCAAGAGACAATTGGCCGACCATCGAGATCGTTTGAAACAGTTAATCGAGAAGGATGTTAAGATTTTTAACGATATGTTGAAAGAAAAACAAATTCCGAATATCTTTACGGATTTGAAATAAACTCTACAGATCAGCCTCTGACTTCAAAATCGATTGTCTTTTTGACTGTCTTCGTCGAAATGTTATCTTTGATTGTGATGGATAACGTATAACCTCCGGCCTCCAGGTTTCTCTGTTCTCTTGTTTCGCTTGTTTCGGTGCCTTTAGTCGTACGGACGAGAACCGTTTTTTTCATCGGCAATGGTTGGCTCACAAGAGGAGAGTTGTATTTTTGGGCTGCGTAATTGATGACGAGCTCTTCATCTTTATACACTTCGTAGTGGACTTCAATATCCGATTGTCCTTGGGGATTGGCCTGAGCGCCAAAAATAAAGAAAAAGATATCCAGGTTGTCTTGGGGGGCAAAAATTTGTTCGATGTTGGGTTCGATCTGAAGAATTGAATAAGCGAAAAAATCTTCATGGATTTCAGCAGTTGTCTCGGGCGTGGCGACCTGCTTTATATTTTTTGCGAAAATGACCGGTGTCGTATCGATTGTGTCGGTGAAAGAAAGAGGATCTGGAAGAGTGATTTCAAGATACTGAGTCCCGATTTTCTGAAAATCTTGGGAGGTCACAGCCATGGACAGGAGGTAGCTTCCGGGCGGAAGGGGATATCCTGTGGTGTATGTTCCTTCTTGTTCCGGATCGTACGAGGCGCTTTCTTCTTCAACACGCATCGGGATGTAGACTTCTTTTACCAGTTCGCCAGGAGTTTGGGTTTCCAGTTTGTTGAACTGAAGAAAGACATAATTTTGTGCGATCAGGGTTGTCGGTGCGGGTTGTTCCTCCTGGATTTCAGCTTGAGGCACGACGGCGGGAGGGGCGAATCCAAGGTCGACATTTTTGGTTTTGAAGATAATGACAGCTTGCAGGTTCTGTTGGCCGGCCGGCAGAAAAATGCTGTTGGTGATTTGGAATGGGATATCGACTCGAGCTTCCCGGGATTGCATCCCTTCTTGAAAAGCCGTTTTGACTTGGGGAGGGATTATGACTGCTGTTCTCTGTTCTTCCTGAGCAAACGAGAGAGGTGCAGAGAATAAACACAGAATTATCCCTGATATTAGAGCGGTGAAAAAAAAGGCTTTTAATTTCATGTTTCCTCCTCGAGATCAACCGTTTGGTTTTTTCTTCTTTTGGTTAGTGTTCCTGCCATGGTGTCTCTAGTCTGTTTCAATCAAATACTATACCAAAACTCAAGATTTATTTCTACAAAAAAAAACGGTAAAATATCCTGATTACAATTCGTTATTCAGCGGACTTTTTTATTGTGTATATCTGTTTAGTCGGTTGGATTTGCCGATTTTGGCAATACTTTGCGATTATAGTTTTGAGGCTGGAGAGGTTGTTAGCGCCGTTGGTATTTGTTGACCGCGTTCTGGTGTTCGTGGAAGGTTTGGCTGAAATGGTGACTCCCGTCGTTTTTCGAGACAAAATACAGGAATTTTTCGTCTGTGGGATAAAGAGCGGCTTCGAGAGAACCTCTCCCGGGATTGGCGATCGGTCCTGGCGGTAAACCGGAGTAGAGGTAGGTGTTGAAAGGAGAATCGTACTTGAGGTCTCTGGTGCGCAAACGGTCTTTGAATCTTCCTTCGAGCTTGAGAACGTAAATAATCGTGGGATCACAATCCAGCTTCATGCCAATTTTTAAGCGATTATGAAAAACAGCAGAGATGATCTTTTTCTCTTTGCGAAGGGAAGTTTCCTTTTCTATCAGAGATGCCAACGTTACGATATCACGGATGGACATTCCCAGTTCCGCGGCCCGTTCGATCCACTCTTGGGAAAAGACCTTTGTGAACTGAAAAACCATAGCCGCGACGATTTCTTCTGAGGGAGTTCCTTTGGCAAAGCGATAGGTTTCCGGAAAAAGATATCCTTCAAGGTTTGGGGCCTCCTTGTCCAGGGAAGAAATGAGGGATATTTCCGCCATATCCTGCAGAAAATCCTGTTTAGCTGCAAAACCCTCTGAATCCAAAAGTCCGGCTATCTCCTGGATGATCAGCCCCTCGGGAATTGTTATGGAATGAAGATACACGCTTCCTTCGGAAAGGACCTGCAGAATATTCTTGGGTGAGTCGGGGATCGCGATGGCATACTCCCCTGCTTTCAAGCTTTGGGCGGAGAAGAAGATCCTGTATCCCAAGAGGAATGGCCATGTTTTTTTTGTGATCCCGTTTTTTTTAAGGTTGAGGGCGATCTCCTTTGCGGTTTGTCCCTTTTCGACCTCAAAAACGACGGTGTTTGGCGGTGTTTCCATCGGACGGTAAAATTCCAAGGAAAACCATGAAATGAAAAGGAGCAGCAGCAATGCAGCCGATATCAGGCCTAATCTAACTATTTTGACCAGCATCCGATTTTGCTCTTTTGCTCTCCAAATATGTGGACAGAATGATCATGGCCGAGATCTGGTCCTCGATGTCTTTTTTAGCTTTAGGGGCGACTTTTTGCTGGCTGAGGATTTTGTTTGCCTGTTTGGTCGTCAGACGTTCATCCCAGAAGTGAACCGGAAGATTCAGGGTTTGCTCTAACCAGCGCGCAAATTCCCGCGTTTTTTCAGCCCTGGTCCCGGAACTTCCGTCCATCCTCAGGGGCAAACCAACGATGACTTCTTTGATTTCGTATTCCGAGACCACATGTTTGAAATAGTCCGCGTCTTGTTTTTTGGTTTTTCGCCGATAACTTATCAGAGGTTGCGCCGTGATCCCCAGCTGATCACTTATGGCCAAACCGATCTTTCGATCTCCGTAATCTATTCCCAATAATCTCAAGGCTTGAAATTGACTCCTTTTCTTTTTTTGTTTTTATGCTGCTCGAGCCCGAGGTCGATCAATTTATCCAGAAGCTGAGGATAGGAAAGACCGCTTACCTCCCACAGTTTAGGGTACATGCTGATTTCTGTGAATCCGGGAATGGTGTTGATTTCGTTCAGGAATAGCTTCTCCGTTCCTTCCTGGAGAAAAAAATCCACCCGGGCCATACCCGAACAATCGATGGCCCAAAAAGCCGCAATGGCCATGTTTCGGACTTTTTCGGTGATATCCAGAGGCAGTTCCGCCGGGATTTTAAAGGACGTTTTTCCGTCGATGTATTTGTCCCTATAGTCATAAAAGTCCCTGTAAGAAATAATTTCTCCGGGAAGCGAGGCCTCGGGTTTGGTGTTTCCCAGTACGCTGCATTCGATTTCCCGTCCCTCGATGCCTTGCTCGATCAATATTTTAGCATCGTACTGGAAGGCGGCATGAAGGGCTGATTGGGTCTGTTCGTTATCCATGACTTTTGTGATCCCCACACTTGATCCCATGTTGGCGGGTTTGACAAAAAATGGAAAAGAGAAATCCCTGTGAATCCGATCAAGGATTTCGGTGGATTTAATGTTCCAAAAGAACTCTGAGAGCACAAAATGTTTTGCTACCGGTAAGTTTTTATCCTGAAAAAGACTCTTGGCAACTGCCTTATCCATCCCCGTCGCCGAGGCAAGAACCGTTGCTCCTACATAGGGGATATCGGCCATTTCAAAGAGGCCTTGGATGGTGCCATCTTCCCCGTAGGGGCCGTGAAGAATGGGAAAATATATGTCTGCATCGATAGGGGAAAAGGAGGATTTATTTCCCCAGGGCAAAAAAGTTAAAAACGGACCTTTTTCCAGTTCGGCCTGCGGAACGAACGGCGATTCCGCAACCCGCCATGATCCCTGTTTATTGATGTAGATGCAGGAAAGAGCATATTTTTGTTTGTCAAGGTTTTTGTAAACCGAACCGGCAGAGATGATGGATACTTCGTGTTCTGCCGAACGGCCCCCAAATAAAAGAGCCACTTTGAGTTTTTGTGCCATTCTGTGTTTTTCCGTACGGGCTCATTGTATCGGAATCGATTGACCTTGTCTATTTTTGGCTTTCCTGGCGTTTCCGGATGGCTCGTATCAATCCTCCAAGCATGGCAGAAATGCGGTTAATTTTGTCTTCAAAATCCAGGAAATCTCCCTCAGACAGGTAGCCGATTTCTCTTGATATTACAAGTTGGGTGCGGAGCTCAGCGGCGGAAGCTTTGGCAGCCCCCAAAAATTTGATGAACTCGGTAGCACTGCCCCGTTCCTTTCCGCAAGCGATTTGTGAGGCGATCGCTATGGCTGATTTCCTCAGTTGATCGCGCAAAACGAAGTCGTGGTTGAGGTTTCCGTCTGAGGAAAACTGATACATGTGCACGGCAAGCTTTTTCGCCTGTTGCCAGCATTCTAGGTTTTCCAGATAGGAATACGGTTGTTTATCCGGTGATTGTGACATTTTTGACCTCCATGGATATAGACGCTGTTGGCTGGCGGGAATTATCATTTGTGTTCAATAAATTCTTTCTCTGTTCGACTCAAAAGAGTGAGAGGCTTAAGTGGACCTGTACGTCTTTAAATAGGAAAAAAGCGAATGCTGTTGACAGGGCAGTATGCAGAGAATATAATAAAGGCAAAATTTTGGATCAACCACTATTAGCAATAGGCCAAAAAGTGAGAATCTTTACTCGAATCTTTCCCTTGAATGAAGGATTCCATCTGGGTAATAAAGGAGGCTTGGATGAATAACAAAAAATGCGCATTTTTCATAATAGGAGTTTTTGTTCTTTTCTGTATGGGAGCTCAAGCCGAGACCAAAAAACTCAGAAATATCGGACAATACAAGCTGGTAAACATCCAAAAAGATATGACGAGCGGAGAAATTTTTCAGAGCCTGTTGGATAAATTTTCCGCCGACATCCAAAACGGATTTAACTTGGCCGGATACAGCAATTTGTCCGTTCCGTTTATCGATCAGGTAAAGCAATCTGCCTATACGGAAAAAGAATTAGCGGTCGGAGACAAAATTGTGTGGATGCTGTTCCGCTCGGGAGGCAAGGTCAAAGTCGTCCATGATCTGGAATGGGCGGGGAATAATCCCTTATCTGTCTATTCCTTTACCGTCATGAACGGGAACAAGCTTTACGAATTCATCATGCCCAAAGCCTGCGGGAACATTTCGCTCCAAAGAGTGGAAATGACATCCCCTGACGTTGCTGGAGATTTGGAGTTTGCCGAAGTGCTAGAACAGGAGCAAGAAGCTCAAGATGAATATCAAGAAGCCCAAGATGAATACCAAGTCCAAAAAGCTAAGATATATCAAGAGATATACGATCTTCTTAACGAGACGGATCTATATTGTTCCTTTTTTATCATGGATGAAGGCGTGCCGGAAACAAAGATATTCGGAGCCGAAAGAGCTTACGAGAGGGTTCAGTTCAACAACGGAGATATTGTTTACATCAACAAAGGGCGGAATGATGGGATCGAAGAAGGGCAGATGTTCCAGGTGCTTGAAGTGGGTGAGCCGATTCATGGATATGGCCCCCTTGTCCACCAGCGTGGAAGAGTGCGTGTTGTGGCGCTTGAAGAAAATGCATCTTCTGCTCGTGTCGAAAAGGCGTGCGGTCCGGTTATGGTCGGAAACTACTTGATCCCGTTCGAAGAAAAAGAGGGACGGATGGGCAAGGATCTGGGTTACAATGTGCCTCCGTATGAAAACAACGGCCTGAGAGGAGAGATTCTTTATCTGAGAGATGATTACTTCCAAGCTGCAAGGGGAGCCTGGGGGCTTCTAAATCTGGGTGAAGTCGATGGAATTCAGTTGGGTCAGCAGCTTGTTGCCTACAGAAAGCTCTACAAGGGAACCCCTCTTTTTGTGTTTGGAAATATGGTGGTCATCGACACGCAGAAAACAACTTGCACGGTGAAAATTCTTTCCTCTAAGGATGCTCTGCTGATCGGAGATCTGGTTCAATCGAGAAATCATTAGACAGACAAATCTTCTCGATATTTTTTATAGTTTTACGTCCTTTATCATCTGACACATCGTTTTCATATTGGCCTTTTCGAGTGGAATTGTGTTTCCGGCCGGGGGAGTCAATATTGACAGAATTTATCAATTTTGGTAGTTTAGCCCCAGAGCTTTTGTGTAGATATCTTAGAGAGCGGGCGTAGTTCAGTGGTAGAACGTCTGCTTGCCAAGCAGAAGGTCGTGGGTTCAAATCCCATCGTCCGCTCCATTTTTTTTGTTTGGAATTATGAAACACAGGGCGCGGTACCCAAGTGGCTAAGGGAGGGGTCTGCAAAACCTCGATTCGTCGGTTCGAATCCGACCCGCGCCTCCAGCATAAACCTTAAATTCCCTGCTTTCTGAAAATAGATGTGCCGTTTCATTTGACTTCAGAATTTAAAAATTATATAGTTTTGGCAATTCAACCTGTAAGGAGGACACAGATGGATATTGTAAATCGAGTTCAACAGCTCATTATAAAGCCCAAAGAGGAATGGATAAAAATTAAGGAAGAAAAGATCACCATTGCAGAACTCTTCACTTCTTACGCGGCAATCTTGTTGGCTATTCCGGCAGTGGCTCAGTTTATCGGATGGAGCCTGATCGGACGAAGGATTCCGTTTGTGGGATCGTATAGGATGGGCCTTGGCACGGGTCTTTTGCGTGCCATCCTTTTTTATGTTCTTACTCTTGTTTCCGTGTACGTGTTCGGAATTATCATCAATGCGCTCGCTCCGACATTTTCATCCAAGCCCGACGCGACCGCTGCGATGAAACTGGCTGTCTACAGCATGACTCCTGCTTGGGTGGCAGGAGTTCTCTACATTATCCCTTTACTGAATGTTTTAGTTGTTTTGGCCAGCCTGTACGGAATCTATATTTTGTATCTCGGATTTGTATGCCCGATGATGGATACCCCGAAAGATAAGGTTATTACCTACATGGTTGTGAGTCTGATCGTAGCTGTTATCGTATGGGTGGTTGTGGCTGTGATTCTAGGCGCTATTTTTGCTGTCGGAGGAGTTTACCGCACGATTTAGTTCTTCAACGATTTTGAGGAATGCTTCAAAAGGAGCAGCGGCTTTTGTGATCGGCCGGCCGATCACCATATAATCCACGCCTTTCCCGATAGCTTCACCAGGTGTCAATATCCTCTTTTGGTCCTGTGCCGCCGCCCATACAGGACGGATACCCGGAGAGACAACCAGAAAATCTTGACCGAATTCTTTCTTGATAATGTCGATTTCCTGAGGTGAACAGACTACTCCATCCATCCTGTTATCCTTGGCCAATCTTGCCAATCGCAAAACCTGTTCGTTTACACTATCATCCATTCCGATGTCTCGGAGTTGTTCTTCCTTGAGACTGGTGAGGACGGTTACGGCTAAAAGTAGGGGCTTGGTTTGGCCGCTTTTTTGGGCTTCCTGTTCTGCTGCTTCGGCCGCCTGCGCCATCATCTCTCGGCCGCCCGAGGCATGAAGGGTCATCATATGAATCCTGTGCCCGATTCCTGCCTTGACAGCTCCAGCTATTTGATGGGGAATGTCGTGCAGTTTGAGGTCTAGAAAAATCTTTTTTCCCTGCTTCTGGATTTCTTGCAGCAGGGAAGGACCTTCAGAAGTGAAAAGTGTGAGCCCCACTTTAAATATTTCCGCATCCGGAAGTTCCTGAACCAGGGATAAAGCCTCCCCTCTCGTTTTGACATCCAAAGCAATGATGATCCTTCCGGCGAGGTTGTCATTTTTGGTCATTTTCTTGTTGTCCTTTCGAAAATTCCTGTTCAGACCTTCAACGTGCCGATGATTTGCTCTATGTTTTGGATTCCGTTTTTTCGGCAATAAGCTTCAAGGTCTCGGATGACATTTTTTGTCGATTCAGGATCGACAAAATTGGCTGTCCCCACCTCGATGGCACTTGCACCGGCGATCATATACTCCAGTGCGTCATT
>CAYPGQ010000060.1:0-25712 GCA_964410125.1 uncultured Eubacteriales bacterium | reverse complement strand
AGATTAAAACCAAACAGGGAAAGAAGGACGGCTACCATCAAGATGGCAATTTTCGTTTTTGTTTTCATTTTGTATCATCCTTTCCCATCCCCACTTATATATACGTAAACAAATTGCAAAAGGATTCATCTTTTTAGGATTGCCTATTGGAATAAAATATTGATATAAAAAAAAGCACATGTATGCCTTTCTGAATATTTTTTTCTTTGTGTTCCATACCTGCATCGTCCTGTTTATCGTTTTTGGATGGATTTGGAAAAAGACAAGATTGGCCAATCTGATTCTTATTGTTTTGACAACATTTTCCTGGTTTTTTCTTGGGATTTGGTATGGCTTCGGGTATTGCCCCTGTACGGATTGGCACTGGCAGGTGAGGATGAAACTGGGCCTGTACGATAGTTCGACTTCCTATCTGGAATTCCTTGTCGAGAAGCTAACCGGGTTGGATGTCAGCCGAGGGCTCGTGGATATTTTTGCTGTCGCTTTTTTGGTTGCGGCTTTTTGTTTGTCGATCGTGTTGAATGTCCGCGATTTAAAGAAGAAAAAAACAAAAATCAAATCGAGGGAAAAAGAATGAACAAAATGGAAAAATGGAGTGCCATAACGCTGATTTTTGGGCTGGTTATTTTATTGTGGGGAGCTTTTCCCACGTTTGCTTTTCCGGATGTGAGAGTTTGGGAAGAGCCTCTTGTCATTCCCACTTACCTTGTGGGCAAACCGGATAAATTTCCTTTATTCTACAACGGACGCGCCTACCAAGGAGCCAAAGGTCCGATCTATCCCTATCCGATGCTGGATAAATTGACAGATCAGCGCGAGGACAAGACCTACAAGGCGCTCTATCTCGAAAACGATTATGTGAAGATCTGTGTGCTGCCCGAGATAGGTGGGAGGATTTTTTCCGCCCAGGACAAGACAAACCATTATGATTTTTTCTATCACCAGCACGTGATAAAGCCTGCCTTGATCGGCATGTTGGGGGCATGGATTTCCGGAGGCGTGGAGTGGAATTTTCCCCATCATCACAGGGCCACGGCATTTATGCCCGTCGATTACACTCTGACTGAAAATCCTGACGGCAGCAAGACCATCTGGGTAGGCGAGGTGGAAATCCGCCACCGCACAAAATGGATTATCGGCCTCACCCTTTATCCCGGCAGATCCTACCTTGAGGCTACGGTCAAGCTCTTCAACCGCACGCCCCTCGCACAATCCATCCTGTATTGGGCCAATGTGGCTGTGCACGCCACAAACGATTATCAGATCATCTTTCCTCCGAGCACAGAATTCGCCACATTCCACGGGAAAAATCAGTTTTCCCGCTGGCCCGTATCCACAGAAGTCTTCAACCGCGTGGACTACACCAAAGGAGTGGACGTCAGCTGGTACAAAAACCATCAGGCTCCCACATCCTTTTTTGCCTGGAACGATGGAGAGGATTTTTCTGCTGGGTACGACCACGGGAAGAAGGTCGGAGTAGTTTATGTGGCCGATCACCACATCGCTCCGGGGAAGAAGTTCTGGACATGGGGAACAGGAACCCAAGGCCAGACGTGGGAAAAGATCTTGAGCGACTCTGATGGCCCGTATATCGAATTGATGGTCGGAGCCTATTCGGATAACCAGCCGGATTACAGCTGGCTCCAACCTTATGAGGTAAGGGAGGTCAAACAACACTGGTTTCCTTTGCGCGAAATTCAGGGTGTTAAGAAGGCCAACCTAGAAGCTGCCATCTATCTTGACACGACTCCTGAAGGATTTATCAAGATGGGAGTAAACACGACCGCCGCCCATCGAGGAGCAAAGGTCGTGCTTTTGGCAGGGAAAAAAGTTTTGTCTGAAAAGACTATCGATATTTCACCAAGTGTTCCCTATTTTGAGGAGATAAAACATCCGCCTGGAGTGTTGAAGGAAGATCTTCGCCTCGCGCTCCTCTCTCCATCAGGAGAAAGGCTGATCAGCTATACGCCGGTGAAGCCAAAGGGAGATCCCATGCCCGAACCGGTCAACCTTCCTCCGGTTCCAGAGAAGATTGGGACCGTGGATGAACTTTACCACACAGGATTGCGTCTGGAACAGTTCCATAATCCAGCCCTCGAGCCATCCCCGTATTATGAGGAAGCTCTGAAAAGAGATCCGAGAAACTATGTGGTCAACACGGCACTGGCTATCCTTTATTGCAAGTGGGGGATGTTTGCCCGAGCGGAAGAAGGGCTGAATCGGGCTCTGCAAAGGGCGACCAAAAACTACACCAGGCAAAAGGATGGTGAGGCGTGCTATTATCTTGGCTTAGCTCTGCGCGCACAGCACAAGTATAACGAAGCTTACGATGCTTTCTCTAAAACCACTTGGAGTCAAGGATGGAGGGCAGCGAGTTATTACCAATTGGCGGAACTTTCCTGCTTAAGAGGTGCTTATTCACAAGGTTTCGGTTTTATCGACAGGTCTCTGTATCTAAATGCTTTGAGTCTGCGTGCGCAGAATCTGAAAGCTGTTTTGCTGAGAAAAATAGGGAAAATGGATGAGGCCGCTGAGATCACTGCAGAAATTATGTCTGCGGATCCTTTGAATTATTGGGCGGCCAATGAGCAGTATTTGCAGTCCAATGAACCGGGAGGGACAAAGAAGGCTGCAGATCGATTGACCGATCTAAAAATTAAGATGCGGGATGATGTCCAGAATTACCTGGAGCTGGCTGTTGATTACGGGAACTGCGGGTTGTGGGCGGAGGCGATCGATGTGTTAAGCCGGTTGGAATGCCAGGAATCTGACTTTCCGATGGTGTACTACTATTTGGGGTTTTATCTGAGTAAGAAAGGAGATGAAGACAAAGCCATTGCGTATTACAAAAAGGCGAGTCAAATGCCATCGGATTATTGTTTTCCGTTCCGATGGGAATCCATGGATGTTCTCAAGCAGGCCCTAAAGAAAAATCCGGAGGACTCAAAAGTATTCTATTATCTCGGCAACTTGTTATTTAACCATCAACCGGAAGAAGCCATAAAGCGATGGGAAAAATCGGTGGCGCTCGATAATAGATTTGTTCTTTCTCTTCGCAATCTAGGGCTGGCATATGCACGGGTAAAAAACGATGTTTCTCAAGCGATAGAATGCCTGGAGAGAGCCCAGGCACTTGCTCCCTCAGAGGCCCGGCTTTACTATGAGCTAGATGTTCTATATGAGGATGGAGGTGTATCTCCTGATAAAAGGCTGGCCCTTTTGGCAGAGAATCATGAGATAGTCAGACAGCGGGACGATGCGCTTTCCAGAGAGATAAGTCTTCTGGTCCAGTTGGGCGATTATGATAGAGCCATAGACTTGCTTGAAAACCATCACTTTCATGTGTGGGAAGGGGGGGGGAGAATCTACAACGTCTTTGTCGATGCCCATTTGCTGCGCGGACAAAAATACTTTTATTCTAAGGATTATGCAAATGCCCTAAACAGTTTTCTCAAAGCCCTGGAATATCCTGAGAATTTAGAGGTTGGCAAACCCGTTCGGGGAGGAGGAGAGCCGAGAGTCCAGTATTTTGTGGGGTTGGTATATGATGGTTTGGGAAAGAGGGAAAAGGCCAGGGAACATTATGAAAAGGCTGTGGAGCAAGAAAGAGGTTGGTCTGAGTTGAGCTTTTACCAAGGGATGTCCTATCAGAGATTGGGACAAAAAGAGGATGCAGAGCGGATTTTTTCAGGATTGATGCGGTTTGCAAGGGAAAGATTGGAAGCCACAGCGGATATGGATTTTTTCGCTAAGTTCGGAGAAAGACAATCAGCTGTCAGCCGACGGGCTCAGGCACATTATTTGTTAGGCCTTGGTTTTTTGGGACAGAGAGAAAAAGATAAGGCGGAGGGTGAATTTCGGAAAGCTTTGGAGTTGAACATCAATCATCTCTGGGCCAAACACTATCTCGCCACCCACTGAGACCGCTTCAACCATTCCCAAAAGTCCCATTAATCACGGAAATAGATGCTTACATAGCAGGACAAATTCATTGTCCTGTTAACCAGTATGTGGTACATTGTCTGATTATTTAGAAAAAAAAATGAAAAAACTAATATCCATATTCATGTGCGTGTTCCTGTTTTCATCATTCCTCATGGGGCAGTGGAAATCCAAAGATGTGGTTGGCACAAAAACGGATTCCCCGATAAAAGTGGATGGCTTGTTGGATGAACCAACATGGGAAGAGGCTTCCGAAGCCAGAGATTTTATACAGTTTCAGCCCGAATTGGGAAATTCAGCCTCGGAACGGACTGTTGTCAAAGTTTTGTTCGATGACAGGTATATCTATTTTGGCTTTTGGTGTTATGACACAGAACCGGAAAAAATTGCGGCTCGTATGACCAAGAGGGATTCCGACCTTAAGGCGGATGACTCGGTTTATGTTCTCCTCGATACCTTTCACGACCGGAGAACATGTTATTATGTGTGCACCAACCTGTTGGGAACCCAGTGGGATGGCCGAATCACGGATAACGGTCGAACGAATGATTCTACCTGGGATGGGATATGGAAATCTGCGGCACAGAGAACCGATTTTGGCTGGACGGCTGAGTTTGCCGTCGAGCTCAGCAGTATCAAGTACGAACCGGGAGAGGGCAAAACATGGGGATTAAACTTGGGAAGGGGAATCCCCCGTAAATTAGAGTTCAGCTTTTGGACGGGGCCTTTAGAATCTGCTTATAAGGTTTCCCAATTTGGGGAACTGAAGGGTTTGAACCTGAAAAAAGCAGAAAAAAAATTCCAGATCATCCCTCACATTGTTGCAAAAGCAGAGGAATGGAAAAAAACAACTGCTGATGTTGGACTGGATGCACGGTATGCTTTTTCTCAGACTGTCTCGGGGAATTTGACCATCAACCCTGATTTTGCCACGGTTGAGGCTGATCAAGAGGTCATCAACCTTACCCGATTCGAAACCTTTCTTCCCGAAAAGAGAAATTTTTTCCTGGAAGGGAGTGAAATTTACCGGCAGCGTATCCAATTGTTTTATTCGCGGAGGATTTCGGATATTTACGGGGGGACAAAAGTCTACGGAAAGGTCGGTGGCTATGAGTTTCAAGGATTGACTGCCCAGACAAAAGAGGATGAAGAGAGAGGCGAGGATTCTGCCAATTTTACGGCCTTTCGCCTGAAAAAGGATGTGATGAAATCCTCGAACATCGGACTCATTGCAGCCAACAAGCTTGTTAACGGCAAAAACTGGGGAACAACAGGAATCGATACGGCCCTCTACTTTTCGGATACTTTTAAATTCACCGGACAGCTTGCTTTGAGCTATGGCGATAAAAATGCCGATAACATCGCCTTTTTCCTGCGTCCCAGTTATGATACATCCACGTTTCATATCCATATCCGGTACACACAGCTTGGGACAAATTTTGCAGATAACGCCAACAAGGTTGGATTTGTCCGTGACGATAACAGAAGGGAGCTGGATTCGGCCTTATCAAAAACATTTTTCCCGAGGAAATTGGGATTTGAACGCATCGAATATGAGTCCAATTACAATATTTATTGGGGATTGGATGGCACACTTCGCAGTTGGAAAATCGATCAAGAAGTGGGTTTTGACCTGAAGAATAAGTTTTCCATCACACTGGAACACCATGAAGAGTTCAAGCTGTATGAAAAAAAATTCCGGAACCGCCAGAGTGAGATCGATATCGGTTATAACACCAGAGAGTGGCAGCATGCTTCTGTTGCCTACAGCTTTGGGCGAAACTATGACAGAGACTTTCAACTTTTGGAAGGGAATGTCAATTTCAAGCTAACCCAAGACTTTTCAGTCTCGTATGGATTAGAGCGTGTTGTGTTCGATCCGGATCCGGAAAAAGAAAGTACCTGGATTCATGTTCTCAGGGCAACGAATTATTTCACGAACGATCTGTTCATTAAACTTTTCTATCAGCTCAACACCGTGATCGATAAGAGCAATGTCCAGGTACTTTTTGTCTACCGGTTCCAGCCTCCTTTTGGATCCATCCAAGTGGCTTACCAGAAGGGAACAGGGGAATTCGGAGAAAAAGGAACTCAGGGGCATACTCTGTTCATCAAATTCGCCTACATGTTCTAGCCTGAATTATTTACAGGCTAATCTCACTGCATCGGCAGCGTCATGGCCCAATCGTAGTATACATAATACAACTCATGAGCCAGTTCCTCGCCGCTACAGCAATCTAAACCTGTAAATAATCCAGGCTAACATTCCTAAATTTTTTCCCTTATAACAACCCAATCTAACTGCATCGGCATCGTTGCAGCCCATTTGCGGTAGTTTACTACAGCTTCATGAACCACTCCTTGCATCCTTTAATGCTAGGGTGGGGTGGAGGGTCAGGTCATCCTTTCTGAATGGTGATTGGATATCCTGCCCCCGAATTAGTAAAATAGTAAACTCATGAAATTTGAGCGGATTGCGACTTACGAAAGGTTTGTAGGGACACAGAAGGATTGGAATACGCTGCTCTATCGCTCTGGTCAAAATAGTGACTTTGGGGATGACTTTGGGGACGTCCCGTCCCCAACAACGTTCCCAACAATAAAATGATGTATTCAGGTTCGTTATCCATCACAAATCCTACTCCAAGAGATTGGCCGAAGTTACAGAGCTTTTTTCGCTACGCTTATCACATGAAGGGTGAAGTCTGGCAGGGGGGATCGCCGTTCGTTAAGAATAACCTGGGCCGGACCAATTATTCATTGGATAAAGATCTGTTTATTGCAGAGTGGAATCGAAGGATCGTCGGGATTGCCGATGTGACAACAGAGTTACGTATTGCAAGAACGATCATCGAGTGGTTTGTGCATCCAGCTGTCCAGCGGAAAAGGATCGGGAAAGAACTGGTGAAATACGGGTGTGAACGAGGGCATCAACAAGGCGCCAGAGTGGCCCATGTGGGCATCCCAGAAGAGGACAAGTTCACTCGGAATTTTGCTGTCGAGCTCGGCTTCTCTCAGGAAAGGTGTTTTTTGGGCATGGAGGTCGATTTGATGGGATCTTTTGAGCGAATCCCTGTATCAGCTGCTATCGAACATTTTCGAGCAGGAGATGCTGCCTTGTTGACCACAGTTCAGAACCGGATTTTCACAGGGAGTTGGGGATTTTGTCCGAACTCTCCAGATGATATTCAATACTTTTTTCGTCTGACTCAAAGCAAATGGCAGAATATCCTAATGATCAGAGAGAACGCAAAAATTATTGGATACAGCTGGTTACATCCTGTTATCAGAGAAGGAAAAGCCATAAAAAAAAGAAAATGGCGGCTTCACATGTTTGGTATCGATCCAGAATTCCAAGGGAAGGGGTGGGGAAAAAAGTTGTTCCAGGCCAGCTTGGAACATTTAAGAAAAAGGGAAGCGACTTCTTTAGAACTCACGGTTGACAGTGAAAATACGCCTGCCATACATCTTTGTAAATCTGTGGGTTTTGGAGTGAAGTCGCGAGAGTTTTGGTACGAAAAAGATCTGTTCTAATCAGAAAAAAAAGAAATATTTACTTTATAACAATATAAGTTGTTTAATCGGAAAGATGATAATATAATGCGGCTGAAATGCCCTGATTTTTGACAGAGGTAGGAGGCAATATCCCTATGGACAAAAAAAAGGCTCTGGAAAAAATTGCCCAAAGGTTAAGGATTCACTCTTTCAAGATGACTTCCAAGGCAGGATCCGGTCATCCGACGACATGTTCTTCGATGGCAGAGCTTGCAGCATGTTTATTCTTTGATGAAATGAGATACAACATTCATGATCCGTTCGATTGGTCCAATGATGAGTTTGTCCTCTCCAAAGGACATGCAGCTCCCATCCTCTGGGCGGCTTATGCCGAAGCAGGCATAATTTCGCAAAAAAGCCTTATGAGTCTGCGGAAGATCACATCATCCTTAGAAGGTCATCCCACGCCCCGGATGAAGTGGGTAAAGGGAGCAACCGGTTCTCTCGGACAAGGCCTTTCCGTCGGAGTAGGATTGGCCATGGCTATGAAACTGGGAAAATGCCCAAGGCGGGTTTATGTCGTGATGGGAGATGGGGAATGTGCCGAGGGAGCTGTATGGGAAGCAGCAAACCAAGCCTCCCTGGCCGGTCTTGATAACCTGTGTGCCCTATTGGACATCAACAGACTGGGGCAGTCCGATCCGACCATGCACGGACACGACCTGGATGCTTACGAGAGAAAGTTCAAAGCTTTTGGCTGGAATGCGATCAAAATCGATGGGCACAACATATCCCAGATATTGTCCGCCTTTAAAAAGGCCAAACAGTCCAAAAAGCCGACAGCCATCATTGCCAAGACCATAAAGGGCAAGGGTGTTTCCTTTTGTAAGGATAAAAACGGCTGGCATGGCAAGCCTTTGAAACAGGCAGATCTCGAGCGAGCACTGGATGAGCTCGGTCCGATGCCGGAAATCGATGCAAAAAAATATGTCCAAAAGCCGAATAAATTAAAACGACCCAAATTGAAAAGAGGATTTCAATTCACGAAAAACACATACGATAAGGATACAGCCACAAGACGCGCTTATGGAAATGCCCTAGTCAACCTGGGAAAAGTCAACGAGTCGATCGTGTCCATCGATGGGGATGTCAAGAATTCCACGTATGCCGATTCGTTTTTTGCCGCTTTTCCCAAAAGGTCGTTCGAAGTGTATATTGCCGAGCAAAACATGGTGGGGATCGGTATCGGGATGGCAGCAAGAGGATATCTCCCGTTCCTTGCAACTTTTGCGGCGTTTTTGTGCCGAGCTCATGACCAGATAAGAATGTCCGGCTATTCCTTTTCAAACATGAAGCTGGTCGGTTCCCACGTAGGAGTAAGCATCGGTGCTGACGGACCTTCCCAGATGGGCCTGGAGGACCTTGCTCTGTTTCGTACGATCCCTGGTTGCGCCGTGCTTTATCCCAGCGATGCCTATTCCACAGAAGGGTGCGTCGAAGCCATGGCCAGGTTCAAAGGATTGGCTTATCTGCGGACCTCACGACCCGGCACGCCCATCCTGTACAACAAAGGTGAGGAGTTTCCGATCGGTGGCTCAAGGGTCCTGAAAAGAAGCCAGAAAGACAGCGCAGCCGTGATTGCAGCAGGCATAACCGTTCATGAGGCTTTGAAAGCCTATGAAGAGCTCAAGAAGGAAAATATATGGATTCGCGTGATCGATGCCTACTCCGTCCAGCCCATGGACCCGAAAATATTCAAAGAGGTCGCAAAGGCAGGGAACAAGGCCGTTGTTGTGGAAGATCACTTCCGAAGCGGAGGGCTGGGCGAGGCTGTTGCTTCTCTCCTCAGCGGCAGAGCAGACTTAATACACCTAGCTGTCGATGATCTGCCCCGCTCGGGTGAACCCGAGGAATTGCTGGAGAAATACGGGATATCTGCCAGACATATCAAACAGGCAGTGAAACAATTCCTCAAGAAATAGCTGTTCTTTTTTTCTCCCTTGTATCGAAGCATGAAAAAAACGTTGGTTTTTCTTTTGTGTTTCAGCCTTTTTTCCGCACAAAGCCGTCAATTAAACAAAGGAACGGTCGTTGTCGTTTATGATGGAGATACCGTCAAAGTAAAGTCTGATAACGGATTTGAGCGGCGAGTGCGACTGATCGGTATCGATACGCCTGAGATCGAGGATACTCCGGCAAATACCCCGTTGGAAGCCTTGCTGGCTAAGAGGTTCACTTTCCATCACCTTTACCGGAAAAGTGTAAAGCTTTCTTATGATAGAGAGATCGAAGATAAGTACGGAAGACTTCTGGCCTATGTTTGGACTGAGGCAGGGCTTTTTAACGAGTTCATCCTGAAGGAGGGGTTTGCCCGTGTGTTTCTTAAGTTTCCGTATGACATGAAGGAGAAATTCATCGCATCACAAAAAGAGGCTCAGGAGCAGGGGAGAGGTTTCTGGCATAAGGTACCTTATCCGATTATCACCACGCAGCAAGTGCGGAATCATATCGGAAAGTTGGGCAGAGTACGTTTTCTGTGTGCCCGTATCAGAAAAAGCGGAAGTTTGCTGTTTCTTCTAGCGAAAAGCGGAGATTTTACCGCACTGATCCCGAAGGAATATCTCTCTCTTTTCGGAGATATCCAAAGCATGAAAGGGAGGACTATCCAGGTCTTCGGATTCCTGGAGGAATACAGGGGACAACCTCAGATCATGCTCTTTTTCCCTTCCCAAATAATTAATTTGACAGAAAGCAGCTGTTGGTTTAAACAATAGACCTATAAACATGGAAGCAGGAAATCTTCTCTTTTATTTTTTCATCATTTTTGCTTCGGCAAAAATACTGGGTGAATTATTCATCCGCCTCCGGATGCCCGCCATAATAGGCGAGCTGATGGCAGGCGTTTTGCTGGGCAATTACGTCCTGGGGATCATTAGCACAGAAAATCATGTCCTGATGTCCTTTGCTGAGATCGGGGTGATATTTTTGCTGTTTCATGTCGGACTCGAGATCAGGGTCAAGGACCTGTTCGCTGTAGGACGCACGGCTGTTTTTGTGGGCCTTCTCGGAGTTTTGTTTCCGCTTGTTTTGGGATTCCTGACTGTTTTTTGGTTGGGATTTCCTTTTGTCGAAAGCCTCTTTATCGCGACCGCCATCCTGGCTACAAGCGTCGGGATATCGGTGAAAGTCCTCCAAGACATGGGGTTGATAAAACATAAGGTTGCCTACATTGTGTTGGGTGCTGCGGTTTTGGACGATATCCTAGCATTGATCGTTCTTGCGGTCGTGAAGGGGCTTGCAGCGAAGGAATTCCATATCGTAGAGATTTCCCTTTTAGTCGTGGAATCCATCGCTTTTGTCGGGTTCCTCACATGGTGGGGTCCTCGAGTAGCAAAAAGAACACGCAAATGGGTGGAAAAATTGAACATCCCCGAGGGTCCTTTTGTTATATCCGTTATTCTTTGTCTGGGCTTGGCAGAGCTTGCCGATGTAATCGGACTGGCTGCGATTATCGGGGCCTTTATGGCCGGGATCGTGATCGACGAGATGGCAGGGGTGTATGACCTGGAGAACAAAGTTAAATACGTGAGCGAATTTTTTCTCCCCTTCTTTTTTGTGATGATGGGGGCACACCTCGATCCCAGGACGTTTCTCGATCTCCGCCTTGTTATGTTGGTCCTGGTGATATCAGCGGTAGCTGTCGTGAGCAAAATGCTCGGGGCAGGTCTGGCCTGTTGGAAGGAGGATTTGCGAACCAAAATCCAGATCGGTGTGTGCATGATTCCACGAGGAGAAGTGGGAATTATCGTGGCGCTAATCGGTCTTTCTCTCCAATCGATCACAAAAGAAGTATATACTGTGGTGCTTGGCATGTCTCTCCTGACGACAATCGTCACACCTCCGTTGATTGTTGTGGCTTTTCGAAAAGGACGGAGAAGAAGACGAAAACCAAAAGGTGAATAAACATGTTTAACGAATTGACCGATAGAGTTGTCCTGAAACTGGAAAAGATCGTCGGGAAAAAAAGTGTGATCTGCGATCCAGAAAAAAAAATCGATTACAGTCATGACGAATTTTCTCTCAGTGATATCGCTCGAGAACCTGATGTCGTGGTCAAACCAAAATCCACAGAAGAGGTTTCCCGGATTCTCTGTTTGGCCAATGAAGAAAAAATCCCGGTGACTCCTCGAGGAGGAGCGACGGGACTGTGTGGGGGTTGTGTGCCGGTAAACGGAGGCATCGTTCTTTCTCTCGAGAGGATGAACCGTATTGTCGAGGTGGACAAACAAAACCAGATGATCGTGGCCGAAGCTGGCGTCATGCTGATGGACTTCTACCCTCGCGTCGAGGAGGAAGGCCTTTTCTTTCCCCCTCACCCTGGAGATGAGACAGCCATGATCGGAGGTGTCATCGCTACGAATGCGGGAGGAGCCAGGGCGGTTAAATACGGCGTTGTCCGCAACTATGTTCGGGGGTTGGAAGTCGTCCTTCCTTCAGGGGCGGTAATCAACCTGGGTGGGAAACTGATGAAATCCAGCACCGGGTACAATTTATTGCATTTGATGATCGGTTCGGAAGGCACATTGGGTATTATCACTAAAGCCACCATACAGCTCATGCCATCTCCCCAGATGTCCCGTTCGCTTATCATCCCGTATGATGACCTAAAGGACGCCATCGATACGGTGCCGGAACTCCTAGCGAATAAAATCATGCCCCTGGCCGTAGAGTTTATCCCGAAAGATGTCATTCAGATCACGGAAAATTTTCTGCGTAAACGATGGCCATGCACGGAAGGCAGCACCTATTTGCTCATCATTTGCGATGCTGCAACCGAGGAACAGATGAACAAGTTGTCCGAGCAGGTGGCTGCAATTTGTATGGAACAAAACGCTCTGGATGTTTTTGTGGCTGATAACCCGAGCAAACAAGAGCAGGTTCTTGAAATCCGCAGCAAAATTTATGAAGCAATCAAAGCTCATACCCTGGAAATTTTGGATATCGCCGTGCCGCGTGCCGAGATTGCCAAGCATGTCAAGCGCGTGCAAAAGGTCTCTCAAGAATACAAGATTTGGCTGCCGACATTTGGCCATGCAGCCGATGGGAATGTGCATACACACATCATGAAAGCTGTGTACGAAGATGGGCGCATAGTCCCTCTTCCTGAGGAGGATTGGATAAACAAACTGGAAAATGTTCGCAGAGAACTATACCGAGACTGCAAAGAAAGGGGGGGAGTAATCTCTGGGGAGCATGGTATTGGGATCGTGAAAAAACCTTACCTATCCTATGTTTTAGACGAAGAATCCATCAGTCTGATGAAGGGGATCAAAAAAACCTTTGATCCGAACAATATCCTCAATCCGGGAAAAATCTTTGACCTGTAAGCCAGCATGAAGCCATGAAATCTCTGTAGAGGATTTGCAATAATTTATAAAATGACATAACCTGAATTATTCAGAACGGAGAAAAACATGGCTGATCTGAGAACCAAATACATGGGATTGGAACTCCGAAACCCAATCATTGTCGGGAGTTCTGGTCTCACCAAATCTTTGTCTGGGATAAAACAATGTGAGGAAGCGGGTGCCGGAGCCGTGGTGCTGAAATCGATCTTCGAAGAGCAATTCCAAGTGGAACAGAACATTCCAGAAGAAGATATCAATGTCTATCCAGAAGCCTTGGATTATATGAGGCGCGGAGGACTTCTTGAATATGCTCCTCAGGAACTCACGCAGATGATCGAGCAGGCAAAAAAAGAGGTGAACATCCCGATTTTTGCCAGCATCAACTGTCAGTCGAATAAGCTTTGGCCCAGTTTCGCTCGGCAACTGCAGGATGCAGGTGCAGATGGTTTGGAATTGAACATTTACTTTCTTCCTATCGATCTCGATACACCAAGTATCGATTATGAAAAATACCACCTCGATATTTTGGAGAAAGTCAAAAAGGAAGTCACGATTCCCGTGGCTGTGAAACTGACCACACAAATCACCGCCCTTCCTCACTTGGCCCATCAGCTTGCGAAATCAGGGTGTGATGCCCTGGTCCTTTTCAATTGGTTCCTTGTGCCGGATATCGATGTTCAAAATCTTCGTACAAAAAGTCGTAAAGGGATTGGAAGTTTCCATCAGAGCCTGCGGTGGGTGGGGCTTCTCTCTGGGAGAGTGGGGTGTGATGTGGCCTCTTCAGGGGGAATCCAGAGCGGTGAAGACGTCATTAAACAAATACTTGCAGGGGCCTCAGCCGTTCAAGTGTGTTCCCTTTTTTACCAGAAGGGATTAGAGACAACCTCCCTTTTGTTGGAAGGACTTGAGGTATGGATGGCAGAAAAGAAATATCCTGATATTGCAAGTTTCCGTGGCGATCTTTCGTTTAAAAAACAGGAATTGAGTTTCAAGGATTTGGGAGAAGCAGAGGTTTATTTCCGTTCTCAATATCTTAAAACCTATGCAGGAAAAAAATAAAATTCAAAAAATAGGGGGACATATGGAAAAAATCACTGAAATATTTGTGGTTTTAGAAAACAAACCTTCAACATTAGGAGACCTTTGCAGTTGTCTTTCAGAAAACAAGGTCAACATCGAAGCCATAGGGCTCTTTCAAGACTCAGCGAAACTCTATGTGACGAATATTAACAAGGCGATGAAAATCCTCGCCAAGTACAAGTATGAGACAGAAACAAGAGAAGTCTTGAGGGTGGATCTAGAGCATAGGTCTGGTGCTCTGGCCGATGTGGCCACGTTGTTGGGCAATAAAGGCATAAACATCGAATATTGTTATGGCACTTTGAGCTCAAAAGCCAATACCATATCTGTCATCATGGATGTGTCTGACATAGACAGGGCGTTGAAGATTTTAAAGTCATAAAAAAGATTAACTTGCTCTGATTTTTTAATTCGGTCCACAAATCAGGTTTTTTCATAAGACCGAGTGGATTTTCTCATTTTATAAATAGTTTAGATTAGAGAGATTGAATAGAGGCAGTCTTATATTCTGTTCAGATCTTGTGAGAGATTGGGAGTAGAGAAGGAGATGAGTATGACAGAAGAAAAAAAGAAAAAAAGCATGCTGAAGTCCTTTCCGAAAACATTCTGGATCGCCAACATGATGGAGTTTTTCGAAAGAGGGGCCTATTATGGATTGAATGCGGTCCTTGCCGTTTATCTTGTCGATGAGCTTGGATTTCGACAGCAAGAAGTGGGCCTTCTCCAGGGTTTTGTGTATGCGTTGACCTATATCGTCCCCATTATCGGTGGAGCCTTAGGCGATCGTCTTGGATACAGAAAGATCCTTCTGGTTGCTTTTTCGTTGCTGACGATCGGCTATTTTGCGGCGGGAAATTTCGACTCCTACGGATTGATCTTTTTGTTCCTGCTCATCATGGCCACAGGGAGCGGACTATTCAAGCCGATCATCACAGGAACGGTCGCCAGGACCACGACGAAGGAAACCAGCGGTTTCGGATTCGGGGTTTATTATTGGTGCATCAATCTTGGCGCTCTCCTCGCCCCGCTTTTCGTTAGCTGGATCAAAGGATTCAACTGGAGGTATGTGTTTTTCTCTTCGGCTCTCTGGTGTTTATTGATGCTTATCCCTTCCGCTTTCCTTTACAAAGATCCAGATAAACCCGAGAGTTCTAAACCCATCCGGCAGGTTCTGAAAGAGGCCATGCTTGTGTTGAGTGATTCCCGTTTTATGTTGTTGATCATCGTGTATTCCACATTCTGGATCCTTTACTTCCAAATGTTCGGATCTATCCTCTGGTATCTGCGTGATTTTATCTATCGGGCACCGGTGGATGCCTTTATGCAGAAAACTTGGATTCTGAGGCCATTTAAGTTCGATGCCGAGTTTGTCACCATCATCAATGCCGGGACCATAGTTCTTCTCGTTGTCTTGGTCAGCCGTATCACAAAAAACATGAAAGCTCTTCCGGTGATGGCTGTGGGCATTGTGTTCGGATTGTGCGGATTTGTTGTGTTGGCTTTCACCCAAAGTGCCTGGATGTTTATCCTCGGGATCGCTGTTTTTTCTATGGGGGAGATGACAGCCCACCCGAAGTACTACAGCTATGTCGGTCTTGTCGCACCTCAGGATAAAAAGGCTGTTTACATGGGATATGCATTCCTGTATGGAGTATTCGGGAGCCTTATCGGCAGCAACCTAGGGGCGGTTCTGTATGAAAAAATTCTTGCCCCAATCGCGCCGACGGCCGAGGCTGTTGCTGCCGGTACACCCCTAACTCCCGATGTTTTGGGCCAAGTGCGGAATTTCTGGCTGATCTTTGCCGGACTTGGGATATTCTGCTTAGCGGGAATGCTGCTGTATGATCGGTATCTCTCAGAAGACACGCCCAAAACCAACCGCCGGGCCTGGGCGATTATGCTAGGTGTCTACAGCGTTATCGGTGTGGCCGGGATCTTTTTCTTGATCCAGGCTGTTATCTTAGCCGATCAGATCCAGTGGAAGACTTTCGTTCAGTCTTTGATCATGTTGACCTTAGGAGGTGGGGGCATATTGATCAGCTTGAGAGGGAAAAAATGAAATCTCTGACAGAATATCTGGTTTTTGACACGAAAAATAGGGTGGAATTCATTAACCTCACCCCTGATGTCGAGTCGCTTGTTGAGAAAAGCGGTGTTCAGGAAGGGCTTTGTTTGGTCAATGCCATGCACATCACTGCCAGCGTGTTCATCAATGATGACGAGAGGGGGTTGCACGCTGATTTCGAGGAGTGGCTCGAGGAGTTGGCGCCCCATCAGCCGATTTCCAAGTACAAGCACAACCGGACAGGGGAAGATAATGCCGATGGTCACCTGAAAAGGATGGTCATGGGCCGGGAGGTCGTTGTGGCGATTACTGGGGGACGTTTGGATTTCGGACCCTGGGAGCAGATCTTTTACGGCGAATTCGACGGCAGACGCAGAAAGCGTGTTCTTGTCAAGATCATCGGAGAGTAAATTTCAAACAAAAAGTGTGACGTCGGCTTGCTGGGCCTGTTCGAGGAAGGTGGCAACGCCCACACATTGGGCCACTTCATCGATCATCTTCTCCTTGGGGATTTCCATGACTTCCATGCTCATCTGACAGCCGTAGAGTTTTACGCCGAGGTCGATTGCCATCTTGCGCATCTCGGCCAGTGTAGGCACGCGTTTGGCTTTCATCATCTTTTTGAACATCCAGCGGCCGAGTCCGCCGAAGCTCATTTTGCTGGGGGAAGCGCGATCGATATCGCCCCCATAAAAAATGCCCATTAAACGGCCAAGGAGGCTTTTGCCTGTTCGCTTTTTTTTCTTGAGGGCCCGGAGTCCCCAAAAAGTGAAAAACATGGTGACATCCATGTTGGAAGCCGCCGCTCCTGTAGCAATGCTGAAAGCGGCGAACAATTTATCCATATCCCCGCTGAATACGACCATTGCGAGTTTTTTCTTTTTTTGTTCTTCCATCAGATCATCTTATTTATCTTCACTTTATTGCCAGAGAAACAGAAGACATATATTAGAAATTAAGGGGACACGTCACCGATTTCAAAACAAATCGGTACATGTCCCCAATTTCTTGCAATATGTCCATAAATAATTCAGGTTAGTTTGATTCGGGGTAGAGCAAAGCGTTGAGCAGGAATTTGTACGTACCGTGGGATTGGGCCCTGTGTTGGCAGCGAATACCGATAAGGATGATGTGTCCTTTTTTGTGTGTGATATCGACGACGGCTGCTTTGCGTGCAAGCACATCTTCCCCGAGTAACCAACCGCTCATAAGAATATCGTCCTCCGGAAATGTGGCCACGACTTTCCTATCCCATTCTCCTGAAGGAACTCGCGTGCTGATCGCCAGACTTCTGGAAAACACGGCCCCGATATCCCTGGGAAGTCCGTATCCGATCGGGGTTTTGTTATCCACTTTGAGCTTCAAAATGGAAGTGGGGCAGAAGAATTCGCTGCGGTTCACTCGTTCCAAAGCATTTTGTGCAGGGACAGAGAACTCTTTGAAGGCCAGTCCACATGCATCGTTAAGGGTCACAAGAATGCCGCCGTCTTCCACAAATTTTTTGAGAGCGTCTACACCCTCTTTGCCGATTCCTCCTTCATATTCAGGAGGAGTATTGCCGCCTCGGGAATACCTTGTTGATTGGGCAGATGGGCTTCGCTTTCCGTCTTTGATGATATCAGCGCCTTCGCTGGCAAAAACGATGACATCGAATTTTTTACTCAAATCGACTTTCTTATTCTTTTCTCCTTTGAAATCCTTGTTGTGGAGAGTCGTAAACGGAATTTTCAGGTCATCCAGCACGTACCGTGTCCATCCTTCATCCATGTTGGACCGCCAGGACTGGTAGAGTCCCACCCGGTGATTAGTTAGCCTTGATTTTGCGATCCCGGAAATATCGTCGAGTGTCTGCACCTGCATGTGCCATTTTTCTAACAAGGAAGGAAGCAGTTTCATCACGTCGGGCGAATTCTTGACGATAAAGCTGCCGGGAGCAGCCTTTAATTCTTCCTGTTTGATAACATCTTTGGAGCGGTAAATTTCTGCATTCCCTTTCATTAATCCAAACGCAACAGAATAAGAGGCATTCATATGGGAATCGAGCACAAAATACGAAGCGGCGTTATCGGGAGATATAACTTCGGGGAAAGCGATGGAATCCAATATTTCCATATTTGCCTTGAAGTGATGGTCGATATGGTCGCATCTGACACCCATCTGTAAGGGCAAAGTCCATCCGGCATTATCATAAGGGGGGATGGGGGGGCCTCCTGGATATTGGCGCATATCCGGGTATTTTTGTTTTTCGAGGAGAGCCTGGGCATAGGGCCGGTAGGGTTGTGACATCAAAACCACAAAGGAGCCGGCCGGATAAAATTTTCCATCGGCGATGAAATCCTCTTTAGCCTGGTGAATTTTTATGCCTCCGAACTTCAATATTTTCAACATGCGGAGGGTTGTGGGGTAGTCGACCTGTTTTTTAGGGATAACAAAAGCAAATGGTTCGCCCTCTTTTTGTACTTCGATCCCGTCTTTACACATTTTATAAAAATTGAATAGGAGATCTTCTTTATGGAGGCAGGCGGTTTCAACCAGGCTTAATGAAAGAGTTAACTCGTATTCCACGATATCTCTCAGCCGCCACCAACCGCCGGGCCAGGGGTCAGGAAACTGCATACGTTTTTCTGTGTAACTTTTTGGGATTTCAGTAGGATCGATATAGATCGGTGAGGCCCCCCTCACCGATGCCATCTCGGAGAGCAGGCCGATGGTGTTGTGGAGCCAGGAGGTGTCGTCGCAGGCCCCGATCCACCAGCCGGTGAAACTCCGTCCGTGAACCACTCCTTTGAAACCGTTTTTTTGAAGGTCATAGGCCATGTTCGTGCCACAAAGGGCCACTCCACGCCAGAGGAGGGGATGGACAGTCGGGACTGGGGGGTCCATGAAGGGGGGGACAAAAAGACGGGCACTGGTTGAGCCCATCTGATGTTCGTCGATATGAATCTGAGGAATCCAGTCATGATACAGGACTTTGGTAACGGCTTGGCTTTCACTGAGGTTGAACATGAACCAATCGCGGTTGTTATCATGGCCTGCGTAATGGTGATAAAGCCAGGGCATGCTTCCGCCTTCATATTTGGTGCCCACATACTTTTTGTACCAATCTGTGACCATTTGTTGGCCGTCCGGGTTTATCGTGGGGGAGAGGAGCACGATCACATCGCTCAGGGCTTTCCTCGCATCGAACGGCGTTTTCCCTGTGACCAGGAGGTAGGCAAGTTCCATGGCCATCTGGGAAGCGGCAATCTCTGTGGCATGTAAGCTGCAGGTTATCAGAACGATAGCTTTGCCTTGTTTGGCGAGTTCCTTAGTATCTTCTGGAGTAAGGTCTCGAGCATCCCTCAATTTTTTTGTTATGGCCGTGTATTTTTCAAGATTAGCCATATTTTCTTCGGATGAGATCACGGCCAAAATCATCGGTTTGCCGAGCGTTGTCTCTCCGATGGTCAAAACTTTCATTTTTTCCGATTCGGAATCGAGCTTTTGGAAATAGGCCTGAATTTGGGTATAGTCTGCCAATTTTCTATCCGCACCCACTTTGTGCCCCAAAAATTCATCAGGGGGAGTTTGTGCGATCAGAAAATAAGGAAGAATTAGCAGGACAAATGCACTGCATAATATTTTCGTTTTGTTCATGAATCCCTCCATTTTTATACATTGAGCTTTTTTTCTATCACTTGGACGGGATGGCTGTCAAGTTCTCATTCATGTCTCACTTTCTGCGACTAATATAAATAAAGTTTTGGCATGTTATGCTATTGACAAAAAAAAGACTAACATATAGGATTTTTCTGAGGTTAACATGAAGCAGATGACTTGGAAAAAATTATCCTTTGTTTTTGTGATTATGATAACGGTTGTTTTGGTTCAAGGTATTTCTGCCCAACAGGATGAACAGGAAGAAGAGCTCCCTCGTTTGATCTTCGATGACGGGATCGCAGGAAAACTTGAGATAGGAGTCCATTATGGATACTGGACCCTGGATCTAATCAAGGGCTTGTTCGAAGCGGACATCACCCAATCGTTGAGCGACGAGATCGCAGATGAAATCAAAATCAAGATCAATGAATCCGGCCATGACATTGTCAAATTCAGCCACGATCATAATCTTGTGTTCGGCTCATCTGGTTCGGTTTATGGGTTTGAGCTAAGATTTTATCCTGGAGGACGTTATTCTTCCTTCAGCTTAGGAGTATCCATCGAAAAGACACACATGGAAGCCACAGTAGAAGGCCCGGTCAACGTACAATTTAATGACGGTTCATACGCCGAGATGAATGCGGTGGGACTCGTGGAGCTGAATCCTCTTTTTACCAACCTCAGTTTCCGCTGGGATATTAAACCGTCATGGGTTGTTACTCCTTATTTTGTCCTCGGTTTAGGTGTTGCCGCACTCAACGGAGAAGTGAGCTACAATTACAATGGGACATACTATTGGGCAGAAGGAACGGAAAGCCATGAAGATGAAGAGACAAGAGATATTAAAGAAGCTGAAGAATATACGGATTTCAACATGCCGAATATTCTCCCGCTTTTGCAGATAAGCCTTGGCATAAGGGCGGAAGTCATCCCGCATCTGCATTTGAAAGCAGAGGCAGGCATCTGGGATGGTTTTATCCTTCGAGCAGGTTTAGCCTACAAATTCTAAATAATCCATGAAGCTTTCCTGGGGTAAAAAAATTTAGATGTTTATGATAAAATAAATATTGTCATCGGCATTTGTTATGAATAATATGGCCGTGCTAGATGGGGAGCTAGCGGTGCCCTGTCACCCACAATCCGCTACAGTGGGATCGAATTCCCCGCCGAGGCTGTGCTTTGTCTGGACTGTGTTCATGTAAGTGGTGTTGATGGTATGGGCCCTGCGCGAAGAACTCTCTGTAAACCCCGTCAGGACCGGGAGGTAGCAGCGGTAGCAGAGCAGTCTCTTGTGCGACAGATCAGCCTTTCCTGAGCTAACTGCATGGATAACGCAGGGGGAGTTTCGTCGGAGCAGGGTGCACGGCCTTTTTTTTGTGCTTTTATCCCAATAAATTCAGTTTTTTTAAGATCTGTTCAATCTCGCTTTTGCCGTTTGCATCGAGGGGGAGAATCGGATTTCTCGGAGGGCCCCCGTAAAAACCGAGCAGATCCATGGCATATTTTGTCCCAGCAATGCCGTGTGTTTGGATGATGGCATTATTCAAAGGGATGATGCCCCTCTGAAGCCTTGATGCCTTCTCCCATTCACCCGCTAAAAAATCATTATAAAGGGTTGCACATAGTTCAGGAATGACGTCGGCAAGCCGGAGGATTCCGCCCGAGGCGCCCAAAGAAAGTCCGAAGAGAAATACACTTCCAGCACCCAACAGATAGCTGAAATCGGGAGGAAGGTATGGAATAACCTCACCTAAAAACGACAGATTTCCCGAGCTGTCCTTTATCGCGATGATGTTCGGATGCTTGGAAAGCTCGATGACCAATTGTTGTTCAATAGATAGTCCTGTCACCTGGGGAATATGGTAGGGGATTACAGGAATTTGGGCCTCATCGGCGATGGCATAATAGTGCCTCTTCAAAGCTTCACTTGTCATCACAGATTTAAAGTAGCTCGGGGTTCGGATCAAAGCTGCATGTATTCCTAGGTCAGCCATGCGGTTGGTGAAGGCAATGGTGGCGGCTGTGGATTCCCGTGCTGTCCCCACGATGATTTTTTTGTCCGGAGTGCTGGCTTCCAAAGTCTCCTTGACTAAAATTACGGATTCTTCATCAGTGAGATAGGCCGCCTCTCCGCTGCTACCGGTAACGACATAGCCAGCAAGATCGCAGGTGTTGTATTTTTTTATGTTTTCCCGGAAATGCTTTATCGAGATTTTGTCGTTTTCAAAGGGCGTGGTCAATGCCGCAAAAACGCCTTGAAGTTTTTCAGCCATAAATCCCTCTCCTTTTTATTCTTCTTGAGAAGTTTCTTTTTCCAACTCATCTATTTCCTTGTCTGTTCGTCCGAAATAATGCCAGATCTCATGACGGACAGTTTTCAGGACTTGTTTCTTTATCTCTTCCTCGGTGGAACAGATCTCTTCGATAGGTTTTTGATAGATCGAGATAACATCTGGAGGAATGTTCCCATAATAGGGGCCCCTATGCGTGAATGGAACTCCGTGGTACGTGCCCAGTATCCTGTTGAAAGGGTGGGTTCCTGTCTGTCTGTAAACTTCCGGAGGAGCTTCCTCTTCCACGATCACGACCAAGTTGTCGATGAGTTTCTTGAATTTTTTTGGTAGGTGAACAAGAGCTTCTTCCACGAGCTTTTCGAATTTTTCTTTTTTCATCGATACGGGGGAAATTATTTTTCGATCCCTAGACGGGCCTGAATGCCTTTTTTGTAGTAGTGTTTGATCTCTTTCATCTCTGTGACCAAATCTGCCCGTTCGATAAAGGACTCGGGAGCGTACCTTCCTGTCAAGATTACTTCAATCTCTTCCGGTTTTTCATCCAGAAAATCGTGGATCTCTTTTTCTGTAAAAAGGTTGAAGTGAACAGCCACATTTATCTCATCCAGGACGATAATGCGGTATTTTTGGGACTTCATCATCTTGTAACATTTTTGCAGACCTTGTTGGGCTCTCTCGATATCTTCTTTGTCAGGATTTTCGGTAACATGAATGAAGCCCTTTCGGCCGAACTGCTCGATGGTGATGAGTGATGAAAGTTTCTGGATGGCGGACAGCTCCCCGTAATCTTGGCCCTTGAGAAATTGGCAAAAATAGGTCTTGAGGCCGTGACCGGCTGCCCGTACTGCAAGACCCAATGCAGCCGTGGTTTTTCCTTTTCCGTTTCCGGTGTAAACATGGATGTATCCCTTGAATTTCTTGTCCTGAGCTTGATCTTCCATCTCTTTAAACTATATTTTAATCCCCCCTCCTAGTCAACCACTATGTCCCTGCATCCCATAGATGTTTTTAAAAATCTCTTCACTCCCTTGAAGATATTTAACGCCATTTCTTCATCAACATTCTCGGCCCTGTGGAACTGCGCAACTTTACACTTTCATCACCCTGAGATTCCGGCCATTACTCAACAACACACATAAGCTATTGCAGTGCTCATACAGTCCTCGGGCCCGACATTGTCGGATTCCCTCGAATGTTGAATCGAAAAGGCTAAATCTTCAATATCGTTCAGAGGTTTTTTAAAACATCGGTGGATGTGCTATAATCGTGCGAATGTTAGATTTGAAATTTGTCGAGGAAAACCCAGAGCTTGTCGTAAAAAAAACGACTTTTCGAGGTATAGACCTCGACTTGGGAGAGTTTTTAAAACTTGCGAAAAAGAAAAAGGCCTTTCTGCAACAGATCGAAACATTGCGATTTGAGCTAAACAAAGCCTCAAAACAGATCGGAAAAATGAAAAATGAAGGCGAGCATCCCAGTTCTCTCATCCAAGACATGAAAAAGGTCTCCGATGAAATCAAGGACCTGGAAGGGACTTACAAAAAGTTGGATGAGGAATTAAAAAAGATCCTGCTGGATATCCCGAATATTCCTCACGAGTCCGTTCCCGAAGGATTAGAGCCTGAAAGCAACGAAGAAGTGCGGCGATTCGGCAAAAAACCGGAATTTTCATTCGATCCCAAACCCCATTGGGAAATCGGTAAAAAGTTGGGGATACTGGATTTTGATAGGGCGGCCAAGCTGGCCGGTTCAAGGTTTGCCGTATATTTTGGACAAGGTGCCCAACTAGAGAGGGCATTGATCAATTTTATGCTCGATATTCATACCAGAGAAAAGGGATACATGGAAGTCATCCCGCCGTTTATTGCCAACGAAGAGAGCCTGATCGGTACAGGCAACCTGCCCAAGTTCGAAGATGATCTTTTTAAACTGAGAGGACAGCCATGGTACTTGATTCCCACGGCCGAAGTTCCTCTTACCAACCTTTACCGGGAAGAAATACTGGACGGCGAATCATTGCCTCAAAGGTTTGTGGCGTATACACCCTGTTTCCGGAGCGAGGCCGGCTCCTACGGGAAGGATATTCGGGGTTTGATCCGTCAGCATCAATTCAACAAAGTGGAATTGGCAAGTTTTGTTCTTCCCGAAAAATCCTATCAGGAGTTGGATAAGCTGACTGAAGATGCCGAGGACGTGTTAAAAAGACTTAGCCTCCATTATCGGATGGTTGTATTGTGTACCGGGGATATGGGTTTTGCTGGGGCTAAAACCTATGATCTGGAGCTCTGGATGCCACATCGGAATAAATATTTGGAAATATCTTCGTGCACCAATTGCGAAGATTTTCAAGCAAGACGTGCAAATATCCGCTTTCGGAGAGGACCAAAAAGTAAGCCCGAGTTCGTGCACACGCTGAATGGTTCTGGAGTGGCGATCGGTAGGACAGTGAGTGCTATCCTTGAGTGTTACCAACAGAAAGATGGCTCTGTCCTTATCCCGGAGGCGCTGCGGCCTTACATGGACGGACTGGAAAAAATTACTTAACGTGAATAATCCAGGTTAATATTCGTAACATATAAACAGCGGAGGGATGGCCGAGTGGTTGAAGGCGGCGGTCTTGAAAACCGCTTCACGAGTGATCGTGACGGGGGTTCGAATCCCTCTCCCTCCGCCAGTTGACTCAGGTTGAAAAAGTGTTACAATTGGGGCCAGAGCCATCCGGTGGAGAGGTGCTGGAGTGGCTGATCAGGATCGCCTGCTAAGCGATTGTCCCGAGAAATTGGGACCGTGGGTTCGAATCCCACCCTCTCCGCCAATGAAACCAAAATTTTCACCCGTTGATATTCTGTTTTGAACTTACTAAAAAATCATAATTTCTTATGTCTTACTACAAAATTAGCCTTCTGCTATCAAGGTGTCATTTTGGTTAGCTTGGGATATGTGACATAATGTGACATAAAGTGAAATAAAGTGACATTTCTGCGTTTTCGCTTGACATTGAAGAAAAGAAAACCAATATTTTAGCTGTAGTTAGTAGAGGCGAAGTGGTTGACAGAGGTGAAGGCACCTCTTTCCTTTCCTTTCCTTTCCTTTCCTCCTGCTGAACTTCTGGCTGAGTAAAATTTCTTAATAAAATACTTAACATGCATAAAGTACCAAAACTGATAGGGAAAAGCACTCATATAATACGACTTCGTGACTTTATAAAAAAGGCTGCAAAAACAGATGTCAATGTATTGCTTCTGGGTGAAACCGGTGTAGGTAAAGAGGTTGTAGCTCGAAGGATACATCTATCCAGTGATAGAGAGAACAATCTATTCATTAAATTCAACTGCGCAAATCTGAATGAGAATTTACTCGAGAGCGAGCTTTTCGGGTATAAAAGAGGCGCCTTCACAGGAGCATTCATCGATAAGTCCGGTCTCTTAGAAGAAGCAAGCGGTGGGACTTTTTTTCTTGATGAGATCGCGGATATCCCTCCAAACATTCAGGCAAAATTTCTCACTGTAATTGAAGACAAAATCATTAGAAGATTGGGGGATAATAAAACCAGGAATTTAGATGTTCGGTTTATTTTGGCCACAAATAAAAATATCCTTAGTTTGGTGAGAAAAGCTAAGTTCAGGAAAGATCTATACTTTAGAATCAGCATTTTATCATTTCATATCGCTCCTTTAAGAGAAAGAAAAGAAGATATTCCTTTGTTGATTAATTCATATCTAAACAGCAAGAATTATGAACTACTCCCCAAAAACTGGACAATGCAATAAGGTGATATTTGACCTGCCA
>CAYPGQ010000059.1:0-25770 GCA_964410125.1 uncultured Eubacteriales bacterium | reverse complement strand
CCTCATCAGCTTGCCCGACTGCTTTAAGACCATCACGGTTTTGGAAATGCTTACGAGTGCTAAGAATGGGTTGACAACAGGTTTGCTAAATATTAAAATCATTCACCTTTATCTAACCTGAATTATTCATAAAAAATGCCGATACTTCTTATTATTCCAGCAATATCAGAATATTATTCTGATATTGCTGCAAATGACAACAAGCATATTTTTAAGATAGTATCCTTATATTTTCATCGGCATTTTTTATGAATAGTTCAGGCTAATAAGGAAGGTTATGCCAACGGTTTTGATCGAGTCATGTGACTAAAGGAAAAGAGATCATGAACGAGACGGTTTGGATTTTAAATCCGGTTTCTGAAAAAGCAAGAAACCTTTCTGTAACAGTGGATATACCCCTTGAAGCCGCACAAATCCTTGTGAATAGGGGGATCGATCAAACCGAACAAGTCCACCAATTTCTGTATGGAACAATGAGTGACCTTCACGACCCTTTCCTGATGAATGGAATGAGAGAAGCTGTTCAGAGGATCCATAAAGCCATATATCATCAGGAGAATATTCTGATATTCGGCGATTATGATGTGGATGGCATCCTATCAGTAGTGATGCTTTCCAAAGCCTTGGCATCTTTGGGAGGCAAGGTTGATTTCTTTATTCCCGATAGACTGAAAGAAGGATATGGTCTTAAAAAAAAGTACATAGATCTGGCTGAGCAAAGAAATGCGGGTGTGGTGATAAGTGTGGACTGTGGGGTGAAAGCCGTGGCATTTGTGGAAAAAGCCAGAGAAAAAGGTATTGATGTGATCATTACGGATCATCATCAGCCTGGGGCTTCCCTTCCCAGGGCTGTAGCTGTCTTGAATCCAGCCATCCCGAATTCAGCGTACCCGTTTAAAAATTTAGCTGGAGTAGGCGTGGTTTTTAAGCTTATTCAGGCTCTTTTTAACGGCGATCCCAAATCCTCTCAACTTCCCCACTACCTTAAATTGGTATCCATCGGGACGGTAGCGGATATTGCCGAACTCAAGAACGAAAACAGGATATTTGTCAAGTTTGGGCTCAAGGGTTTGGAGAATGTGAAAAACATCGGATTGAAAAAATTAATGGATTCTTGTGGCATCAAACATAGGAATGTGTCTGTGGGAGATGTGGGTTTTAGGATCGGACCGCGGATCAATGCTGCTGGGCGTATGGGCATGACGGATCTTGCTGTGCGCCTCTTTTTTGCCGATTCCTCACATGAGGTGGAGGATATAACGCGGGAATTAGAAAGGCTGAATTCACGAAGACAAAGAGTCGAAGAAAAAGTTTTCAATCAGGCAAAAAGCCTTGTTGAGCAAAAAGCACTAGATAATCGATACAAACTATTGATATTGGGTTGTGAAGAATGGCACCGAGGAGTCATAGGGATTGTGGCTTCTAAGATCAAAGACCTATTTTATCGACCGGTCATCCTGTTTGCTTACAAAGATGGGAAGGCCTTTGGATCCGGAAGAAGCATACGCGACTTTTCTCTCATCAATTGTTTGGATGAAAATAAAGATCTTTTCCAAAACTATGGTGGACACACCATGGCGGTCGGTTGTGAGCTAGCTCAACGAGAGATGGCAAATTTTAAGAATCAAATCAACACCTATGTCCATTCGCGGATCACAGAGGAGCAGTTGAAAAGAAAAATTCGCATAGATGCAAGGATTGATTTTGAGGATATCAATAGGGCCATCCTCGACATCTTATCCTTGCTTTCCCCGTTTGGATTGGGAAACCCTAAACCTGTTTTTTTGACTGAAAAGGCCGAGATAATCGCCCCGCCAAAAAAAATTCAGGGCAGACACAGCAAATTTCTTGTCCAGAAAAATGGCAAGATCTTCGAATCAATCGGTTGGAGAAAGGGCGAATGGGCAGATAAGCTTTGGGCAGGGGATAGGATCGATTTGGTCTACTCGCTGATGACATCAGAGTATTTAGGAGAAGAAAAGGTGACGCTCTCTCTCGAAGATATAAAAAAAGCGTAATAAAATCCTCCCAGGCGGTGCAGGATTACTGGAAGAAGACCGGAAAAAAAAGTTGAAAACTTCCCGTTTCAACTCCTGTTTTAAGGTATAATTAAAGGACAATAGATAAGATCTTATGGGAAAAATAAAGCTACAACCCCACCATACCCTAAGGGTTATAAGCGCAGGAGTGCTTGTTGTTGTCCTGATCGCCATCGCCATCAGTTTTCTGACCCGATCCAAGAGACAAGTCCAGGTTCCTGAAATCACCGCGGAATTGGAAAAACAAAAGATCGACAAAAAGGAAGAACTGGAAGTTCGTGGGATAAAGGGTGACAAAGAGGTTACCAATATTACTGCCGATAAACATTATATCGGAGAGGACAACCTTTACCATCTGGAAGGAAATGTCAGAATTTCTTTGTCAAATAGAATCGAAGGAGAAGATGTTATCATCCGGGGAGAAAAAGTTGTCCATGATTCAGAGTGGTCCTATTTTTGGCTTCAGGGACAGGCGACGGTTGAGTTCAAGGACCTTGTCGTGGAGTCTCCTGTTTTGGAATATGATGCCCAAAAAAGCGTTTTTAAAAGCGATCAGACGGTCCGGTTTTCTTCAGAGACGATCTCTGGGTCGGCTCAGATTTGTGATTATTTTCTCGGGCAGAAAAAGGCCGAGTTGCGCGGGGAAGTACACCTGAAACTCCTACCTAGCCAGAAGTCGACTGTTCCTATTGAGATCGACACCGAGTACTTCGAGTACTTTGTCGGAAAAGGCCGTGGAAAAGCAGAAGGCGGAGTCGAACTCGCACATGGGAAGAGCCGTGCTACAGCCGGCCTTATGGAGCTTGTGCTTTCTGCCAGTCGCGAACAGATTAAATCTCTGTTCTTGAAAGACAGGGTGAAAATTTTCCTAGTAGATGAGTTTAATAAAGTTGATCCTTCTTCTGATCAAGCTTCCTTTGCCCTGCATGGTGACAAATGCCAGATGGAGGCCGGCGAGATACTTCTGAAGGGTTATGTGGATTTGCCTCAGGTAAAAAGCCTTGAGGCAAGCGGAGAGTGCTTCTTCCGGTTTATTTCTGAAACAGGAAGTTTTACTCAGATTGAAGGGAAAGAAATCGTTTTTGATCTGACTAAAAAAGGGGATCTAAAAGAGCTGGTTGTAAACAGAGATGCAAAGATTTCTGAGGAAGACAAGGAAAAGGGATCCCCTCGACACATTGAAGGCCAGAGGGTGCAAATCCAAGGGGATAAAAAGCTTCTTTTAGTCGAAGGGAAGGATACCTTAAAGGCCAGAATATGGTCGAAAGATTCAGAGATCACGGCGCAAAAGATTACCCTTTTCCTCGATAACAACGATATGGAAGCCATCGAGGATACGAAGGTTATCATTTATCCCAAGGAAAAGTCTCAAAAGCCCATCGGTTTTTTCTCCGAGGAAAACCCTGTTTTTATTACAGCGACGGATATGAGATATTCCGAGGACCATAAACGTTTTATGTTTAGTGGGGGGACCAAGATCTGGCAGATGAAGGAGACAATTAAAGCCCAGGAGATTTTCCTGGATGCTGAGACAGGAGCCATCCGGGCTCTGAGTTGCGTCGAATCTGTTCTGCCCTATCGACCCAAAAGAAAGGAAGAGGAGGAAAATGTTCGGATAGAATCTTCTGCGATGGAATATAATCCTGAAAAAAACCTCATTGTGTATAGAGAAAAAGTCATGCTTAAAGCGAGGGATGTCGTTCTGAACGCCAAACTTCTGACGATAACGTTGGAGAAGGAATCGGGAGACATGATAAACATTGTGGCCCGCGACAAAGTCGTCGTTAAACAAAAGGATTACGAAGGCCATGGTGATGAGGCAAGATTTGATGTTAGGGAAGAAATTATCACGGTTGTCGGGAATCCGGTTTTGATCGATAAAGATAAGGGGAGAACAGAGGGTGGCAAATTGACTTTCTACATGACCGATGGTAGAATCGTGGTTGAAAATACGGATAGAGAAAGATCCGTTACCATCATTAAATATTGAATCATGAATAGGCGATTGGAAGCGGTTGGGCTGACGAAATTCTATCATAAAAAAGAAGTGGTCTCGAATGTGTCAATCACCGTGGATAGAGGCGAGGTCGTCGGACTTTTAGGCCCGAATGGAGCCGGCAAAACAACAACTTTTTCCTTAATACTTGGGCTCATCCAGCAAAATGCTGGACAGATTTTTCTAGGTGGTGAAGAGATTACAGGATTGCCGATGTATATCAGAGCAAGGAAGGGATTGTGTCTCCTTCCTCAGGAATCTTCGGCGTTCCGAAAACTCAGCGTGGAGGACAATCTGGTGTCAATCGTAGAAAGCATGCCTGAAGATTCACCTAAGGGGAATGGGAATCTGAGGGAGGTCCTGAATGAGCTTGGATTAACAAAACTGACTAATGTGAAAGCCTTTACTTTGTCAGGTGGAGAGCGAAGGAGATTAGAAATCGCAAGGGCCCTCGTTACAAATCCAGAGTTTATTCTCTTGGATGAGCCGTTCACAGGAATCGACCCGCTGGCCATTCTTGACCTGCAAGAAATTATTCTCACCCTCAAGGAAAAGGGAATCGGGGTGCTTATCACTGATCATAGTGTCAGAGAAACACTGAAGGTTACAGACCGTGCCTATATCATCGATAAGGGGAAAATCCTTGCTCAGGGAACCCCCGACCAGCTCGTTTCTTCCGAGGAAGTTAAAAAAATATATCTGGGGGAAGAATTTGATCTCGATTGATCGGAGAATCTCGAGGCGAGAGAAATAAATGGCCCTGAAACTGCAACTTCATCAGAAACAGATGCAGAAGCTTATCCTGGCGCCTGCCCTCCAACAAGCGATAAAGCTTCTCCCCTTGACAAACTTGGAACTCATCGAAATCATCGATGAGGAACTCTCGCAAAATCCCATGCTGGAGATAGAGGAAGAAACGGCCGAAAAGAAAACAGAAGGATCAGAAGAGGAAGGAGCGGACAAAGAAGGAGCAGAGAAAGTAAAAGAAATCAAGAAAGAGATGGGGGAAGATGTCCTAGACGATTCTCAAACCGGGGATGAAGATCAAGAGATCGAAGCCTATTTTCAGCAATATTTCGACGAAGGATTTCGATCGCTGTCGTACGAAAAAAAGGAAAGCATAGCCCTTGAAAATATCGTGTCCAAAGGCCAGTCTCTATGGGATCATTTAAACTGGCAGGCCAATCTGACATTTTTTGATGAGAAGGATAAAAAAATTGCCCAGTATATTATCGGAAACATAAACGAGGACGGCTATCTCACCACATCCCTCGAAGAGATCGCGAGAGCCATGGATACATCCGAGGAAAGAGTCAGTCAGGTTCGGGAAAAGATCATGAGGTTTGACCCTGTCGGGGTGGGGAGCCTCTCGGTCCAAGAGACTCTTTTGGCTCAGATGGAATATTTTGAAATAAAAGATGATATCACCCAAAAAATCGTCAGTCAGTATATTCATCTTTTGGAAAAGTCAGATTTTGCTCAAGTTGCCAAGGAATTGGATATTTCTATAGAGGAAGTCAAACCTCATATCGAAGTGATAAAAGATTTAGATCCTACACCGGGAAGAAAATACAGCCAAGAAAAAACTTTTTATGTAACTCCCGATATCATCGTGACCAAAGAAGATGATGAACTGAGGATCAACCTCAATGATGAAGGTCTGCCACGGCTAAGGGTGAATACTTTCTACAAGAAGCTTTTAACCCAGGCTTCGAAGGAAAACTCTGAAGCCTACCTTTATTTGAAAGACAAGATGAAAAAGGCCTTTTGGTTCCTCAGAAGTTTGGATCAGAGAGATAGGACAATCTTTAAAGTGGCACGTTACATAGTGGACAAGCAAAAAGATTTTATAGAAAAAGGGATGGAATATATCAAACCCTTGACCTTGATCGAGTTGGCTCAAGAAATTGGGGTTCATGAATCGACAGTAGGTCGGGTGGTGGCAAACAAATATATCATGACTCCTCGAGGTGTTTTTTCACTCAAATATTTTTTTCACAAAGCCCTTTCTGGAGATTTTGGAGAGGAGATTTCTTCTCTGAGAGTTAAAGAGAGGATCAAGAAACTTGTGGAAAACGAGGATCGGAAGAATCCGCTTAGCGACATAGATATCGAAAGCATTCTAGCTAGAGAGAATTTTCGGATTGCCCGCCGAACAGTGGCCAAGTACCGGAAACAGTTAAAAATCCCTCCATCACACATCAGAAAAAGAAAATACTGGGTAGAGGAGGCTTAATGAAGATAAGTTACACTGCTCGTCTCACAAAAGTGTCAGAGGAAATGAAGCAGTATTGTGAAAAAAGAGTCCAATCGCTGGAGAAATTGCTGGGACATCCGATCGATGTGGATATTCTGGTATCGGTTGAAAAGTATAGGCAGAAAGTCGAGATCAACCTGAAAACAAAAATGGCAACGTTGAATACGGTCGAAGAAACCCACGACATGTCCAGCTCTCTAACCGGGGCATTTGATCACCTGGAAACGAGGGTCAAAAAGGAGAGGGAGAAACTCAGGAAAAGGAAACGGAGAAAGATCAGAGAAGTAGAGACCTATCCTTCTCTGATGGAAGAAGGAGACAGGCCGAAAAGAATGATCCGAAGCCAGAGTTATTCGATGAAGCCACTGTCTATCGAAGAAGCACTTTTGCAGCTGGATACTAACAAGGAAGGTGTCTTTCTGTTCCGGACATTGGAAACGGAGAGCTGGGCTGTTCTGTATCGACGGAAAGATGGGAATTATGGTTTAATAGAACCGAAATAACGTATAGGATTGTGAGAAAGAATTGAAGATCCAAAACTTACTTATCCAAGATATGATCCTGTTAGGATTGGAATCTGTAGAGGGGGAAGAAGTTCTTAAAGAGATGGTGGGTTTTCTGAAAAAACGAAACTGCATCATGAAGGAGAAGGATCTTTATGAAAAACTGACCCAAAGAGAGCGATTGGGAAGCACAGCCATCGGTGAAGGTGTCGCTATTCCTCATTGCAAAATGAAAGGCATCAAGGATCCCGTTGTCATGCTGGCCGTTTCCACAAAAGGCGTCAATTTCCATTCCCTGGACGGAAAACCATCTCATCTTTTTTTCTTGGTGGCCTCTTCTCCCGACAATCCCAGTTTAAACCTCCAAATTCTTGCCGCTATTGCCCACCTCGTGCGGAAGGCGAATTCTCTTTTGAAAAAAATATTGGAGGCAAAAAATATTTCTGAAATCCTGGAAATCATAAGGGAAGAAGAAGAGAAAATAAATGAATGAAGGAAGGGGCGATTCCCTTCAGGTCCGTCATTTCTACCAAAAGGCGAAGATACCCTTGGAGTTGCGTCCAGTTTCGGGGAGGATCGGATTTTTAAAAGCTATAAAGATTTCTGAATCCCAGACGAATTCTCCTTCCGTGGAAGTGTGGGGACGGAACGAAATTCAGAAAATAGAACGGATGTCTCGGAATCAAAGAAATACATTTATCCAGGACAGAATCCGCAATCTGCCCTGTCTTATCCTTACTGATGGCTTATCCTATCCGCAAGATGTCACTAAGAAGGCCAGAGAATGGCGAATTGCCCTATTTGCTACCGGACTCTCGAAGAACAAGAGTAAGGCCCAGCTGAGGAAATTATTTTCAAGTTTCGAATCGTCACAACATATTTTATCGGGAGGATTGCTCCATATTTTTGGACGCGGTGTGCTCATATTGGGTGACAGCGGCGTCGGCAAAAGCGAAAGTGCCTTAGAACTTATTTCGAGAGGACATCTTTTTGTGTCCGATGATATCGTCCAGATTCAAAAGGATAAGGATGGAAAATTGATCGGATCGGCAGCATCTCTTTCGCGGAATTTTATGGAAATACGAGGATTGGGGATTATCAATATCAAAAAAATATTTGGGGAAGGGTCCATCTGCCAGCAGACGAGGATCGATCTTGTCATCATGCTGAAAAGATGGAAAGAGGGGAAAGAGTATGACCGCCTTGGCCTTAAATTTCCAGAGAATCAAAAAATCCTAGGTATTGATGTCCCCAAAATATCCATTCCTGTGGCGCCCGGAAGAAATATCGCCACTCTTATAGAGGTAGCATGCAAAGTTTTCATGCTGAAACAGAGGGGATATCATGCGGCCTTAGAGATTACGGGAAAATTGGACCGAGCTCTAACGATTCGGTGAATATGAAAAAAGACAGAAAAAGAGATACTCGGTTTTTGATCATCACAGGACTTTCCGGTTCCGGGAAGACAGTAGTTGGCCGATTCATGGAAGATTTGGGATACTATTGTATCGATAATCTTCCGACGAAGTTGATCCCTCGTTTTGTGGATTTGTGGACAAGGAAAGAATTCGAAATTGAAAAGGTTGCTCTTGTTGTTGACATTAGGGAGGTCGGATTCGCCAAAGAATTTCCCAAAGTCCTCCAATCCATTCGGGAGAAAGTTCTGCCATACTTGATCTTTCTGGAGGCTTCTGATGAGGTCCTTCTCAAACGATTCAGCGAAAGCCGGAGGCCTCATCCTCTGGCTAGCACGAAATCAGTCCGGGAGGGAATCGTGCTTGAAAGGAAGAGGCTGGCCAAAATAAAGAACCTGGCCGACGAGGTCCTTGATACCTCTTTTACCAACTTGGCTGAACTCAAGGAAATCCTAACCAGGCAGTTTTTGCGAAAAAAAGGACTGAGTCTTCAGATCGTGGTGGTGAGTTTTGGCTATAAATATGGAATTCCTCTCGATTCAGACCTTGTTTTTGACACGCGTTTTTTGCCGAACCCCCACTATATTGATGACATACGAGATAAGACGGGAAGAAGCAAAAAGGTTAAAGAATATGTCCTGCAAGCCAAGGAAACGCAGTCTTTTTTGATTAGGCTTATGAGATTTGTGGATTACCTGATACCCAAGTTTGAAGATGAGGGAAAGAGCTATTTGACCATTGCGATGGGATGTACCGGGGGAAGACACAGATCTGTCGTGCTTGCGGATAGATTGAAAGAACATCTTAAAGGTCAGAACTATAGAGTAAGATCCTATCACCGAGACATGTTTAAATAGACAAAAATAGAACCGTCCCCTTTTCTCTAAAAGAAAAAACTTAAGATTGTTCACAATTAATGGTAGAATTTTATACGATGTAGAGAATCCGGATTAGATTCTTTGTTATTGAACGGAAAAATGGAGCAGCCAAAAAAATGATCGGTGGCATTATCGTGTCCCATGGAAAATTGGCTGAAGAACTTCTCAATGCCCTCACGATCATTCTGGGGGAAGTGGTGAATATGGAAGCCATTTCCATCGGATGGTATGATGATGTTGAAGATTCCAAGCGTAAGATAAACCAATCCTTGAAAAGAGTTGATCAGAAAAACGGTGTCCTTATCTTCACGGATATGTTCGGAGGAACACCATCCAACTTGAGCTTCAGTTTTTTGAAAGATGATAGAATCGAGATTATAACGGGAGTCAATCTTCCTATGCTTATCAAATTTGTCTCGCATCAGAGAAGCAATAAATTGAAAGAGGTGGCGAAAAAGGTTGTGGAACAAGGAAAAAAGAATATTCATCTTGCCAGTGCCCTCCTGAACTCCAAGCATTGATTGAGCGGAAAAATTCTGATCCATGTTAGAGAAAAAAGTTGCCATAATAAATAGACTGGGATTGCATGCAAGAGCAGCAGCAAAATTTGTCAAGTTGGCAAACAGGTTCAAAGCATCTGTCAAAATCGAGAAAGATGGTGTTCAGATCGATGGAAAAAGTATCTTGGGTATCCTGACATTGGCAGCTGTGCAGGGGACAGAGATAAAATTGATAATATCGGGCAAGGATGAGAAGCCAGCTATGAAGGCACTGATTTTTTTGATCGAAAACAGGTTTGAAGAGGAAGAATAGTCCAGAATGGAATACGTCAGATTAAGAGGACTCGGCGTTTCTCCTGGAATTGCCATCGGAGAAGTGCAACTGACCGAAAAAGTCGTATTTACGACCAGAAAGGAGGCGATCTCTGCTGAACAGGTGGACAGCGAGTTGAATCGTTTAAACGGTGCGATCGAGCGAACGCATGAACAGCTCATGAGAATAAGAGACAATGTGAAGGATATTGTCGGTGAGGAACACGCATTCATATTTGAGGCTCATCTTCTCATTTTGCAAGATAAATCCTTGCTCATGTCGCTAAAAGAGATCGTTCAGAAAGAGAAAACCCGAGCAGAATGGGCGATCTCTCGCGTGCACGTTAAGTATCAGAAACTTTTCGAGTCTATCGATGACGAATATCTTATGCAGCGAAAATTCGATGTTGCCGATGTCCTTTCAAAAATGTACAGAAATTTGGAGCCATCCGAGCCAGGAAAAAAGGAAGACGGGAAAGAAAAAATCCTCGTAGCTCATGAACTTCTCCCCTCGGAGGCTGCCTTGCGGCTAAGCAAGGGCAATGTCCTTGCTGTAGCTCTCGATATGGGGGGGCAGACATCTCATACAGCAATACTGGCTCGGTCGTTGAATATACCGACTGTGATGGGCCTGCGGAATGTTTCTCAGAGGGTAAAAAATGGGGATGTTTTGATCGTTGACGGAACAGATGGAGAAGTTTTGATCAATCCTCCTTTTGCAATCCAGAAGGAGTTTGCAAGCAAGAAAAAAAGGTACGATGACTACAGGAAAGATCTGAAAAAAATCGCGAAGCTGAGCTCCAAAACTCTGGATAAATTTGAATTTTTGCCATTAGCTAATATCGAGCTTCCCGAAGAAGTCCCTCTGGCCTTTTCGATGGGAGCGGAAGGGATAGGTCTTTTCAGGTCTGAATTCCTTTACCTCCAGAGCACGACTCCCCCTACTGAAGAGGCTCACTACCAGATATATTCTAAGATAGCCAAGGATGCGTATCCCTTTCCTGTTTACATACGGACAATCGATATGGGCGGTGAGAAAAATTTACCCCAACTTAAAATTGAAAAGGAGCCCAATCCTGCTCTAGGCCTCCGTGCCATACGCCTGTCTTTGCGGGATAGAGAATTCTTCAAGGTCCAGTTGAAAGCGATATTGAGAGCCAGTGCGAGGGGAAACGTCAGGGTTCTTATCCCGATGATAACAGAGCTCGAGGAAATCGAAGAGGTTAAAATGTTGTTTCGGGAGATTCAACAGGAGATGAGGGAAAAAAACATCCCTTTTGATGAGAATATTCCTTTAGGCGTGATGATCGAAGTGCCTGCAGCAGCTGCTCTGACCGACATATTGGTTAAAGAAGTGGATTATATCAGTATAGGGACCAATGATCTTATCCAATACTACCTGGCCGTGGACCGCTCGAATGAATTGGTATCTTATCTTTTTAAACCTCTGCATCCATCCGTTTTGAGGCTCCTCAAGTTTATCATCGAAACTGCTCAATCAGAAAATAAAGAGGTGACAGTGTGTGGGGAGATGGCTGCAGAGACCCTTTCAGCAATTGTTTTGATCGGTCTCGGGTTGCGCAAGTTCAGCATGAACCCGATATTTATTCCCAGGATAAAGAATGTTTTGCGGTCGGTGGAGCAAAAAACAGCGAAAAAGGTGGTCGAAGAAGTTCTGATGCTGAAAACGGCTCAGGAAATCGAAGAATGTATTATCGAGAGAATACTACTCAAGCATCCCAAAGCTTTTCTTATGGAGTTGTGAGCAATTTGTCTAGTTTATCGAGAAGTTCGTTCGTGTCGATCGGCTTTTCGATAAAATGGTCAGCTCCAGAATCTTTTGCCTCAAATTGAAAGGATGTTCCTTTGTAGACAGCGGTCATCAATATAACTTTGATATCTTTAAGCTGGGGATCCTGTTTGATTTTTGTGCAAAGTTCCAGCCCGTGTATTTTAGGGATCAACATGTCGCTGATCACTGCGTCCGGTTTTACTTTGGCAGCGAGCTCAAGTCCTTCTGCGCCATCTTTTGCGCTCAGAACTTGATACCCGTGACGGGATAGGATCATCTCAAGCATTGTCAGAGTGACCCTGTCATCGTCGATGACGAGAATCTTGCTTTTCATTTATTTCCTGCCGTATTCATCGTCCAGCCGAATGATATCCGACTCCCCGGATTTGCCGATCCAAATCTCCATTATACGGGCTGGTTTTTGGCCGATGCAGCGGACGCGGTGAGCAACTTTGCGTGGTATAAATATTTCCTCATTCGCTTGGGGGTGCCAAATTTTGTCTCCTGCGGTCACTTCCAGTCCTTCGTCTAAGATAACCCAGAATTCACTGCGCCTCATATGATATTGGAGAGACAGGGCTTCTCCTGGCTTGACCGTGATTATCTTGATACTCCCGGCTTGATCATACGGAAAGGACCGGAATTTACCCCAGGGTCTAATATCTTCTGTAATCGCTTTTCGAAAAATGGCGATCTCGGTTTTCTTGCCAGAAGTCATGGTGAATATTTCCAAAAATATCCGCCCAATTTTTTGCCCTGATGAAAGGGCTGGTCAATAACCTTTCTAAAAAGGGACTTCTTCGTCTCCGTCCGTCTCGCTTTCGATGTCAGGGATGGAGCTTTTCTCACCGGGGAAATCCGGAGGGCCGGAACTGGAAGGCGCGGGGGAAAACTCTCCTTCCTGTCTTTCCGTATCGTCTTTGCGGCCGAGCAGGATGATGTTTTGGGCTTCGACTTCCGTAGAATATCTTTTGTTTCCTTCCCTATCCTGCCAGCTTCGAGTTCGCAGCTTTCCTTCCAGATAGATCTGTTTTCCTTGGTTGAGATATTTCTCGCAAAATTCTCCAAGCTTTCCCCATGCCACAATGCGATGCCATTCCACTCGAATATCACTTTCGTTTGTGCTAGGATTGAAGTAACGTTCGTTTGTGGCGAGCGTGAAGCGAGCGATAGCCCGCTCAGATTGAGGGAGATAGCGAAGTTCTGGGTTTCGTCCCAATCGGCCGATCAGAGTAACCTTGTTTAGACTATTGATGTCTCTCATTTTTCGACATCAGCTCTTTAATTTTTTCCTGAGCGATTTTTGTTTCTTCTTCCAGAGGATATTTGCTGACCATGAGTTTAAACACGGACAGGGCTTCTTCGTTTCGATCCATCTCTATCAAGCTTATTCCTTTATGCAGGTATGCGGCAGGAACTTTATCGCCGAGAGGGAAATTCAGAATCAGTTCGTTGTACCGAGAGATCGCCTTTTCATATTCTTTCTGGCTGAAATAACATTCCCCTATCCAATACAGGGCGTTATCAGCAAAAGGACTCTGAGAGAAGTTGTCCAGATAGATCTTGAAACCGTCTATAGCCAGGGCATAATTCCCTTTCAGGTAATCGGCATAAGCCATGTTGTAAATTTCTTGAGGAGACAGGTTGGGGGGGAGTGGAGATTTTGATTCTTCTTCTCCTTCCCTTTGCTGCAGTGTCTTTCCAGTATCATCGGCTGCAGGCGGTTGTTGTTCTTCTTCCTGGCTTTCTCCTGAGTCTTCTGCTTGTTCAATCTGATGGAGAAGGGGAAGCGTTGCGTTTTTAATTTCCATTAGATCTGCGGAAAAGCGAGAGAGTTGCACAGTCATGGCGTCCATTTTTTCTAGTACGATTTGGTACTGGGCCGGGACTTTTTTTTGGTCTTCTTGCATGCTCGCCTGTTGGGACTGGAGTGCACGCACCAAGGAAATTAATTCACCCATCTGTTGTTTTATGGCTTGGAGCTCGTCCTGATGTAGCCCGATTTTTTGATCGAGCTTCAGGACTTGTTGCTTTAGGATTTGAACATCTTGATAGATCAGCTCATACGCTTTTTTTTCTTTCTGGGTTCCCCCAAGCAGAAGAGGGATGAGAAGGAAAAGAAATATCCTCAGAAAAAGTCTATGGATCATAGGCTATTTTGCGATGATAGTGAAGTGTGCTCGTCTGTTTTTGTCCCAGGCTGCTTCTGTGTGTCCCATGTCTATGGGTTGGCTTTTTCCATAAGAGATGGTTTTCAAGCGGCTCGGGGAAACTCCGAGAGAAACGAGGTAGTCAAACGTGCTCTTGGCTCTTTTTTCACCCAGTGCAAGGTTGTACTCCTCGGTACCTCTTTCATCGCAGTGTCCTTCGATCAGGATCTGTGCGGTTCTGAATTTTTTCAGCCATGCGGAATTGCCTTCCAGGACTGGCTTGGCATCATCCCTGATGAAATACTTGTCAAAGTCGAAATGGATCATCCGAAGCGGAGCCTCACGGTTGATTTCTTCGAGAGATTTGTTCATGAAGATTTCTGCTTCTGTCAGTTCAGGCTCCTTGGGGGGAGCAGGTTCGACAACTTTTTCAACTATGGGCTGTTCTTTTACCTGAGGGGGAGGCGGGGGAGGGGCTTCTTCGACTTTTTTTCGGCATGAAAGTGTGAAACCAAAAACCAGTAAACACATCAATGTTAGGAGTAGGATTTTTTTCATATGACCTCCTTTGAAGGTTTATCCTTCCTTGTTATTTGTAACCTTGCGCTCTTTTTATACAATCAAATTTCTTCTCTGTCAACAGCATAACGCAACAAATATTAAAATCCTTTATCTATTTTTTTGGGCTAATTTTTCGGGAATACCATTAGCGTGACCAATCGGGCAGCTTATTATCCCCTTTGGACGTGAGGCGGCGCAGGTTTCTGCCGTCATAGTCGATGGTGTAGAGTTGGATGGTTCCGTTGAGATTCGAGGTGAAAATAAGGTGCCGTCCATCAGGCGACCAGCACGGAGATTCATTCCGTGCATTGCCCTCTGTAAGTTTGATGATTTGTTTGGTGCGGAGATTAAGGACGTAGAGGTCAAAAACTTGATCCACTCGGGAGACATAAACGATATTGTCTCCTTGAGAGGACCAAGAAGGGGCATCGTGGTAGGTACCGCCAAAGCTGACCCGGGTGACATTGGAACCTTCTGCGTCCATGATGTAGATTTGAGGTGTCCCTCCTCGGTCTGACGTGAAGGCAATTTGGCGGCTCGTCGGCGACCAGCAGGGAGCGGTGTCGATGGATTTGTTGAAAGTCAGCCTGCGGACGTTTTTTCCGTTGCTGTTAGCGATATAGACCTCGGTGTTTCCGCCCTCCTCTTGAGAGCAGAACACAAGCTTTTTACCGTCCGGGGAAAAATTGGGAGCAAAGCTTGTCCCCTGGCTGTAGACTTCGTGACGTTTGCCCTCATAAACTTCCAGAATATAAAGGATGGCCTTTTCTCCTTGATAGGAGTGGTAGGCGATCTTTTGCCCGTCGGCCGACCAGGCCGGCATATAATCGTTAACCTTGTTGAAGGTCAGCCGGGTTTGGTTGTATCCGTCATAATCCATCATGTAGAGTTCCCAGTTTCCATCCCGGTTCGAACAAAACACGATTTTTGAGGTGAAAATAGGGCGTTCCCCCCACATACGCAACAGCTCATCTGCCATTTTATGGGCGGCAAAACGCAGGAGAGACCGGTCGGTCTGGTAGCGTTTTCCGAATATCCCTCTTCCCGCCTTAACATCGTATACCTTCCCCTCGAAAACAACGTTGTTCCCATCGCCATTCGAGATTTCGCCGATGAATAAAATCTTGGCTGATATGGATTCCCAGTCCTTGAAGAATATGTTTTCAGGATTTAACGGGCGGATATAGCTGTAGAAATCCTTGGGCAATTCCTCGAAAATCCGGCTGTACTTCAAGTCCGCAGAAAGAGTTTGATGAAGTGCTTGTGCGGCTTCCTGAGTGCCTGGGGAGGAATCGTGAACGATGAATTCGGGGATGGCCAGAGGAATGGCCGGCATGCCTTCTCTGATGCTCAAGTAGACTTCCTGCTGGCCAGGCAGAAGCATGACTACAGCCAACAGTGCGATTCCGAAAAGTATGATGTCTATTTTTTTCATTTTATATGCTCGAATCTAAGATGTATGATCAAGGATTCCTCTTTGTATCCATCCGGGAGTGGGGCAAAAGCCGAGGAGGATTGAATGGCGCGGACAGCGGCTAAATCAAGAGTCCGGATACCGCATCCCTGTTCGATATCCACAACCGAGATTTTTCCATCCCTGTAAATTTTGAACCGAACGACCGTGAAAAGTTCATCGGACATGCCCGAACTTATTTGGGTTTTGAGCCAGTTGCTCGAGATCCGGCCGGTCATGTTTTCCAGATAGTAAGGATAGGGAAAATTGGAAAGTCCGATCTGGGAGGAAAACTCCGAGCCAAATCCAACACCACCACCTGAGCCCGTCCCGACGCCGAGACTTATGCCCGATCCACTTTCGGCCCCTTCTTCAGAACCAGATTTTGCGTTTTCTGATGTTTTTTTTGCCGAAGTGTCCTGTTTTTGAATAACCGCTTTTTTTTGGGACGGAGGCGTTTTTTCCCTTTTAGGCTTGTCAACAGGGTGCCTGAAGGATGAAAGAGTTTGTTGCTCGAGTTTTTGCGGTGTTGTGAGGTCCCGCAAGTTTTCCCCAGCCTGTGCGGGTGTTTCGGTGAGCTCTTCTTTTGTCTCGCTGGCTTTTGGCTGCATCTTTGCCGAGGGCCCACCACCTGCTGGCCTGCCCCCTCCGCCTCCTCCTGAAAAGGAATGAAGGCTTACATAGTGGATCATTTTTTTGCGTCCCAGGCTGGGAAAGTTGGGAGAGAAAATCAGCAGAAGAAAAAGAATAATATGGAATGAAATGGAAATGTAGACGAACTTTTTAAAGATGGGGTACTGTTTGATATAGGGGACCATCACTGGCGCCTTTTTTTGCGGTCCGGTGGTTCTGTTATCAGTCCGACTCTTTCCACGCCGGCTCTTTTGGCGATGTCCATAACTCGAATGACATACCCGTAATTGAGGCTTTCATCCGCTTGAATAAAGATGACTTTGTTTTTTTTATTAAAAAGCTGTTGCTGCAGTCGGATTTGGAGGAGATTGATGTTTACCGGTTGACCTTCCATGTGAATGAATCTGTCAGGGGTAATAGTCAGGGTTAATCCTTTTTCTGCGGGAGCAGACTGTGTTTCGGCCTGGGGGAGCTGCACGCCGATCCCCATCTTCAGCATGGGTGCTGTAACCATAAAGATAATCAACAGCACAAGCATAACATCCACAAGGGGGGTGACGTTTATCTCGGACAGTGAGGTCCCGATCTCCCTTTTGGATATGGAACGGAATTTAAATGCCATATAACCTCTCTGCAATGCTGAGAAATTCGATGGAAAAATCTTCCATTTCTGTGATGATCTCTTTTATTTTGTGGAGATAGAAGTTATAGGCGATAACCGCCGGAATTGCGGCGAAAAGCCCGAGAGCCGTGGCAACCAAAGCCTCGGCGATTCCAGGAGCAACGGCTTGAAGGGTGTTAATTTCTTCGATACTCAATTCACGGAAGGCATTCATGATACCCCAAACCGTGCCGAACAGGCCGATAAATGGTGTGACGCTTCCCGTAGTGGCCAGGAAATTCATCATTTTTTCCATCCGGAGCACTTCTTTGTTGGATGCTTTTATTAGGGCTCGGTTGATACTCTCCAAGTTAGAAGGAGTGATGGTTGGATTGGGATTGGATTTGGTGTGATAGGCCAGATCTTTGAATCCGGACTGGAAAAGTGATGCAAGAGGACTGGACTTAAACTTTTTTGCGGCTTCATTGACTTCCAGCAGGTTTCTGCTTTTCCGGAAAACGATCAAGAACTTTTTAGACTGTCGCGCAGCCGTCTTTAGAGAATTTCGTTTAAAAAGGATGACGGCCCATGAGAAGATGGAAAAAAGAAGGAGTATCAATAGCACCAACTGCACGACTACGCTGGCGCCTAAAATCAGTCTGAAAACATTCATTATTACTAATTTATAAAACTAGCACATGACAGGGCTAAAGTCAACGTTCCTCTCCGATTGCAGCTCCTATTTGTGACAAAGAAAACAGTCAGATAAGCTGATTCGTCAACTCGACAAACCGTATTAAAATTAGAGATTGTCCCAAAGTGACGCGATTGAGTTGTCATCGTAAGGAGCAGGGGAATATCTCCGCTCTAGTTCAGATTTTTGACGCCATTCCCTCACCAATCTTCTCGGTGGCTGTGGAACTACGCGTGAACACTCCAAACCTATGTTCCATTACTAATGTTAATCCGGATCTCTCACCCTTTTGTATAGTCGTGCTCAATACATCCTCGCCGTCTGACTCCCAGACTGTGTCACAATTAATAAAATGGGAAATATTCAACAAAAATATCCCATTTTATGGCAATATTGGAGTATATTTGACAGGTTTTGCCCTAGATTCGTCTGTTTTTTGGCCTTTTTATCCCATTTTGCTATCGGACAGTGAATTACAACACAGCCTGTCCGTCAGATTCCCTCTAAGATCGGTTCGCGAAGGCTAAATCTTCAATGCCGCTCTGACATTCCCCTGCACCTTATATGCCTAGCCCATATATCCTGTCACTTTGGGACAAAGGCTAAAATTGCGTGTTAGAGTACTGAGTTCTTGTGTTTGACAATAAATAGGGGAAGTAATACATTGACCTCTAGGAGGAGAGGAATATTAGGGGAGAAATAAGGTTTCAGCCGGCCCAGCTGCTTGCGCTGAGTTTCATCGGGGCCATTTTTATCGGAACATTCCTGCTCATATTGCCGATCAGCACATATGCCGGGGAAAGCATATCGTTCGTGGATGCCCTGTTCACCAGCACGTCGGCAGTCTGTGTGACTGGTTTGATCGTTCAGGATACGGCGACCTATTTCACTCCGATGGGGCAGATGGTTATTTTGGTCTTGTTTCAACTGGGTGGATTGGGAATCATGGCCTTTTCCACCCTCATCTTGCTGGTTGCCGGTAGGAAGATTTCTATTCAGGATAAGATTATCATCCAGCAGGATTATCACCATACCGCTGCCAAGAATGTGAAGTCTCTGATAAAAAACATTTTTTTCTATGCTTTTGCCATCGAGGGTGTTGGAACGCTTTTCCTTTTCTTGAAATGGCATGGGAAATTCCCAGGCCTTAAAGGCTTATTTTATTCTCTGTTTCATGCCATCTCTGCCTTCTGTAACGCTGGTTTCTCTGTTTTTGGCGACAGCTTGGAATCTTTCAGGGGAGATATTTGGACAAACGTCACGATCATGACTTTGATCGTTCTCGGCGGTTTGGGATTTTTGGTGCTCAGCGAGAGCATGGATTTTTTCGTCAAAATTATCCGCTGTAGCAGGAGAAAGATATCCCTCCACTTCAAGTTGGTGTGGGTCATGACACTTTTCCTCATAGTTCTCCCGTTTCTTTCTTTTCTTATGATCGAATGGAACCAATCCCTGCAGGGATTTTCTCTCAAGGAAAAGATTTTGGCTTCCCTTTTCCAGGTGATTGCACCACGGACAGCGGGTTTCAACACCATGGAATTGGGTTCTCTGAATCCTGCGGCTGTTTTTTTGCTGATCTCCCTCATGTTTATCGGGGCATCCCCCGGGTCGACCGGAGGAGGTGTCAAGACGAGCACGGTCGGCGTGATTTTTGCTTTTATAAAATCCAGGATTGCGGCAAGGGAATCGATCAACATCTTTTACAGAACCCTACCGTTGGAGATTGTGACAAAAGCGTTCACAGTCGTGTTTTTGAGCATCGGGGTCATTTTTGTCTCTTGTGCCGTCCTGTTTCTCACCCAATCGGGGATGAGTATGGAAGAGACTTTTTTCGAGGTGTTTTCTGCATTTGGAACGGTGGGCCTTTCCTTAGGAATGACTGCAAAACTCAATGCTGTTGGCAAAATCGTGATCATCTTTTCCATGTTCATTGGACGGATCGGTCCCTTGACCCTTTTGTATGCATTCAGTCGAGAGAAAGCCTTCGGAAAATTCGAGTATGTTGAAGAAAGCGTCATGATCGGATAGAATGACAACATGAAATTTGCAGTCATAGGAATGGGAAGTTTTGGTTCCAACGTGGCCAAAACTCTGTATGAGAAAAAACACGAGGTTCTGGCCGTAGATACGGATAAGGATAAAATAGAAGAGCTCAAAACGCTGGTAACCCATGCAGTGCACATGGATGCGGCAGTCAAGGAAAACCTGCGCGCCCTTGATATCCAAGAGATGGATGTTGTTGTCGTGAGCTTGGGGCCTGAAATGGAAGCCTCGATTTTAACCGTTCTGTATTTGCATGAATTGGGTGCGAAGAGAATAGTGGCCAAGGCTTTGACCGAGGATCACGCCAAAATTCTTGATGCAATTGGAGCCACAGAGGTCATCTATCCTGAAAAAGACATGGCCAAAAAAACGGCTTTGCGGCTGAGCAATCCGAATATCCTGGAATATCTTCCCCTTCTTTCAGGAATAGACATTCAAGAGATTGCGCCTCCAGAGAAATTCATTGGAAAAAGTCTTCGGGATCTGGACTTGAGAAATAAATTTGGAGTGCAGGTTATCGCGATCAAAGAGATCATTCCCGAAAAAACGACTTTTATTCCCGCCGCCGATTTTGTCATCAAGGATAGCGATATCCTGATCCTGATGGGCGATCATACACAGATGGACAAGATCAATAAACTTTAGCGCTTCCCCTCCAAAGACGGCCTTCTCTATATCTTTTATCGCGCAGAACTTAACTCTGAGTAAAGCTTTGGCTGTTTTTATAACTTGGAATTCAAATCGATTACAGTGATATTCTCGCATAAATTAATGAATATAAATAAATTACAAGGATTTCAGATTCAAACGTTGGGACAGCAGTGATATGTAAACTAAAAAGTCATGTATCTAATCAATTCATTTTTATAATCTATTTCTTTTTTTTCAATCCAAGTTTTTCCTCAATATCCAGATTTATTTTCCCTCCAGGACAATCAATAGAAGGAAGCCAGGGTTTGATATCCAGAACGGGTGTTTTGTTAAATGCGTCAATGCCACTTACATGGAGAATATTACCTTCAACCTTTTCAAGTTTTATTACGCTTAAACCGATAGAGTTTGGGCGATTTGGAGATCTTGTGGCAAACAATCCAAAAGCATGTGAACTGCTGGGTGGTCGAACTGGAGTATGCCAGCCTTTAGAAAGATGCATATGATAGATTACGATGATGTATTCATATTTTTCAAGATTCCACAATGCCTCCTGATATTCAGGATAGACTTCAATAGTCCCTTTATTTTCAGGCTGAAGGATTCCCTGCCGGGGAGTTCCCGTTTGAGGCGCTAATTCAGTATGGAATATACCAATGGACTGATAAACTATTTTCATATTGTCTTGTTTTATTTGTTCTTCAGGTAGGGTTGTTCCAGCCAATACTGGAATAGCGCATCCAGCCAGGAGTAAGACGAGTAGGCTCATATAAACCGGCTGTTGGATTAGCCAATGTTGACTCATTGTTTTGTTCTCCTGTTATAAATTATGTGTCCTAAGCCATGAAACTGCTGGAAACAAATACAAACGATAAAATTAAACTAATATTGGAGAGAGAAAGTTTTTTACTCTTCCATCTTTTACTTTTCTTCAAGGGCTTTTTTAAAAAAACTAAGATTTTTAAATTGTAAATGACCATTCCAGGATTAAACGAGAAAATCTTCCGGAATGTTCTGAAGCCTGGTTATATCAAGAATCCTGTTGCGGATATCAAAACCCATTGAACACTTCACATTGCATGTTGTGCAATTGATACATGGAATAGGTGATAAATACAAAGATTGTAGTGTATCCTTTGCTAGGGATAGATTCCGGTAACCGTAAGCATACATATATACCCTCATCAGTGTTGGAATGTCAATCCCAGCAGGACACTGAGTTTGACATCTGCCGCATTGATCACAGTATAAACCGACCGAGAGTCTCTTTACTGAGTTAAGATCAGATTTTTCCTTTTCCGTCAGGGTGAAATCTTCCATTATAGACATATCCAGCTCCAGTTGGTCAAAAGTAGTAAATCCTGGGATCGTAGTATGAATATTTTCATTCTGAAGCACCCATTTTAACGCAGCTTTCATGTTAATCTGTTTTGTTCTTTGCTTATCCCAGTACACAGCGGCCTGGGTTTTCATGGCAATGATTCCGAGCCCTGCTTTGGCCGCGCTTACTGTTGCCTTTTCCATTTCGGCTCTATGGGGCTGACGGAAGTTATAGGCGGTTAGAACAACATCATAAACATTGCTGTCCTGTGCTGCTTTAATTACTTCAGGTTCATTTCTATGAGTGGAGAGCCCGATAAATCGTGTTTTGCCTTCTTTTTTTAGTTTTACCAATGCATTCAATAATGGTTCAAAAAGGGCGGATTCTCTTCTGACCGCACTGTGAAGATGAAGTATATCTACGTACTCAAGACCGAGGCGTTTGAGGCTGGTTTCAAATTGTTCAATAAATAGTTCTGGTCTTGTGGATTTGGTGAATAGGCCTGTTTTTCGGTCCTCATTGTTGCCAGGAATCTTCGTAGAAATAACGTAGGAGTCTCGGGGACGATTTTTGATAACTTTTCCGATCATCTCTTCATTGTGTCCCCTCTGGTAGCCATGTGCTGTATCCAGAAGAACAATCCCGGCATCCAGAGCAGCTTCCACAAGTGCTGGGTTATCAACATTCATAACTCCCATGCCAATAATTGGAAGTTTGATGTTGGTTTTCCCCAACGTACGATAGATAATTTTTGTCTTCTTCTTTTTTATGGATTTTTCATTACCTTTAAAAACCTCAGGAAGAAGAGCAATACCGGCAATACCAGACACACTATTCTTTAAAAAATGCCTCCTGCTTTTATTAAATTTTTGATTTTCCATTATTATCTCCTGAAATAGTTTCAAATTTTTAAAAGTAGCTTGGTATTATCCTGCTCTAAATCTTGACTGGATAACGTAAAAAAAGATGGAGATTATCCTGCTCTAAATCTTGATGGGATAATTTATCTCGTTTTTTATATCCAGGGGGTATTGAATAAGGAATTGTTTTGGGCGTTTTTTTAGAGATTTCTAAAATCTTATCGGTTCTTTTTCTGATAGAACCACGGAAGTAAACAGTCTCATCTAATCTAATCTCTATTCCTTTAATTTTTTGCATCTCTTTTATAAAATTACCGTCATAATTATGCAGCTTTAATACATTGATATTCATTTTATTATAGGTATCCATGTCGAATGGAGGGGTTGGGTATACCCATGCCTTTATTTCTCTCCCATAGGGACCACTTCCATTTATGTTGTAACAACGGCATTTCCATCTGCCAATCGTTTTGGATTCTTTTGTGGTTTCTACTGTTCCATTAAAAGCACTATACTGAAGATCCGGTGCGATCTGTTTGGTAACAACTTTGGCCAATTCAAAAGGTAATGGAATTTCCACATAGGTTTTTTCATTTTTGTTGATAAAGAACATCAGATTTTTATTCAGATCTACAATAATAATCCGACTCTTGGAAATATATGCCATCTTCTTATTCCCAATCCATGTCTCAATCACTCTATCCACTGCTGGATGCATTAGCCCATCTTCATAATAACTGTCAGTATGGACTTCCCGTTTGATGTACACATCTGAATAGATGAAGGAAGATGTTACAATCAACATAATAAAAAAGAGAAAAGATTTTTTCACTTTAGCTCCTTTTATAAAAATTTGTATAACATGTTGCATACATGTGAGTACGCATCAGAGTTGGAATTTCCACGCCTTTGGGACATTTCGGCAAACAACTGCTCCATTGAAGGCAGACTCCCATCGAATGCTTGACAGTTAAATGATAATTATTTTATTTCGAGCCATGATTATCCTTCATTTTTTAATTTTAAGAACTTTTATTTATTTGTTAGTGATAATTCAAGTATTGTCCAGCCACTTCCTTCAGTTATATGTTCAGTAATGTCATAGAGCTTGTCCAATATAGGTTTTAATTCAGACCCTATTTCTTGCTCCATTACTTGCTGCCATTTGTACAATTCACTAGGATCTTTTCCAGGGAATACTACGGTGTACCAAGGCCTTTCATAGCCGATGATGTTGCAAAAAACACTATAACCGCGCCCAACACTGTGTTTTTGGAATATTTCTTTGAATTTGGTAGCAACATCTATGAATGTGCTTTCGTTGCCTGCACGAAGCTGGATATGTTTCCAGACAAAATAAAACATATTATTAGAAGGGGGATTAAGATTAACTGGTTTGTAGGAAAGCTGACTCGAACGAGACCAAACGGAATATTTCGACCAATGAATAGTCGATTGTCTTTTTTGACCTAATTCAGTACTGTGAAACGATTCTAGATCTTTGTTCAGTGCTCTTTGATTCAAATCAGACATGCTAAACATTGGTTCAAGGTAGTTAACGATGCCATTTGATTCTAAAAATGTATTGAATGAGGTATTAACCTTCTTTATTTTTAGCAGTTCAATCCATTTTTTTGTGGTTTGTATGTATTCGTCAATCATGCCAGGCCTAACAGCATCTTCTAAAGATAAAACAAAGGTTGGAACATTATGGGTCTCCTTGTCCTGCAAGAACGCAGTTGTAGGAAATAAACTTAGCAATACTAATGATAGAAGTTTAATTCTGTCCATATTCTTTGCCTCATATATATGTAATATTCCTCTTTTTTTTTAGTTTAATAGAATTTCATAATTGCTTCCTAGGTTTTGATAATCTTATCAGCCCTAAACATATGAAAAATTACTGAAGACGGCTCGCCAAGTCGACCTATCTTATAAGGTAGTACGTTTTCACTGAGAAATTGAGCAGTAATAGAAATTTAAAAAGCCAATTATCATGTCACGTGGATATCAATCCTTCTTTTTTTAGTAATGATGGTTCCACTGGGCTGCTTTATGACAGCATCTGTAAAAGCACAAGAAGCATCCATTCTAAATTCAATGCTAACAACTGGAATATTTTTAAATTTGAATTCAGTGCCTTTATAGGGGTGCAGTTCGACTTCTTGTCCCATGAAGGAAATTGTAAGAATATTCTCACCTTTTAGTGTGATAATAACAGTAGCTCCTTGACGCTCATAGTTACCCACGAATATTTCAAGAAAGCTTTTCTGCATCATCTCTTTTTCAGCCATGCGGGTAAAGACAATGGCTTCAACTATGGATTCGAACTGAGAGGAAAGACTTCTAATATTCCCTTTCTAATCCATGAAGAAAAAAACTTTATTCTTCCTTCCTAGAGCGTCTGTCAATCCGAAAATCACGAAATTTAACCAGGATAGATTGATGTGTTCAATTGTTGAATAGATATTTTTTATCTCAACTTGATATTTCTTTATAATAATCAACGAAGCTATTGTGTAGCTAAAAAATTGTACATAAACTAATATGCCAAAAAACCACCCCTCTAAAGAACTGAAAAGGTTACCTGCATTTAATATATCTCTTATTCTATCGGCACCGTGGATGTAGAATTTGAGGATGATCAGGATACAGAAAATTATAAACGGAAAAAAATGAAATAAATAATTTTTTCTTATATGAAACTGCTTTCTGGTTAAAGACAATACATATATAAACAACATAGGGACATATAAATAGTGAAAAGGAATGTGAATAAAAAGCAGATGTGGGCAATATGAAATAACAAATTCTCTTAACTATCCGAAATGGGCAAAAACTCCACCAATCTTTGGGATAGCTTTTGATAGTAAAAATGCAGCAAGAATAATATTAATAAGCCGCTTGATATTTTTAAGAGTTAGCAAATAAAATGAAAAAAATAAACATTGAAATATAACGATTAGGTGGAGAATACTTTTAATTCTGTTCTTATTTTTTTCTTGAGACGATTTATTCTACACATTTCGCAAATTGTTTCTAAACAAATCAAAGCGTTTCATCTGCTCATCTTTTATCAAAGTTTTCAGCATTCCCGCTATTACAAAACAT
>CAYPGQ010000058.1:13754-26006 GCA_964410125.1 uncultured Eubacteriales bacterium | reverse complement strand
CGGATACACTGGCATGTACGCTAGCGGAGAACAAGGATGTTGCCTCACCGATTTTCTGCCCAAGAAAGACCTCTTCTCCTTTTTTAACCAGCGGCTCTGCAGGATTTCCAAAATGTTGATGCAGCGGGATAACAACTTTTTCCGGAGGGGACAAGAACTCCAGTTTTTTTTCGTCTGTCGATTCTTTGCTTTCGAGAGGATGAATTCCGCGGGGGAATGTTTTGGTTTTCATTTATGAAACGGGCCACACAACTGTGTGATTTTAAAGTTTATTAATCTGCTTTGGTGATGTCAACCGTCCTGTGGAAAAAACTCCTTCAGGGGAATACAAGATATTGTTTGATTTTTATCGTGCAATATAAGATAAATGGAGAAGACAAACAATTGATTGAAGGGTGAACAAGAAAAAATGAAAGTAACCGTCAAAGAAGTCGAATCTCGGAAGGATTTAAAAAAATTCATATATCTTCCCGAAAAAATCCATGCGGATCATGAGACTTGGGCCCATCCCATTTATATGGATGAGTGGACCTATTTCGATGCTAAAAAGAATAAGGCCTTTTCTTACAGCGATACAATCCTGCTCCTTGCGTATAAAGGAGATGATGTCGTTGGCCGCATCATGGGAATCATCAACACGCGGTACAACGAATACAAGGTAGAAAAAACCGCTCGATTCGGATACCTGGAAACATGGAAAGACGAAGAAGTCACAGAAGCTCTTTTACAGGCTGTGGAGGATTGGGCCAGGGAAAAAGGAATGACGAAAATGATCGGACCCTACGGATTCACAGATCAGGATCCCGAAGGATTTCTGATTGAGGGTTTCGAAAACCATGCAACCATCGCAACCTACCACAATTTCGATTGGATGCCTCAGATGATCGAAAAGCTGGGATATACCAAAGATGTGGATTATTTTGTCTACAAGCTGGATGTGCCCAAGGAAATACCGGAGTTTTACAAAAAGATCCTTGAGCGGGTAAAAAGAAAGGGGAATTTCGAGCTTATCGAGCTGCGCAAAAAAAGGCAGATTAAACCCTGGATCATCCCTGTCCTTGATCTTATGAACGAGTGTTATGTCGGGAGCAACATTTATGGATACACTCCGCTTGACAAGCAGGAAATGATTGACTTGGCCAAACGTTATTTGCCGGTCCTGGACCCGCGATTTGTCAAAGTCATCACGAAAGACGGGGATACCGTGGCATTCATAGTCGGCATTCCGGATATGACCGCAGGAATCAAAAAAGCAAGAGGGAAATTACTGCCTTTCGGATTTCTGAAGATTCTCCGTGCTGCCAAAAAATCCAAGCAGCTGGACTTATTGCTCGGGGCTGTCAAGGAATCCTATCGGGGGCGCGGGTTGGATGTTTTGATGGGGGTCGGGATGATCATGTCTGCACAAAAGGCGGGTTTTGAAGTGATGGACACTCACCATGAACTGGAATCCAATGTGAAGGTCCGCGCCGAAATGGTAAAGATGGGAGGAAAGTTATATAAAAAGTTCCGTGTTTACCAGAAAAGGCTTTAATTTCCTTGTCCCAAATCCTCGGCGTTCATAATCCCAATAAGATCCCTTCCCTGTAGAGCTGGTTGGAATCCTTGACCGGCAATGGCGAGGTTTGGATGGCCGTGATGGCGTGCCTCACTTCTTCGAGCATCGCGGGTTTGTCTTCGGGAAGGCCTCCGGCGACTCCACGGTAGATTATCTTTTGCCCCGCCCACAGGTAGTTGGTCAGGTGGTCGCTGGCCAAATAACAGTTTTCGAGATCCAGGTTTTCCAAAAACATTTCCACTTCTTTGAGTCTTTCCAGCGGCGGGGTCAGCTCGAACTCGCCATGCCTGAGCTTGTCATCTAGAGGAGTCCCGTGCTGAATGGTTAGTGTCCTCAGGCGAATAAAATCCGGTCTGGCCAAATTCAGAACCCGTGCGCTTTCTGCTGCATGTTCTTTCCACCGGTCTTTACCCCCGGCCCCGCTGAGGAGATAAAAGGAAATTTCAAATCCTGCTTTTTTGGCTTTTTGCCCTCCGTTTGCCATTTGTTCAGGAGTAGCGCCTTTGCACAGCCGTTCAAGAATGATGGGATCGCCCGATTCCAAGCCGAGGTGAAGGCGATCCAACCCGGCCCGTCTCGAAGCCACCAAAAAATCCAGCTTGTTCCTGAGGATGGATTTGGCGCGGGCATAGGATGTTATCCTTTGGACTTCTGGGAATGTTTTCCGGATAAAAGCGACGATCTCCGGCAGGTCCTTGTGGATGAGGTTGTCGCTATCCCCGAGGAAAATGGTCGTGGCTTTCCCGTAAATCTTTCTAGCTAGCAGCACATCCTGCTTGAGCTCCTCGAGGGGTTTTCTTTCGAACGCCAGATGTTTGTACATTGCACAAAATGTGCAACGGTTCCAGGGGCATCCTCGCGTTATTCGGATGAGAACGCTTTGGGCCTCGTTTGGAGGCCGAAACGGAGGAAAGTCGTAATAACCGTAATCGGGCATTTGTATTCTTCCAGGCGGATATTAGTCTACCTTTTTTTCCCATGATTTCCAATCCTTTCGAGTTTATATACATCTTAATGTTGCATGGGACGGATTGGCTTGAGTGAGTCGGTTTGACTCGTGAATAATCCAGGGTACATGAATAAATGCTTTTTTTGTCCTGTATATCCAGTGTAAAATAAAATATGCCATAAGGAGAAAGGAAAATGGAACAAACCCTAAAACCCGATAAAAAACTCATGACCAAACAATGGGGCATCCTGCTTGTCCTGTCGTCCTTGGTCATTTTGGTCGCTCTGCTTTTTCAGCTGCTGCTGCCTTTGTCAGACGATGTGACATCCGAGGAGGTCTCGGCTTTGGTCTGGCCGATTGCCGGAGGTGTTATATTTGTGTTGATGGTTATTGTAGGTCCGATTCTGTTTATCTGGGTCAAGAACTTGTCCTACATAATCGGGGAAGAAAAAATCACCATACATAAAGGAATTTTGACAAAAGTGCAGAAAAATATTCCATATCGTGCTATTACCGATTTTGTCGTTAACCGCTCGATTTTCGATCGTTTTCTCGGAATCGCATCCATCCGGATCCAAACAGCCGGACAATCTCAAACGCCTACAGGTTACGAAGGAAACATCGCGGGAATGCTTGATTGGAAAGGATTGCATCAAACATTACGGGACCGGTTGAAAAGGCTGCACCCCGTTTCTGAAGCTCTTGCTACCAGAGAACCCGCATCCTCTGCGACAGAAAGAGATCTTCTTATTCAGATCTTGAATGAGCTCAAAGCCATCCGCAAAGCCACGGAAAAGTAAAAAGGGACAGAGATCATTCGCCGGCGATAAAAAAACCTTCCAGCTTTTGCAAGCTGTCGAGGACATTCTGTCCGAGGGTGATCCGAAGCACCCGCCTTTCTCTCTGTTGAAGAGCGTGGTAATCTCCCATAGACTGGGCTTCGATCAAGGTGGCAAATGTATAGTCTGTTTCCGGGACAGGGATATCCTGTTCCGGCTCATCGACAATCTGAATGGCGAACACGGTGTTTGGCCCTCCTTTGTGGAGCTGCCCAGTGGAGTGGAGGAAACGCGGGCCGAATCCTAGAGTTGTTGCCAAACGGTGGCGTTTTAAAAGCGCGCTTCTCACGTTATGGAGAGCCAGCGTGATTTCTGGGGTGGGCGGGAGGTAAGCTTGTACAGCAATGTAATCACCGGGAGCAGCTTTTGAGAACAAGCTTTTTATCCCGGTTGCACATGCCTTTTCCTCTCCAATCGAGACGCTGTCGAAAAGGCCTTTGACTGTTTCCGTTGCTTCTTTGCCCTTTTCCATGGCTGACAGGGTCAAATCTTTTGTCAGCTGCACGTCCGGCTGGTTGAAGGGGTGGATGCCGAGCACCGCTCCGGCAGAGGCCGTGGCAAGTTCCCAGTGGAAGATCTCCAGCCCCAAGTCGAGCTTTTCTTTTAAAACGATCCGGATCGTGGGATGACCGGAAGCTTCAAGTTCGAGGAGATGTCTTTCCAATTCAGGACTAAGCTCTTCTTCCAAGAAAAGCCCGACAAAAACTCTATCCTGGCCGTAAATTTCCGTAGGGACAAACGGTTCTTCCACGATCGGAACGATCCCCTTTCCCTGTTTCCCGGTGCTTTCGGCGAGGAGCTGTTCCAACCAGGCTGGAACGCTTCCGAGAGAAGAGGTTGCCCAGATGGTAAGCTTGTCTCGGTGTTGAGTCAGTTCTCCCAGGGCAGCACCTAAAATGAAGCCAGGCGACTTTTTTTCTGCCCTGGGAGGAAGGCTGGTCTTTGAAGCGACCCGTCCCTTATCGAGGAGCTTCTGAATGTCCAGTCCGATTAAGGCTGCAGGAACGAGCCCAAACTCTGTGAATGCCGAATAACGCCCGCCCACGTCGGAGGACGAAAGGAATGTCCTTCGGAACTTTTTCTCTTTCGCTAGCCGATCAAGAGACGAGCCAGCATCTGTGATCGTGACAAAGCGACGACCTGGCTTGCCGTGATTCTCACTTACCCGATCCCAAAAATATTGGAACAGGGATAATGTTTCAAGCGTGGTGCCGGATTTACTCGAGACCAAAATCAAGGTGTGCGCAAGATCCAGCTTATTCTCCACAGCTAGAATGGCTGCCGGATGGGTGCTGTCAAGAACAAAAAGCTCCGGATAGCCTGGAGCATTGCCAAAGGTCTTCTGGAAAACCTCCGGAGCCAGGCTCGATCCCCCCATTCCTAGAAGAAGAGCGTGGGAAAATCCTTCTTCCTTGATTTGATGGGCGAAGGAGAGGATATCCTCACATCTATCCTGCATCCTCTCAGGCAGCGCAAGCCATCCCAATCGGTCGGTAATCTCCGGCACCGGCTCAGGATGCCAGAGAGCAGGATCTTTTGCCCAAATCCTGCGGGCAAAGTGCTGTGCCTCCCATCGATCCAGCCTTTGATCCACCTTATCTTGAAACTTCCCGAGGTTAAGAATCAGCTGGCTTTTCATTTTTTTTCAGGCCGGCAACTCCATGTCCCCTATCATTCCATACAAGATCTCTATTCGTTCCCGCATGTTGTCCGATTTGATAAGATAGGACCCGGAGACAAACAAGTTTGCTCCCGCCTGGTCGACCATTGTGATGGTTTCCGGTTTGATTCCTCCATCTACTTCGATGTCCAGTTCAGGCCTTGACTGTCTCAATTTTGTGATTTTTGCCATGACCTCTGGAAGGAAGGGGCTTCCGTAAAATCCAGGATTCACGGTCATGATCAAAACTTGGTCGAGGTCATCGAGATAATCGGCGATCTGCTCGATTTTCGTTTCAGGATTCAAGGCCAGGGCAGCTTTTTTTCCGATACTTTTTATCAATTTGATGGTGCTGGGGGAAGTGGTTGGCGACTCAAAATGGGCAATGATGGTATCCATCCTTTTTCCGAAAGATTTTATCCATTTGTCGGGATCGTTTACCATCAGGTGGGCTTCGTATGTGCATTTTCCTCGGGGCAGTCGGAAGTCGAAATCCAGCGACTGATTCGGGACAAAATGCCCGTCCATGATATCCAGTTGGGCAAGATCGGCATTACCAGAAATCTTTTCGAGGATTCCCTCCAATTCCTCCTGGCTTTTGGCAATAACAGCAGGAACGACGATTTTTTTCATTTTTTCCTCAAAAAACAGGTTAATTTTATGTACAGGCCACGTTTAATGCAAGCCCTCATGAATCCAGCTTAGCTGGGAACTTATGTTTGGCTTTCGACTAGCTCGAGGTGTTTTTTTCCTTCATTGAAAGGATTCAAAGATCTTGTGATTCTAAGCTTGGTTGTTTCTTCCGCCAAGTCGATAACTTCGCGGCTTTTTTTGGGATGGATAACTTCGACAACAGGATTGAAAATGTCCTTTTCGTTTGTCTTCCTGACGATGGCGATTCTCCTGTTGCTGAGAGAAACGATAGTCCCTATCGGCCAGACGCCCAGCACGCGATAAAAGGACTCAAGGAGCTCTGGCTCGAAAGAGGTGCCTTTGCCGTCCATCATGATTTCATAGATCTTTTTTGGCGGAAAATCTTTTTTGTATGATCTTCTTTGCGCGAGGGCATCATAAACGTCACACATCGAGACAATCATCGAAGACGTATGGGGTTTGCGAGGATGGGTAAGGCGGGGATATCCATTCATGTCATGTCTGAGATGGTGTTCATACGCCACGACGACAGGAAGTTTTCCTACCGCATCCGTGTATTTCACCAATATTTCCGCTCCTTTGGTGGTGTGATGTTTCATCTTGTAGAATTCATCTTCTTTCAATTTGGTTGGCTTTTTCAAGATTCTTCGGGAAATAGAAAGTTTGCCGATATCGTGGAAAAGCCCGGCGATCCCGAGGTCTAGAACATCCTCTTGGGAATAGCCCATCATTGATGATACAAACATGCAGATAATGGATACGTTCAACAGGTGGAGGAAGGTGGTCAGGTCCTTTTTTTTTATGGATACCAGATCAACCATCTCCTGACGCCTTCCCAAATAATCTTCCATATAATTGAGCACGTTAAATTTTAGCTCCAAATAATCGACATCTTCCTCGTTGAGCACGTTTTCGATGACCTGAGAAACATTCCGGATCGTTTTGTTTTTACGTTTCTTTTTTGCCGTAGATGCGTCCTCGGCTACTGCCTGTTTAGTGGCAAGGGCTCTAATTTTTCCGGCACGGATATTTCTGACCCCAAGAGCCGTAAGATATTCATGGGCATCTGCCGCCGCTCGTTTATCCCTGTCGATCAAAAACATGACAAAGCTGGATAGCTCCTCTTTAGTAAGATCAGGCAGAAAAACAATCCGCTCGATATTCTTTTCCTGAAGGTACAGGACAAGGGCGTTCAGTTTCTGGCTCAGAGAGAAAAAGATCTCTCCTTCCCAGGCCAGCTCGTCTTCGACGATTCCGATGACGAGTTCTTTTTTCCGGGGCAGGACTTCGTGGAGAGCCTTGAATGCGCGGACAATAAACTCTTGAAAGCTTGGGTGGTCTTTCGAATAGATCTTTCCTGCCTGGATGGCTGAACTCAAGTTGAGCAGTGCGATTTTAATCTTTTCGATCATCGAGTTTTTCCAAAACTATTTTGGCTTCATTACGGACCTTTCTATTCCAGAAGTCTTTTTTTTGACTCAAAGCGAAAATATGGTCACAAGCCTCCCCAATAGAGGCTTCTTCCACCAATTGTATATGCTTTCTGAGGATTTTATTTTTGATACCAAAAGGGGAGGGGATAGAAAATAGTGTATCTAGGGCTTTTTTCCTTGTCTCCTGGTTTTTCACGAGGGTTATCAAAGCCTCTTTTTTATGCGCAAGACTCCCTTTTTGCAGAATCGGCATCAGAAATTCTTCATCCTGGGAAGAGAGCTGCTGCATCGCCCTTAAAACTTTGGTTTTCAAGGTGTTGTTCCCCAGAGGATAGATCGTCTTCAAAATCTCTAGAGATAAGGGAGAATCTATCAGCTTGACGTTTCCGGTCATTCGGTCAAGAAATCGGTTATCCGAGGATTTTTCTTCGAGATTTATTAAAAAATACAGCATGCTATCGGAAAAAAACCGGAAAAAAAACTGAAGGATAAAAGGAGTTATCTTATTCTCTGAGAAGACTCTCTGGAGATAGTCATTCACACCCAGGGCACTCTGTTCCATGCGCTCCATGAAAAAGTCGAAGTAGGGAGATGACTGTCCCCTCAGGACGGCTTTTTCCACATAATCTGTTATCAACTTGTTCGTCTTGATGGCAATAGTCTTGGAGGAAAAACCGCCGTTCTCCTGTTTCAAAGTTGTTGCCAAATTTTTGAGAAACTCAAAATCCCCGGTCTCTCTGATTTCGTCCCACTCATCCAGGATGTGTGTCAAAAGGGTTTTCTTCATCTCCACATCGGCCTCTGCAGCAAAAAGATTGAGGAGGGTATACCGGTAGTTTTTTATCAGCTGCGGCCGGTCCAACTGCAATTCCTTTTTGATGTCGATATTTTGGAGAAGGGAAGAAAGAGTTTCCCGATAGATCTCCGACACATACGGGCTTGATGTTCCAGAGAGGAGTTTTTTTATCTTGTTTCTTACTTCTTTCGAAGCTGAGAGGGTCTCATCTTTCTGTGCTTCCTCCTTGAGTTTGGAGGCGATCCGGGCCTGCTTTTCTCTTTCTGTCAGCTTGGTGAATATGCTGAAACTCAAGGCATCGAAACTGGCATCCGTGGCGATTTCCTCCCAAAGGGCAGAGGCAAAATCTTCTTCGCCGATGTCGGCGAAAATAACCTGGAGCTTTCCCATTTTGGATTCGTGAGCCAATTTTTTATTTTTCGTGAAAGTCTTGACCAAAATCTTGGCGCAGGAATGAAACCGGTCTTCCTGCGCTTTTTTCATGTAGCCCATGAGTTTGTTGACATTCAGGTTGAGCTCTTCGTTTTCGACAAAATCTTCGGGAGCCAGCTGGCCCGCAATTTTTTCGAAAGTCTCAGCGACTTGATCCATCTGTTGTGTATTCTGCTTTACGATGGCTTCATCCAGAAGATAAGTCCAGACATCTTTCACTTCTTCCCCTTCCCCTTTGAGGAGTTGGGAGTAGTCCAATTCCTCGACAGAAAGGTGGAATATTTTTTCCTGTTTCAAGATATTCTGGAGCCCTCCCTCTTTGTAAATCTCTTTAGGTGGGAGGTGAAAATTGGCTATGAAGGAGGTCAATTCTTGAATGTCCAAGCCTTTCTTGATTTTCAAGCTTTTCACTTTCCGGAAGTGAAATATTCTGGCAAGCTCTCTGAAAGCCCGGTCCTCTTCCCAGTACTTGTTATCGAAAAAAACCGCGTTTGGAGTGAATCCGATCTTTATAGGAGCGATGATGTCTAAAAGGCTGTCGATTTTTTCTTTGAGGTCTTCCACCGATTTTATGAAAGCGGGGTGTTCTTTATGATAAAAAGAGGCATTTTTTAGGGAAACTTTTAATGCGCCAAACAGAGATCTTAAGGAGTCTTCTGCACTCAACAGGCTTCCCCACTCGTGCTGAATTTTTTCATCCGAGTTTATTTCTCTTGTTCACCCCTAAATTAATGCACTCTTGCTGTAATGTCAACAGCTTCTTGTCCGGAAATAAGGGACGAATACGCAGGTTTTTGACACTGGTCTTTCCCTGTGGGATACATTTTTTGTGGGAAAAAGACTCCTCCCGTTTTTGGCACATCAAACAGAATACGAGGATCCGTCTGCACCTATCTATGAGTATGAGATAATCGGGTTTCCCCGCGTTCGGTTGCGCGTTTCCGCCGATGCGAAACTGGGACGCTTCCCTCCCTCGTGAATTCCAGTAAGAAATCGTTAAAGACGATACCGATTATTTCGCTTCGGCCCAGTTGGCGCCCCATCCAAGATGAACTTTGAGCGGAACCCTCAAAGGATAAACGTTTTCCATCTTTTCCTTAACAAGGGTTTCTGTTTTTTCCACCTCTGACTTGGGTACCTCAAACACAAGCTCGTCATGAACCTGAAGGATCATTTTTGCCCCGAGTCCATGGTTTTTGATGTCCTGTCCGATGTCGATCATGGCCTTTTTCATCAGGTCTGCTGCTGTACCCTGAATCGGGGTGTTGAGAGCAATCCGCCGCCCAAATTGTTGGGTAGATCGGTCCTTTTGTTTTAGCTCCGGAACCTGCCTTTTTCTTCCGAAAAGGGTTTTGGCCACTCCGTTCTCGATGGCGTCGGTTACGCTTCTTTCCAAATATTCCTTCACTTTGGGATATTTTTCGTAATAAAGATCGATGAAGGCTTGCGCCTCTGCGTTGGAAGTCCCCAGTTCTCTGGCCAAAGAAAAGGCAGTGGCACCGTAGATGATGCTGAAATTGATGATTTTTGCCCGCCTGCGCTGTTCCTCTGGGAAAAGCTCTGTGGAATTGGCAAAAACCCGTGCCGCCGTCTCTTGATGGATATCTTGATCGGTAAAAAAAGTTTTGATCAAACCCAAGTCCTCGGAAAGGTGAGCCAAAACCCGAAGCTCGATCTGGGAGTAATCGGCGGAGAGAAAAAGATGTCCCTTTTCCGGGATAAAGGCTTGGCGAAATCGTGGACCCCACTCTCCCCGGGCAGGAATATTCTGGAGGTTAGGATCGCTGGAGGAAAGCCTTCCGGTGGCTGCGACCGTTTGGTTGTAGGATGTATGGATCCTTCCTGTTTCGGGGTTGATCAGGAGTGGAAGAGCATCGGCATAGGTAGACTTGAGTTTGGCCAATTGCCTGTATTCCAGAGCATGCTGGGCAATCGGAAAGTTTTGGGCCAGATCCTGGAGAACGGTAACGCTCGTGGAGTATCCCTTGGTTTTTTTTGTTCTTCGAGAAGTCGGCAGCCCCATTTTTTCGAAAAGAATGGTTGCGAGTTGGGCTGGAGAGTTGAGGTTGAATTCCTCTCCGCTTATTTCGAAAATTCTGCTTGAGCGACGATCGAGAGATTCCTGGATCTCCTCGCTCAGATCCTTTAATCTGTTCGGATCGATTTTCACTCCCCAGGTTTCCATGTCAGCGAGGATCGTGATCAACGGGAGGTCATATTCCCTGTAGATGCCATCCAGTTTTTGTTCCTTGACTCTAGGCCATAGTTGTTTACTGAGCGCCATTGCGAAATCCGCATCCTGACAAGCATAGGGAACCACCCTCTCGATATCCACCGCGTTCATCGTCAATTGGTTTTTTCCCTTCCCAACGATTTCCTCATAAGGGGTGGTTTTTTTCTGAAGGTAATTCAGGGCCAGCTTTCCCAGATTGTGTTTCCCCCAATTTGGCTCCAGCAGATAGGAAAGGACCATGGTGTCAAGGTCGATTCCCCGCAGCTCTAATTCTTCTCTTCGGAGTACTATAAAGTCATACTTGATGTTCTGGCCGATCTTTTTGATCTTTGGATCAGATAAAACCGGGCCGAGGATCCGAAATGCTTTTTTCTTGGAAAGTTGCACGGGAGCACCGGCATAATCATGATCGAGAGGTAGGTAGAATGCATGATCAGGCTCGACGGAAAAGGACATGCCTACCAAATGGGCTCTCATCGGAAACGGACTATCTGTTTCTGTGTCTAGAGAAACACACTTGATCTTTTTTATCCTGGAGACAAGCTTTTGCAATTCTTCTGCTTGAAAAATGACATGGTATTCTCTTTCGGATTTGTCTTGTCTCTCGATGTATTGAGAAAGCATGGCGGAAAATTCCAATTCTTGGAGCAGGGGGATTAGATCTTCATAATTGGGATCAGAGAGTGAAAAAGCTTTGAGATCGAGATCAATGTCAAGGTTTTTCTCGATGGTAACCAGTTGTCGGCTCAGTCGGATTTGGTCTAAGTGTTTTAAGATTTTTTCCCGCAAAGGAGGCTTCTGGATTTGATCTATGTTCTCGAGTAGGTTTTCGAGAGTGCGGAATTGGTGGAGCAATGCTTTGGACGTTTTTTCGCCGATACCTGGGACGCCAGGAATGTTATCCGAAGGATCACCCCAGAGAGCAAGGACATCGACAACCTGGGCCGGGGGGACGCCAAATTGTTTTTCGACAGCTTTTTCGTCCATGTGGATTTCTTTGGCATGGTTGTACAGGGTCGTTGACTCATTCACCAGTTGATAGAGGTCTTTGTCCGTAGAGACGAGGATGGAGTGAACCTTTTGTGCAGAGGCCTTTTTGGCAAGGCTGCCGAGCACATCGTCTGCTTCGTATTTTTCATATTCGACGGTGGGAATGTGCATGGCCTTCAGGATTTTTTTTAGAACGGGGATTTGAACGGCTAAATCTTCTGGCATAGGTTTTCGGGTTGCTTTGTACTCTTTGAATGCTTCGTGACGGAAAGTTGGGCCTTTTAGGTCGAACACGATTCCGAGATAAGCCGGGTTCTCTTTTTCCTGAAGTTTTTTCATCATGCTGAGGAAGCCAAAGATGGCATTGGTGGGGAAACCTTGGGAGTTCGTAAGGTGCCGGATGGCATAGTAGGCCCGGTAAAGAAGTGAATGCCCGTCGATCAAAAACAGTCGGTTTTTACTCATAACTCTATGTTTTTGTTTGTAGGAGATATATCATTTCACCTGATTTATTCACGAGTCTAGGTTGATGTAGATGCGAGACACAGGGTATACAGCTGTGGTTATCCACTGCAAATGCCCTGTAACGAAGCAGATGCATTAAGATCGGCTCGCCTGGTAGGTAAAAAATGCCGATGAAAATATAAGGATACTATCTTGAAAATGTTTGTGTTGTTATTTGCAGCAATATCAGGATAATATTCTGAT
>CAYPGQ010000058.1:0-13744 GCA_964410125.1 uncultured Eubacteriales bacterium | reverse complement strand
AACTTACCTTCTGCGATTTCCTTTAGGATTGTATTGTGCTGCTCTTCGATGATGGTTTTGATTTTATTCTGGAGATCTGGGCTGTCAAGAAGAGAAGTGTAAAAAGTCTTCCTTGAAGACAAAACCTGGCCGGACTTATAGACAGTCGATTCCACATAATTGGCCGGTCTTCCCTTATCCTGTGTTTGGACGTGAAAGTCTACGCCGCTTCTTGTGACTGTTGTGTTATATCCTGCCATTCCTTATTTTATTATACTCCCTGCAAGAAGAATATCAAGTCACTCGTGGAAAGCATCTTTTTTCTCGTGATCTGAAAAAACTCTGTCTAGGCTTTTAGAACTGGCTTTGCTCCCTTCAGATTTTATACGCCATTTCCTCTCCGCTCTTCTCGGCGGCTGTGGAACTCCGCATGATCACTTCAAGCCCCTGTTATTTTTCCTATGTTAATCCAGATCTCTCACACTTTTGTGTAGTCGTGCTCAATACATCCTCGCTGGCTGACTCCGTCAGATTCCCTTGAAGAACGGTTCGTGAAGGCTAAATCTTCAATGGTCGCTTCAACCATCCCCAAAAGCCTTCTTTATCACGAGAAAAAAGATGCTTACTACGCCGGTCCAGAGAATTGACAAAGTAAGGCAGGATGGTATAATAGGATGACTTTTTTAAAGAGAGAAAAATGATAGTCGATATTGATAGACTTCCTAGAGAAGGACTCAAAATCAGTAAGGATATTGAGTTCCTTCATGATGAAATTGTCGATGAGGATGCCGTTTTTCTCCTTCCTTTGCATGCGGATATTACCGTTAGAAAAGTGGGTGAAGAAGTTTATGTGAAGGGCAAGATTAAAACGATCCTCAGCTTTGTTTGCAGCCGGTGTCTTATCCCGTTTGAGTTTCCAGTGGATTCTAATTTTGACCTGGTCTATCTTCCAGAAGAACTGGAAGTGGCAAGGGAAGAATTGGACAGTTATGACCTGAATTCTTCCTTTTATTACAGCAGGAAGATCGACTTGAAAGAGGTGGTTTTAGAGCAGTTGAATTTGACTTTTCCTGTTAAACCCCTTTGTTCGGAAGCATGCCAGGGAATTTGTCCTGTTTGCGGAAAAAACATAAACAGCGGGGATTGTTCTTGTGTGACCAAAGACTCCGACTCTCGGTTCGAAAAATTAAAGATATTTTTGAAAGACAAAAGGTAAATGGCTAATCCAAAGAGAAGACACTCCCATTCAAGAAAAAACAAACGAAGGGCACATGATGCCCTTGAAGTCCCTTCCCTTTCCCTTTGTTCCAACTGTGGGAGCCCAAAAATGCCTCATCGGGCCTGTCCAGAGTGTGGATACTATAAAGGACGGCAAGTGATCGAAGGATCAGAGGAATAACAAAGAGGGGGTAATGCGGGTTGCTGTAGACGCCATGGGAGGGGACTTTGGCCCCAAAATCATGGTAGAAGGATCCATTAAAGCGGCGCAGGAATACCAAATTGAAGTTTTTTTAGTCGGTGCAGAGGATCTGATTAAAAGAGAGATCGGCAAGTCCTCGCCATCAGGCTCAAACGTTGCCATCGTCAATGCAGCCGAAGCCATCGGAATGGGGGAAGGATTGCTTTCTTTTCGGAGGAAAAAGCGCTCTTCCATCCGAGTGGGGACACAATTGGTAAAAGACGGGAAAGCCGATGCTTTTGTCAGCACGGGAAACACAGCCGCTGTCGTTTATATCTCGAGAAAAGTTTTGGGCCATCTCCAGGGTATTGAGAAGCCCGCTCTTTCTCTTCTTGTTCCCGCGTTAAAAGGTTTGACACTTCTGGTGGATGTCGGAGCAAATGTGAACTGTCGGCCTTATGACTTGCATCAGTTTGCCATAATGGGGCATATTTTCATGAAGAATGTCTGTCAAATCAAAAATCCGCGAATTGCCCTGATGAGCGTAGGTGAAGAAGAAGCCAAGGGGAATGATTTGATCAAGGAAGTTTTTGAAAGACTCCAAGCCTCATCGCTCAATTTTATAGGCAACGTGGAAGGGAAGGATATCTATTCGGGCAATGCCGATGTGATCGTCAGTGATGGTTTCACGGGTAATATTGCCTTGAAAGTCAGCGAAGGAGTTGTCGAAACGGTTTTGAGCATGGCCCGTACTGAAGTCATGCGGAATTTTTTCTCCAAACTCGGCTTTTTTCTGATGAAGAGAAACCTGAAAAAGCTTTATAAGAGATTACACTACGCCGAATACGGAGGCGCACCTCTATTGGGATTGAACGGTGCCTGTGTTATCGGGCATGGCCGCTCCAATCCAACCGCTGTCAAAAACGCGATCAGATTAGCCAAAGATTTTGTGGCCAGCCAAGCGGTCGAGAAAATCCAGCACGAGATGATCGGTTTTTCGCAGGGATTGGCCACCTAGAGGACAAAAATGGATTTTTCAGGGAAAGCATTGATTGTTACAGGAGCCTCACAGGGCATCGGGGAGGCAATCGCCGTTAATCTTGCTCAGAATGGGGCGGAGACAATCCTGGTTGATATTCAAAAACAGAAACTAGATGAAGTGGTTCGGAAGATCGAGAACAAAGGCGGAAAAGCATTTGCCTATGAGACGGATGTGACGGATACAGCCAAGGTTACATCCCTGATAGAAAAATTGATCCAAAACCATAAAACGATCCATTACCTTGTCAACAATGCCGGCATCACTCGGGACAACTTATTGATGCGGATGAAAGAAGAAGAGTGGGATTCGGTTTTGGCGGTCAACCTCAAGGGCGTTTTCAATTTTTCCAAGGCTTTGATCCGACACATGATCAGAAATCGTTATGGTCGCATCGTGAATATTTCTTCTGTTGTGGGATTGACCGGGAATCCCGGGCAAACGAATTACTCGGCTTCCAAGGCAGGTGTTCTCGGACTCACAAAATCCTTGGCCAGAGAGGTAGCATCCCGGGGGATAACGGTCAATGCCGTCGCTCCGGGATTCATCGCAACGGCTATGACAGAAAGCCTTCCTGAGGAAGTCCAGAAGCAGTTTCTCGGTGTCATTCCTGTGGGAAGGTTCGGGACTCCTGATGAAGTTGCTCAAGCTGTCAGGTTTCTTCTTTCCGACGAGGCTTCGTATATAACAGGCCAGGTTATCAACATAAACGGCGGTATGTTCATGTAACCGCTTTTTAGACAAAATATTAAAAGGAGGAAAAGATGGATAGGGAAGAATTGCTCAAGAAAGTAAAGGCCATCGTTTCGGACAAACTCAGCATTAGCGAAGAACAAGTAACCGAGGATGCGTCTTTTACAGAGGACCTGGGTGCTGATTCGCTGGATACCGTGGAACTGGTCATGGCATTAGAGGATGAGTTCGACATGGATATTCCCGATGAAGATGCGGAAAAGATGGACACCGTCGGTAAAGCGCTGGATTATGTATTAGGCCATCTCTCCAAAAAATAAGTCCCAAATCATTTCATGAATAATCCTGATTTATCCACCAGACAAATCTCTTCTAGGCGAGTCGTGATCACAGGGTTGGGATTAGTCTCCCCTCTAGGTCTTGGTGTGGATAGAAATTGGAAGGCTTTGCTGGAAGGTGAGAACGGGATCGGCCCTATTACCAAATTCGATGTGTCAGCTTTTTCCAGCCAGATCGCAGGAGAGGTCAAAGATTTTGATCCGCTTGAATTTATGGACAAAAAAGAATCCCGCAAGATGGATCCTTTTATCCAGTATGCTGTCGTAGCGGCAGCCCAGGCTGTTGATGATGCGGCAATCGACAAAGAGATTTTAGAAGGGGACAGAACAGGTGTTTATGTCGGTTCTGGAATTGGAGGGATCGGAGCGATCGAAAACCAACACGAGATATTGCTTACTAAAGGACCCAACCGTGTTTCTCCCTTCTTTTTGATTTCTTCGATCATCAATGAGGCATCAGGACAGATTTCCATCAAGCATAAGGCGAGAGGACCCAACTCTGCGACAGCCACGGCATGTGCTTCAGGCACCCATGCCGTGGGGGATTCGTTCAGGATAATTGCCAGGAGTGATGCCGATATCATGCTTGCCGGAGGAGCAGAGGCTCCGATTACTCCTCTGGGCCTTGCCGGATTTTGTTCCATGCGTGCCCTTTCAGTGAGAAATGACGAGCCCCACAAAGCCTCCCGACCTTTTGATATCCAGAGGGATGGATTTGTGATTGGAGAAGGTGCTGGTATCATCGTTATGGAAGAGCTGGGGATTGCTATGAAGCGAGGGGCCCGTATCTACGCGGAGATCCTCGGGTATGGTATGAGCGGGGATGCTTACCATGTTTCGGCCCCATGCTTGGATGGAGAAGGGGCCTATCAAGCGATGTGCAGAGCCCTGGAAGATGCTCAGATCGCGCCTGATGAGGTAGAATACATCAATGCCCACGGTACATCTACTCCGCACAACGACAAAATCGAAACACTGGCCATCAAACGATTGTTCGGCGATCATGCTCGAAAGATCGGCATAAACTCTACAAAATCTATGACGGGCCATATGTTGGGCGCGGCAGGAGGCTTCGAAACGGCTGCCTCAGTGCTGTGTCTTAAAAACCAAATAATGCCCCCCACGATCAATTACGAGTTTCCGGATCCGGAGTGTGATCTGGATTATGTGCCGAATAAGGCCCGGCCTGCCAGCATTAATTATGCTCTGAGCAATTCCTTTGGATTTGGTGGAACAAACGGAGCCCTGGTGTTCAAGAGATTTGAGGGATAGGAGTAACAGGTAACAAACTAAAGGAGGAACCATTGAATTTATTTGTTTTTGTCAAAAGGGTTCCTGATACGGAATCAAAGATTAAGATAAACCATGAAACAAACAGCATAATCCAAGAAGGACTGAATTTTGTTTTAAGCCCGTATGACGAATATGCGGTTGAAGAAGCCCTCCAGATCAGAGAAGCGAAGGGAGGCCAAGTAACGGTTTTTTCGGCCGGCCCTGATGAGACGCGGACGGTTTTAAAAAAATGTCTCGCCATGGGAGCCGATGAGGCTGTGCTGATCAAGGATGATGCGGGCGAAACCTATGATGCATTGCGGACTGCAAGAATAATTTCTCATGTACTGAAGACCAAATACAACGAATTTGATCTACTCCTTTTTGGCAAACAATCTGTCGGGGCGGATAGCGCACAGGTCCCATCCATGGTTGCGGCGATGTTGGATTTGCCTCAAGTGAACGTGGTCACCAAGTTGGAAATCGAAGGAAATTCAGGCACTGCTCTTAGGGAAATAGAGGGAGCGAGGGAAAAGGTAACTTTTATGCTTCCGGCCGTTATCAGTGCCCAGAAGGGATTGAACGAACCCCGGTATGAAACCCTTAAAGGCATCATGGCAGCCAAGAGGAAGGAAATTCCGGTTGTTACACTGGAAGAGCTTGGCATTCAGCCTGAGGAGCTTGCAGTAGGGCTTGAGTTGACAAAGATGGAAAGCCCTCCTGTCAAAGAGAGTGGGAAGATCATCCAAGATGAGCCAGGTGAAGCGGCAAAAAAACTGGCGGAGTTTTTGCGTCAGGATGCCAAGATAATTTGAGAGGAGGAACACGATGATACTGGTATACATGGAATGTCGAGACGGCAATATAAAAAAATCTTCTTTGGAAGCTCTTTCCGAGGCCAGAAGAAGAGGGGACGAGATGGGAATGGAAGCCGCCGCTGTTCTTGTAGGACACCGTGTGGATGAGCTTGCTCCAGAAGCGTTTCGTTATGGGGCCTCCAAGGTTTTTGTTCTTGAAAATGCCCTTCTCAGCCACTATTCCCCCTCCGGGTACACGCAGGCCCTTGTTTCTCTTATAGAGGAAATAAAGCCGGAAATCATTTTGTTTGCAGCCACGTCTATGGGAAGAGATTTATCTCCAAGATTGGCAGCCGAACTAGGCGTGAGCTTGGCTGCAGATTGCATACAGACAGCAACTAAGGATGGAAAGCTGGAAGTGAAACGGCCGTTATTTGCCGGCAAAGCCTTTGCCAGCTTCACGTTTAAAGCATCCCCTCAAATGGCGTCCCTGAGACCCAATGTGTTTCCTTTAGCCGAGCCTGTGGAGGGCCAAGGAGAAACGACAAAAAAAGAGGTGGTCATACCTGAAGATCAGATCAAGGACAAAGTTGCCGAAATCCTGAAAGCTGAAGGGGTCGAGCTGGATGTAACAGAGGCTGACATTGTAGTCACCGGCGGCAGAGGGATGAAAGGCCAAGAAAATTTTGATCTGCTAAGGGAGTTGACCTCTGTTCTTCCCAATTCCGCATTAGGGGCATCCCGGTCCGCTGTGGATGCTGAATGGATCGACCATCAGCACCAAGTGGGACAAACAGGAAAGACGGTCTCCCCGAGCCTTTACATAGCCTTTGGTGTTTCAGGAGCGATCCAGCATCTGGCAGGAATGTCCTCTTCCAAATTTATCGTAGCCGTGAACAAAGACCCGGATGCGCCTATTTTCAAGGTGGCGGATTTCGGGATCGTCGGCGACCTTTTCCAGGTCATTCCTCCTCTAAAAGAAGAGCTAAAAAAGATCCTATCCGAATAATCCAATTTTTTTGCCATCAGGCATGTCTTCCGCTCTAGTGTGGCGCTGCTGACATACCTGATGTCTTTTTCCATTGTCATTTACCCATACAAAATGGAAGAGAACCCTTTTATTTAAGGCCATCGCGCTTCAAAAAGGAGTCAATTTTGGGCTCTGCTCCCCGGAATCGCAGGTAAAGGGTCATCGGGTCTTCCGTTCCACCTCTTTCCAGGATATTTTTCCTGAATGCGGCTGCTGTTTTCTGATTGAATAGGCTGGTTTCTTTGAACGCTTGAAAAGCGTCAGCATCCAAAACCTCAGACCAAAGATAGCTGTAATATCCTGAGGAATACCCGCCAGCAAAAATATGCCCAAAATAGGTGCTTCTCCACCGGGGGATGATCTCTGGGATCAGGCCGATTTTTTCCATCGACGCTTTTTCGAACGCGGCACAATCCCTTTCTTCGGCATTTTTTAACGTGTGCCAGTCCATATCCAAGAAGCAGGAAGCCAGGTATTCCACGTTGGCAAATCCTTGGTTAAAAGTCCCGGCCTTTTTGATCTTTGCGATCAGCTCATCCGGGATCGGTTCGTCGGTTTGGTAATGCCGGGCGTATGCCTTGATGACCTCCGGCTCAGAAGCCCAGTTTTCCATGATCTGGGAAGGGAGCTCCACGAAATCTGTCGCGACATCCGTTCCCGAGAGGGTCTCATACGTGCAGTCGGTGAGAAGCCCATGAAGGGCATGTCCGAACTCGTGGAAAAGAGTCAGGGCATCGTCAAAACTGATTAGGGCAGGCTTGTCGGCTGTGGGTTTGGTGAAATTTCCTACATTGACGATAACGGGTCGAATATTTTTACCATCTTTCCGGTGTTGTTTTCTGTAGGGACTCATCCAGGCGCCTCCCTGCTTGCTGGCCCTGGGGAAATAATCCACATACAAAATGCCGATATGAGATCCGTCGGCATCCTTGATTTCCATTACCCGGACATCCTCATGGTAAACGGGCATATCCTCAAGATAATGGAAGGTGATTCCCCAGAGTTTGGTGGCCACGTCGAATGCTCCTTGCCGGACATTTTCCAGTTTGAAGTAGGGCCTTAATGCGCTGTCGTCGAGGTCATACTTGGCCTTTTTGACTTTTTCCGCGCAGTACCACCAATCCCAGGGCTGGAGCCGGAAATCTTTTCCCTCTTTTTCGATCATGGCTTGGAATTCTTGGGCCTCCTTTTTGGCCTTGGCCAGGGCTGGTTCCCAAACCTGTTGTAGGAGTCTGTAAACATTTTCTGGCTTTTTAGCCATATATTCTTCCAAAATGAAATCGGCATGGGTATCGTATCCCAGAAGTTGAGCTCTTTCGACACGGAGCGCGGCCATTCTTGAGGCATGAGCGTTGTTGTCGTATTCATTGTTATTGTTCCCGACGTTGGCAAACGCTTTGAAAACCTTTTCCCGGAGTTCGCGTTTTTCGGAATACTGCAAGAAGGGAATAAAGCTGGGTTTATGCAAAGTGATCACCCCTTTTCCCTCATGGCCTTTTTCCTTGGCTGCTTCGGCGGCAGCTGAGATCACGGATTGGGGCAATCCGGCCAAGTCCTCCTCTTCCAGGACCATTTCAAAGGCATTGGTTTCATCTAGGACGTTTTTGTCAAATTTTACGGAAAGAACCGACATTTCTTCGTTGATCTCCCGGAATCTTGCTTTTTTTTCTTCGCTCAGGTTGGCACCACCCCTGACGAATCCTCTGTATGTTTTTTCCAAGAGCATGCTCTGCTCCGGTGTCAGGTCGAGACTGTCTTTTTGTTCATAAACAGAGTTGGTTCTCTGGAATAATTCTTCGTTGAGGTTGATGTCGTCGTCGTGTTTAGCCAGCAAAGGAGCGATATCTTGTTCGATTTTCTGGATTTTTTCGTTGGTGTGGGCGTCGGCCATGTTTTGGAAAACATAGTTGACTTTTGTCAGAAGAATACCGCTCCGGTCCAAAGCTTCGATGGTGTTGGCAAACGAGGGTGCTTCGCTGTTCTGGACGATGTCCTCGATCTCAGCTTTGTGTTGTTCCATGCCTTCCAGGTAGGCGGGCATGTAATGGGCTTCTTTGATCCTGTCGAACGGGGGCACTCCGAATGGCGTGTCCCATTCTTCGAAAAATGGGTTTTGTATAATGGTTTCGCTTGGCAATTCCTCTTTTTGTTTCGCACAAGAAGCAAAAAACATCCCCAAGCAAATAATAATGATAGTGATTTTTTTCATTTGGGCCTCCTTTACAATTTAGAATCCGTCTATCAAACAGAGAGAAAACATACCATAACATAAATCATTCCGTCAATTTCTCAACACTGTGGGATTGATAAAGGTTAACATTTCTGTCTGAGATGACGTATATTAAGATAAATAAACAGTGAGGTCTAAAAAAATGAAGAAAATATCATTTATCGGGGGTTTGCTTTTTATCAGTTTTATACTTGCTTTTGGCCAAGATTCCATAGCCATAGGAAAAATCGGTGAGCAGGGCGAACTGATTTACCCGAGCCAGGCAGAAGAAGGGCCGGATGGAAACATTTATGTTTACGATATGGTCGATGCTTACATTAAGGTCTATTCTCCGGAAGGGAAATATTTGAGAAGGATGGGCGGGGAAGGCCAGGGACCGGGAGAAATCAAACGTGCAGAGGGTGTCCGGTTTGGATTCACAGCGGAGGGGAAGTTGTATTTCACAGAGTTTATCAATGGGCACCGCTGGATCACCCTGATGGAGTTGTCCGGTGAACTTCATAAGACCATCAAACTCCAGATTTCGGAGGTGTTCGGCATAAGCCGGTCATATCCGTTGGAGGATGGTGGATTTTTGGTGCAACTGGCGTTTTTTTCAGAACCGGAAATCAAGGATGATTATTTTCTGTATAAATCTCCGCGGGAGCTCGTCCGCATAGACTTGGAAGGCAAAATCGTATCGAGACTGAAAAAAACCAGATATGTTACCCGAATATCATACCGTAGCGATGGCGCGGACTCTCCTGTGCCGTTCGCACCCCAGTTTATGTGGAGTCCTTATGAAAAGGGATCTGTTTTGTTTTCCGAAGGTTTGAGTCCGGTCTTTCATGTGTATGATTATGAGGGGAATCTGCTTAAAGAAATAAAATCGCCTCTTCCAGAACCGGAAAAAGTTGCCAAAAAAGACCTCACTCAATGGAGAAGGAGAAGAAAGGAAAAGGCAAGAGATAAGGATTGGTATCAAAGATTTGGAACGGTTATCGAAAAATACAAAAAATCCATCCACGAATTAAAGCCAAATCTGGATGAGATTTCTCTAACTCCGGATGGAAATATCTTGGTTGCAGGTGCCGTTGAGGAGGGGAATGAACATGTGGATTATTGGCTGCTGGATAAAAAGGGAAAAATTTTAGTCGACGGACAGACAAATACGGCTGGATTACACGTCACGCGCAGTTTCCTATTTTATGGGATAAGAGACGAGGATGGGAGTTTTCAGTTTTTTGTCCAAAAGAGAGAAGGGGCCGAAACGCAAGATTTAAAAATATTCCTGAAGTAAAAACATTATTTGTGAATGATCTCCGCTAACTCGACGGCTTTTCTTACAAGGTGAGCCCTGTCTTTTTTCAACTTCGCAAGAGCCCTGTCGATCCTGGGGTCTTTAGGCAGTTGTGTTAACGCCCAAGTTGCAATAGCCCGGATTGAGTCGGGCTTGGCCTTGTGGATGAGGTTGATCCTCGGCGCCTGCGCAGCCCTTATTAGGGCTTCTGTGGCTTCGGGTGAGCCAAGGACTCCCAGCGTTCGGCAAATATCTTGCTGTAACGATATTTCCCGCTCTTTTTTCAATATATTGGTTGGCTGTATGAATTCCAGGAGCAACGGGGTGGCGTTGCGTATTTTTCGTTCCGCAAACAGAGGAATGACATCCCATTTGTTTTTTCCTGTCGCTCTTTCGAATATATCAAGCAGTACTGCGTTCACCTCATTTCCAGGCATGGATTGCAAGGTGCTGAGGATTGTCGGGATCGCATCGAGTGGTCCGTTCAGAGCGATTTTGCGCAATAACGGAATTAATCCTGGATTGTCGGTAAAGACATCGCTCATTCGTATAATTTTGTTAAGGGAAACACTGTTCATTCCGACATGTATTTTCCCTAAAAACTCATCTACGGCATTTTTCCCGGCCTGTTTGATAACGCCTGCCATGAGCCTTCGAATTTTAAACGGAAGATCGGATGTGATCGCTTTTAGTCCCGCGTCAGCAAGAATGGCAGGCGGTTGTGCAGCCATCAAAGCTGCCGCTTTGGCCCGAGTGTTCGGATCTTCAGAGCCGAGATCCTCAAAGACGAAGGAAATCTCCTTTTCCAATTCCCTCACAAGATCGAGATCGGGCTCTTTGGGAGCAGACTCTGCATCTGGGACGAGGATTCCTCCGGATGTCTTCACTGATCTTGCCAGCTTTTCAAAATTCGATTGATTCAGAATTTGCACGAGGTTTTGGATGTCCTTTTCGCCTATAGCGCTTGATTGAAGAGCATTCAAGAATTCTTGTTTTTCCCTTGTAAACTGGTCCAACAAGTTTTTCAATTGCTGCATTTGGTCGTCGGACATTTGCATTTGTTCCCTGTTGTTGTCAAAAGTCTGCGCAAGGAGTTTTTGGTCGTCGAGAATGACTTTCCTTTCACTCACCGCTACAAAAACCTTCCGGTCAGGAAGGATGTTCGATATGCCCAATTGTTCCAAAAGGATATCCCACTGACCGATGACATCTTCGGGAAGCCTCTTGAAGATTTCGATAAATCGCACCACCTCTACTTGGGTGGCCCCGCGCATAAACAGAACTCCCTGAAGTCCGAAACTGTTCAAAGTCACATAAAGGTCTTGTGTCAACTTTGTGTCCTCCAAATAGGGAGGCAGGGGTGTGCCATTAAAAAGGATTGTTTCTGGCGTTAATGAAACAGAAAGCACCTCTGTCTTCTCGGCGAGAAACGGCGTGAGATGATTCATGAATTGCTGCATGCAATTTTTCACGTTTTCGTTCTCTTTAGGATACAGACGCAAATTTTGTATCACAGAACGAAAAGTTCTTCCTATCATCAAAGCCTCTGAAAGAGATTCTGTTTCGAGGACAGCCTCTTTTGCCATGGACACTGAATGGATCCGTTTTTTCAAGATGTTTCGTGACCCTCTCGAAATATGGACGGCGTTCATTTGGTTCTTCAGGGCCGAAAACATCTCACCGGCTTGCTCCATCTGACCCGCGTTGTGGAAGTGATACGCCAGCCGTCCGACGATCCTTTCGGGATTACTAGACGCATACTTTTTTTCAATTTTTGCTGCGTGGTCATGATAATGGCGACGTTCCCCTTCGCTCATGAGGGAATAAAAAGTGGAACGAATGATCCGATGGGTAAAAACAAACTCTCCCGGATTAAGACATTCTTCGATCAGAAGATTCCTGTTTGCTTTGTTGAGCGCATTCATAACCTGCTGTAATTTGAGTTTTGACATTTCTGCAAGTTGCTGGGGCTGGATTCTCTCCCCGAGAATAGCGGCCATCTTGAGCACATGAGTCGCTTCTTTGTCCATGTGTTTTATCCGGTCTTTGATCATGTTTTGGAGGATTTTTGGTACATCTTTGGGCTTAACAGCAGATAGATCCCATTCCCCATTTTTTGCCGAGATTTCCCCTCCCAACAGAAGGCCTGATAAAGCCTCTACGATGAAGAGCGGATTTCCTGCAGAATTATCCAAAAGGGCTTTGGCTGATTTTGGAGGCAATTGTTTCCCATCGAATAAATTTGCTGCCAATTGTTGGATGTGTTCCGATGTCAAAGGTTCCAGTTGAAATTTTTGGATTTCCCCTCCAGCGGTCAACTCCGGAATAGATTCGAGAAGGGATAAGAGTTTTTCCTCGGCAGTCGTCAAGTCTGAACTGCGAATTGTAGCAATAAAACGCAGGCTGCCTCCTTGGTCGCTGGGTCCGAATTGAGAACCGAATAATTGGAGCGACGGGGTGTCGATCTGGTCGACATCGTCCAGCAAAACAGCCCCATCTCCTAATTCACGAAGTATGAAAAATATCTGAGTCAATGCCTCGAAAAGAGCCATCCAGTCTGCTTCATCGCCTTCATCTGCCACCGACACTTCTTTGATGTACCAGGGGGGAAGGTGAGGTTTGAGAATGAGTTTATACTTGTCATCGATTCTGGAAAACACATGATCAGAAATGGATCGTTGCTGTTCAAAAAGATTCCCCAAGGCTTCGAACGCAGCGCCGTAAAGATCACTCTGCCAATAGGAATAACCTTTTGTGAATAGAGTGAACGCCAGCTTATCCGGAGCCATTTTTTGGGCATGCCTCAGGAGCCGTGTTTTTCCCGCTCCTTCACCGCCAAAAAACACCGGAAACGATTCGGGGTTGCCTTTCGGGGAGAGATGCTTCTTCAGAGATTGAATCAGCCTATCCCTGCCCACGATATAGGGAGCGTCCAGGATGGAGTTGAGTTTATATGGTGCAAGAAGTTTCCCCGAATCTGGATTGACAACGACTTTGTTTTCCCCTTTCTCCTTGGCGACATAAAGGGCATCGTCGGCCTTTTCGAAAAGTATCTTCCAGTTCGTTCCATCTTTGGGATAAAGGGAGATCCCGATGCTGCATTCGATAAGGATTTCGCTGTGATCAACCTCGAGAGGATTTTCTGTTATGCACTGTTGGATACCCTCCCCAAACTGCCGGGCACTTTGTTTATCCATTTTTGGCATGACCAGAACAAACTCATCGCCCGCATAACGGATAGCTATTCCTTGTTGATTCATCTTTTGTGTGATGATTTTGATGAAGTGCACGAGGGCTTTGTCGCCAACGAGGTGTCCATAGTTATCATTGATCCTTTTGAAATCGTCGATGTCGAACAACAGAAAGGCCACAGAGTCTCCTTGTTTTTCGGCCTGGTCGAGATATTCGGGAACCTGTTCCCTCAGATATCGCAGGTTATGTATGCGCGTTAATTCGTCTGTGTATATGAGACTTTGTAATTCTTTTTTGCTGACTTTTTTATTCATGCAAGAGACACCCGTGTTGGAGTATAAAATTAAACCTTCCAGGATTATTTTCTTTCACCTTGCCTTTTGACACAATCGCCTTTAGGGATGAATTCCAAGGTGATTTTTCTGCCATCACAGGGGTGAGGTAAAAAAGTTTACTTGGGGTTTGGCGATGGAGTATACTCAGAGGGAAATGACGT
>CAYPGQ010000057.1:0-26929 GCA_964410125.1 uncultured Eubacteriales bacterium | reverse complement strand
AGTGGAAATCCCAAGTGATGCCCATCCTGAAAACATACGAGGCCCGAGTACCAGGTTCATTTGTTGAGGAAAAGGAATTCGGGCTAGCCTGGCATTATCGTAAAGCCAGTCCTGAACTAGGGGAAATTCGCTCGTGCGAATTATTTGACAATCTCAACGTGTTGTTGGCTAACACTGATCTGCAGCTTATGCACGGGAAAAAGGTTATCGAAGTTCGGACAGGTGGAATCAATAAGGGTCAAGCAGCCAGGAGTTCGTTGATGATGGATACCTTTGATTTTGTGCTCGCCATTGGGGACGATTGGACCGATGAAGATCTTTTTAAAGCCTTGCCTGAGGGAGCCTATTCCATCAAGATCGGTTATGGCACAACGAAGGCCCGATTTTTTCTTGATTCTCCCCAGAGTTGCCGTCGTTTCTTGCATGAGCTCACCAAGAGGTGATACCGAACCTCAGAGATGCTTTTCTAGATATAAGTGAGCATATCTAAGGAAGGATTCTAAAGGTTTTATTTCAACAAGATATGGACGACATATCACACTTCCTACGCCGAAAGGACAAAAAACAGAATTTCCTGAGGTTCTGGACAAGAGAGAGGCTGCGGAATTTTCGGGAGGTCTGTTTTGGTGGCCATTTGGAAAAGAACATCACAATCAATGACACTCTTGAATGCATCTTTCTCAAACCATCTGGAATTAAATTTAGTCATTTTTGACTCCTATATTGATGGGGATGGCGACACAGTTTGACCTGTGCCGCCTCAAAAGGTCTATTTTCCCAGTGCCCGAGCCTCCTTCTCTTCCTGCTCCAAACGCTGCTTCCATACTTCCAGGTCTTTTACTCCTTCTTCACTGCCAGTTGCTTTTGCAAATTTGATCGATTTTTCACAGAGTTTTTTCATGTCCTCTATTCTCTTCAACTCCCCTGCTTTTCTGTAAATCACTTCTGTCACTGAAAGACGGAATGCATCTCCCCATTGACTGTGAGTCATATAGACCCGAAAGAACCGTTTGCCATTATTGTTCGAGCAACGCATGAGAAGCGACTTGCTATCAACCTTGATGGACTCTATCTTGAGTCCGATGATATCCTTCACCCTGTCCTGAAACAGTCGCTCTAGGTGGCTGATCTCCCGACGATTGTTGTAACTGTGTTCGATGGTGCCGTTGACTCGTTCGTGGATGATTTTTTCCTCTCGATTAAGCATATGGTCACGCTCCATGGCGTGTTTCTCTTGGATCGCCTTAACCTGTGCTGCAATATTTGTTTCTTTCCGTAAGGCTTTGGCAAGCTGATTCTCCATCCCAGCTATTCCGATATTTTGATTTTTTTCTGTCATGTTGACTCCTTTTTTGTTTTTGGGAATCCAACAACTTTTACATTTACTTGACGACCATTTTCCTGGACAGGGATAATGTCTGTCCGCAGTAATTTGCTTCGCTCTAGGCTTTTGATTGCTCGGCTGACGCTGTTGTACTGGGATTTTGTGTAAACGTATGGCCCGTCGCACCCATCGCAAAGTTGTCCTGATTCAGAATGATAAATCTGACAAGTCAAGACCTTGAGGCCCAGCATGTCTCTCTGGGTATCCTCAAGATCACCTAATATCCTCCGTTGAATCCGACCAAATCCAAAACGGACTCGTTTAAAATTGAAATCTTCCCACTTTAAATTCATAAAAGCTCCTTGTTTCTTAATTGGTCTAGTACCGAATAGGATTAGACTTGTGGATTGAGGATTAGGGTGGGTGGATCTTCATTGCTCCCTCCTTGACAAGTGGGAGCTTTTGCCATCACGTGGCTATCGCTCGTGACTTAAATTTGGCAAAGCCTTATCGGCAGCCATGTGTATGATCTGACAAACTTGATCGTTTGTCAAGTGTTTTTTTATTCGTTCTTTAAGCTTTTATAATGGAGTCGCAGTTAGCCAAAGTTTATCAAATCCTTTTTTTGCTTTTTTCACATCTTTTATTTTATGGAGATAACTCTCGTTCACACCGATATGCTGTAAAGTAAAATCTGGATTATATCCTTCATTATCATCTATTAATATTTTTCTTGAATGGAATTTATCTTTCTCGCATTCTCTTATCTCAACATTATTTTCTGTGTTTCTATAACTTGAATAAATTCTTTTTAATGCAGCCTTTCCTGAGTAGGATTCTTTTTGAACTAATATTTCTATATTGATGTCTTTATCCAATTCTTCGATAAAATCGAATATGTCAGCATTCAAATATCGGTCTTGGATTCGGATAATTTTTTTTGCTTTTTTAAATATTTTTCTTATGACTTGGAATCCTTGAAAAATTGCTCCTTTTTCTATGATGATTTCATCATCTGTTTCTTCAATAGACCTTTCATATCGACATCCGCCAATCGCTTTATGTAAACATTGTGTAGAGAACTCAAATCCAGTTGATTTTATGAAATTATCTCTATCTAATCTTGGATCTAAGGCTGCAAGAAATACATCAACCTTTTTGCCTCCCCAAATTACCGAACAATATCCTGATATTTTTTCAATATAAGGATGTAATTCTCCATATTCTATTGTTAATTTTTCTCTCAATCTTTTTTCTTGATTGACCAGTTTTTCATTCTCATCCTCTAGTTCTATCAAATCAAAATAGATTTTTTCATATTTTTTCAACCTTTTAAGGAATCTTTGGAGTTTTAATTCCAATTCCATATAATCTATCATTTTGCTGATTGCTGAGTCATGATTCTATCTTTTTTCTCGCTGATGAATCAAGGCCATTTTTGACCTCTTTTGATCTTACGCAAAATCTCCAATCCTGTACTCGTGTATCTCGGGTAAGTGATCTTACGCAGGAAAGGGCCACAATGGGCATTTTTGGGCGTTTTTCTGCCATTTGGGCGCATATGGTCTAATTGTGGCTATTTCTGCCTACTTAATTATGTCTAGATTTTTCCACTTTATGGTCTGCTCGTAGGAGTACGATGCAGAATAGACCCCACATGACGTAAATCCATCCGGCCAGCTGACCACGTTGAGATTTTTTCCAGAAAAATTGTTCCCAAATATTTCCATATATTCTCCGCTCCCCTCTGGGATATATACCGTTCGCTCCTGAGTGCCAACGCTTAATCTGAGCTTATGACAGCCTTGTGTTGAGCCGTTCTTATATGCCCCTTTGTATTGCTATTACTGGGGTATGCTCTACCTCTGTTGGGCCGTCTAATAATTAAGTATTTTCAACCCTAAAATTCCCAGCGTAATTTAGGTAAAATTACGCCTGTGTCTATATCTCTCGGGCAACCAGCTGTGAAAGAGCCTTATTTTACTCCCCATTTACGCTTGCAACCCTTATTTGGCCCTGAAAAAAATGCTTTTGATGCTCAAGAAAGAGACATAATTTTACCGTTGGCCACATGGGATTGTTTAGACAAAATTATCCTGATTGCCCCTAAGAACCAAGAAATCCTGCACCAAATAGAACATAGACAAACCATTAATCCTCTACTTATCCTCCCAATAGGGATAAGGCCCATTCCCCCATTATCCATTATGACCATAATTTGCCCCTAAGAATATTTCCTCTCATTTTTCGCTTTCCCCTGGAAACTCTATACAAGTTACTTTTTACCTTTTAGTTTTAAGTAACCCCTAAACTTGTAAGCCTGTATATACAAGTTTACAAGTTTACAAGTTACAAATATATAGTATAGGGAGAAGTAACCTGTATAAATAAATTGGATTGACCTGCTCTTAACTTGACATACAGTGTCAAGTAATGTCTAATCCGAGCATAACATTTGGAGGAGGTAAGGGATGAAAAAACTTTACGTGATTTTGCCTATGGTCTTACTGCTTTGTTTTACTTTTGGATGCCAGAAGGCTGAAGAGGTGGCTGAAGAGCCTGCTGTGAATGTTGAAGCGGATATTGCGGCGATTAAGACTTTGATAAACCAACTAGAGATAGCTTTTAATGAAGGAGACCTTGATGCTTACATGTCAACAGTCGCTGATGATGCTGTGGTTTTGGAGCCGAATGAACCTGCCATTATAGGCAAAGAAGCAATCCGCGACTGGTATGGCTGGATTGAGTCGGTGAGCTTTGATATGAAAATTTTTATAGATGAGATTGAAGTCAGTGGAGATTGGGCTTTTCATCGTTCACATTGGAAGGGGTCATGGACAAATGAAGATAGTGGCCAGAAGGCTGAAATAGAATCCAAGGATATAGGCATTTTGAAACGGCAGCCTGATGGCTCCTGGAAAATCACACACACGATTTTTAACTTTACTTCTAGGAAAACAAGCGATATTTAGAGGGACAAAAAAAATCCTCTGCATATTGTGGGCAACTCGGCATGGAGCTAAAGCCGAAGGAGGGGGAGAAATAGATTCTTCCTCACTAATCTAGATTTGATTTGACAAGCATTGTCAGGTCAAGTGTTGGTCACTCCAAATAAATCGAATATTCATTTTTCCTCTTTTTCCTTATCCTTCTCTGCTTTTTTTTCAGGCAATGCCCAATGGGACTTGCTCCCTTTCCCATATCCATCAGGACGATGGGACACAATTTTCAATTGTTTTTTGGCCTTCTTCACTGTACTCCAGCCAAAGTTCTCGTCTTCAACCATGTCGCTTATCTCAGACTGCGCCACTGGCCCATCTTTTAACGTTTCTTTCAAGAATTCCATAGCCAATTCTATGGGTTTTTTCCTTCCTTCGTCCTCCTGATCTCTCAATATTTCCTGTGTTGTTTTCCGCATCGGCACATCTTCCCAAATTACTTTGTCTTCTATACGAAAAGCCAGCCCAAGATCACGTATATCCTTTGGCGAAAGATTGCTCTTCATGCCAGAGAAGAGCTTTCTTCCCTCTGCCTCTCCATCATTCGCAACATACCAAATAGCCCTCGCTGCGCCAGCGAACCCAATAGATCCAGGGACACGATAAATAGCGTTTTGACTTTGTTTCTTATTCATATGGAGAATGGCCAATATTGCCACCTTATATTTCTCTGCCAGCAGCACCACGGGAGCCAACATCCCTCTGACCTCAGAATCCCTATACGAATCCACGTCGCCCAAATATGCGCTCAAAGGATCGAAAATGACCAGTCTCACGTCGCCTTTTGTCTTTATTAAATTTTCCAATCTAGATAGATCCTTGTCTAATCTGAAAGTCCTCTCATCTCCCTTCCTTTCTATTGTAGCCTCTACGAAAGTGACCTTGCTCCTATTAGCTCCAGCCCAATCAAGTCTTCGGACTATGGTGTCGGCCAAACCTTCTTCGGCATTCAGTAGGACGACCGATCCTTTTTCCACCGACCCATGAGGCACGTCGGGCCACCCCTCGCCCGTCGTCACATGTTTAGCCAGATCGGCAGTAAGAAATGATTTGCCTACTCCTGGGTCGCCAATAATAAAAGTCAATTTGCCTTCGGGAATTCGGTCTTGCCAAAGCCAGGTTATGTTCTCCGGGTCGACGTCTCCACAATTGATCGTTTTGAGTCCCATCGGTTCATCTTCATCACCCGTAATCGCTGCCTCTCTCAACTCATTCGCAATGCTTTCAACATAGGCTTTTTGGCTCAGCTTTTCCACATCCACGCTCAGCATTATTCGTTTTGCTCCTTGTCGTCTGGCAAAATCTACCACCTTGTCTCTAACATAATCGAAGTTTCCCTTCCTCCCAATATTCACAACCTCACCTGCCACATTTGTATATTCATCAACAGGAAATGCCTTTTGTTTCTTTATCTTCTCATCGATGAGATTTTCTAGCTCCTGCCAAAGCTCGTCTTCGCTAGGAATTCTTGAATATTTCTCGTAGAAGTCAATCGACATCTTTGATAGGTCTTCCAGTACGGGATTATCAAAATATTTAGGCTCAATAATTCCTTCATAGGTCTTTAAAAAATCACCATCAAAGAGCATCATGGCAACGATTTTTTTCTGTATTCCGTGACTAACCTCGAATTTCTCTTCCATCTTTTTCTTCTCCAATTAATTTGAATTTTTTTCCTTGGAACCGTTTTCCATCGAGCATCTTGCCAGTCTCAAGGTCGCTGACAAAAAACTCACGGGTACAAAGGAAGGTCTCACCACCATCTTCTGTTATGAAGAGACCCTTGAAATTGAGTTTTTTTTGACCATTCATTTCTTTGAAATCTCCTATTTAAAATGTATCCTCCTCACGTGGGATCGTGGCCCATACACGGCTCCCAGCAAATAACATCTACGACAAGCATACTTCTCCTCCTGGTGGTTGATTTTTCTCGTGGTTTATGCGTATGACACGCAGAATGGCGTATCCGAATAGCGTCGTTTGGACTTGACTAAACCCGTTTTCCAGGCGTATCCTGTTTTTAACAGAGTAGCACGTTAAATATAAAAAATAGCGATGCCTTACTTCCCTCTGAAAAAGCCAAAATTTCATATTTCATTTTAAGATGCATCGGTATTTTTTACCCAACGGGCGAGCCAATCTCACCACATCGACTTCATTGCAGCCCATTTGCGGTAGTTCACTACAGCTTCATGAGCTGCTTCTTCGTCGCTGCAGCAATCTTGGCCCGTAAATAATCCAGGCCTCCTGAATTATTCATAAAAAATGCCTAGACTTTTTATTATCCCAGCAACATCAAAATATTATCTTGATATTGCTGCAAATGACAACAAAAACATTTTCAAGATAGTATCCGTATATTTTCAAATGATGTCTTTGAATTTATCGCTAATGCTCTTGTCCACATCTTCCAGCTTTTCACCCATGGACTCGGCGAACCGCCTGAGATGTTTTTTCTGTTCCTTGTTAAGATTTTTAGGTGTTTTAACCAAGACCTTGACAAAAATATCTCCCTTTCGATGACTGTAAAGGTCTTTGATTCCTTTCCCTTTTAGACGGAATGTCTGTCCTGTCTGGGTTTCCTCGGGAATGCGAAGAGGCTCAGCCCCTTCAAACGTAGGAATTTCATTGGTTGATCCCAATGCCGCTTTTGTAAATGGGATGGATATCTCGCAGTAAAGATTGTTGCCTTCCCTTTCAAAAAACTTATGTCTTTTCACATGGGTGATGACATAAAGATCTCCCCTTTCAGCTCCCTGGTCACCTGCCTCTCCCTCTCCTTCCAATCTTAGTTTTGTGCCATTGTCGACACCGGGAGGAATCTTGACAGTCAGCGTCTTTTTTTTCTTGGTTTTGCCTGTTCCTCGGCAATCCTTACAGGGAAAAGGGATGATTTCTCCGCTTCCGTGGCACTCAGAACACGTTCGGGATATGGCAAAAAAACCCTGTTGGTAGCGGACCTGACCTCTGCCCTGGCAATGCGAGCAGACTGATTTTTCCGTTCCCGGTTTCATTCGGGAACCATCACATTCTGGACAGAGTTCGGTCCTGGTTATTTTTATCTCTTTTTCTGTACCGAAAACAGCATCCTCTAGCTTCAAATCCAACTCCAAAGCAAGGTCTCTTCCTCTGCTAGGCTTATTGGCTCCCCTCTGCCTGGATGTACCAAAAATGTTTTCGAATCCAAAGTTGAAAAAACTTCCCAAAATATCCTCAAAATCGGCAAAGACAGAAGAATTGAACCCGGAAAATCCGCCAAAACCTTCTCCTCTGAGACCATTGTGACCGAAACGGTCGTAGACATTTCTTTTTTCAGGATCTATCAAAACGCTATATGCTTCGGCGGCTTCTTTGAATCTATCTTCTGATTCTATATCACCAGGGTTTCTATCTGGGTGATACTTCAACGCCATCTGACGATAGGACTTTTTAATGGTTTCCGGGGATGCATCCCCTGAAACTCCCAGTATTTCGTAATAATCCCTTTTTGTCATTCCTGAATCTACAATTCGCGCGTTTGTTCCCGCTTTATGATTTTATCGATCTGTTCACCTGTCAACCCCGAAGAAGGTTTGACCTCAATACCCTGTTCCCGTTGCGTTTCCACATCTCGGGCAGAAACCCTCACAATGCCATCTGCATCTATTTCAAATGTCACGTCAATCTGCGGAACACCGGCTGGAGCAGATTCGATCCCCACCAGGTCAAATCGAGCTAACGACATATTTTCCGATGCCTTTTCCTCTTCTCCCTGTAGAACATGAACGCGAACTCTTCTCTGGTCGTGTTCCACCGTCGTAAAGGATCTGGTTTTTTTAGTAGGAATGGTCGTATTCTTGTCGATTATCTTGATGAATTGATCTTTTTCTGTCTCGATGCCAAGGGAAAGCGGTGTCACGTCGAGCAAGAGGATAAGATCCTTCATCTCCCCCTTCAGAATGCCTGATTGGATTGCAGCACCCATGGCCACGATTTCGTCCGGATTGATCTGTTCTTTTGGTTCTTTCCGGAAAAAATCTGCGATCATGCTCCTGATTAACGGCATACGCGTTTGTCCCCCGATAAGGATGATTTCATCAATTTTTTCTGGCTCAAGATTAGCATCCTCAAGAGCCTGAGCGATAAACGGAAAGGATTTTTCAACGAGATCCTTGGTCAATTCCTCGAGTTTTTGTCGCGTCAGTTTATTCTGGATGTGCTTAGAGCCCGAGTCTATGGAATAAATAAACGGAAGGTTTATCTCTGTTTCGGTTGTGAATGAAAGCTCTCGCTTGGCTTTTTCGGAGGCTTCCTTTACCCGCTGCAGAGCCAGCTTATCTTGAGAGAGATCGATTTCTTTCTTCCGTTTGAATTCATCGGTCAACCAATCGACGATCCGGTTATCAAAGTCCTCTCCCCCCAAGTAGGTATTCCCGTTTGTGGCCAAAACATGGAACACTCCGTCATTAATCTCTAAAAGCGTGATGTCAAATGTCCCTCCTCCCATGTCATAAACGGCGATCGTGGAGTTTTCAATGGCATTCAGTCCATAGGCTAGGCTTGCGGCTGTCGGTTCGTTTATGATCCGCAACACCTCTAAGCCCGCAATTCTTGCGGAATCCTTCGTTGCCTGCCTCTGATGATCGTTGAAGTGTGCTGGAACCGTGATAACGGACTCGCGCACCTCTTCACCAAAAAATGATTCCGCACATTTTTTCAGGTATTCCAAGATCATAGCAGCTATTTCCGGAGGGCTAATTTTTTCTGAACCCAGTTCCACCATCAAATCACCGTTGGCAGCTTCCGTAAGATTGTAGGGCGTCCGCTGGATCGTTTCTTGGGCTTCCTCGGAATCGTATTTTTTTCCCATGAGTCTTTTTATGGCTGTAATCGTGTTTTTTGGATTTGTAAAAGCCTGCCTCTGGGCTAGATTGCCGATTAATCTCTCCCCAGAACTGGTGATGCTGACGACTGATGGAGTGGTCAGCAATCCATCCAGATTCGGAATAACTTTGGGATCAGTTCCTTCCATGTAAGCGATACAGGAATACGTTGTGCCTAGGTCAATGCCGACGACTTTTGCCATGATTAATTCTCTTCTTTTTTTGGAATATAGACTTTTACCAGGCTGGGTCTCAAGAGGCGCTCATGAATCGTGTATCCTTTTTGCAATTCTTCCGCTACTTGAAGCTCTGTCACCTGGTCTGATTCTTCAGTTAGAAACGCTTGGTGCAGATGAGGATCATACCGGTTCTCTTCGATCGTGATCTGCTTTACTCCTTGCTTGAGCAACAGATCGTAGAGCTGTTTATATATCATTTCGACTCCCTTTTGGAGACTTTTTTCTTCACCCTGATTTTGGTTCTCGAGAGCTCTTTCAAAGTTATCCATTACTCCCAAGAGTTCTTTTAAATGTTCGCTCAATGCGTATTGCAAGAAGTCGTTCTTTTCTCGCTCGAGTCTCTTTCTGAGATTTTCCATTTCAGCTGCTTTTCTTAAAAACTCTTCTTGCATTTTCTCAAATTTTTTCTTGAGATTTTTAATTTCTGCTTCTTTCTTTTTTAGTCGAGCTTTCAATGATTTAGTCTGATTTCCTTTTTGACTCGATTCTTTAGAGCCTTTGTTGCTCTCGGTAATGTATTCCACTTCCACCAAGCTTTCTCCGTTATCTTCTTGTTCTTTTTTGGACTTTCCTGACATTTCTCCTCCCTATTGAGAAAAACTGATGGTCTCGCTCAATTTTTTTGCCACACAGTCTACCAAAGGAATTATTTTCCGGTAGGGAATCCTTTTAGGCCCGATTATCCCTAGAGATCCCAGGACTTGTCGGTCATAGCCATAATGAGAAAGAACAAGCGAACAATCCGATATATCCGGTAGACTGAATTCCGTTCCTATAAGGACTTTCACCCTATCCAGACTTATGACATCAGAAAGCAACTTGGCTAGTCTTGCTTTTTCTTCGAATCTCTGAAACAGTGATTTCAGGTTATCCATGTCAAATAGATCGGGTTTTTCTAAAAGATTTGATGTGCCCTGGATGAATATTTGATTGTTTTTTTCCTCTTGGAGAAAATAGGTTTTCAGAAGGGATATGAGGTTTTGTACAATTCTTTCATATCTCATTTTATACGCAGGGATTTCTCGCAATAGAAGGTCCCGAACAAACCGCAAATTTTTCCCTCTAAAGTTTTCATTGATGTAATTGGAAGCCCTATCGAGTTCAGTCTGAGTGAAATAACTTTTTGTCCCCACAATTTCTGTAAGAACTAGGTTAAAAGTCGTGATCAAAATTACCATGATTTTTTCTTCTGATACTTTGATGAATCGGAGATGACGGAAATTTACGATTGAAACTCTGGGAGAAAGGACAAAACCCAGATTATCTGAATACTCGGATAAAATATGAGATACATTATCCAATAGAGAATTGAAATCCCCTCTTTTGCGATAAAAGTCTTCTGTCGGCAAATCGATGGATTTGTCAGGATAGATGGCTTCCTCGAACAGGTTGTTGACATAAAATCTTAAGCCTTTATCCGTGGGTACACGACCGGCTGAAGTGTGAGGTTGATCAAGATATCCAAACTTCTTCAGTTTGGCCATTATATTTCTTACTGTGGCCGAAGAGACTGGATTATCCATTTTTTGGGAAATATGTCCAGAACTGGCGGGCTTTCCGACCTTTAAATAGCTCTCCACAATAAGATTGAGAATCTGGACATCTTTTTCTCGTAAGGTCGGTTTTTTCAATTCGATTCTCCGCCAAAATTTATAGCATTAATCACAAAAAAATTCAAATCACAAACACAGAAACGTAATGCTTTGGGAAAAGAATAGCTTCAGAGGTGTCCAGATTAGATAATGCGTATTCCTGCATATCCGACAACTTTCAGAAAGTCTCCGGATACATCTCCTGATGTCTGATACTTTATGAGTTCCGCTTTTTTCGCATTAAGTTCGTTTGACGCAATGATCGTGGCGGTAGTGGGCTTAAAACCACACATGCTGATGTTTTCTCTTTCAACGATTTCATAAAGCCCTCGAGCATCCAAGTCGAGGATTTTTTTGATAGCAAGAAAGTCTTTTTCTTTTGCCACTTCCTGACTCACATAATGACTCATGTCCGTGCTGGCAACGATCAGCACGTCTTGACCGTACTCTCGGATTGCCTCAGCAATAGCCTTCCCCAGTTCTACGAGGTCATCATACGTGGTAAAATAGGCAATACTGATCGGGACAAACGAGATATTTCCTTTCAAATACTGGATAAACGGTATCTGAACCTCCAATGAGTGCTCCTGGGAGTGGCTTTTTGCATTTTCTTTTAGAATATCCGATTTTTTCATGATGAGATCGGCGAGTGTGGAATCGATCGACACATCCCCAAGCGGAGTTTCCCAAACACCTTGCCGCATAATGGAAATGCCGGTGGATACATCTTGATGATTGGGACCCAGGATTATATAACTTTCTGGTAATGTAACAGAAGAGAAAACACTTCCTGCGACTTTTCCCGAATAGACATAACCTGCATGTGGAGATATCACACTGATGGCTTTCTCTTTTTCCGCATGGGGATCCAACATTCCCTTGATCATATCTCTGAGAGCACCAGAATCATTAGGATAAAAATAGCCGGCTACACTCGGTTTACGTTTCAATCTAGCTCTCTTAGCCCTCGATCCACTCTTTTTTTTCAGTGAACGCAATGCCCATCCCCTTGAGTTCTTCAAGGATCGGGACATAGATCTCAGGTATGACAGGAATATGAACGCCCAGTTCCTGTATCTTGCCTTCAAGGATTAGCTTGGTACCGATGGCTGGGGGCAAGCCGACGGTCCGCGCCATCGAAGAGTCTCCGCCTGGGATCCCATAGTCCACAAGGGTAGAGGTGATCTTTTCTTTTTTTCCGTCTGGGTAAGAGGCCACAAAGGTATGCTCAAGGATGATCATATCCCTCTCCCCAGGTTCGTACTGTAGCTTCTCCAACATCAAGGCACCTATTATATCCAGAGCAGATCCTTTTTCGATTGGAATAGGTTTTTCATCGAGGAGTCCCAGCCATTCCAATCTTCCGATCACATCCGAATCTTCGTCGATGCCCAGTCTGGAGGCAAGAGACTTTTTCAGGTCGGTATTTGTCGATTCATCCAACAGATTTCTAAGAAAGTCTGCATAGGTCATCCCTGTCCGATCCTTTTCTTCTTCGTCCAGAAGTCCCAAGTCCACGATTTTTTTCATAGTCTGACACCAACCCAGATTTCTCAAGGTTCCCCGAAACATCGTGCGAGTGGATCCGATTTTGTAAAGTTCTATGTATGGCAAGGAATTTCTGTTGGGATACCCCTCAAAATCTCCCAATCCCTCGATTGGAATAATTTTGAAATCCTCGAAAAGGCTTTCGGACAGAATGAATTTCTGTTGTCCGTCTTCTTGGTACTGAGCCGAGTTTTTCCCGGCCAGAAGGACACCGATCGGGCTCCAGGAAAATTTATACCCGAATGGATTTGTATTGGCCTCCGGTGCAGGCAATCCGCCACAATAGGAAGTAAAGCTTGTGATCTCTCCACCCTTTTCTTCAACTTCATGGATGATTCGCATGGCTTCCATGTGGTCGATGCCCGGATCGAGTCCTATTTCATTGAGTATGAGTATCCCCGCTTTTTTTGCCTCAGCATCAAGATTCTGCATGATTTCACTAACATAAGAAGTGGTCACCATATGCTTTTGAAAATCGATACAGTATTTCGCCACTTTAGGATGAAAGGCATAAGGAACCATGCTGATCACCAGATCCGCATTGGCCACTTCATCTCTCAAACCGTCCTCATTTTTTAGATTTAATTCTTTTGCCGTTCCATTATGATGGTTATCGATAAGATTAATGGCTTTGCTCACTGTCCGGCTGGCGACTTCCACCTCAAAATTTGGCTGATCGAGCAGATACCTGACCAAGGGTTTGGCCACGAGTCCGGCTCCCAGGATAAGAACTTTTTTCATGATGACAACTCCTTACAAGAATTTATTTGGATCATTCAATTATATATATTCTTTCATGTATTTATATTCAGGGGTAAACTCCCCCCTATACAGAATAACCGCTTTTTTTATCGGGTATGGGAGATCACAATCCTTAAAATCACCAGAAAAGTCAGCCATGGCGATCATTGGCACAAAAGGCAAGAGCGCATCAGAGAATAACAATGATGATTCAAGTGACAATTCCGCGGGCAAGTTATCGGTGGCCATCACCACCACGCCCCTTCCTTTTAGGCCGTCCAAAGCCTTTTTTTCTATCGGATCGTAGACATAGACAGGATCTCCTGGATTTGTGGCGTACAATGTGCACTCGATCGCTCCCTCTACATCGCACGAGATGTCGCCGATAACTTTCAGACGAGGAGATTGTTCCCTTTCCCAGAGTTCACGCAGGTATTCTTTCGTCATAAAGTGGGGATACTGGGGAGCCCAATACACACAGTTCACCAGGATCGATAAAAAGGGGATGTAGGATTCAAAAATCGCTTGATATCTTTCCGGATAATCATAATACTCCTCGAGATCGAACTTCTGAGAGGCTGAACAAGGCTTCACCATGTGCTCTTCTTTAAAGATAACTTTATAAACTCTATTCGACGTGTAATTACCTTGTTCGAAAAAGGATTCTAAATCCGAAGGCGATATCTCTTCAAAAGGTAGGAGGTCAAAAATTTCTTGCGCACCCTGAGATACATGCCCATACCCAGCGAATCCGCATATCAATGGAACAATAGTGGGATCGAGCCCGATTTTGTGGATATCCCATCCCACTTTTTTTATGCTTTCTTTGGCATCCACAAGACTGCCGTACTGATGTGCCAGTCGGACTTCCTCAAAAGGCGTGCTTATCCCCAGATTTTTCAACCTTTGTCCGAACGACCAAAAAGTGTCGATCATTCCGGCTTGTCCGGCCTGGGTCCCAAAAAACACCAACCGTTGTCCTTTCTCATCCACTACTCTTTCATAGTCGATGAGAGTGTTTCCCAATTCCATCATTTTTTTAAGCATGGGCATATTATCAAGTTGCCCTTTTATGGTATGAGAAAAAAACATATATGTCTTCCCAGGTAGAAAAAAATCTAGAGGGATTTCTTTAACGGCAAAAACCACAGAACAGGAAGAAAGGTCCTCCTCGATCTTAGCCCCTTCCATGATAAAGTCTTGATCCGTAAATACACGGATGCTCGAGGGCTGCATCCACAATTCCAACGGAAATTTTTGGATTATCTCTCGCGCGTGAGAAGGAATAAGAGGGACTCGCTTCTCCCAAGGATTTTTATCCTCTCTTCGTATACCAAAACGGATTTTCATATGTCAGATTCCCAAATATGAGCAAAGATTATGGCACAAATTGCAATTGCCGTCAATGAAGAGCGTCCCCACGTAAGCATCCTTATTTCCGTGATGAGTTGGGCTTTTAAGGATGGTTGAAGCGACCATTGAAGATCCCGACCCAACCTAACCAAGCCTTCTTTACAGGTAGTTCTTCGAGAGAAACAATAGGGGGACATCCCCCTATTGTCGGCGAGGCTGTATTGAGCACGACTTTACCAAAGGATTCAAGAGCCGTACAAACATGGGAACAGAAGCAAAGGTTGTAAAGATAAGGAGTTAACGCGCGCAGTTCCGAGCCGCCGAGAAGGACGGTGAGGGAATGGCGTTAAAAATCTTCACATGAGCAAAACCATTCTTAAAAGCCGATTTAAAGCCTTTTGTTTTGGTATCACGGAAATAGAGATGCTTCCCGTCCCCACAAAAACTAAAAAGATTGACTCAAGATTCACAATTTTCATAATATCTAATTATGATCAAATTTTTTAATACATTGGGCGGAAAGATCGAAACGTTTCGTCCGCTTCAAAAAGGAACTGTCAAATTGTACACATGCGGACCCACGGTATACGATTTCGCTCACATCGGAAACTACCGGGCTTATATGTTCGAAGACCTGCTGAAAAGATTTCTTCTGTTCATGGGCTATGACGTTATCCATGTGATGAATATCACGGATGTGGATGATAAAACAATAAAGGGAGCAAACGATCAAGGTGAGTCCCTAACGGAATACACTGAAAAGTATGTCCAGTCTTTTTTTGAAGACCTTGAGACGTTACGAATAAAGAAAGCGGACCATTATCCTCGAGCCACAGAAAACATCCAAGAAATGGCAGATATGGTGAAGGGATTGCTTGAGAAAGGATATGCATACGAAAGAGAAGGCAATTATTATTTCAATATCGCAAAGTTTAGTAACTACGGGAAACTTTCTAATATTGACCAAAGGGAGCTTAAGACAGGTGTTCGCATCGATTCAGATGAGTACGAAAAGGAAAGTGTCCAAGATTTTGCGCTTTGGAAAGCACCAAAAGAGGGAGAACCTTTCTGGAAAACCGAAATAGGCCCCGGCCGTCCCGGTTGGCATATCGAGTGTTCTGTCATGAGTGCCAAATATTTGGGAGATACGTTTGATATCCATTGCGGAGGTGTGGATAACATCTTCCCACACCACGAAAACGAGATCGCCCAATCAGAGGCCTTCTCCGGGAAAAAATTCGTCAATTATTGGCTTCACTGTCAACATCTCATTAGGGATGGAGAAAAGATGTCTAAGTCCAGGGGGAATATCATCACCACACAAGAGCTGATCAAAAACCATGGGGCAGATCCCATGGCCCTACGACTCTTGTTGCTCTCGACTCATTACCGTAAAATGCTCAATTTCACGTTCGAGGCTCTTGACCAAGCAAAATCCTCACTCGAACGAATAAATAATTTTATAAATTTACTTGCAAGCAAAAAGTTGGCTGAAGGAGAAAGTCAAGGAATAACAGACCTGGTTAACAGCATGATGAAGAATTTCATAAAAGGTCTCAGCAATGACTTGAACATATCTGTGGCTTTGACAGCTTTATTCGAGATGATAAGAAAAGCAAACGTTCTTTTCTCCAAAAGCAAAATCTTAAAAAAAGATGCTGAGAAATTGGTAGCTTCCATAAATTCAGTAGATGAAGTATTGAATATTGTTGATTTTCCACCCAATATACTATTTAAAAAATTGAGAGGAAGAATAGAAGAAAAATTCAATATTACTGCAAAAATAAGTTTTGAAAAAAAAGGAGAAGAATTGCCTAAGGAAGCGATGGAGAAAGTCAATCTTAGAGAAAAAGCTCGAGCGGAAAAGAAGTTTCAACTTGCTGATAAAATCCGGGATAACCTTTTGGCACAGGGCATTGTTCTCGAGGACACCAAAGACGGCGTAAGGTGGAAGATCATCAAGAAGTGAAATTTATTTCCCCCCACAAGCTTGGGGTGTTAGGGGAAGAAATCGCCCAAAATTACCTGCATAAGAAAAAATTCAGGATCGTCAATAAAGGATTTCGTCTTTACAGGGGAGAGATCGATCTTATCGCTTATGATAAGGAAACGCTTGTTTTTGTCGAAGTCAAGACACGGAATCCTGGGGCGCTCGGCCTTCCGGAAGAATCCGTGAATATCCGAAAGCAAAGACAGATACGAAAAATCGCCGAGGGCTATCTGGCTTTGAATAATCTAGACGAGGTGGAATGCCGTTTCGATGTGATCTCCATAGTTTTTAATGAGAAAGGAGCCCATTCTCTCACTCACTATAAAGATGCTTTTTAGCCTGAATTAAAAGGAGAGATTTATGTGTAAAGCAAAAATATTTTTGGTTCTCTTTTTGTGTATTTTTCTCGCATTTTCATTTTCTTCCAGCTTCAGCCAATCTGTTTCATCACCCGAAGAAGTGCTGGGATTTGAGGTGGGAGCAAACTACCATCTGGCCACCTACACTCAGGCCATTGCGTATTTCAAGGTGCTGGAACAGAGCTCAGAAAGGATTAGATTGTTCGATGTGGGAAAAACCTCGATGGGACAAACCATGACTTATGCTGTCATATCCACACCCGAAAACCTGAAAAATCTGGATAATTACAAAGGGATTGCCCGAAAACTCACGTCAGCCAAAGGGCTCTCGAAAGAGGCGGCAAAAAAGCTGGCTCAAGAAGGAAAGGCGCTCGTTTACATAGATGGAGGATTGCATGCATCGGAGTGTGCTCCAGCCCAACATAATATCCAGCTGGCCTATGACCTTGTGACCGCACAAGATGCCAAAATCCTGAATATCCTCGAAAATGTCATTCTCATCCTGGTCTTCGCCAATCCCGATGGAATGAATTTGCTCGCCGAATGGTACCACCCGAATGTAGGAACGCCTTATGAAATATCCTCGATGCCCTGGCTTTATCATGTGTATTCGGGCCATGACAACAACCGAGACTCCTATATTTGCAACTTGGTCGAAACGCAAAATATAACCAAACTAGTGACAAAGGAGTATTACCCGGTCATCCTGTATAATCACCACCAAACCGCTCCGTTTCCCGCCCGGATATGGATTCCTCCCAATTCGGAGCCGACAAATCCCAATGTCCACCCTCTTATTGTTCGATGGCAAAATCTTATCGGCTCAGCCATGGGTGCAGCCTTTGACGAGGAAAGAAAGGAAGGGGCCATCTCTCGTATTGTTTTCGACACCTGGTATCCCGGTTATGTAACACAGGTGGTGGACTCCCATAACATCATATCCATTTTAACGGAGACGGCTCTGTATCGCTACGCCACTCCCCACTTTTATACAATCAGGGATTTTCCTGAAGAATACCGTGACCTGACCATGTCTGCCTTTTATCCCAGCCCCTGGAAAGGAGGGTGGTGGCGTCTAAAGGATGCGGTAGATTATTGTATAACAGCCTCTATGGCTGTTCTCGATGTGGCTGCCAAATACAAAGAGGAACTTTTGTATAACAAATACAGGATGGGAGCCGATGTTATCCAAAGATTCACAAAAGAACCGCCGTACGCTTGGATCATACCAAAAAAACAGATCGATCCAGGAAATGCCTCGCTTCTTCTCAACCGCATGATTCTCCTGGGCATAGAAGTCTATCACAGCACGGAGGCATTATCATGCGATGGGATTGATTATCCAGCGGGAACTTTTATTATTCCTATGAGCCAGCCATTCGCACTTTTCGTCAAAAATCTTTTCGAGGAACAGCGGTATCCAGATATGCGGAAATATCCCGATCTTTGGCAGGGGCTTATCAGTCCCGCGAAGTTCGAAGGCGCACCTTTTGGATCCTTCGATCAGATGGGATGGACTCTCCCCTACCAGTTTGGCGTCCGGGTGCACGCAGCAAATACTCCGATAAATCCCGCGATGGATTCTGTTAAAGAAGCCAAATTCCAGAAAGGAGAGTTGTCACGAAATGCCGGATATGCCTATGTTCTTAGGCATGAAGAAAACAACAGTTTTAAGGCCATCAACCGAATCCTCGAATCAGGAGGAACGGTTTTATGGTCAAAATCTTCATTTGTTGTTCCCTCACGAAGTGTCAAGGCTTCTCTTATGCAAAAATTGGCCGATGAGCTGGATTTAAAGATCGAGGGAATATCCAAAAAGCCAGAGGCTGATTTGAAGAGCATAAAGTCAGTCCGGCTGGGAATGTACAAATCCTGGATTGCCAGCGCTGATGAAGGCTGGACGCGCTTCATCTTTGAAAAGTTTGAATTTCCTTTCAAACACGTTCATGATCCTGATATTCGGGCAGGCAACCTCAACCAGAACTATGATGCAATCATCTTCCCCAACGCCCGCCGTTCTGCTTCGATGGTCGATGGTCATGCCAAGGGGACCATGCCGCCAAAGTATGTAGGGGGTATCACACCCAACGGTGTCCGCAATTTGAAATCCTTTGCGAAAAGTGGGGGGACTTTGATTTTTTTGAATGCAAGCTGCAACTTTGCTGTAGAACATTTTGATATACCTGTAAAAAATGTTCTCAGACGCGTCGAAAGGGAAAAATTTGTATGCGATGGATCGATCCTCCGCATGGAATTCGACACAGATCACCCGATAGCCTATGGCATGGCTAAGGAAACAGGCACCATCTTTGATGGCAGTTGTGCCTTTTCCATTATGCCGTCTTTTGACGACAAAAAAGAGGCTAAGATAGTTGCAAAGTACCCGGGAGAGAATCCGTTGATGAGCGGGTGGATCTTTGGGGACAATCTTCTCAGGCATAAAAGCACGATCGTCGAGGTTCCGTACGGAAAAGGAAAAATCATCCTTATGGGATTTCCTGTCCAGTTCAGAGCCCAGCCCTACGGGACATTCAAACTTCTGTTTAACGCAATTTTTTATACGGGGACATAAGGCCTTACGATCGACCGATCTTTTGACTTACGCCACAAAACTCCGATCTTTTCCTTGCGTATGGGATGGATGGCATCACCGGCGATCTCTTCCAACGGAACGAGGACAAAATTTCTGTTTGCCATCTCTGGATGGGGAATGTTTAGGTCTTCAGATTGAACAATTTTGTTCTCGGCAAGGAGAATATCGATATCTATGCATCTCGGCCCTTTGGGAGTCGTGCACGTTCTCCCCATTTTTTTTTCTATGCCTTTAACCAATCGTAAGAATGCCCTTGGTTCCGATTCTGTTTGGACTTCTAACACTTGATTCAAAAACCAAGGTTGTTCCGTATCTCCTACTGGGAATGTCTCGTAGATCGAGGATTTTTTCACGATATTCACGCCATTTTTTTTCAACAGCATGATGGCTTGGGCAAGATTTGTCTCTCTCTTACCTATATTACTGCCGAGGCTAATGTGATACTTCATAACAACAAGTTTATTCTCAATTTTTTTGATCATCTCTACCATCATGAGAGGGTGATTCAGAAAGTCGAGAAGTGGCGCATCCAAATCCAATCTAACCTGGATTATTCATAAAGCCGAATCTCTTGATCACACCCAAAACAGCCAGCGTCACCCAGAGATGATCTTCAAGGGCGGATTTTTTCAATCCGGATTTCCAGTATCCTTGAGAGGTCTGCCTTTTTTGTAGCCATGTCAAGGCTTTGTTAATTTCTTTTTCTTCAGGAGAAAATCCGATTTTCGCAAGGGCGTCCAAACAGCTGAGAATATCGGTGGCCCAAAAGGGATAGGTTATTTCCTCCCAGAAGGAGGCCAAGACTCGATCCTCGTAGGCATCAGGCTTGAAGAACCGCTTCATCGTCAATTCCCCAGCTTTCCTCGCATCTTTGCTTTTTTGCCAAGTGGGAGAGGCAGCAAAAGCTCGGAGCACCATGCCTGTAACGAGATGGGAAAAAGGCCGAGATTTATCAGGCTTAACTGGATTGAGTTTCATCTGGGCATCCAGGTTGTATCGCTTCTTGAGTTCTTCCTTATCAATGGTCCTGTACGGAATAACCCATCCTCCGTCATCTTGCTTGTTCCGGATGAGCCAACGGAATCCTTTTTGAACTCTCTTATCTTCATCTTTGCCAAACATACAGAGCATTTCCAGAATCAAGGCATGATATGTGGGGGCATACTCGTTCAAGTAGGCACCGCGGTAGTCGCCCTCCTTGGATTGGGTTGAGAGCAAAAATTTAATTGCCTTTTGAATTCCATTTTCTTTTAGCGTGCATCCAAAGTTGTAGAGCTGATGGCCATTCAGCAGCGTATCGACGATGAAGTATGTTTTTTCCCACCTTGGATGTCCCTCATAATTTTTTTTGCTCCACCCGCCGTTGGGTTTTTGGCGTTTAAGGATCCGTATACGGGCAGCATACTTTTGCAGATTTTTGTATTCCCTGTCCACAGGAACCTCAAGGATATCCTTTTTAAGCCAGTACAGGATCGGAAGATTACCCCTGGCAAGGAGAAACTCGATGGCTTTGTTGGTGTTAAATTGCATCTTGATTTAATATTGTACACAAAAATTCAAAAGGTTCCTCATTCGGATTTTTAAATTGATGTTTTTCTCCTGGTGCTATAAACACACTATGTCCTGAAGAAATGGGGATTTCTTGTCCGGAGGTATTCACAACGAAACCTTTCCCTTTTTCCACCCGCACAACATGCTCGAAGTCGTGGCTGTGAGACGGTGTGTTTCCTCCTGGCAAAACCTTGAAATAGCGCATGATGATGTTGGATGAGCCATCTTCTGGGCCGATCAGGATTCTTTTCGTAACATTTTGAACGCCTTCTTCTTTCACGAATTCTTCAGGAATTTCCTGTTCAATTTTGACTATCATTCTCTACCTCCTGTTTTTTTTCAGGGCCATAAATCACCATTCCTGGAAGGTTTCCAGTATAAGTGTCGTTTGTGACCACGATCTGCCCGTTGACAATCACACACCGGAGACCTTGACCGTACTGGTGAGGTTCACCAAAGGTTGCCTGATCTTTGAAGGATCTGAAGTTAAAAACGGTGATGTCCGCATACATACCTTTTCTGAGCATCCCTCTCTCTCGGATACGAAATGCCTGGGCTGGCAAAGAAGTCATCTTTCGTACAGCCTCCTCGATTGTAATAACTCCTCTATCCCTGACATAATGGGCAATAACTCGGGGAAAAGTTCCATAGTTCCTGGGATGGGGAACACCTCTTCCTACAACTTGAACCCCGCCATCCGAAGCATGCATCGTGTACGGCAACCCCATCAAATACTCGACATCTGTTTCATCCATCTGGAAAAATATCCCAGTGGCGCCGCCGCTCTTTTCGATATCGATGATCAGATCTGCGGCGTTATCGATCGTGGGCTCCTTTTTCTGGAAGATCAGAATCTCTCGGAGGTTTTTTCCTTCAAAATCAGCAAATCTGCGAAATCGTCCGATGTATATGGTTTTGAGTTTATCGATGTTTTTTGTCGAAGTGAGCCGCCTCTCGATGACAAAGGATTTAATTTTTTGGTACGTTTTTTTATCCTCCAGCCTTTCCAGGAACTTATTCCTCCCGCCTTCGAAACACCAGGACGGAAGGCTGCTCGTGAAGCCAGAACTGGTAGCTGTGTACGGGTACTGGTCTAGGAAGACTTCCACTCCCCTCTCCCTCGCCTTTTCAACAGGCCCAGTGATCATTTCTGGCTTTCCCCAGACGGCATCTTCAGCAAGTTTAATATGAGAGATCAAAACAGGAATATTGTTTTTTTCTCCCACTTCGATAGCCTCTTGTATGGCTTGGGTGATTTTTTTTCCTTGGTCTCTTATGTGAGATGTATAGATGCCGCCGAAAGGAACGATAGCCGATGCAAGGGAAACCAGTTCAGAGGTGTCTGAATAGGCTCCTGGAAGGTAGGCCAACCCTGTCGAAAAACCAAGGGCACCCGCTTCCATTTCCTGCCGAATCAAGGTTTTCATCTTATCAAACTCAGCCACAGTCGGTGGATCCATTTTGAGTTCCATCACTTCTCTTCGTATGGTGTTGTGTCCTACCAAACAACCAAAATTGACTGACATCCCGTTTTTCTCCAGTTCGAGAAAAAGTTTTGAGACCGGAAAGGGATGGCCTCCGCAGTTTCCTCCTATGACTGTTGTAACCCCTTGGTGGATATAGTTGTCGACGGTCGGGACCTCGATTATTCCACGATCACAATGGGTGTGGACATCGATAAATCCGGGACTGACAAAAAGACCTGTCGCATCGATCGTTTTCCCGGCTCTTTTTTCGGACAAATTTCCGATCTCAGCGATTCTTTCTCCGTTTATCCCGATATCGCCCTTATACCAAGGGTTTCCAGTTCCGTCCAGGATAAAACCATCTTTGATCAGAAGAGCAAAATCTTGTTTAGGAGTAAAGCTTTTGAGGATAAAAAAGAAAACAAATAAACCAATAAGATAAGTAGATATGCGGAAGAGCCTCTTAATCATGCCTTTATGGAAGTGTCCATTTTATGCCAAGAAGGGAAGTTCTGTCAATTTTTTTAACATTAGTCCCGATCCGTTCCTGCATGTAATTTTATTATTATCAGCATATTATGTCACATTTTGAGAAATAATTTGATTTTAGAACAGGAATTGAGTTACATTCTATTTTTCGCTGAAATCGATGCTTTTCCTATGAACTCTGAGCTTAGAATCGAGGAGAATTGTGAATGAGTGATCTTATATTCCTGGATAACGGAGCCACTTCTTACCCCAAACCTGAAGAAGTTTACACCTTCATGGATCATTTTTACAGGAATTTCGGTGTCAATCCAGGGCGTTCTGGATATGACCTGTGCATGGAAACAGGAGAACTCGTAGAAGAAACACGAGCCATGATGACCAAGTTTTTTAACGGCACGGATCCCAATCGTCTCTGTTTTTCGTACAATTCCACCGACGCTCTGAACCTGATCATAAACGGCTTGCTAAAGGAAGGAGATCATGCCATAACCACCAATGTCGAGCACAATTCTGTGCTCCGGCCGCTCTACCACTTATACAAATATAGCGGTGTCGAACTGGATTACATTCCTTTCGACAGCAAGGGATTTGTGGATCCAGACGAATTTCCGAAAAAATTCAAAAAAAACACAAAGCTTGTCATTGTCAATCATGCCTCCAATGTGATCGGCACCATCCAGCCGGTTAAGGAGATCGGGAAATATTGCAGGGAAAACGGTATCCATTTTGTTATCGATGTCTCTCAAACTGCCGGAAAAATTCCTATCGATATGGATGAATTGAACGTGGATATCGTGGCTTTCACCGGTCATAAATCCCTGTTGGGCCCAACCGGAATCGGCGGTCTGTACGTGAGAGAAGGGATCGAAATCAGACATACCCGTGCCGGCGGCACGGGCGTCCGCTCGGCTGTTCCCACCCATTTGGATGAATACCCCTACCGGCTGGAATACGGAACCATGAACACGATGGGAGTCGCCGGGCTACATGCGGGTGTAAAGTGGATCGAAGAGAAGGGTTTGGACACCATCCATGACCAGGAAATGCGACTGACCGCCATGCTGAGGGATGGATTGATAGACGTGGAGGGTGTGACCCTCTATTGCCAGGAGGATCTAACCGACCATATCAGTATTTTTCTTTTCAATATGGATGGATTGGAAGCCCTGAATACAGGAACGATATTGGATGTAGACTACAATATCGCATCTCGAACCGGACTTCACTGCGCCCCGTTGGTCCATGAGCAGCTCGGCACAGCCGATATTCATGGAGCCGTTAGGTTCGGGATCGGTCCTTTCAACACTGATGAGCATATCGATACAGCCATCCAGGCTGTAAAAGAGATCGCCGAATCCCGCCGGAAATAAAAAGAAGGGAACGATCAAGCCGGTTTTTTTGGGATAACGAGCGCATCGGCGACAATTTCACTGACTGTTTTTATCTTGATCCCCAATTTGTAATGTTTATTGAGTTCCATAAACTGGTCGATGCAATTGTGGCATGGCGTGACAACCACGTCAGCTCCTGTTTGAATGACTTGGTCAGCTTTTATCTTCCCGGATGCGATTCTCCTTTTGGCAAAACGGGTCATGGCCAACTGTCCGCCACCCCCTCCACAGCAGTAGTTTTTCTCCCTGTTCGGCGTCATTTCGACAAAGTGAGTCACCGCATGCTGGAGAATGAACCTTTGCTCTTCGATCAGTCCTCCCAGCCGGACTAAATTGCAGGGATCATGCAGAGTGACGACTTTCTGATTCTGGGAGGGGTCCAGTTGTATTCGGCCTTCTCGAATATAATCCCCGATGACTTGAATGATGCTTTTAACCTCAAAATCATATTTTCGAGTCAGCCATTCGGGCGCTTCCCATCTGTTCGAGTTGAAGCCATGTCCGCACTCGGCCAGAATAAGAGATTGACATTCTAATTTCTTCACTGAATCGATAAGACGGCTGGACATAATGCCGGCAGCGTCATCATCTCCACTGTAGAGACCATAGTTCGTCACATCGAAGTTATCGCTTGAAAAGGACCAGCTTTCATTAGCGGCATAAAATATCTTTCCCACCGCAGAGATGGAGAGAGGGAAAAACATGGCTTCTCTTGGATTGATGGTGTATAGATATTTGGAGCCTTTTTCATCCACGGGCAGCTTGGCATTCGGGTCATCCATCTCTTGTTGAAGCTCTTCCTCCAACCATTCCACCGTATCCAGCCAATCTTCTTTGGCAATCCCCATATTGTTGCCGGTCTTGAGAGCTGTATCCACTGTGGATTGCAGTCCTGGAGGAACCAGGCCCACTTCTGCCAAAGCGCCCCTAGCTGTGCGGATGATGTATGGTATGTTTATCCCCATGGTGCAGTTCAGCGAACAGCGCCCACAGAGAGTGCAACGGCCAAAAAGAGAATCAATCCATTCCTCTACAAGCTTCCGGTCAAACTCTCTTGCTCCCACCCAGTGGGACAGTTTTTTTCCTACAGGTGTGAAATATTTTTTGAATACTTTGGCGATGAGATTCAATTTATAGGCAGGCATGGATTCCACTTCTGGATTGGAAAGATAGTAATGACACGAATCCGCACAAAGACCACATCTTACACAGGAATTCAGGAAAGCCGCATAATCGGAATTTATTCTTTTTTTTAATATATCCACTGCTTTTTGGCAGTCATCCGGAGTGATCTTGGCGATTTTTGCCGTGAAATTGTCCTTGTTCGATATGTTTTTATCCATGCGCAGACCTTTAATGCCACTGTTTTCGGGGAAAAACGCCTCTTCTTCCGAAGAAAAAACCGAAAAGGATACGGCTGTAGAAAAAGAAAAAACAATGCCGGATTTTTCCCAAAGGAATATACAGGACAAGAATAATAGCCACAGCAAAAAGAATGGCTTTCAGATTTCCTTGATAGGTGTCAATAAGCGAGATAATCAGGAACCCATCCACAAGCAAATTGGAAGCATAGTCATCCGGACAACTGATCTTTTTGAGGTGAGGTTTTAGGAGTCTTTTTACAAAAAGCCCAACTCCACACAGTATTCCAATAAGGATAAATATCCTATAAATCACGATGACGAGCGACCCCAACTGGAAGAGAATCAGGAGAGATATAAGGTAAAACAGAGCCGCAAAAACACCCATATGATAGAGAATTCCGGCCAGATACGTCGGGAGGTGTTTAACTGCGCTTTCTTTTTCCCATGGAGCAAGGCCCTTCCCTAAAGCATAAAAAATCCCTTTCAGGCCATCTCCTTGAGGTTGGGAATACAGTTTCTTTTTGTTGAAATTAATGGTTTTAATAACCGAAGAACACAGGATGACAAAAGTAATACAAAAAGAGAGGATGACGCCGTACCTGAGAATTTCTAACATAAGGGATTAAATTGTTTACACACAACCATCGGGTTTCGGGAGACCCGCCACCTTACAGGCACCTTTAGCAGGGCCTGAGGGAAAGAGCTCAAAAATATACTTTAAAGGAAATCCGGTGTTTTTACAGACTTTACGCACCATCGGTGCAAGATTTTTTTCAAGAAAATACTCACGAATATAGTTGACCACGGTCCAGTGGTCTTCCGACATGTCTTCTATCTCTTCCTCCGCTTTGGCTAGAGCTTCGGCCACATCGTCATCCCACTCGTCTGGATTTTGCAGGAATCCTTCCTGGTTAAGTGCAATCTTTTTTCCCTTAACGTCCAATTCCGGCATTTATTACTCCTTTGTTTATCTGCTGAAAACGCGATATTATAGCATATTAGCAGGATTTAATCCCGACCTTCGCCATTAGTTTTCAAAACACATCTTAATTTGTTTAAATTAAGCAT
>CAYPGQ010000056.1:0-28013 GCA_964410125.1 uncultured Eubacteriales bacterium | reverse complement strand
GATCATTGGCGGAAAGCGCTCTGCGAGCTTCTGATTGCTGACTTAACCCAATCAAAATATATCCGCGTTTTAAGCAGCGATAAGCTCATCGATATTCTGAGCGACCTGAACCAAATCGAGGCGAAAAGCTTCTCTGCTCGGATTTTAAAAGAAGTGGCTGCGCGGGGGGAATCCACCCATATATTGCGGGGAGGTTTCACAAAAGCCGGCGAACAGTTCAGGATTGATGCTATCCTTCAAGAAGCCGCCACGATGGAGTCTATAGGGTCTGACCGCATACAGGGAAAAGGCGAAGAGAGTTTTCTCTCCATGGTGGATGAACTGACAAAGAAGGTTAAAGCACACTTCAAGCTTTCTACAGAAGAAATTGCCCGTGATATTGACGAGGAGATCGAGAAAATCACAACCTCCTCACCCGAAGCATTAAAATATTACATCGAAGGGAGAAAATATCGCAGAATATTCGATTATACGCAAAGCATTGAATTCATGAAAAAGGCGGTTGCCATCGATCCCGATTTTGCCATGGCCTACAGATCCCTGGCCCAGAGTTCCGGCAATATCGGATTCCGGCCTCAACGAAAGGAATATATGGAGAAAGCATTGGAACTTTCGGACAGGCTTCCCGCAAGAGAGCGCTACTTGATCGGAGGAGATTTTTACAGTCTTTCCGAGAAGACCTACAATAAGGCGATCGAGGCCTATAAAAAATTACTGGAGCTATATCCTGATGATTATACCGGAAATCACAATATAGCAAATAGGTATTTGGACATAGGAGAAATACAGAAGGCCATTGACCATTATGAAACAACAAGGAAGAGCGATAATATTTCTTTACTGGGTTATAATGATCTGGCTAGTGTTTACCGACAGGTGGGATCTTATGCCAAAGCTAGAGAAGTCCTTGAAGAAGCCATTCAAAAGTATCCCGATAAAGCCATCGCTCATGCGAATTTATCACGTCATTATCGAAAAGCAGGAAAATATGAGCTGGCCCTCGCAGAAATAAATAAGGCTTTTGCCCTGAAGCCGGCAGAAGGAACTCCGGCATATAGACAAAACTTTAATCGAAGAGCAGCGATTCATTTTTACACGGACAATCTGGTTAAAGCCGCTGAAGATTATGATAATCTTCGGAGGCAAAAAGGGATTCAGGCCCTTTATTTGAGCTCGTTTGGCACAGTAAATCTCAATCTTTTACAGGGGAAGTTTAAGGGAACAAAAGACATTCTCAGGCCAATGATAGATATGAGTAGGAAGGTTGGCTTAAATTGGATTATTTCAGTGGTTTATCGGAGGTTCGCTTATATTGATCTAAAAACAGGTAATCTTCAAGAAGCTCTGAATGATTGTGATAATGCCGTAGACTTTGCCCTAAAAGCAGAAGATCCGGGAGGGCAAAGGCGAGCATTATACTTAAAGGGCTTAACCTATGTCTGGATGAATGCTACAGATGAAGCCCTAAAAACAGCAGATGAGCTAAGAGTTTTGATCCAGGATTCTCAAAATCCTAACAATATACATTTCTTCCACCATCTCGTAGGAATGGTCGAGCTAAAACAGAAAAATTTTGCTAGCGCTATCGAAAGCTTTAAGGAAGCTTTATCTCTGCAGACCTCTGATCCGCGCGATAAGATGGCAGGCTATATTGAATCTTTGGCAATGGCTTATAATGCTTCGGGAAATATTGATAAGGCCCAGGCAGAGTATGAAAGGATCGTATCTTCAAGCTCAGGTCGATCTGATTTTGGTGACGTTTATGCCCTGAGTTTCTATGAGCTGGGAAAAATATATGGGCAGAAAGGCTGGAAAGGCAAAGCCATCGATCACTACGAAAAATTCCTCGACCTCTGGAAGGACGCTGATCCCGGTATTGCTGAGGTAGATGATGCAAGGGAGAGGCTGGCTGGGTTGCAGGGGAAGTGATCACAATTTCTTGATTTCCTGTGATCTGCTCCCTGGATCCTGTCCGAATTCTACGACATCGAGCATCAGAGGACATTCAAATGTCAGGTTAAAAGGGGATTCTGGGCTAAATCGATCTGACCTGTATTCGGCTTGACTTCCCGCAGTCAAGTGATATCTAATTTGTTCATCAATAATTGGGAGGGGAGAATGAAGAAGTATCCGTCGGTCATCCCTTTGGTCCTTTTGCTGTGTTTTGTCGTGGGCTGTCAGGACAAGGCGGCGATGGCGGAACTGGAAGAGTTCAAGGCTCAGGCGGCGGTTGAACAGGCCGGAGTCATTTACAGAAATCCACAGGTGTACAACGTTGATTATTCTTTTGAGTTGTTTCCCGATCCCCAAAAAATTGACAGGACCAAAGACCTCAAATTGTGGATACCAGTACCGCGAGAGTGGGATTCCCAGAAGGAAGTGAAGATTATATCCGTTCAGCCACCATCCCATGCTGAATACGAAGATCCTGAGCAGGGGAATCGTATGTTGTTCTGGGATTTTGGCAAGGAGCCTGAAAAGCCTTCCTACAGGGTAGACATCAAATTCCGCCTGGAAAGTTATGGGGTCCATACAGAGGTCAATCCTGAACACATTGGATCTTACGACAAAAAGAGCAAAGAGTATGCTCTTTACACGCGAAGTACTCATACAGTCAGCATTACTCCGAAGATTAGAGAAATGGCCCTAGAAGCTGTTAGAGATGAAAAGAACCCATACCGTCAAGCGGAAGAACTCTTCAAGTTCGTTCGAAAGAATATGCGCTACACGCTGCATCGCTTGGAGCGAGGGGTGGGCACTGAAGTTCTGCTGACTTTTCCTTATCAGGACGAGATCACAGGGGAAGAGTATTATGAGGGAGCTTGTGGCCAATACAGTGCTTTCTTTATCGCTTTGTGTCGTTCAGTTGGGATCCCGGCAAGGGCTGTCGTAGGATTTGTTGGGGGGAAGCGAGGGATGAAAGAAGAGGACTTGGAGCTCTATAAGCCTATCGAACTGAACCTGTCACCAGAGAAGCTGGCCGGTACCCAACATTATTTATCAATAAGCCCTCACGTTTGGGCCGAGTTCTATCTTGCGGGCTATGGCTGGGTACCTGTCGACCCCACTACCGGGAGATTTGGCCAAAAGGGTAATCGTAAGGTTATTATGAGCAAAGGATTCGACCCTCAATTAGGCCCGCACAGCCCGGGAAAGGAAAGCGAGGGCTATGGTTTCCAGTGGGTTCTTCTCCACAATGGTATGCCAGATTTACTGCAGTCAGGAGTTTGGAACATCGCCAAGATCCGCATGGGAAAGGTTACAATGCTCCACCATTCAGATCCCTTCCCCGCTGATGGATACGCTGAATATGCAACAAATCTGTATCCGGAAAGTGAAGAAAAGGAGAAATTGATAAGTTGGCGAAAGGATTTCTTGTTGTCAATACTTTTATATTCGCTGGGATATGAAGATCAAAATAAAAATGATCCATTTACAAATAATCATAGATTGAATTCCACTAGGCAAGCATATCTGTGCCACTTACTTCGCCAAACTACAGGAAAGGAAAACTTCTCAAAGATTTTCAAAAAGTACCTGAATCTCCGACTGACCACAGGAAATCCTGTTTCAACGGCTGAATTCCAGGGGATTACCGAATCTATACACGAATCTTCACTTGATTTCTTTTTCAACAAGCTGATTTACAGTACCTCATTATCGGAATTAAAGCTGGATAGTATAATAAATAAACTTTCTGAGTTAATCAGGCTCAAAGATATCAACTTAGCAATTAATTCTTATAGGCAATTAAGAAATAGAAATCCCGATGATTATGATTTTAGCAGGGAACAGTTAGACGGATTGGGATTCGATTTAAGGGATAGAAATATGTTTGATGAATCAATTACCATATATAAATGGATCATCGGGCTTTATCCAGACTGGTGGGATGCTTATAACGGCATTGCAGATGTTTACAGATTGAAAGGCGATAAGGAACAAGCGATAAAAAATTATGCCAAATCATTGGAATTGTTTCCTGATATTGAATACGCCAGAGAGATAATTAGATATTTAAAAGAACTAACTGAACAGAATAAATAACATGAATACATCAATTTACTGATCTGTCCCCCCTAAAGGGATCCAGCCACTTTGGTAGGATGTCGGTGGACTAAACTCGCCCACTGATCGGGAACCTGGGATACCCGGCGAGAGTAGATTCTTTACCTGCGGCTCAGTAGGGGAGGGCTTTGCCGGAGGTTCGTATTTTGAGGGTTTTCGGCAAGTCCGCGACATGGCCATTTTCGGCTAAATAGGAGGCTCTTTTCCCCATACGGATGTGACAGCAAAATAGGGGGTCGGTAGGGTAGGCTGGGCGGGCACTTTTTTTGTCACATTTTGGGCAAAATATAGGGAGCACTTTATATGCCAAAAAACTAACATTATGTCTGGACCAGTTTTAAGGGATCAGGTCCCTGAACTTGGGATTCTAATTCTGAGGGTGGTACAATGATTGAAGGCAGATCAATTGGAGGCAATGATTAAAGGCATCCTAACCGTAGAGAGTGCAAAGGACATCATTACCGCTGCCTTCCCGCGATTCCGCGGAATGCAGGTGGAGTTACTGGATGAGGGGTGGGATTTTCAGGTCTTTGAGGTCGATGCCGGGTGGCTGTTTCGCTTTCCCAAGCGCGAAGAGTGCGCGACCAAGTTGAGTATGGAATGCAGACTCCTGCCGGACCTTGCGGATTGGGTGTCGCTGCCAATCCCCCGCCATGTGTATTGTGCAGAATTGCATGAAAGTTTGGACCGGCCATTTGCCAGATATAAGAAGCTGCCGGGTATCGCTGGTGATGTCTCCAAGTCGGTCGATCAGCATAGGGTTGCACGGCAGCTAGGACTTTTCCTGACCGAGCTCCACGCTTATCCAGTCGACAAAGCCAGAGAGGCCGGAGTACCTGAAAGGAGTGACATAGTTGCGCACTGGCGTAACAAGTGCCGCGAACAGCTAAATAGAATTGTCGACCTAAATGTGGACCCAAGCAACTTGCGCCGCTACCTCGAGAATGATGTGCCCTTGTCTTTTGAGGGTGCATCGAGACTCGTCCACAATGATCTGTGGGCGGAACATATTCTTGTTGATCCTCGTTCGGGTAGTGTGAGCGGGATTATTGATTGGGGTGATGCCGCTATTAGCGACCCCGCGGTAGACTTTGCCGGCCTGTATGCCTGGTACGGAGAGAAGTGGCTGGAGAACGTTCTGGCGTACTACTCCAGAACACCAGACACTGAGATCATTTCCCGGTCACGCTATCTGGCAACTTGTCTCGCAATTCATAATATCACACTGGGTCAAGACCTTGGTCGCCCCCAATGGATCAAAGCCGGGCAAGAAGCATTGCGGTTGATCTTTGCGGCTTAAACCTTACCAACCAGCCGTTCATCCTTGATGTTAGCAGGCTCTTTACCAACTCTGTGACGTTTCAACAGAATTCGAACAACTGATAATATTTCCTAAGTGATGGCTTGCGTATTCCTCTCCCTCTGGAAGGACGCTGACCCAGGGATAGCTGAGGTGGATGATGCGAGGGAGAGGCTGGCTGGATTGAAGAATCTCTAATTACCATTCTTTGCTGGCCAGAATTACCTTTAATTGATTTAGCCCTCCAATCACCCCAGATTCCTTTATAGAAGTTCTAATGTCGTCAAATAGGGCGTACCAGGGAAGATTTATGATTTTCAGTCTTCGTAACATATTTTCAGTATAATTCAGTCAGTTTTATTGAATATTTATGATGAAAAATGAGAGAGGTCTAAATTTTGTTTCGATTTGACAGTCGCATGTATTCCTTGATATCCTTTCTCCGACTAAACATGGGAATATAGGGGACAGCCATGACAATGAAATGTCCTAAATGCAACGCTGATAATCCTGATACGCTTAAATTCTGTGGGGAGTGTGGCACACAACTTCTTTCTCTTGAGGACATAGAAGTCACAGAAACAATTGAAGCACCTAAGGAGGAATTGACCCGTGGCACCACCTTTGCTGACAGATATGAAATTATCGAAGAACTGGGCAAAGGAGGGATGGGAAGAGTCTATAGAGTTGAGGATACAAAACTTAAGCAAGAGGTTGCCCTCAAACTGATCAAACCGGAAATTGCCTCGGATAAAAAAACCATCGAAAGATTCAGGAACGAGCTGAAAACAGCCCGGATGATCGCTCACAAGAATGTGTGTCGGATGTTTGACCTGGGAGAGGCTACAGGTGCTCATTTCATTACTATGGAATATATCCGCGGTGAGGATCTCAAGAGCATGATCCGGATGAGTGGTCAATTAGGAATGGGAACTGCGATTAGCATCGCAAAGCAGGTATGCGAAGGCTTAATAGAAGCCCACAGGCTGGGAGTCGTTCATCGGGATCTCAAGCCTCAGAACATCATGATAGATAAAGAGGGAAATTCCCGGATCATGGACTTCGGTATAGCCCGTTCTTTAAGAGCAAAAGGAATTACAGGATCAGGCGTTATGATCGGCACGCCAGACTACATGAGCCCTGAGCAGGTCGATGGCAAAGAGGCTGACCAGAGGGCAGATATTTACTCGCTGGGAGTAATACTTTATGAGATGGTCACAGGCAGAGTTCCTTTTGAGGGAGATACTCCATTCTCTATTGGCGTAAAACAAAAAAGCGAGGTTCCTCAGCCTCCCAAGGAGATCAATGAACAGATCCCTGATAGCCTTAACCACGTGATCCTCAAGTGCATGGAAAAAGACAAGGAGAAAAGGTTTCAGAGTGTTGGAAAGCTTCAATCCGAATTAATGAATCTAGAAAAAGGCATTCCGACAACAGAAAGAATTATCCCTGAAAGAAAACCTCTAACTTCAAGAGAGATAACTGTCCAGTTCAGCTTAAAAAAACTCTTCCTCCCAGCCTTAGTAGTAATTGCTATTGTAGTTACAGGATTGGTCATCTGGCAGATACTCCCAAAACAGAAAGTAGCTTCTTTAGCTCCCTCGGGCAAACCATCAATTGCTGTTGTGTATTTTGATAATAACACGGGAGATGAGGGTTTAGATCATTGGAGAAAAGCCATAGCTGAGTTGCTTATAACAGATCTCGGCCAGTCAAAGTACATTAAAGTATTAGGCAAAGACAGCCTATACAATATCCTAGTTCAAACGAATTTATTGGAAGCTAAAAGCTATTCATCAGAAGATATAAAAGAGGTTGCTACGCGAGGAGGCGTTAATCATGTACTGCAGGGAGGCTTTGTGAAAGCGGGTGAAACATTCAGGATAAATTACACACTTCAGGATGCAGGCACGGGAGAGCTGTTGGGATCGGAATCGATGGAAGGGAAAGGAGTGGAAAGCATCTTTTCCATGGTTGATGACATGACAAAAAGAATAAAGGAGAATTTCAAGTTCTCCGATGCACAGATAGAAAGCGACATCGACAGGCACATAGGAGAAGTGACAACAAGATCATCCGAGGCGTATAAGTACTATCATGAAGGGATAAAGTACGATATGGAAGGAGATTACCCTAAAGTTATAGAATATATGGAAAAAGCCGTGGCAGTAGATCCAGATTTTGCTTCAGCTTACCATGCGATGTCTTGGGCATACGGAAATCAAGGGTATCGTTCCGAGGAAAATAAATTTTTGACAAAAGCCATGGAGCTGAGTGATAGACTCTCAGACAGGGAAAAGTACAGTATCCAAGGAGGCTACTATCTTAGCCAATCTGAAAAAACGCATGATAAAGCCATAGAGGCATTCGAGAAATTATTGGAGCTTTATCCAGACGATTTGAGTACATATAATGATCTCGGTCTCTTGTATCGTCGGATCGAAGAATGGGATAGGGCTATAGAGAGTTATGAGGCTTGTCTTAAGTATGGAGGAAAAGATATTGTTTTCTTTGGTGGTCTAGCAGGGTGCTATAGAAGCAAGGGCTTATTTGATAAGGCGAGACAAGTTCTTGAGCAGTATCTAAATAATGTTTCAGACAGCTCAGCTATCCGCGAGAGATTAGCTCTTAATTATCGTTATCAAGGGAAATATGAGCTTGCCCTGGCTGAAGTGGACAAGGCACTTTCCCTGAATCCTACTCGTTATCAGAGTATTAGGATGAAAGGAGACATTTTCCTTTACATGGGGGATTTGAAAAAAGCAGAAGAGGAATACAAAAAGCTTCAAGAGAGAAAAGAGCCGGTTGTCTATGCTTTGAGTCTACGAGAATTAGGACGTTTGTATTCGCTGCAGGGAAGATTCAAGGATTTTAGAATGTTAAGGCAGGAGGGGCTTGAACAAGCAGAAAGACTCGGTCAGAATACATGGATAAGGGGATTAATTGGTGGTTTATCCTATGCGGAACTAAGATCAGGCAATCCTGACCGAGCTTTAGAGTTGTTAATCAAAATATGGAACAGCGCTGTTGAAGATGAAGATTTTAGTTCTCAAAGGGGCACTTTATTTGATATGGGGCTTACATATCTTGAGATGAAATCAAAAAATGAGGCTCAAAAAACGGCAGATAGGCTGAAGAAGATGATCGAACAAGCGATGAATAAGAAACTTATAAGAAATTATTACACCCTAATGGGCGAGATAGAGCTCGAAAAAAATAATTATTCCAATGCCATTGAATTTTTTAAGAAGGCATTATCTATGTTATTTGCAACTTCCAGCTCACATCTGCTACTTGCTTACTCTACGGGATTGGCTTACTACAAGGCGGGAGATTTAGAGAACTCTCGTCAAGAATACGAAAGGGTCATTTCTCTTACATCAGGAAGGCGAGCTTTTGGCGATCTATACGCCAAGAGCTTCTACATGCTGGGCAAAATATATGAACAGCAGGGTGATACAACTAAGGCCATAGAGAATTACGAGAAATTCCTCACCCTCTGGAAGGACGCTGATCCCGGTATTGCTGAGGTAGATGATGCAAGGGAGAGGCTGGCTGGATTGAAGAATCTCTAATTATCATTCTTTGCTGGCCAGAATTACCTTTAATTGATTTAGTGCTCCAATCACCCCAGATTCCTTTATAGAAGTTCTAATGTCGTCAAATAGGGCGTACCAGGGAAAAACCTCTAATTTCAACGCTTTTCAACCATTTTTGTGTAATATTTGTGAAATGGGATAGTAGTCTGTATTGATTTCACTCAATTTACAATTGACTCTCTCTATATTCCTTGATAATATTTTGCCGACCATATAAAGGGGACAGCAATGTCAAACAAATGTCCTAAATGTAACACCAATAATCCTGATACCTTAAAGTTCTGTGGGGAGTGTGGCACCCAACTTCCTTCTCTTAAAGACATCGAAGTCACAGAAACTCTGGAAACCCCTAAGGAAGAATTAACTACAGGGTCAACTTTTGTAGGCAGGTATCAGATTATCGAGGAGCTGGGCAAGGGCGGGATGGGAAGGGTCTATAAGGTCCTCGATAAAGAGGTCAATGCAAAGGTTGCTCTTAAACTCATCAAGCCCGAGATCGCTTCCGACAAAAAGACTATCGAGAGATTCCGGAACGAGCTAAAGGTAGCCCGCGATATCGCCCACAAGAATGTCTGCCGGATGTACGATTTGGGTAAAGAACAGGGTGTTTATTATATCACCATGGAGTATGTGTCGGGCGAGGATCTAAAGAGCTTTATCCGAAGATCAGGAGTCATATCAGTCGGGAAAGCCATTTCCATAGCCAGCCAGGTCTGTGAGGGCTTGTTGGAGGCCCACAGACTTGGAGTCGTTCATCGGGATCTCAAGCCCCAGAATATCATGATAGACAAAGAAGGGAATGTACGAATAATGGATTTTGGAATCGCTCGTTCTCTTGAATCAAAGGGCATCACAGGATCAGGCGTTATGATCGGCACGCCTGAGTACATGTCGCCTGAGCAGGTGGAAGCGAAGGATGTAGACCAGCGTTCGGATATCTATTCGTTGGGAGTCATCCTTTACGAAATGGTTACAGGGCGAGTGCCATTTGAGGGGGAGACATCTTTAAGTATAGCCATGAAACATAAGAGTGAAGAGCCTCCAGATCCCAAAGACCTAAACGACCAGATTTCTGAAGCTCTCAGCCAAGTGATATTGAGATGCATGAAAAAGGATAAAGAGAAGAGATATCAGGATGCAGAAGAGCTTCTTTCTCAATTGAACAATCTCGAAAAAGGAATTTCTACTACAGGGAGGATTTTTCCTGAACAAAAAGCTACAGCCGAGACGACCACTGAAATAAGATGGAAAAACTCCATAGCTGTGCTTCCTTTTGTGGATTTGAGCTCCCAGAGAGATCAGGAGTATTTTTGTGATGGGATGACTGACGAGATCATATTGAAACTCTCCAAGCTCTCGGATTTGAAGGTGATTTCCCGAACTTCAGTAATGCGTTATAAAAACACAGAGAAAGATATCAGAGAGATTGGCCAGGAGTTGGGAGTGGCAACCATTATGGAGGGAAGCATACGGAAAGAGGAGAATAACATCCGTATTAGCGCTCAACTGATTAATGTGGGAGATGGATTTCATCTCTGGTCAGATAAATATGACCGGAAGCTAGAACGAATTTTTGAAGTTCAAGAAGATGTATCCAGGTCCATTGCGAATGCATTGATGAGAGAAAAACTAACAGTTGACTTACTTGATGCGGCTATCAGGACCAACCGTCCAAGCAAAATTGAAGCTTATGACTATTGCTTGAGAGGGTACTATTTTACAAATAGTAAGTATGCAATATCTTTTAAAGAAGCAGATTTTCAAACCGCATTAAAGATGTTTAGTAGAGCCATTGAAATCGATCCCAATTATGCTTATGCCTATTGTGGTATAGGTTTTGCACACCAAAATCATTATACCGTAACGCGGAGCGAGGAAGATCTCGATCTGGTCATAAAGAATTGTAAAAAATCGTATGAATTGGAACCAAATCTTGTCTGCTCGAATGTAGCCCTTGCCTGGGTTTACTATATAAAAGGTGATTATGACAAAGCTTATAAAAGTTTTAAGAAAGCTATGTCTATAAACAGCAATATTTCTATAGTCATCTATCTAATAGCCCATTTATTCCGTCAAGTTGGATTATTTCGGAAAGCGATTAAACATTGTTCAAAAGCTACAGAACTTGATCCCTTTTATCCCCTCTATTATTCTCTCCTTGCCAGATGTTTTATTGATATCGGGGAGTTGGAAAAAGCTGAAATTTCTATAGGGAAAGCATATGAGGTTGAACCTGATAGCATTTGGATTATTCTCGATAAGAGTTTGCTCCTTGCTAAGATGAAAAAATATAACGAAGCCGAGGAATTGATTGCAAAAGCTGAGAGACTTCATCCTCGGTTTTCAAATATTCAGAGTTTTAAATCTTTAGTGCTTGCAGCAAAAGGGGAAAAAGATAAAGCTCTTGCTATCAGGAAAAACGGAGCGGTCTACTCTTTATTGGGAATGAAAGATCAGGCGATTCAATATATCGAAGACGAGATGAAGAAAAATTATGAGCATCATGATTGCTCCTATATATCTTTATTGAATAGTCCTTTCTATGACAGCCTGCGTGATGACTCCCGATTTCAAGAGATTTTGAAAAAGGCGAAGCAGAAATACGAGGACAGATTGAATAGATTTGGGGATTTGTAGGGAAGAGGAAAACCTCATTAGCCTAGAACTGGTACGAAAGCCAAAGCCATAGAGCATTACAAGAATGTTTCGGTTCAGCTAAATTCGGACCACTCATGCATTTCTCCTCTAATGGTTTTATTATAGGCAGACCATCGCTTAAGAAAAATCATGAGTGGTCCGAATTTAGCTGAACCGTCACACTCAGAAGGCAGCAAAAGTATCTACTTCTCTTCTTCCTTTGGCTTAAGCTCCATGCCGAGTTGCTGCATCCAACCCAGCGAATCGAATTCTTCCCAAGCCTCTACAATTTTGCCCTCTTCAAATCGGAATATGATTAGCCAACTGACCTCTAACTTTTTCCCCGTGGGAGGAAATCCTTGAAATTCTTGTGTATGAGTGGCTATATCAACTCCTCTTACTATCACCTTATCATCCACTGCCACGATATCTTTTATTTCGTGAACGGTGTCTGGAAAAGCCTGAAATGTCTGGAGTGCTATTTCAAGGTTTTGTTCCTTAGTCAATGGAGTACCCGTATTCGAGGGAAAGTACAAACGGTAGTCTGGAGCACACACCTCAAAACCTTTTTCGATATTTCCTTTTCCTAACTCTTCATACCATTGGAGCACAAGAGCTTTATTCTGCTGCTCAACCTCTGCCTGGGCTTTGAACTCTTCAAGCTCTGCCATTGCTTCCTTGTCCTGGCAGCCGACCATAAAGCATAGAATCAAAGCCAATGGTAGAATCAAGTAAAGTTTTTTCATCCCTTACCTCCTTTTATGCTTAAAAGATTTCTATTTTGACTTTACCATCTGCACAAATTCTTGAATAGTCTCCTCAAGCAGACGGTTGAATGTTTCCGAGTCTTCTATCATATTGAAATGTCCAACTCCAGACATAATCATAGCTTTAAAAGAAGGTGCATACTGCTGATTAGCTTCAGCGTTTGTAGGATACTTATCAGAGTTGATGCACACTATCGGGGCTTGCACTTCTTGAAGTACTCGGATTATTTCATTATTTTGGAAATCAACATAACCTTCCAAAGCACCTAAACCTACATCTTGAGGAGCAGAAGACATATCAGCCGCTATCGTTTCGACTAAAGCAGAATCTGAAGTGGGCGTGAACATGGTACGCACAAAGTTTCTAGTACCTTCAGCGAAATTGGAACGCAAAGGAGTAAACATATCATCAATTTGTTCTTGAGCAAACTTATCTTCGAAGTTTTGAAGAGTATCGACTCCAACCAATCCTATAACACGTTTGGGCATACGCCTTGCAGCTTCTAATATTACAGGTCCTCCCATAGAGTGTCCGACAAGTACGACCTGGTCAAGGTTAAGCTTATTTACGACTGCAACAACGTCTTCTCCAAAGGCTCCCATTGTCCATTCTTTACGGTCAAGGCTTGACTCTCCATGACCTGCAAGGTCAATAGATACTACTTTATACTTCTCTGCGAAATGTTGTAATTGTTCATTCCAGTAGTTTCGGTCACAGCACCAACCATGAACAAAGACAAGAGCAGGCTCGCCCTCTCCTCTCACCTCATACGCAATAGAAACTCCATCAGTAGAAATGGCATTATCAACAATTATTGTTGGCTCTACTTCTTTTTCAGCAGCTACCTCTTCACCCTGCTGGCAGCCGACCATAAAACAAAGCAGAAAGACCAAAGGCAAAATCAAGAGTAGTTTTTTCATCCTTTACCTCCTTAATTAATTTTTATGATTACTTAATATGGTTTTTAAACCATTCTAGGGCTTTAGAGATGTGTTCCTCTGGCAGGCGATGTCCGCTATCATAAAAAACAATTTCTTTGGATTCTCCGTCAATAAGGTTATATAAAGCTCTTGCCTCTTCGACTGTATAATTAAAGTCGTCATTTTTTCCCATGAGCATTAGGGTCGGACGTCCATTTATGGCTCGGACAAAATTATAGGGAGCGATAGCGGATATATTCTGTTGATTGGGAAAGATTTGACGTATGAAGGTCGGTGAAACACAAGCAATAATTACTTTAATACGTGAATCCACACCAGCTAATACAAAGGACATTGCCCCTCCTAAACTGTATCCAATAACTCCGATTCGGTTTGGGTCAATTTCTTTTCGGGTTTCTAAATAATCTATAGCTCTGCGATAGTCCACTACGGTTTGAACCACCATCTCACGCAATCTGTTTATCCTTTGCTTACGGAATAACATGATTAGAGTGGACTGAAAATCATTGAATATAATTCTTTCTCCGTGATATTGGGCATCGAGGGCAAGCACGGCAAATCCCTCACCTAATAAAGCTTGTGTTAACAGGTGTCCCCTATGGTAACTGTCGTTTCGCCAAAAATCTTCTTTGGACAGAGTCATCCCATGGATTTGCAAAACACATGGATAGGGAGGGGTTCCTGCTTTTGGAATAGCCAAATACCCTGGAATCCGATAGTCATTGGCTCCTCTGAACACGATTTTCTCGCGCACGTATTCTTTTTCATCCGTTTTTTCGACGACATCGCCATCGAGCGGAATATCCTTGTCATACTGATAAAATTGAAGGATGGCTTGGAAGGCATCATCGCTAAGCAACATTTTTTGGAGATTGGCCTGTTTGTCCTCCGAATGAGACAAGACCGACATGGAGCAAAGGCAAAACAACAAACCCAATAGCGAAGCCAAAGATTTTCCCCTCATTGAAAACCTCCTGTTACTTTGAGATATTCCCTAAAGTTGTAATAATTAAATCTGACTTGACCCCCGAAGTCAACTTGAATTTAGGTCAAGCCGATTATCTCGTATACAGCTTGGACTTTTTGTTTCAGTAAATTTGAGGAAAAATAGGTTCTAAAGTTGTCCGCTTGGGTGTACCAGGGAAAAACCTCTAATTTCAACGCTTTTCAACCATTTTTGTGTAATATTTGTGAAATGGGATAGTAGTCTGTATTGGTTTCACTCAATTCACTCAATTTACAATTGACTCTAATCATATTACTTGATATCCTTTTGCCGACTAGGTATAGGGGATAGCAATGGATATTAAATGTCCTAAGTGTCAGACGGGGAATCCTTCTGATTCGAGGTTCTGTAGAGAATGTGCTGCTCCCCTTCCTTCCCATAAGGATATAGACGTCACAGAAACCATCGAAACACCCAAAGAAGAGCTGACTACAGGCTCTACATTTGCAGGAAGGTATCAGATTATCGAGGAACTGGGTAAAGGAGGAATGGGTAAGGTCTACAAGGTTCACGACACGAAGATCAAAGAAAAGATCGCTCTAAAGCTCATCAAGCCGGAAATCGCAAAAGATAAAAAATCCATCGAAAGATTCAGCAACGAGCTGAGGTTGGCCCGTAAGATCAGACACAAAAATATCTGCCAGATGTTTGATCTCGGTGAGGAACGAGGAACACATTATATTACTATGGAATTTGTTCCTGGACAGGACTTGAAAGGATTGATTAGACAATCTGGACAATTAGCGGTGGGAACCACGATCAACATCGCTGAGCAAATCTGTGAAGGATTAACAGAAGCCCACAAATTGGAAGTGGTTCACAGAGACCTTAAGCCCAGCAACATCATGATCGATAAAGAGGGCAATGTAAGGATCATGGATTTTGGGATAGCTCGCTCTCTTGAAGCAAAGGGAATAACAGGTGCTGGTGTGATGATAGGCACTCCCGAGTACATGAGTCCTGAGCAAGTGGAGGGGAAAGAAGTTGATCAACGTTCAGATATTTATTCCTTGGGTGTGATTCTATACGAGATGGTTACAGGAAGAGTGCCTTTCGAGGGAGATACTCCCTTCACCATAGGGGTTAAACACAAGAGCGAGATACCCAAAGATCCTAAAGAATTGAACACACAGATTCCGGAAAACCTCAGCCGGGTGATCCTGAGATGTCTGGAGAAGGATAAAGAAACGCGCTATCAAAGCGCCGAAGAAGTCCGCACGGAGCTGGAAAGTATAGAAAAAGGTATTCCCACCGCAGAGAAGGTTGTCCCCAAAAGGAAGCCTCTCACCTCCAGAGAGATAACCGTCACCTTTGGCATAAAAAAGCTTTTAATTCCTGTTTTAGCTGTATTGGCCGCGGCAGTTCTTGCCTTTGTGCTGTTTAGAGGTTTTGTGGGGAAAGGATTAGAAGTCAATCCTGATCTTGTCATGGTTGCCCTGTTCGAGAACCAGACCGGAGATAAGTCATTGGATCCCCTGGGCCGTATGGCTTCAGACTGGATTACCCAGGGTTTTTCACAAACGGGCATGGCCGAAGTCGTGCCTACCATGACCATTCTGCAGTTTTCTTCTGTTATGAACTCGGAGGCAGGTGCTTCTCAAGCCAGGGGCCAACCTTTTTCATTAGCCCAGGAAATAGGAGCCGGGATCATGGTTTCAGGCGCTTACTATCTGGCGGATGAGGAGATCCAGTTTCATACCAGTATCACAGATGTTCAGCGCAGGAGACTCATTCACTCCTTAGAGCCAGTCCAAGGGCCGGTGGATAAGAAAATGGAAGTTATCCAGTCTCTCCGCGAAAAGATCATAGGATTCCTGGCGCTTTACTTTGATAAGCGTGTGGATGAATCATTTATTAAGCAAATAAAAATTCCTGTGTATGAGGCCTATCAAGAACACATTCTGGGATATGAATTCTTTGGTGTGGACTATGCCAAAGCTGTTCAACATTTTGAGCGTGCTGTAGAACTCGACCCAACATTCATGTCACCCAAATTGTCGATTGCTGTAGCCTACGGAAATCAGGCGCATTATGCCAAAGCGGAATCTATTTTACATTCTATCAATCAAAACAGGGAACAACTTTCTCCTTTGGAATGTCATTACATTGACTGGTACAGGGCAGAATTAAATGGTAGAAATCACGAGGCGCTTCGCTTTGTACGTCTGGCCGAAAAACTGGCTCCAAAAGATATTAAGATAAATTATGTCCTTGGTATAATGGCACTGGAGTGCAACCGGCCCAAAGAGACTGTGGAAGCGTATGCCAAGCTGAATTCAGTCGATCCTGAAATCCTTTATTCAATAGAGGCGGGCGGATGGAGGATTGAGGCATTAGCCGGAGCTCACCACATGCTGGAAGACTATAAAAAAGAGCTGAAGGTGGTAAGAGAAGGACAGAATTATTTTCCTGATACCATAGACTTAAAAGTTCATGAGGTCCGTGCTCTGGCCGCTTTAGGCCGGATAAAAGAAGTCCAGAATGTCATTGAAGAAAGCTTGACCATGAAGATAACCCGTACCAATCCAGGCATTGTTATGCGGGAGGCTTCCGCAGAACTGCGGGTCCAGGGTTTCAGAGAGGAAGCCCTCGAGATTGTCAGCATGGCCGTTGATTGGTACAAGCAGCACATGGGCGAGGCAGATTATAGATACAGTCTTGCCCGGTCCCTCTATCATGCTGAGCGCTGGCAGGAGAGCCGATCCCTATTTGAAGAACTTTCTGCAGAGGAGCCGGACAATATTGATTTTAAGGGCTATTTAGGAACCCTGGCCGCCCGGAGAGGAGATGAGGAGGAAGCCCAAAAGATTTCTGAAGAATTTAAGCACATCGACCGTCCCTATTTATTCGGCAGTCACACCTACTGGAGGGCCTGTATTTCCGCACTTCTCGGAGATAAACAGCAAGCGGTAAAGCTCCTCACAGAGGCTTTTAGCCAGGGGAAAAGTTATGACACGTACCTTCTCAATGACATGGACTTGGAACCTCTTCGGGATTATCCTCCGTTTAAAGAATTGATAGAGCCAAAGGGATAAAGCTGAAAACCTCCTGACGAAACTCCTCTCCCTCTGGAAGGACGCTGACCCAGGTATCGCTGAGGTGGAGGAGGCGAGGAAGAGGCTAGCAGGGCTTAGGGCTTGATTTATCGATTATTTTCTGATCTTAAGATGAACAATTTAATACGAAAGTAAAAAAAATCCCAATCTTTTTTGAGAGAGATTATGAGAAAAATATACTTTCATTCGATTTTAGGCGTGGTTTTGTTTTTGATGCTTTGCCTATCCTTTCAAGCTTTAGATAAAAAGCCAATGGAGATGGAGGGGCTTGCTGATTTTTTGCAGAGCAAAAAGTTTGTTGATCTTACCCACGCCTTTTCGCCGTCGATCCCGATCCCAGATGGCATGCCAAAGCCCAAGCGAGAACTGATATTTGAAGGGGCCGTCCAGATATTTACCCACGTGGGGCAATTCGGAACCCATCTGGATGCCCCTGGTCATTTCCACAAAGGGATGCGATTGGTGGAATCGATTCCTGTTAATGAGTTTGTCCTAAAGGGATGCGCGATTGATATATCCAAGCAATCATCAGAGAATCAGGATTACCAGCTCCAGCTTGTCGATGTTATAAATTGGGAAAAAGAGAATGGGCCTGTTCCCGAAGGAGCGATTGTGATTCTACGAACCGATTGGAGCAAGAGATGGCCAAGTCCAGAGGCCTTTTTTAATAAAGATGAAAAAAGACAAAATCATTATCCTGGATGGGGAAGGGAAGCTTTAGAATATTTAATCGAGGGAAGGAAAATCCGGGCGATTGCTCATGAGACTCCAGATACAGACAGTGGAATCAGCTGTGGCGAGGATAAAGGATGGCCGCTTGAAGCCTATGTATTGAAACAAAACCTTTGGCAGATTGAGAATCTGAATAATGTTGATGAACTACCCCCTCGAAACTTCTTAGTTTTTGTTGGAGTGCCCAAAGGAGACAAAGCTACAGGTTTTCCCGTTCGGATTATTGCCATTTTACCCGACAGGGACCCATTCCCCTCGTAACAAAATTGAAAGTAAAAAAAATATGGCATTCTGCCTGAGGAAGTGAAAGACAAAAATGAGTGGTCCGAATTTAGCTGAAACGAAACATTATTTATCATCTGTCCCCTGTTTCCTCGCTTCACATGTTGCCATGTTTATCCCTAATCTCCGTAACTAGTTGTTGAATTCGCTTTAGACCCTCTGTCAGGTAATTCTGAGGCAGCCCGTAGCTAATTCTAATAAACTTGTCCATACCGAAATGATCACCAGGTACAATCAAAACACTCTTTTCTTGGATTAATTTATTGGCCAATTCGGTAGAGTTTACATCCAATTGATAGCGCACGAAGGCGATGGCTGCAGCCTGAGGTGGCACCAGCCGGAAGGTATCCTTCTGATGGTCAATCCATTGTTGCAATAGGGGGAATCCTTTGCGTATGTAATTGCGGGTACGCTGAATGATGCGAGGTCGTACATTGACGGAGAGGGCCAATGCTGCCAGTTTATTTGAAAAAATTGAAGTACTGAGGGTGGTGTATTCGTGTCTTCTCCAGATTTTTTCGATGGTATCTGTGGGCCCGACAGCCCAGCCAACGCGAAGTCCCGGTAACCCGTAAGCTTTGCTCACACTTCCTGCAGCTATGACCTTATCATATCGGCCATAAAAGGAAGAAGTCTCTTCATCCATAATTCGCTCAGCACCAGTGTAAACTTCATCGGCCAGTATCCAGGCGCCCACTCCTTCTGCTGCATCAGTGATAGCATTCATCTCTTCATGGGTAAGAATATAGCCGGTTGGATTATTAGGATTGCAGACGGCTATAAGCTTTGTTTTGGGTGTGACCGCCTGCTTTAGCTCATCCAAATTAACCTGCCAGCCATTATCTTCGCAAAGATTAAAGCTGTTTATTTTCAGGCCATGGTTTTTAGCAACTCCCCAGATTTGCATGTAGTTTGGCAGCATGATTGCTATTTCATCTCCGGGTTGGAGCAAGGTATGGATCGAGTTATAATTGGCCTCAATAGCGCCAACGGTAACTAGGACATTACTTGAGGTGCAACCGGAGTAAAGAGCAGCGATATTTTCTCTGAGTTTCGGATTACCGTTGGCGTGGGCGTAGTCTATTTCCGTTGCCAGCAATGTTTCAATATACTCAGGACTATCAGTCAGTAGTTCTCTAAGCAGAAGAGGGTGAACACCACTCTCAGATAGATTATAATCCACCTCCTTTTCATTCTGTGATGCCATCACTTCATGTTCAAAGGGTTGAAATTCGTTCATATTATTAAGCCTCCTTGGCTCAACCTTGGCACAAATCACTCACGATTTTCTCCATTTCCCACCCATTTATCAAGTTAAATAAGATTATCATACCTAAAACGACAAGATCAACGACTCAAAAATCATCGCAATTTTGCAAAAACCTCCAAGAATACTTCAGCAATAGGTTAGACTTTTTTTTAGCTAGGATGTAATAAAATATCATCCTGCTTTATCTACAAGCATGTCGCGAAATAATTAATTTAGCGCCATATCGTTCAATGGCTCCTTAACCCAGCCAGCCTCTTTTTCGCATCTTCAGCCTCAGCAATACCAGGATCAGCATCCTTCCAGAGGGTGAGGAATTTTTACTGGTATTATTCCTTCTCATCCACCGGCAGGTTCATCTTGCGCAGCAGTTCCTGATAGCGGGGCTCGTCGCGCAGGATGGCATATATTGGCCTTACTCCTATGTAAATAACGTTGGGATCATGTATTTCATAAGCCTGCTCCAGACAATCCAGAGCCTTCTCTTTGTTCCCGGCGTGGATATACAAAAGCGCAATATCACCCGGCGCGATATATTTAGATTTTGACTGTTCCAGAAGGGTGTCACCTTCGAGGTTCAAAGTAGCGGAATAACCTAATTTTTCATATTGATCAAAAACATGCTCAAAATTTTTACCCAAATTAGAAAAGCACAACTTCACCGCTTCAAATGCCTCATCATATCTTTCTTCCATGTGAAGTGCATTAAATAGTGTATCAAAGACAAGGAACAGAGTGGGATTCTTTTCAAAGACTTCCCGACTGACTGAGATACAATCGTCATATCGGTGTACAAATAACAGATCCGCGCTATACCATACCTTTATCATTGGATTATGCGGATCCAGCTTAAGCGCCAGTTCAGCATGTTCCATGGCTTCTTCCGGCCGTCCCAGTATGATCAGCAATTGCGAATATAATGCGTGTGCCTCCGCATGGTTGGGATTGATCTCAATGGCTTTTTTATAAGCTGATTCACCAGCTTCCCAGTCCCACATCCCTAAAACATTCATATTTGCCAGCATATAATGAACTTCCGCCAGTGTGCTGTCCAGTTCAAGGGCTTTCCCGACAGCCTCCATTATTTTGGGGCCTGCCTCCTCAGGGGATACCATCCCCAACTGCTGACGTAACATCCATACAAAGCTAATACCTGTATATGGAAGGGCGAATTCAGGATCTCTTTCTTTTGCCTGCTGGAAGTACTGCATTGCAGTATCCATATCATCCGGAGTGGTTTTATACGCATAAAATTTGCCTTTAAGAAAAGCATCGTATGCGGCCAGGTCCGCAGTGGGTATTTTCTCGATTAGCTGTTTCTCTTCCGGGGCTATGACCGCTTTCAGTTCAGCAGCTATCGATTCCGCGATCTGTGTCTGGATATTGAAAATACCTTCCACGTCGGTGATCTTCTGCTGGAATGAGTGCCCCCAGAGGTGGGTCTCCCTGGCGGCCATGATCAACTGTGCCCTCAGCCTGAAGGCAGAACCGTATTTCTGCCCGCTGCCTTCCACGATATAGTTCACGCCAAGGTCTACGGCTATCTCCTTGACCGGCTTTTTCCTATCCCGGAACTGTTCGACCGACGTTCGGGATATCACCCTGAGGTCCTTGATCTTCTGGAGATTGTTCAGGATTTCCTCCATAATCCCGTTGATGAAATAGGTGTTCTCCTGGTCGGGGCTGTCGTTGATGAAGGGAAGCACGGCGATGGATTTTTCAGGTTGTTCAGGCCTGCTCTTGACCTTAAGCGGTTTCAGGCCCTCGGACAGGGCCTCCAGATCCTCTCGGAATTCATCCATGTTCTGGTAGCGGTGGGCCGGTTTCTTGGAAAGGGCCTGGCCGACAACGCTGTCCACTTCGGGGGCCAGGCCCGAGCGGAGCTTGGTCAGGCATTCCGGCTCGTGGTGAAGGATCGAATAGATGACCGTCTGGTCGTGATCGCCATGGAACGGAAGTTTTCCGGCGAGAAGCTCGTAGAGCACGACTCCAAGCGACCAGATATCTGTGCGGTGATCGACTTTCTCACCTTGGGACTGCTCGGGAGACATATAGGCCACAGTACCCATGGTCGAGCCTTCTTTGGTTAAAAGCGTGCCCTCAGTTTTTCGGGCCAGCCCAAAATCCATGACCTTTACCCGGCCTTTTTCGGTGACCATGATGTTTCCGCTTTTAATATCCCGGTGCACAATCCCTTTCTTATGTGCTTCCTGGAGTCCTTCAGCCACCTGAGTGGCGATGTTGAGAGCTTCCTCAAGATCGAGCGGGCCCGCTTCGAGCTTGTCTTTCAAGCTCTGTCCTTCGATATAAGCCATGGATATAAAGGTTGTCTGTTCAGCTTCGTCGAACTCATACACCGTACAGATATTGGGATGGTCCAGAGCCGCGGCTGCCTGGGCTTCGCGCATAAACCGGGCTTTAACCTCCGGGATGTGAGTGAGCTCCGGCGGAAGGAATTTGAGGGCCACGGTTCTTCTGAGTTTTGTATCCTCGGCTTTGTAGACCACCCCCATTCCGCCTCTTCCCAGTTCCTGGAGGATTTTGTATCTTCCTGAGAGAAGTGTCCCTTTTTGCAAAGTTTCTGGAGGAGAAACAAAGGTTTTGGTTTTGGAAGATCCCTCGTCCGATTTTAAAGAGGCACCGCACTTACCACAGTAAACAGTACCTTCAGGATTTTCATGCTGACATTTGGGACAGATTATTCCCATTTTGCGTTTCTTTAACTTAATCTTGTCTGTATCGTATCAATTTCTAAATATAAAAGTCAATGAGATGAAAGAGAACATCAGATTTTCATTCCATTTTGCTTTAAACATTTTATAAAAAAATATCTTGACATAATTATAGATATCTTTTAATTTATTAAAAGATATAGGAATTAGAATCATGCACAACCTAACGAGAACCGAAGAGGACATTCTCCTGACGATATGGGACCTTAAAGAGAACGCCTACCTCGTTGCTATCAGGCTTCGGCTGAACAAGATCAGGGAAAGGGAGTTAACTATAGGAGCCATCCACATCCCTCTCTCGAAGCTTGAAAAAGACGGGATCGTGGATTCTTCTTTTGGAGAATCGACACCAAAAAGGGGCGGACGCCGAAAAAGAATTTACAAATTGACCAAGCTAGGAATTGAAGTCCTTAAAAAACAAAAGAAAACAAGAGACAGGATTTGGGCTGGATTCAGCCAGGCCTATTCCTTAAAGAAATGACCGAAAAGTATCACAAACCGCCTTATATTCTAGAAAAATTACTCTCGAGTATTCTGATTGACTCAGATAAGGAAGGCTTGTGTGGGGATTTCGAGGAGATTTACAACGATATCGCCTCCGAGAAAGGAAAGAGCAAGGCGAGCTTTTGGTAAACAAAGCAGGTTTTATCTTCTTTGCTTCGCTATATCATTCACTTGATTTTATGGAAATCTGTCATTCTGGCTAAGTCTCTTGTGCTGGCTTTCCGTAAACTTAGAAGACTCCAGCTCACATCTGCTATCAACATTACTGGCCTTGCCATAGGCCTCGCCTTTTTTGCCCTGCTGGCGGCCTTCATTTGAGATGAGCTGACGTTTGACCTCTTTCATGAGAAATCAGATAACATTTATATCCTGACCAGCGAATTCCGGGACCATTTTACAGGTAGAAGCCATCACTTCATTGCAGAAATGCTGGAGAGCGAATTTCCTGAGGTCCGCCGCACTCTTCGTCTTGCCATTCACAGAAAGCCTTTCCGCCGTAAAAACAGAACCATTGTTAAAAATATTGTTTTTTCGGACCCTGAATTTTTTTCTTTTTTCTCTTTCCCTTTATCTGGTGGAAACCCGGCTCATGTTTTGGATGACCCTAATCAGATGGTCATTACTGCTTCGATGGGAAAAGCATTTTTCGGCAGCGCTAATCCTCTGGGAAAAACAATCTCGGTTCTCCTTAAAGGTGAATATCGGGATTTTGTTGTTTCCGGAACCGTCGAGAGAATTCCCGGCAATTCCAGCCTCCAGTTCGATTGCATTCTTCCCTATCAAAATGTCTTCGATGCGTTTGAGGTGGATCCGCGTAACAACGATTTCGTGACTCTGCCCATATTCACCACAACTTTTTTAGAACTGCCAGATAATAAAACCTCAGAATCTCTCAAAAGAAAATTGCCGGACTTCCATGATAGACTTTATGGTTCCATGTGGAGGCAGGTAAACATGACCCCCCCTAAGCAGGGATTCAGTCTTCTGAACTTACCTGACTATCACTTAGGAGATGTCACCGGAGGGGTTCTTGCGGGTCGGAGCAATTCGGCCTTTTCGATTATCCTAACCGGAATCGCTCTTCTCGTGCTGATTTTAGCAAGTTTCAATTCAGTCAATTTCTCTCTAGCCCACAGCTTTATCCGCTTTAAGGAAATCGGTGTCCGTAAGGTCATAGGTGCTCAAAAAAAACAGCTCATCAGCCAACTGCTTACAGAATCCTTCCTGAACAGCAGTGCTTCGCTTCTTCTCGGAATATTTCTGGCCTCTCTGCTGATACCTCCTTTCAGCACCCTGACCGGAAAAAGTCTTGCTTTCTCCACATTCCTTCATCCTCAGATGCTGCTGGCCGTCATTCTGGCTGTTCTTATAATCAGCCTCTTCACAGGGATTTATCCAGCTCTGCGGCTGTCCAGCTTCCCAGTAGCAGAGATTTTTCGCGGGCGCTTCCATTCCAGGCAAAAGGCCACTCTTTCTCAGGCTTTAGTCATATTCCAGTTTGCCATATCGCTCTTTTTCATCATCGGTTCCCTGGTCATGGTCCGGCAGCTCCGCTTTCTGTCTGCAACAGATCTGGGCTATGATTCTGAGGGTGTTCTTATCATTCACACACAGGTTCCTCAGGAAAGACCAGAAGAAGGGGAGCGCCTCCTGGCAATTTTCAGAAATGAACTCCAATCCGATCCACGGATTCTGGCTGTCAGTGGGGATTCGGGAACAGTTGGAACCAGCTATGGAGGAGTGACCCGTCGATTCGATAAGGATGGAGTAGAATATGAAGTTCAGGCCTATTTGATCGATTCTCATTACAGGGAAACTTTGGAGATTCCACTTATTGGGGGAAGGGATTTGCCGTCAGGGCGATCCCTCGATGCCCTGGAAGGTGTTTTGGTAAACGAGGCTTTAGTCCGCGAATTCGGGCTTACGGATCCTGTCGGAAAGCGCTTTTCAGATTTTGCAGTCGATAAACATCTCCCTGAGTACACATTCGATCCGGTGATTGTCGGAGTGATTAAAGATTTTCACCTGTGTACGCTTCATGATCCGATCACTCCGATGGCTTTTGGCCTGAGAGGCTTTCCTCAGATTCAGCGCTACAGAAATATATTGGTAAAAGTCAGACCTGGAGAGGAAGCTGCTGTTCTTGAGAAGTTGGAGAGGATCTGGAAAAAACTTCGGCCAGATCTTCCTTTCAGCAGCCTTTTCCTTGAGGACGCACTAAGCCGAGAATACGAACGGGAGAGGAGCTGGGGGAAGATCGTAGGATGGTCGACGGGTTTTGCGCTGTTTATTGCCTGCATGGGACTTTTCGGCTTGACAGCTGTGAACATAGTCCAAAGGACGAAAGAAATCGGTATCCGCAAGGTTTTAGGCGCCGCTCCATCGGATGTCCTGTTCCTTTTTTCTAAGGACCTGTTGAAGTGGATAGTATTGGCCAACTTGCTGTCATGGCCTGTCGCATTCGTTGCGGCCAAAGAGTGGTTGAAGAACTTCGCCTATCGGATTGAAATCGATATTTGGTTTTTTGCAGCTGCGGGAATTCTTTCTTTTCTCATCGCCGGATTGACAATTAGCTGGCATATCCTCAAGGCTGTTTATTCAGATCCTGTCCACGCTCTCCGCTATGAATGAGAGTAGTTTTGTTTCTTTTACCTGCAAAAATATAAAATGAGTCCATCTGTTATTTCTTGTTGAAATAATCCCTGATGGTATTTATCATTTGAAGCCGGTTTTTAACATTGAGTTTTTGATAGATATTATAGACATGAGACTTTACTGTTTTGAGTGAAATAAAAAGCTCTTTCTCTATCTCATTATTGGTTTTTCCCTCAAGGAGCAGAGCCATGATTTCCTTCTCTCTGTTGGTAAGGCGAAAATGTTCACTCAAGTCGTCCAGATCAATTTGAGAACCATGGATGGGCCTGGCCTGCGATGGTCTGTACCATTTTCTGTAGAATACCAGCAGAGCCACGACAGCCAAAAGCAGTCCGACTAAAACAAATGGGACATACCGAGTGATAGAGGAAGACAGATGAACAGTCAGTTCGATCCCTGTTTCATTCCAGGTACGGTCATGATTGGACGCCTGTATAAGAAACCGGTTTTGACCTGGTTTCAAATCTCTTAAATAGAAATAATTGTGAGTTCCTGAATGAATCTCTGTTCGTTCCTTATCCAGAGCTTTCACTCGATAGTTATTTTTTTGAGGAAACGCAAAACTGAGCGCAGCCATCTTTATTAGGACCGGCAGGTCATCCCTGGTTACTCTCAGGGACTGGATTCCATTAAGAAGGATTGTATCCTGGCTTTGGGATGCAGTTCGATATGAAGTGATGACAACCTGCGGAGGATGAGAATTGACCTGAATATCCTCAGGATCAAAATAGTTGAATCCGGAAATTCCGCCAAAGTACATTTCTCCATTTCCGCTTTTAAAGCAAACTCCGGGATTGAAGATCTGGTCTTGAAGTCCATCTTCGGGTCCGTAATGACGCCACTTTAAAGATTCAGGGTCGATATGGATCAGTCCCTTTTTAGTGCTCATCCAGATCCAGTCGGATCCGTCCATGAGCAGGCCATAGGCCGAATGATCCGGAAGCTGTGTGTCTCTGGTTAGAAGGTGCCATTCTTGATCATAGGAGTTCAGATAACACGGCCCAGCCTCTGTTCCGACCCAGATCTTTCCTGTGCTGTCTTCAGTTATGGAGTAGACTGTGGAAGAGGGCAAAGAACAGGGATCTTCAGGATTGTGTCTGTAATGGATCCAGTCGTGATTTTGAGGATTGAGATGATCGACTCCGTGCCATTGGGTAGCGATCCAAACTCCTCCTTCGCGATTTGCATAGATTTCATTGATCTCATACCAAGCCTTATATATCTTTTGCTGGGGATTGGTGTAAAGATGAACTTCCCTTTTTACAGGATCCCATTTATAGAGTTCTCCCTGTGATGTTCCAACCCATATCAGATCGTTTTCCCCTTTTGCCATTGAATCAATGTAAAAATTGGGAGGTATGGGGCCTTGATTGATTGTGTTCCGAATGCGAATCACAGCCCCCTTTTTCCGTTCATACATATAGAGACCTTCATGGTTTCCGATCCAGATATTTCCATGAGAGTCTTCACAAAAGGCTTGAACAGGATCGATTCGAAAGGACTCTCGAATATTTTCGGGAAGGTTTATCTGGTTCCACTTGTCTTTCTTTCTATCCCAGGTGTTGAGACCTCCCAGAGCGGTGCTGATCCAAACCATTTCTTCTCGGTCTTCATAAAGGGCGGTAATGTTGTTGCCGGAGAGCCCCTCCTGGACTTGAGGTACGTACTGAACCAGAGGAAAACGGAATCTGTTTTTATTAAAAAGCGAAATGCCTTGACCTGTCCCAAACCAGAGAAGGCCTGCTCTGTCTTCAAAAATAGTGATCACCTGGTTGTCACTGAGGCTTCCCGGTTTCATGGTGTTGACGATGGACTGCTGTAAAGACCGGTCTTTGGGATTGTAGCGAAAAACTCCTTTATTATCAGTTCCTACCCAGATCATTCCGTTTTGATCTTCACAAAGGGAGTAGATTTCGTGGTCTTCCTCGTAGGCCTTTTTATTCTCCCTAAGCTGAACTCGTTCAATGGAACCTGAATCAGGATCCACAATGATTAAGCCAATACCGGTTGTGCCGATATAAATCTTTCCATCCTGTCCTTCACATATATCCCAGATATTGGGATCGTAGGAAGGATTTGGGGAATAGTCTAGGAGATTGATATGAGTCCACTGTTCGCTTTTTTTATCATAGCAGTCAAGCAGTCCTTCGTGGGTTCCCATCCACAGGTTCCCTTTCTGGTCACACAGGATCGCCCAAACAGAATTACTGCTTGGCGAATTCGGGTTGGATAGGATGTTTTTATATTGTTTGAAAGTTTTGGACTCAAAGTCAAACTCACAGACTCCGGCATCCAAGGTCCCGATCCACAGATGTCCCTCTTTGTCTTCGGCAATGGTTCGGAGGTTGTTGCTGGGAAGAGAGTTGGGATTCTCGGGATCGTGTTGAAAATGGATGAATTGACCTGTTTTTTTAGTAAGCAATCGTAGATCCCTTAGGCGCTGGACATTTCAACGGCTATCTGCTA
>CAYPGQ010000055.1:0-28229 GCA_964410125.1 uncultured Eubacteriales bacterium | reverse complement strand
TCTTTTCGGCATCTGTAAGATCTTCTTCCTCTTTTTCTCCAAATTTATTGTTGAAGGTGTTGGTGAGATCTTCCAGTTTTTTGCTTCGCTCCTGGAGCTGCTGGATTTTTTCATTGTAATTCAGGTCTTTTTTCGAGAGGAAATACAGGCTTTCCGCCATTTGCATGGCTTTTTTGGAGTTAGCCTGGGAGAGAAAACTGGCATCCAACAGATACTTCAATGCTTCATCGGTGAAAGAGGCGTTTTTCTCGGCTTTTTTTGCCAGGATAATCCCGATATTAAAGGCAATCGCGCCACTTTTTTGTTTCATGTAGGCCATTTTATAGTTGGATAACGCATCTTCTGTTTTTCCGTTTTTGTTCAGCGCATTGGCGTACAAATAAATGCTGGCAAAATCTTTGCCGTTGGTGGCTGCGATTTTTAGTGCGTTTTCTGCATCCTTATAGGCTTTGCCATCATAAAGAGCTTTACCCAATTTTTTCAGGTTTTGTATAATCTGCGGATTTTTCAAAATATTATAAGCATTGATATAAGCATCCACAGCCCCTTTGTAATTTTTTATTTTTTCAAAGGCCTGTCCCTTAAGGAAGGATCCTGCTCCGATAAACTGGTTCCAAGTTGCTGCAGGAGCGAGGTCTGAATTTTTGTTGGATTTGGCGATTTGAACAATCTGTCCGGCATAATTACTGGCTTTGGGAAGATTTTGCCCTAGGCTCACATACGCGTTTGCCACAAAGGTGAGAACCTGACATTTTTTAAGAGCATCCAATCCACCGAGTTCTATTGCTTTTTCCCCGTATTTGATTGTCTCTGCGGCTGTTTTGCCGTTATATTGAAGGGTACAGAGCTCGGCACTAGCAAAATTTTCGTATTGCGCTCCCGGATTGTTGGTTATATACTCTTTCAAAAGCTGGGCTTTCTGATTTGCATCCGGGGTTGTCATTGCTTTGATGTAGGTTTCATTGTTTGCGTTTTGTGCACCTAACAATGAACACAGAAAAACAAGTAAGGTTAGTGTTGTTATTGCTGGTTTTCTCATTTTCAACCTCTCGTAAAAATTTGTTGAATAATAGCTTTCTCCAAAGGAAAAGTCAATACAAATGTAAAAGAATTCCATACGTATGATAGCAAACTCCGTGCCAAATTTAAACCTGCAGGAAAGGCGCTTGGATTTTTTTGAGACTTTGGTTAGAATGTGGCCATGGGTTCAGGAAAGCTCGGTTTTAAAGAGCAGTTTTCGAAGACTTTTGGAAAAAGCCTTAGACAAGCGGTTTCTCTCCAGGAGTATGCCAATTTCAAAGTCGGGGGACGAGCGGATTATTTTTTTGCTGCATCCTCCCTTCCTGAACTCGTCCAGGCTGTCCATTTTGCCAGACAACACAAAATATCCTATTACATCATTGGGGGTGGGTATAATCTGTTGTTCGACGATGACGGATTTCGTGGTCTGATTATCAAGAACAATGTTCAAGGAATTGAAAAAAAAGGAACGGCAAAGATCGAAGCCTTCTCAGGAACATCCATCCGGGAGTTGGTTCAGTTTTGTGTCGCAAATACCATAGAAGGATTTGAATTTTTAGCTGGAATCCCAGGGACAATCGGGGGAGCCGTGTTCGGGAATGCCGGAGCTTTTGACCGAGATATCGGGAGTTTTTTAACAGAAGCTCTCATTTTAGATAAAAGGGGAGAACAGGTTCAGGTGGACAGGGATTATTTTGCCTTTGACTACCGCCAAAGCCGATTGCGAACCAACCGGAACCTCCTTCTGAAAGCCACATTTTTGCTTCAGAAAGGAGTCCGACAAGACATAGAGGATAAAATAACAGATAATTTGGCAAAAAGGGAAAAAAAGCATCCTCCCAGAGAAGTGGCCTGCGCGGGGAGTTATTTTAAAAATCCGGTACTTCCTGACGGAAAAAGGGTAGCTGCGGCCTATTTTTTAGACCAAGTGGGTGCGAAGAGCCTAGGCATCGGGGGGGCGGCTGTATTTTCAGATCATGCCAACTTCATCATTAATAAACAGGAATCCACAACCAAAGATATTTTGTGTTTAGCCCTCGAGCTAAAAAATCGGGTGAAACAGAAGTTCGGGATCGAGTTGGAAGAAGAAGTTATTTACCTTCCAGCAGAGCTTTCAAAGCCTTGAATTTTTCCTCTGGCATCTTACCTTCTCTTTTTGCTATCTGGAGTGATTGAAAAGCTATGGTGGTATAGAGATCGAGAAATTTGGGAAGCTTATTCAGGGCCTCCAGGTGCTTTGCGATAGATTTTTCATCCCCTCGAGCGATAGGGCCTGTCAAAGCCGTTGGGGCGTCAAATTTTTTTACATTTTGTAAAGTTCCTTGTACCAAAGGCATCAAAACTTGAGAAGCCGTGGAATCGGCCAAACCGGCCTGAGAAAGCAACTCCGCGGTTGTATCTAGGAGGGTTGCCAGGAAATTCGAAGCCATACTGCAGGCCGTGTGGTAGAGCGGTTTATTGTGGGCTTCGAGGATGAAATACTTGCCGCCCAGTTGGCGGGTGATTCCTATTGCCAGATTGAGAGCCTCCTGTTTGCCTTCGAGGCCGAAAAAAATGTCCTCGAAAGCTTTAAGATCGGTTTTTTTTTGAGGAAAAGACTGGATAGGATGAAGGGAAGCAACTAAAGCACCTCTCATTTCTAAAGACCTCAGGGATTCTGTGGTGAGAAGTCCGCTGCAGTGAAAAACAAATTTATCTTGCCAGTCCATAGCAGAGTCGGCCAACTCTTCGGCCACCGTTTCAATCGCGTCATCGGGTACAGTTAGGATGACCCAATGGCCATATTGGGCGGCAAATCGGTTATCGTCGGTGAATTTTCCCTGGCCGATAATCTGTTGGCTTTCTTGAGCTGCAGAGAGATTTTTGTCCGAAAAGGCTGTTATCCGGTGTCCCTTCCGCAAAAGGGCATAACCGAGGTTGGTGCCCAGTTTTCCCGCTCCTATTATGGCAATGTCACTCATCTGAAGATCCGAAAATCTCAAGCCAGTGATCCACCTCGAGAGGAGAAAGTGTGATGTTTTCCTTATCCATGGCTTTGGATTCTTTGTAATCTTTTAATGTCGTTTTCAGAAGCTTATGGAATTCTTTGCAGTCGAGAACTTTAGCTCCGTTGATCCGGGCAAAGGTTTTGATCTCCCTGTCAGAACTTACCACATGAAAGTGCCTAAAATCCGTCTGCTTTTCTATCCAATGCTTAATAACTGTATCCGCGGATTCTTCCAGGTCCGGCCACAGGATGGAAAATTCCTTCCGCCGAAATTTTTCGCCGAAAAGATCGGGATCCGGAGGGCCATCGAATACCAAGATGATTTTTGTTTTTTTTGTCGCTTGGAATATCAACAACTGAGCGACTAAACGATATTTGCTCTTGGGATCGGGCAATTCTAGTGTTGGTATGTGCCCGATAAGGTTATTGCCGTCTATTAAATAAGGCATTTTTCAACTGAGTGTTTCCGATAACCTTTGACGTAGAATGAAAGCACTGATTTCCAGAGGTGGCTAGAAGTTGAATGTCTCTCCAGGCTTGAGGATGATGACCTCAGCCATGTCTCCTACCATGTTCTTGAACTCCTCGGGATCGGCTTCAACGATCGGAAATGTGTTGTAGTGAATGGGAATGACCTTTTTGGTCTGAATGAATTCGACAGCCTTGGTTGCAGATGGTATACCCATGGTGTATCGATCTCCAATCGGGAGAAAGCTCAAGTCTGGGCTGAAAAACTCTCCTATCAGCCTCATATCATAAGTCAATCCCGTATCGCCTGCATGATAAAGGGTTTTGCCATCGAGTTCGATTACGACGCCTGCAGGGTCTCCTTTTTCGGCGGAATGCCAAGCTTGAACCATGTGGACTTTCACCCCGTTGGTTTCAACTGTGCCTCCTATATTCATTCCTTCCGCCGCTATCCCCTCTGCCTCAGCCTCAACAGCAATCTCATGAATGCCAACCAGTGTTGCTCCTGTGTTTTTACAGATACCAAAAGCATCTCCCAAATGGTCGTCATGGTAATGGGTGACGATGACTACATCTGCTTCTGTGATTTTCTCTGCGCTTGTGGAAGCCGCAGGATTTCCTGTCAGAAAAGGATCGATGAATACGGTTTTAGATCCATCAATTTTTACTGCGGAATGTCCTAGCCAAGTTATTTCCATATTTAACCTCCTTCCTGAATTATTTATGAAAACATCAAAAACATCATCCTGGAGGCCAAGTCATCCGCCGTCCACCTAAAAGGTGAAAGTGGATGTGAAAAACCTCCTGTCCGGAATCTCTTGCTGTATTGAGAACGATTCGATACCCCTTTTCTTCGATTCCTATGTTTTGGGCGATTTGACGGGCTCTGAGGAGGATGTGACTTAGAAGTTCTTTTTTCTCTTCGGGAATGTCATTCAGGGAAGCGAAGTGCTCTTTAGGTATGATCAGAATGTGGATCGGGGCTTGAGGATTACTGTCGTTGAATGCAAGGATTCGCTCGTCCTCAAAAATGAGCTCGGCCGGAATATCCTTGTTGACAATTTTACAAAAAATACAATCCTCCATTATTGCTCCTTTTTCTCCTTAAGTTCCTCGATCTTCTAGCCTGAATAATCCAGGTTAATCTTTGAATCTCTCGATAGGGGCTCCGAGAGATTTCAGTTTTTCTTCGATATTTTCGTATCCCCGGTTGAGATGGTCCGCGTCATTGATGATGGTCTCTCCACTTGCTATCAGTCCTGCAAGTACAAGAGAGGCCGAGGCTCTCAGATCTGTGGCGAGAATTTCCGCCCCTGAGAGGGGAGATTTGCCTTTCACCATGGCCTTATCCCCGGTGACTTCGATGTTTGCTCCAAGACGCAACAATTCATTCACATGAGAAAACCTTCTATCGAATATGGTTTCTGTTATGATGGATGTTCCCTCGGCTTGGGTCATCATGACCATGAATTGGGCCTGCATATCTGTAGGAAAACCAGGATAGGGAGATGTGGTGATATCTTGGGCTCTGATCACATTGCTCCCGGTGACCCGCAAGGAATGGTTGTTTATCTTTTCTATTTCTGCACCAGAATATCGCAATTTTTCGATGATCGTTCCCAGTTGGTTGGGAAGGACATTGGATAGGATAATATTTCCTCTGGTCAATGCTCCAGCGATCAAAAATGTCCCGGCTTCGATCCTATCGGGTATGATTTCATGTGTGGCCCCTCCCAACTCTTTTATTCCTTTGATGCGGATGGTCTCCTCGCCGATCCCATCGATTTTCGCTCCCATCTTGACGAGGAGCTGGCAAAGATTGGCCACTTCCGGTTCCAGAGAACAATTTTTCAACACGGTCTCACCTTGTGCAAGGGATGCTGCCATCAGTATGTTTTCTGTTCCCCCTACTGTTTTTTTCTCGAATTCTATTTCTGTTCCTTGGAGCTTTTTGGCTTTAGCAGTGATGTATCCGTGTTCAAGGCGTATGGATGCTCCCAATTTTTCAAGCCCTTGGATGTGAAGGTCGATTGGTCGCGATCCTATCGCACATCCTCCTGGCAAGGAGACGATGGCTTTTCCATGTCTTGCAAGGAGTGGTCCCAGCACGAGGATGGAAGCCCTCATCGCCCTGACGAGTTCATACGAAGCTTCCTCTGAGAGGATGTTTTTCACCTGGACGGATAAAGACTTTCGTCTGATGTTGTAATCTGCACCCAGTTCCTTTACCAAGGTTAAACTAGTAAAGACATCCTTCACCAGCGGAATATTTTTTAGTCTGATTTTTTCTTGGGTTAAAAGGGAGGCTGCAATGGCAGGCAGAACTGCATTTTTGGCCCCGCTGATTTTGACTTTTCCCTTGAGCTGGAGGTTCTGATTTCCGTAAATTCTGATTTTTTCCATGCAAAATCATTCTAGACCAAAAATTCTGTGGGGTCAAACTTTTGATTTGAGGGCTTGATCGAGGTCGTCAATCAGGTCATCCGGGTCTTCGGCTCCCACACACAACCTTATCATCTGGGGCGGGACGTCTGCCAGTTGGCGGGCTTCCTCGCCTTGTTGAAGGTGAGTGGAGATGGCAGGTATGGTCGCTATGCTCTTGATCCGGCCCATATCGCCTGCCCTGTAGATTAACTGTAAACGATCAAACACACGCCTGGCATTTGCCGGAGGCCCCTCCACGCGAAAGCTCATCAAATGCCCGTAGCGGTTGACTTCAGTTCCATTCTCGCCTTCAGAATCCACGAGTTTCATGTATTGTTTTGCCAGTCCGTGGTATGGGAACTGAGGGATTCCAAGGAAGTCGACCTGATACACTTTGGGATGATGACTTAAGAAATCGGCGACTTTTTGGCAGTTTTGGCTGACCAGGTCCATTTTTGAACGCAGTGTTCGTAAATCGTTCAGGGCGAACATCGCATTGACAGGAGATGCTGCAGGCCCAATGTCCCGGAAAGGCAAAAATTTTACGTATTCGGCGAAGTTTTCTTTGAATAAAGAATTATCGTTTTTTATTTTTGTGACGATAGGATTTTGACTGATCAAAGCGCCTCCGATAGCAAGACCACCGGAAGTCATCGACTTGGTCAGGGAATGGATCACGATATCTGCTCCGTATGCGATCGGGCGCATCAAGGCGGGCGTAGCACAAGTCGAATCGATAATGAACGGTATTTCCCAAGAGTGAGACAAGTCCGCCAAAGCTTTGATATCACAGAAAGCCTGCTGGGGATTGCTCGGTGCTTCGACGTACAGGAACCGTGTGTCTTCGTCGATCTTTGCTTTCCATTCTTCCAGATCTTCGGGATGGGAGACCCAGCGGACTTCGATCCCTCTTTCCTGCATTTTTCTTACGGAAAAATGCTGATAGGTTCCACCATAGATCTGGATCGAGGAGACAAAATTGATTTTTTCAGGCCCATCCTTCTGTTTGACCAAAAAGGAATCAACGGCAAGCATGATTGCAGACATCCCGGAGGCTGTCACGAGACATGATGTCTCACAACCGGTTTTGTATCCCTCGAGAAGAGCAAGAACCCATTCCAAATAATAGGTGGTGGGATTGGCAAATCGTGTGTAACACCATGTGGGAACGAGATAAGCCAGAGCTGCTTCCATCTCGTCTGAATCTCTGTAGGCTTGAGCAGCAGCCAGATAGACCGGCTCGATGACAGCGCCTTGATTCTGCTCCAGGGCTTCTTCCACTGTGTACAATCCATGCACGGAGATCGTGTCGAACTTGAGCTTTTTAACTCGTTCGAGCTGCTTTTTTTTATGCTCCAGTTTTTTTTTGGATTCTTCTATATATTTTTTTACACCAGGTCCGTATTCCGCTCCGTCAGACATGTTTCCTCTCTCTCAATCCGGTTGGCCTTTCGGCTTTTCCCCTGCTTTGTATCTTTCGATTGTCCGGTGCAATCTTTTTACGCCTTCGATAATCTCTTCTCTGGTCGGAAAAGAAAAGTTGATCCGCATCGTGTTGTACTTGCGGAGTCCTTCCGGATAACAAACCTCGCCCGGGACAAAGGCCACCCTTTCTTCGATGGCCAAATAAAAAAGATCCAGTGTGTTCAATTCTTCAGGAACTGTAATCCATAGGAAGAGTCCTCCTTCCGGTTTTGTCCATTTTACCCCCATTTCTTCAGGAAAATTTTCTTCCATGGCTCCAAGAAAAAAATTGAGCTTTTCTGCATAATAAGCTTTGGCTTTTTGGAAATGAGCATCCAGATCGTATTCTCGCAGGAAAGCCGTGCAGATATCTTGGTTCAGTTTGGGTGTGTTGAGGATGTTTGATCCCTTGATGAAAGTAAATTTTTTAATGATGTCTGGAGGCCCGATGTTGAACCCGACGCGAATCCCTGGACAGAGAATTTTGGAAAATGTATAGAGTCCGATCACATTTCCTTGGTTTTTGTCCAGTGAATAGATGGAGGGTAGATGTTCTCCCTTGTAACGCAGTTCTCTATATGGACTGTCCTCCACGATAGGAATTTTGTACCTTTTGCCCAGTTCAAGAATCGCCAGTCTTTTTTCCAAACTCATTGTTATGCCGGAAGGATTCTGAAAGTCAGGGACCAAGTAGATGAATTTGGGCTGCTTTCCCTCGTTTAACAGGTCCTGGATTCCCTTATCCATGCCTTCCACATCCGATCCATCTTCTTGGATATCTAGGGCAAGATATTTGGCGTCTTCCAGTTCGAATGCGGCCAGCGCACCCCCAAAAGTCGGGAGGTCGATAACAACTAGATCTTGTGCGTCGAGAAACAGTCTTCCCATAAGATCCAATCCATGTTGACCGGATGAAGTGATCATGATGTTTTCCGGTTCGATAAAGATATTATCTGTCTTGAGATATTCGATGACCGCTGCGATCAGGTCATTTTCGCCTGGGATTGGAGAGTATTGAAGGACAGATTCATAATTTTCTTTGATGGCTCTCTCTGCAGCCCGTTGAATTAGATCTACCGGAAAAATATCACTTGATGGAAGCCCTCCGGCAAAGGAGATGATTTCCGGGTCTTTCAAGTACTGGAGCATTTTTCCGATGACATAGCCTTCAAAATCTTTCATGATATTTGCGAATAACTTTTTCATTGATTTATCCTCTATTACGTCTTTGCTGAGTAGCGGTCGGGGGCATCAAAAATATCCATGACCTGGACTCGACTGAGGAACGTCGCGGAATGTTCCACTCCTTCAGGGATATAATACCAGTCTCCCTTTTGATATATCTTTGTTTCCCCTCCGATAGTCAACGACATCTCTCCCTCAAACACCACTCCCCACTGGCTACAGTGGGAGTGCGGAGGAACCTTGCCCACAGGTTGGATGTCAAAAAATACTATCTGTTTGTCGGTGCTCTGGAACAGCCAGCCCCTGACCCCCTTCAGCGGGATGTCGATTTCAGGGAGATCCCTTATCATTTCTGGATAGGGCGTTCCCTCCCATTGATCCATTAATTCTTTCATTTTTTTTCCTTAAAAAATTGCTTTGATAAAACCTCCGTCCACTTGAAGTGCAACTCCTGTGATATAACTTGCCGCTTCTGAGCAGAGAAAAACCACAGCAGCAGCAATCTCGTACGGACGGCCAAGCCGTCCCATCGGGATGATCTTTTCGATATTTTGGAAGAAATCTTGAACGGATCCCTTGCCAGCTTTCTCGAAAGACTTGGCCAGTTTTTCAACCCGTTCGGTTCGGGTATATCCCGGACATACCGAATTGACCGTTATGCCGAAGGGAGCCAATTGGCTGGATAGAGATTTTGAGAATCCCAGCACAGCCGCCCTTGCCGTATTGGACAGGATCAAGGTTCCGATGGGTTGTTTGGCCGATACGGATGTCAAATTGACGATTCGTCCCCACTTTTGCTTTTTCATGTAGGGTGTCGCCTGATAGCAGAGGTTCACCGTGCTCAGAAGGTTCAGCTCTAAAGCCTTGCGGTAATCATCCAATCCAAAATCCTCGACCATTCCAGATGGCGGCCCACCTGAGTTGCAGACCAATATGTCCACAGTCCCGAATTTGTCGATCACGTGTTTGACCAGTGTTTTAACCTGATTTTTGTCCGTTACGTCTGCAGCCTGGGCAATAACCTGCCCTCCTGCCCTTTCTGCGATTTCTTTTTTTGCTCGGAAGAGCTCTCCTTCGCCTCTGGCACAGATGGCCACATTGGCACCTTCTCTTGACAGTTGAAGAGCGATAGCCTTTCCCAAACCGCGGCTCGAGGCCGTCACAAGAGCTGTTTTATCTTTGATCCCCAGATTCATGGATGTTCTCCGATTTAGATTAGGTCTCTAATCCTTTTTGCTTATGTGGGACACATCGGCATACCGGGCCTCGTGGCTACTTGACATGATTTCTTTGGCATCCGAATCACATCTCACACATTTGTAATAGATTACATTCCCGATCAATTCGGCCTTTTCATTTCTCTCTTCATCCGAGATGAAATATGCTCCCATCGTGTCGAACGGACGCGCCTCCCCATCACTTTCATACTTGATGGTAATGTTTCTTCCAGCATCGAGAACCTTAAAGGCGTTTTCGGTCCAGTTGAAGTCTTCAATTCCGAGATCAGGATTGATTCTGATGTGGGCGGCCAGTGAGATATCAAGTCCTGAAGCCTCCATTTCCTTGCTGCACTGGATAAAGGTTTCCGCAGTTACCGCATTCCCGATGTTTATTTCGTAGATGGGGGTAGTGCCGTCCTCTCGCAAGTATTCTTTGAAGATATTCATCAGCATGCGGAGCTGCACGGCATTTTGTGTAGAAAGGAGCATGGATATTTTAAAGGACAGGTTGGGAATTTCTCTTGCGTAATAGCAGGCTGCAACGATCGTTGACCAACTGGGGTTCAGGAAAAAGTTGGCACCCGTCTCGAGGGCAGCTCGGGTGATTCCGTCCAGGTAGACAAGGTGATTGTTGTTTCCCACTTCCACTCCTCCAAGATTGCCGAAGGGTGTCCCCATGTTTTTCAATATGATCTGGCTTATACCTCCTCCCAGATCTCTCCTTTCGAACGTTTCCCCTGTCACTTCCTCAACACGAGCGAACCGCTCCTCTGGAAGGGGTGTTCCCAGGAGGTTTGTCGAGCAAAACTTGCTCGCTCCAAGCAGATTTTCTGCCAGGGCAAGCGTCGTAATCAAGTCCCCTCCGTAGACATAGGTATCAGTCAATCCGACCACAGAAATCATTTCGGTCGGGAAAAGGACAGTTCCGTTTTCCGCAATGTCCTTGATGGCATAAAAAGTTGGGCGTGCACCTTGAAATCCGGAGACTTGTGTCGTGCAGATCCCTTTTTTATTGAAGGTCAATTGGTTCGCTTCGATGTAATCTTCGATCTTGGCGAATTTTTGGACATATTCTTCCGATTTTTGCAATAGATCCCCGAATCCTTTTCCTTCTGCGGTCATCTTTCTTGTGTCGTAATCACGCATGGACTCGATTTTTTCGGAAATGGCCTTTGCACCTCCGTAGGAATTCAGCAGTGTGTCCATTGCCTTGAGATCTCTGTTGGATAGGAATTTAAAATGCATGAGTCCTCCTCATTGTTTTTGTTGGCCTATATCGGGGTGGTTGGTGAGAGTTTCCAAATAATATCCCATTGAGATTTTAAATTGTATTGGAAAAAAGCCATTGCTTCAAGTCCAAATTGATATTGACTTAAACATACCTGTGTGTTATTGATTTTTTATAAATAATTCAGGTTCTATTATTCCCAGGAGGTTAATCATGCGTTTACTTTTTATCGGTTTTGGCACTGTCGGCCAGGGACTGGCAGAGCTTCTTGTCCGGAAAAAGGAAGTACTATCGAATACTTATGGATTGGATATCCAGGTTGTGGGGATTGCCGACAAAATCAAGGGCAGCGTCACCAATACAGAAGGAATAAATCTTCCTGATGTTCTGGAAAAAGTTAGCGGGGGAGGAGATTTGTCGGATTTGTCCGCCAGTAAATTTGAGGGTGAAGCTTTGGATATGATTCAACAGGTCGAAGCAGATGTGATGCTTGAGGTCACGTACACCGATATTGAGACCGGAGAACCAGCCACCTCACATATCCGGAAGGCCATGGAAAGAGGGATGCATGTCGTCACTACAAACAAGGGTCCGGTTGCTCTGCATTACAAAGAGTTGAAAGAATTAGCTGAGGAAAAGGGAGCCCGATTTTTGTTCGAAGGGACGGTTATGAGCGGTACACCGCTTATAAATTTTATTCGAGAGAATCTTGCGGGCTGTGATATTCAAGAAATAAAAGGCATATTAAACGGAACGACAAATTACATTCTGACCCGGATGGAAGAGGGCCTTTCCTATGAGGAGGCGTTAAAAAAAGCTCAGGAACTGGGATATGCTGAGGCTATGCCGGATGCAGATGTTTTGGGATGGGATGCCTTAGCCAAGGTGACCATTTTGGCCAAGTATGTCTTTGAAGCAGATGGAAAACCTTTTGATTACCCTTGCGAAGGGATAACCGGCATCACCGCCGCTTCGATAACCGATACTAAAGCCCGAAGCAAGCGTTTCAAGCTGATCGGAAAAGTTTGGCGAGAAGGAAGCATCGTGAAGGCATCGGTTGCTCCAGAAGAAATCGATCTTACACACCCGCTGGCTTCTATCATGGGTGCCACCAATGCGGTCACCATCACGACCGATGCTTTGGGGGATGTGACTGTTGTGGGGCCAGGTGCGGGCAAAGAGGCCACAGGATACAGCATGCTTGTTGATTTGATTGCCATTGGAGGTCAAAAATGAAGATGTTGCTTGACGGGGAATGGGTGGACCGGGAAAAAAAGATCGAGGTTTGCGACCCGTTCGATGATTCGGTTATTGATACAGTTCCTGGCGCCACAGATCAGGATGTGGAAACAGCCCTAGAAGCGTCTGTCCGAGGGTTTGAGATCGCCAGGAAGATGAGCGTGTTCGACAGGGCCCAGGTTCTTTTCAAAACAGCCGCGATCGTGTCGGAAAATCTTGAGGATTTTGCGGTAATCATTGCGCGGGAAGGTTCCAAAACCATCCGAGAAGCACGCAAAGAAGCTTCGCGATGTGTCAATACGTTGATGGTTTCTGCCGAGGAATCCAAGCGCATTCTGGGGGAAACCATTCCGTTTGACTCCTTTCCCGGAGGAGAAAAGCGGCGGGGGTATTACTACCGGTTTCCGATCGGGGTTATCCTGGCGATCACGCCGTTTAATGACCCCCTCAATCTTGTTGCCCACAAGCTGGGTCCTGCCATTGCGGCAGGAAATTCTGTTATCCTGAAACCTGCCACCGTGACTCCGCTTTCTGCTTTGATGCTGGCTGAGGCCTTTTTAGAAGCTGGCCTGCCTCCTCTGGTGCTTCAGGTGATCACGGGATATGGCAGTGTGATAGGGGATCCTTTAGTAAAGGACGAACGGGTGCGGATGATCTCATTCACGGGCGGTATCGAGGCAGGCAAACGGATTTCCCAGCAAGCCGGGATCAAAAAGATTGGGATGGAGCTGGGTTCTGATTCTCCCGTGATCGTATGGAAAGATGCCGATCTTGATTGGGCAGTGGAATCCTGTGTGTCGGGCTCTTTTTGGGCTGCCGGGCAGAACTGCATCGGCGTCCAACGCCTTTATATCCACAAGAATATCTATCAGGAATTTCGGGACAAGTTTGTGGAGCGGACGTTGAAATATAAGATCGGGGATAAGCTGAACGATGAAACAGACATGGGCCCGATGATCACCGAAGATGAAGCCAAACGGGTGGAAAATTGGATAAAAGAGGCCGAGGAAAAAGGAGCAAAAGTCCTTTCCGGAGGGAGCCGTCAAAACGCCCTCATGGAACCCACAGTGTTAGAGAATGTTCCCGAGGATGCAACGATTCACTGTGAGGAGGTGTTCGGCCCGACTGTGAATCTGTATTCTGTGGACAGTTTGAATGAAGCGATAAAAAAAGCGAATGCTCTGCCATTCGGGCTTCATGCCGCCATCTTTACCCGCAATGTTGATATCGCCTTCAAAGCAGCCTATGAATTGGATTGTGGGGGTGTGATGATCAACGATTCGACCGATTACCGTTTGGATTCCATGCCATTCGGAGGGGTCAAGTATTCGGGATTAGGTAGAGAAGGGATCAAGTTCGCCCTGCAAGAAATGACCGAACCTAAGGTTATCTGCTTTTATTTACCTGAAATCTAGCCTGAATTATCTAAAAGCTGATCTCACCACATCGGCTTCGTTGCAGCCCATTCGCAGTATTCAAATACAACTTCATGGGCCACTTCCTTGCCGCTGCAGCAATATCAACTCTTAGATAATCCAGGCGACTTTCTGTAAGAAAATAAAAAAGGGGTAGTGGAGTATAATTATCTCCACTACCCCTTAACTATTTCTGTGTTGTTAATTCAGCTTCTGCAAATCAACCTTTGAGCTGTTCTGCAACCCAATCGGAGGTGACACTCTTGGGTCTCTCGATGGCCAATCCCAGAGCCCTGTCCCAAATAAGGGATGAAAGGACTCCGATAGCACGAGAGGCACCGAAGAACACTGTGTAAAAATCATATTCAGTGACACCATAATGGAGAAGCAAAACGCCGGAGTGAGCATCCACGTTGGGCCAAGGATTTTTGGCTTTGCCCTGCTTTTCTAGGATGGGAGGAACAACATCATACAGCGCACTTACGACCGTGAAGATATCGTCATCACCCAGGTGTTTCAGAGCGAAATCGCGTTGAGCAACATAGCGGGGATCGGTCTGACGGAGAACGGCATGGCCGTATCCGGGAATAACCTGGCCGGAATTTAATGTGTCCCAACAATACTTCGTGAGCTGTTCTTTATCAGGAACACCACCCAATTCCTTCATCAGGCTCATGACCCAACGGAGCACTTCCTGGTTGGCCAATCCGTGGAGAGGTCCAGCCAGCCCGTTCATGCCGGCGCTGAGAGAATAATAAGCATCGGAAAGAGCAGATCCAACAAGATGTGTGGTATGAGCGGATACGTTTCCGCCCTCATGATCACTGTGGAGCACGAGATACAACCGCATCAATTCTTTGAACTCTTCGCCTTCGATCCCGACCATATGGGCGAAATTTCCACCCCAGTCCAGATTGGGATCGGCGGGAATGTGTTCGTTGTTCTTGTAGCTCTTGCGGTAGATGTAGGCTGCGATGGCGGGGAGTTTGGCCAGCAGGTTCATCACGTCTTCGAACATGGGATCCCAGTACTCCATCTTGCTGATGCCTTCTCTGTACTTCTGTGAGAAGATAGAGTCTCTCTGGAGAGTGAGGATTCCGGCAGCGAATTGGGTCATAGGATGGGTGTCATTCGGGATAGCTTTGAGTACGTTGATCAAATAATCGGGCAGAGCACTGCGTGCACGCCATTCGTTTGTGATGTCTTGGACGTCTTCTTCGGTGGGTAATTCACCTGTCAGAAGCAGATAAAAGATTCCCTCCGGAAGAGGTTCTTTGCCGCCCGGCGCCTTTGGCAATTTTTCCCGCAGCTGAGGGATGTTGTAACCACGGAAACGGATGCCTTCGAACGGATCTAGAGCCGATGTCTCAGTCACCATGCATTTCACACCGCGCATTCCGCCGTATGCTTGTGCAACTGTTACATCAGAGATCTTGACATCTCCATGCTCTTTGATGTGAGTTCGAACTTGGTCACGAACAGGACCGAGCTTTGAAGCGAATTTTTCTTTTAATGAAGCCATAAAAATTCCTCCTTTAAGATTTGAAAAAAACCCTCGATAGATTCGATGGATAAAGAATATAACATTTGAATAATGGTTGTGTCAATCAAATTTGATATATTGAAAATGTTGAATATTTTTCCTGCTGAAACGGTATGTCTATTGAAGCCAAAACGGAGCACATTTGTTAACCTGAATTATTCATAAACATGATTTTCTTAACTGGATTCTAAGCTCGTACATGAATAATTCAGGATAAATCAGTTGACTTATTAGCACTTAAAAAGTTAACTAATGAAGAAACTTGTGATTTCTGGAAATAAACCAAAAGGAGAGAAAATATGACTGGCTTAATAATTGTGCTTATCATTTTCGGAGTAGTTGCCGTTGCCGCTATAGGAATCTACAACGGTTTGATCACGCTGAGGAACCGTTCGGACAATGCCTGGGCTCAGGTGGATGTCCAGTTGAGAAGACGTTATGACTTGATTCCTAATCTAGTCGAAACGGTCAAGGGTTATGCCGCACACGAAAAAGAGACCTTCCAAAAGGTAACCGAAGCAAGGGCCCAAGCCATCAATGCGGGAACCGTTGCAGAACAGGGGAAGGCCGAAAACATGTTGACAGGTGCCTTGAAATCGTTGTTCGCCGTTGTTGAAAGCTATCCTGACCTCAAGGCCAACCAGAATTTTCTGATGCTTCAGGAAGAACTTGCAGGGACAGAAGGGAAAATCGCTTATGCCCGGCAGTTTTATAACGACATTGTCATGAAATTCAACACCAAACAGCAGGTGTTCCCTTCCAGTATTATCGCCAGCATGTTCAACTTCAAGGGAAAAGAATATTTCGAGATCGAAGAAGCGGAAGCCAAAGAGCCCGTCAAGGTAGAATTCTGATCGGAAACCCATTCTTTAAATTCTAAGCAGCATTCCGATGTATGAACAAATCACCCGCAACAAGTGGAAATCCTTTTTCCTGATCCTGTTTTTTCTCTGCTTGATCTTTGCCATGAGTTGGGCGTTTGGAGAAGTAACCGGATGGGGAACTCAGGGATTGATCATAGCTGGAGTTATTGCTGTGGCCATGACTTTTGGCAGTTATTATGCCAGTGACAAAATCGTGCTGGCCATCAGCCGGGCCCGTCCCGTGAAAAAAGAAGATTATCCTTACTTGTACAATGTTGTGGAAGGATTGGCGATCGCCGCCGGACTGCCCAAACCCCGCTGCTATGTGATCGATGACACGGCTCCCAATGCTTTCGCTTCGGGACGCAATCCAGAAAATTCCGTGATAGTTGTGACCACGGGTTTGCTCCAGAAATTGAACCGTGCGGAACTGGAAGGAGTAATCGCTCATGAGATGTCCCACATCAAAAACTATGATGTCCTTGTCCAGACGCTAGCTGTGGTCATGGTTGGCATTGTTGCCCTGCTGAGCGATTGGACACTCAGGACTTTTTTCTGGGGCGGCGGCCGGAGAAAATCGAGGGAGAAGGGAAGTGGAAACGCGGCAGCGATTTTTATTGTAGTGGCGCTGGTTTTAGCGATCCTGTCACCGATTATTGCGCAGCTACTGCGGTTGGCGATTTCCCGGAAAAGGGAGTTTCTAGCGGATGCCAACGGAGCTCTGCTGACGCGATATCCGCAGGGACTGGCATCGGCGCTCAAAAAGCTTTCTGAGGATAGAGAACCCCTGGAGGCGGCTAACAAGGCCACAGCGCATCTATATATCGTAAATCCGCTCAAAAATATAAAAGGCCGGGTGAACAAACTGTTCAGCACCCACCCGCCGATCGAAAAACGCATCGCCGAGTTAGAAAAAATGTAAAGAGTTGTCATCGCGAACGAAGCGTGGCAATCTATCGGGGACCTTTGAAAAGAGTTGAAACTAAGGGGCGTTAATATTATAATCGGTATCCCCTTGGTGGGGTCGTAGTTCAGTTGGTTAGAACGCCGGCCTGTCACGCCGGAGGTCGCGAGTTCGAGTCTCGTCGGCCCCGCCATCTGTTACCCCTTATTTTTCCTGAGAAAACTGCATGATTTCCGACGCTTTCCGTTTTAGCATCCATAAGCAAAATTAGGCGATTTTAAGCATTTCTGGTGACAAACTGGTGACAAATGGGGAGAGGTTTATCAGGTAGGACACATGACTATGGATCATGGAATCGGGGTTCGAATCCCTGCTTCCCAGCTTGTAATATTCCTCATAGCAACCTTATGAAAGAGACTTGATTCCCTATTCATACCGCAGAGAGTCCACGGGATTGGCTAAGGCGGCCCTGATAGACTGATAACTAACCGTCACCAGGGCGATGAGCATAGCCAGAGCAGCGGCCATAAAGAACACCCAGATATCGATAGGGGTCCGGTAGGCGAAATTCTGCAGCCATTTATGCATGAAATAATACGCCAATGGCCAGGCCACGACATTGGCCGCCAAGACCCACTTGGAAAACTCTTTGGATAGCAACATAAGGATTCCTATCACTGATGCTCCCAGAACTTTCCGGACCCCGATTTCCTTTGAGCGCTGTTCGGCCATAAAGGAGGCCAATCCAAAAAGACCCATACATGCGATGAATATGCCCAGCGCAGCGAAGTATCCGATCGTTTTCGCCAGGCGTTCTTCATTCTTGTATTGGTTGTCAACAAGATCATCGATGAAGTGAAAATCGAAGGGGAATCCGGGAGAAAATTCTTTCCAGGCCTTTTCGATGTGGGCGATTGTCTGTGGCACTCCCTCCGCGGCGATTTTGACACTGATCATCCAGAGCCATGGGTCGTTCCAGCCAAACATCATGGGCTGGATCTCATTATGGAGCGTTTGGTAGTGGAAATCCCTTACGACTCCGATGATTTCTACATCTTTAACAGGGAAGGAAGATCCTCCCAGATCGTCATGGTGAAGAATTGTACCCACTGGTTCATCCAACTCTAGCCGACGGACTGCTGCTTCGTTCAAGAGACAAGTCCGGTACTGATCCGTTGCCATTTCTCTGGAGAAGTTCCTACCGGCTAAAATTTCGAGTTCATACACGTCAAAATAATCAGGGTCCACTGTGAAGATGGCAAACCCATTACGTTCGCTTTTGTATTCGAAACCTTCCCAGTTGTACACAATTCCAGGACGACCTTGAGAATAAGTAACATTATGAACCAGGGGGTGTTGCATAAGCCTATCCTTAAACGCTGTTTTATTGTCACGGATATCTCTGTTCCTCGGGATCTCTAAGTAGACAATATGCTCTTTCTGAAAGCCAAGGTCCTTGTTTCTGATGTATTGAATCTGTTTGAACACGATTAAAGTTGCGATAATCAGGATGATGGATATGGTGAATTGAAAGCTGATGAGAACCTTGCGGAAAACGCCAGATCTGACGCCTTTCGTTCTTTCTCCCTTTAGAACGGATACAGGCTGAAAGGCAGACAGATAAAAAGCAGGATAAATTCCGGCGAGGATACCCACCAGGGCCGCGCCAGCAATAAAAGGGAGCAGAATCAGAGGATTATGAAAATAGTCCATCGAGAGGCTGCGTTGCAACAACCTGTTGAACTCCGGGAGAAACGCCAAAGCAAATCCTAGAGCCGCCGCAAAAGAAATAAGACTGAAAAGCACGGACTCGCCCAAAAACTGAATAACGAGCCTCTTCCGTGTCGATCCCACCACCTTTTTGATCCCGACCTCTTTGGCTCTGAGAGAGGCCCGGGCTGTCGAAAGATTGAGGAAATTCACACAGGCGATGAGAAGGATAAACACGGCGACGGCCATGAATACAAAGACCAACGGACGGTTCCCGTGATTGCGGCTGGTACTTCCGGCTGAAAAGAATATATCTTTCAGGGGGAACAATTCGAAAACAAAATCGACATTCCAGAGCTCTTTGATCCTGTCGCGAAAGAGATCTGTAATCTTGCCCGCCACGGCTGCGCAATCATGATTCTCTGGGAGCAGAACAAAAGTCTCCAGGTTCCAGCTGTCAAAACTGTCCAACTCGCTTCGGCCGATGATTTTTCCGAGATTCTCGAATGGCGCCAGCACATCGAACCTCAGATAGGTGCGCTTGAGGTCCTCTATAACAGCGGTAACATGATATTCGTACCTATTGTTTACCTCGAGCGTTTTTCCGATCGGATTTTTGTTGCCGAAAAGGCGTTGTGCCACACTCTCCGTCAATACCAACGCGAAAGGGTCCTGAAGAGCTGTCCCAGGATCTCCCGAAACCGGAGGAAAAGAAAAAATATCGAACACCGTGGAGTCCGACCAGGCGAAATCCCGGATGGTAAGCATTTTCTCTCGAGTTGGATCATTATCCGGTCGATATTTCACAAGATAGTCATGCCGAAACTTAAAGCGAACGACTTTTTCCGCCTCAATGATGTTTTCCGCGATCCATTTGCCCACGGCCGGAGCCGTAGAGAGCTGACGTCCGTTTTCGCCTTGGATTCGATAGATTCTGTCAGAATTTTCATGATGTTTGTCAATGCTCAGTTCATGCTGGACAAAAATGAGGATCAACATAAAGATGCCGATGCCGAGAGTCAGTCCGGTGAAATTTATGAAGGAATAACCTTTGTGTTTTTTTAACAACCGGAAGAAAATCCGAAGATAATTTCCTGTCATGGCAAAACTCCAATACAGAGTGTTTTTTAAAAAACCCGGAAGTGCAGCAGGAATCTGTAGCCAATAACGCAGCCGGGCCTTGAAGGGATTGCATTTGTGATAGTTATAAAGAAATTGTTCTTCGAGGTCGCCTAAGGCGCCGTAGCGTATGCCGCTGTCGATGATCCGCTCAAGAATCCAGCGGGCGAGGCTTGGGGATTTAGGTTGCTTTGTCATGGTTATCTCTCAAATTCTTGAGGAGAAATCCCTTTCCAAATAAAATTGTGGATGCGATAGATTTCGGTCAGAGAGTCTCTGCCCTTCTTGGTAAGGCTGTAATAGACTTTTGCACGCCCTCCACGTTCAGAAGTTGGCTCCCCCTTAAACGTATTCACATAACCATTTTTCTGCAGGCGCCCCAGGGGTCCGTAAATAGCCCCTAAAAGCCAATTTTTGCCCGTGGCTTTTATGACATCTTCGCAGATTCTTATGCCGTAGGCCTCCTCATCCAGATGCCATATGACCAATAAAATGATTTCTTCGATTCTTGAGAGCAGCTTCATTTTTTTATCCTTCACTATATATATACGTTTTTTGAATAAATAAGTTGCAAATCCGATCTGGATTCTTTAGGATTAGCGTATTTCAAGTCAGACGACTTAGAAAAGGCTAAGTCGGAATACGAAAAAATTGTTTCCTGCCCAAGAGGAATCCTAGAATACGAGATTGATTTTGTGAAAAGCTTCTACATGCTCGGAAAGATACATGAACAGCAAGGCGACATAGCCAAAGCCATCGAACACTACGAGAAATTTGTCGACTTGTGGAATGATGCTGATCCTGAGTACCGCTGAGGTAGTGGACGCTAGGAAGGGGGGTCCTCATTCGCTTCGAACCTTGTAAAAAGGAATCAGTTAGTGGTAGTATGATACCGCTTGACGACATACATTCGGTGCTACAGTCCTGCGCAAGTCATTTTCAAGCAAGGAGAAACAGATATGGGTGATAAGGGAAAAAAGGATAAAGGCAAAAGGGAACAACAGAAAAAGGCCCAGCTTAGTCCAAAGGAAAAACGAAGATTGAAAAAAGAAAAGAAGAATAAATAAATGCCCAGTGCTGTAATAGGGAATTAAAGGTGCCACACCTTTCAATCCGGAAGAATAAGTTTATTAATTTTGGTCCTGCGGAAACTGAGATCATGATCGGACATTTCTAGGAAAATACATGGATAGGAAAAAAATAGAACAGGAAGCATTTAAAATAATTGATGAATATGGGAAAGTCCTTAATAGCTCTGCGAAGCGCACCTTTGTCATTCCTGAGTCAAAACTTCCTTATTCAAAAAAAGTGATTAAAAATGCCATCAGAGTTGTATTATTAAATGTTGACGATAAAGATACAAAAGAACACTTGAAGTCTTGCTATATCTCTCTGGGTAATTTCGTTTTTGATGAAGCTGCAAAAAATACAGCAGAAATCTCAAAAGGCCTATTTCCCTTTTTAGAAATGGATGAGGAAAATAAGAAGGAATTTCTTCGGGAGCGCTTTGAAAGCGGCCTTCTCGGAGATTACGAGATGGCAATGCAAATAAGCAGAAAAATTGCTGATGAACAGAAACGACTTAAAAAAGAAATAGATTTGTTTCTTAAAACTGAAAATGATAGAAGGGCTGATTAATCCGTATCAAGCACTTCTTTGAGCTCATTTATTGCATCCGGGGGAAGATCGATAAACTCAAGGCCTACATCGAAGGCAGCATCAGAACCTTCCGGAAGTACCGTTATCCACACAACACGGACGGTAGCGATAACTGAATTCCCTTTGGGAAAACAGAGCTCTATTTCTTGTTGTTTCCCTTTTTTTAAATATCTGTTGCTGTATATCCGCACTCCTCCAAGACCCAAATTATAAGTTGGGCGCTCTTTTCCATCTTTTTTGGCAGAACGGAACAACACAGGTACTTTTAATCTAGGAAAGCGTCGTCTTTCGGATTTTATCCGAGCTTCTCTATTTGTCAACGGTTTTTCCCTCTTAGAGTGAAATTTTGGCTCTTCTTATTTATTATAGTTATAAAGAGATATAAGACAAGTGTGATTTTTAAGACTGATCGCACTATGGTTGACACTTCCATTTTTCCTTGATATTCTTTTTTCGACCAAAATAAGGGGAATGAGAGAGAGGAGTTAAAAGTGATGAGACTCGGAAGTCTTATTAAGCTCAAGCCAGAGTGGGAAGAACGGTATATCATCCTGCATAAGCACACCTTTCCCGGCGTGTTAGATCGGATCCGCAAATCCAACATCCGCAACTATTCCATTTTCCTGAGGGACGGGATGTTGTTTTCCTATTGGGAATATGTTGGGGACGAGTATGATGGGGATATAGAGGAGATCGGCCGGGACGATGTTACAAAGGAGTGGTGGAAGCTGACCGACCCGATGCAGGAACCTCTCGAGACGCGAAAAGAAGGGGAAAGATGGGCCTCGATGGAGGAGATATTTCATTGGAGTGAAAGAACCGAGTCGAAGGAAAACACAAGAAGGATGGCCCTCACCACACGAATCTTGGATGGTTTCCAAGGTAAAGTGATAGAATCTTTAAAAATCGCCTACCCAATCCTGGTCGAAACATCGGATTTGACAGATATAAAGAGTTTTTCAGTTTATCACAAAGATGGTTGCTTTTATTCTTACTTTGAATTTTTGGATGAGGATTTAGGAGTGGATATCAAAAAGCTTCAGGCAAGTCTGAAAGTAGAGGACGAGCTTGATTGGCTGTCGATGAGAGAGGTCTTCCACAAAGATTGATGCCTGTCAGCAGACGGTGACTTCCAAACCCGTTGTACTTATGTCGTAATCGAAAAAACGAGCCAGCGGATTTGGCGGATCTTTTTCCAACGTTTTCCGAGCAGCTGCCGCATCTTCCGGAGATTTGCACACGACCAGCAAAAAACCTCCTCCGCCAGCACCCAAAAACGTCGCTCCAATCATGTATGGCTTGAATTTTTCGAGGATTTTTTCCATCTCTGGATTGGATGAATCCGGGTCGATCTCCATTTTTAAGTGCAAAGCCTTGTCGATCAGTTCCCCAAAACACAACATGTCTGTTTTCTCCATGGCATCGACAAGGAAGGGAGGAAAAACGTGCAGTTTGTGCAGGACTTCTATGGTTGTGCGCTCCCTGTCCAAATAGTGTCCCACAATATTTCTTAAGATATTTTTAGCCAGACGTCTCATGCCGGTGTAGTAAAGTAGCGTTTGTCCGTTGTTGGCCGTCGGATCCAGCACGTCGGGTTTTACAGATCGAATTTGCGGATTCGGCACAAGATCCGGCTCTGTGGTGATCATCTTGACACCTTCGATCGTCCCACCGATTTGGTCCTGCCATCCCCCTCCGGTTGTCAGTTCCTGCTCAAGCTGGAGCACCAGGTTGAACAACTCCCGCTGGGTTGTTTCCCTGCCGATCAATTTGTTGATGACGGACATCAACACAGCACCCATGATGCTGGATGTTCCCAATCCGCTCCCGCTGGGTATGGCTGCCAATGTGGTAAGTTCGATGCCGCCACCGAAACGCTCCAGCATATCATCAAGAGTTTTTATGCCGTTTGGCCAGGTTGCTTTGTCCAGGGAGAATCCCGAGAGAACAAGCGCAGCTTTTGCCAGGCCAAATTCGCTGGTGGCCTTCCGGTAATCCATCAAGTCTTCTAAATCTTTGATGGCAACTCTCAATCCGTGGTCGATCGAAGCGATCCTGATCTCATGATCTTCCACAACCCGTGCATAAACATGGATCGGAGGTTGACCGTTTAGGTTGACCGCGGCGTTTATCACACATCCTCCGTGTTCCAACGCATAAGGTGGTGTGTCTGTCCATCCCCCTCCCAGGTCCAGACGAGCAGGGGCCCGGCCCCAGATGATCTCGTCCGAACGCACAGAACATCGGGGATAAGTTTCAGACCTTTTTTTGCTCCTCACGATCGTCTGGCTCAGGTTTTCAAACGCGCTGTCTTGAGCCTTCTCGAACCAGGTTTTGGCATCTTGAAAAGCCTGTGTATCCAGACCTAAGGAATTCAGCCATTCTTTATCCTGATTCGACAATCGCTTATGAATAGATTGGAGATTTTTGGTCCATTCCTTTTCTTTTTCGGAGAGGTTAAGTTTAATTGCAGATGCAAGGGTATGGATAATTCGGGAGAACACAAGCCGGTCTAATCTGAATGACTCTCCTTTTTCATCCACATATCCTTTTGCTTCCTGTAGAACAGCAGCTGTCCATTCCAAGCGTTCCGCATCATCCAAATCCCCGAAAATATACGCCAGATCCTCTGCCGAAAAACAGCTTTGTTGAAGAAAGATTTGTCCCAGTGAGCTGCGGATTTCTTCGGCCCTGTTTTTTCGACGCCTGATGTAAAAGTTCTCTAGGTCGACAAGGTTGGAAATTTCTGTCAGGCTGTATTTATCCGCCTTGTGCCATGCCTGGATTTGATCAGTCGTGGCTTCAGAAGGATTTCTCATCCAAAGCCATTCGTGGTAATCGTTCGGGGAGGAGACGGCCGGGAAAATTTTCGCGTTCCATAGATCTTTTTCTTTGATCCATCGGCAAAAAGGATGGCCGTTGATTGTGGCCTCTTTGTCGATTGTCCTTTTAAAGGGATCATCGATGCCGTATATCCGGACGAACCAAACATTTTCCCCTTCCCGGTTGTGTCCTTTGATGATGTCCAAGCAGGATTTTGCCGGTAGGGACAACGGCTTGTCCACATCCACACCTACCACCACATTTTCTCCTTCGAGGGTCAATTCCGATCGGATGCGGCAGCCTTCCACCCAAGATTCTGTGCCGGTGATTCGACCGTTTTTATGAATGTGGTTGTTGATGCTCAAACAGCCATTTTGCACCAGTTCCGAACCGGTTTCGATCAACTGTCTCGGGGTGCCAAAATGGAGAAAAGTACAGTCCTCCAGCGGATGCACATAAAACGGGACTTTTGACATAGAGTCAAAGATTGTCACAAGAAAGGATTCCGAGAGATCGGATCCGCAGGCACGAACGTTTTTCAAGAACTCATCGAACCGGACCTCTTTTCCCATCGCACAACAGATTTCCCGGTAGAAATCCATCCCTGTGGATAAGATTTCTTCAGCGATCGGCCCGGTCCAGAGGAATTCAACATCTTTTTGTTTGATATTACACAGTGTGACCAATTTTATCGCTGTCGTTGCATCCAGCCCCATGATGCCGATATCGAGCAGGGATTGTCCTTGAGAGTTAATAGCCCCTTTTTCTCTCTGTTGCGAGACAGAGGGCTTTTGAAGGAAATGTTGCACCTCTCCTTTCCTGTCGGTGCTGAAAACGCCGTGGTTTTTCGCCTGTTCCGGTGAAATATAACAACCGAGTCCTGTTATCCCATTTCCTTTAAACTTAACCTCCTTGGGAGAGAAAAACAGGAGAACGTCTCCTGTTGTCACCACAACCTGGCTTTGGTTCGATCCGGATGGAGGAAGTTCCCGGTAGATCGGAAATTGCCGGTCAAAGATCGTGTTACCGAGAGCTGAATCGGATTTGCCAGGGATCGGGGTAAAAATTTTGCCGCAGGGACCGTATGCTGGCAATCTTCTGGAATCACCCCCTGCGTGAATGATCAGGATGCGCAAACGGTTCAATGTCTCTTCGATTCGAGTGAGCGAAAATTTGGTTAAGCCAGATGCCATGAATTCCCGGCTCAAGACTTTGAGCAGAGCCAAGATGGTGCTCCCACCGCTGCCTATTCGTTGACCCTGGGGATCTGGAACGACCAGGATCTGTTCAATCCCCGCAAGAAGGCCGAACCTGCGTCTGAGATCGAGTTGGCTTTCATAAAATTTAGCCTGTGCTTCATTGGAAGCTGTCACGATCATATAGTTCCATGGTTTAGCGATTTTGTTCATGTCAGGTCAACCGGATTTTCGGCTGGCTTCTACTTGTGTTTTTATCCAAGGATAAGTCTGGGAAATTCCTTCACGCAAGGAGATCTTGGATTTCCACCCGATAGAACCTATGCGGTCAATACAGAAATTGCGGGCTTTAACTCCGACTGGACCATCGATGTGTTTGATGTTTATCGTTTTTCCGGACACATCGGCGATGACTTTTACCAATTCGTTGACGGATATGTATTCCTGACGTCCGATGTTGACGCCGTTTTCCAGGTCAGAGTGCATCAACAGGATGATCCCATCCAAAAGGTCATCAATGTATGTGTAGGCGCGCATCGCCGTCCCGTCTCCTATGATCTCGATGGTTCCTCCATCTTCGACTTCGGCGATTTTTCTCGAAAGCGCAGCAGGTGCTTTTTCCCGCCCACCCTGCCATGTGCCTTCAGGTCCGTAGGTGTTCTGAAAACGGGCAAGCCGAACAACCATCCCGAATCGGCGTCCATAAGCCACAGCCATGCGCTCGGAGTACAACTTTTCCCATCCATACTCATTATCCGGGAGAGCTGGATAGGCATCTTCCTCGGAAAGTTCCGGCTCATCCGGCTCCATGTTCCTGTAAACACAAGCGCTGGAGGAAAAAAAATAACGTTTAATTCCTCTCATAGCGCTGGCATGAGTCATGTGGATATTGATCAAACAGCTGTTGTGCATGATTTCACACTCTGCACTGTCGATAAATTCCATGCCTCCCATATCGGCTGCCAGCTGATAGACTTCGTCAAAAGGATCTCCAGCAGGCGTAATTACCGAGTTCTCGCAGTTTTTTTGTTCTCTAAGGTCCAGGATAAAGAATTCATCTGCTGCGGTTTCTGAATATTCGGGATATTTGAGATCTACTCCGCGAACCCAGTAGCCTTTCCTTTTTAATCGTCTTACCAAATAAGATCCTATAAATCCGCCAGCCCCGCACACCAACACTTTTTTTCCAGTCATCTTTTTTATCCTTTATTTAGCCTGAATAATCCAGGTTAGACGTGAAAATTTATATCAGAGGGAAATTGTTAAGTCAATTTGTTAAACCATTTTTTGTATCTTTCGTATTAGATAAAGAGCTAAGAGTTTTATTGGGTGAGTATAATCGAGAATAGCCTTTTGTGAGTACAGATAAATCCTTTTGAATGAAAAATTGAAAATATGTGTATATAATGTAGGAAGGCAACTCTTAATAATATATATTCAAGAACCATTACAGGAGTAAAACATGTTACGAGACATCATCAAAAAAGAAATTCAAGACACGATCATGAGCCCCCGCTTTGTTTTCACCTTTTTGCTCTGCACAATCCTGATCCTACTTGCTGTGTACACCGGGATCAACAATTATCAAGCAGAGCTGAAGGAGCACAGTGCAGCTGTGGCGCTGAACAAAAAGAATCTTGAAAGCCAGCAAGGTTACCAGCAGCTTGCTGGATTGGGGACCAAGATCAACAGGAAGCCTCAAGTGCTGAGCACGATCGTCAGCGGGATCTGGGAGGCCGTCGGCCGCGTGGCCTCTGTCAACATCGCCTTTGATCCGAACATGACCGAATCCAAATACAGCAGCAACCCGATCTTTGCTGTTTTTGGCCCCCTCGATCTGACCTTTATCGTGAAGATCGTCCTCAGCTTGTTCGCCATTCTTTTTACCTACGATGCCATCGTTGGAGAAAAAGAAAAGGGGACCTTGAAACTTGCTCTCTCTAACAAGGTTCCGAGAGACAGGCTGATACTCGGAAAAGCCATCGGCGGGTTTGTCAGTCTGCTCATTCCGCTGGTCATTCCGATGGTGATCGGCATGCTGCTCCTGATGGTTTATCCTAATATTTCCCTTGTGGGTGGGGATTGGACGAGGATAGGCCTTATATTTCTGATGTTTCTTCTGTATTTATCGGTTTTCTTTACGCTCGGGCTTTTTGTTTCGGCAAGAACGAGCAGGTCATCGACCAGCTTTCTGATCCTTTTATTCATATGGGTCACCTTTGTTACGGTCATACCCAAAGCTTCTGTCATGATAGCCAGCCAAATCAAACCTATTCCATCCGTACATGAGATAACGGCACAAAAAGATGCCTACCTGCAGGAAATTCAGAAGGAAGCTTTTTCTGAGCGCACAGAGTACTTTAAAAACAATCCCGCTCCCGACAAAGATCAACCAGAAGCACGGAAAAAATGGGAAGAAGGTATCAGAAAATGGGCAGAGGATCTTCAGCAGAGTCTCACCGGAAAAATCGATGAGAGGAATGCAGTCATCGAAAGGGATTACCAGGCAAAAATGCAGCAGCAACAAAGGCTCGCTGTGAATCTTTCACGCATTTCTCCCACTTCAGCTATGATGTTCGGAGCGATGAGCCTTGCCAGAACCGGGGTGGACGAACACGACAGATTTTTAAGCTCTGTGAGAACCTACAAGCCGATATTCACAAAATGGGTGAATGAAAAAATGATGCAGGGGGATATTTTCGGTGGTGAACAAATAAAACCCGATTTGAGTGATATGCCGCAGCACGAATTTATCCCCGAAA
>CAYPGQ010000054.1:0-28643 GCA_964410125.1 uncultured Eubacteriales bacterium | reverse complement strand
TAGTTAACAATAACCAAGAATTAAAGAATAATATTATTCCAGGAAGAAGTAGAAAGATTACCACTGCAAAGAGAGGATTTCTACATAAAGAAAAAATCCCAGTTGTTATTAACTCATTTTTCTTATATGCAGTTTTAAGTATCTTTGATGTAATAATATATGGAGGAATTCCAATACAAAGCAAAAAGATTGCTAGTGTAATTAAGATTTTATAAGGAACAAAATTTATTTCAAAGATAGGTTTCGAGAAATGATTAATGATAATTATCGGAATTGTGTATAAAATTGAAATGATAAAAATTATTGGTGAGGCACCCCAAAATGTCAATTTTTTATTATCGTTATTATTCATTTTTCCTTCACTCCTATTAAAAATAATTTTTGAATATTGTTCATATAAACATCAGTATCAAATCTTAACATTTTTCTACCAAATTAATCTTTCTCTGATAATAAATTAATCTTTCTCTGATAAATTTTTAATCCATAAACTAATTTTTACATAAGTCACATAACAATTACCTTCATTGCGTTCAAAATTATTGAATCCAACTTCCACCACCCCCACTCTCCTCGGCTGCCATCAGGAGTTCGTGCTGGAGAACCTGTGGCGGAGGCGGGCAAACCCGCACATCGGATAAAAAACACTACACCCCCTATAAAAGTCCATCTTTGATCCAGGCGCTCTTTACAATTCCTGTCGATACTGGATTACAAAAGTTGTTTTTTTCTGCTAGAGCCTCTCTTCCAAGATCGGAATGATTTCCGGGCAAAGAAGAAAGGCTTCAATCTTTCTGGTTAGACTACTTTTAGGATGAGAAGGCTTTATTGGGGCAACGAGTTCTTCAGCCAAATTTTCCTTTTGAATCTCAAAATCAGTATCATTGATGTTCCTTGCTCTCTGGAACATGTAGTGAATGTGTTCTTCAAGTTCGTCTTCTTTGATCTCTACTCCGCGTGGGATATGAAGCTTTAATCCCTGTAACGTTCTGTTGATAATTTCTGTTTTTCTCCTCTCATATAACCGGTAAGGAATATCCCGGATTCTCTCCAAATTTTTTACCAAGCCTTTGTTGCCTCCTGCCTGTCCAATGCGAAGTTCTCCTTTGGGAGGGATAATGCAGGGAATAAATTCCTGAAGCTGATAGAGTTGATGTTGTTCAAGGTTTTCTTTTACTATACCAGCTAATTTTCCTATCTTTTCCTCTTTTTCTTTCTTTTTTCTTTTTATCTCATTTGAAATTCTGTGAAATCTTTGTGCAGTTGAGGGAGGGATATTTTGGTTTTTTTTAAGATAAGATTTTATCTTTTCGAGCTCTGTTTCCATATCATCACTTAAGAGAAGGATGGATTTTTGTAATTCTTCGCGAAGTCCTTTGCTCTCTTCAGCATTCTGTAAAATAATCTCCATTTGATCATGAGAAAGATCTAGGCCGTTGATGATGTTAAGCCCCATTATTTCCTGCCTCAACTTTTGTGTTCGATTCAGATCTTCACCCAGAAGAAAAGGGGATCTAAGGCAAAGAGGAAAAACCAGTAAAATTAAAACCACAAAATGCAATATTGACGTTTCTTTTTTTTTCATTTTTTGCTCCAAGTACTTAGACTCAAGAATTTAAAAAACCTTTGATTCTAGAGGAAGTCATTTCTGTTTTCGACAAAACTTGAGTTGTTATGGAGGCGCAACCTTTTGCTGGGTGAAACGTCTATCTCTAAGAACGACATAAGTTCTAGCTGGAGGTCTGCTCATGTGGATTCATCACCTTAAAGTCACCATACGGAACATAATCCGACACAAAGGTTATTCTTTTCTGAATATTTTCGGCCTTGCTGCCGGCATGGCCTGCTGCATCCTTATCGGACTCTGGGTCCTGGATGAACTGAACTATGACCGCTTTCACGAAAATGCGTCCTCGATCTGCCGGGTGGAATCCAACCAGGAGTTCAACGGACGGACCCTTCATATCTACTGGACACCCCACCCCCTCGGACCGGCCCTCAAAGCTGAAATTCCCGAGATCGTAGACTCAACCCGGGCTCAAAATCTAAGGGCACAACTCATCCGCTACAAAGACAAGTCCTTCGAGGAGTATGATATATGGTCTGTGGATCCCTCATTCCTCAAAATATTTACCTTCCCGATGATCCGGGGAAATCCCGAAAATGCTCTGTCTGGAACCTCATCCCTTGTGATGACAGAACGCCTGGCCACAAAGTTTTTCGGTGATGAAAATCCGATCGGAAAAGTGATCAACGTGGCCCAATCCGCTGATTTCACGGTCACCGGCATTTTAAAGGACATCCCTACAAATTCCTCTCTTCAGTTCGATGTTCTCATCCCTTACAAGTATCTCGATTCTGTCGGCCGGACAGATGACAACTTTACCAACAACCAAACCTACACCTGGATTCAACTTCATTCGAGTGTTTCTTCAGAGGAGGTCAGCGCAAAAATAAGCGGATTTGTAAAAACGAAAGTTTCCCGCAGCTTGATGGTTCTCGAACTCCTTCCGCTTTCAAAGGTGCACCTGTACACTTACTCCGGCTATGAAAAGAATTTAGCCGTCCAGTCCGTTTATCTGTTCTCGATCATAGCCATTTTCGTTCTGATTATCGGCTGCATCAATTTTATGAACCTGTCCACTGCTCGTTCGGCAAACCGGGCCAAAGAGGTCGGTTTGAGGAAAGTCGTGGGTGCTTTCCGGTCACAACTTATCCGGCAGTTTTTTGGGGAATCTTTACTTTTTGCTCTTATCGCTTTGGGACTTGCGGTGGCGGCTGTTTCTGTCGTTCTCCCGGCGTTCGGCAATCTGGCTGGAAAGGAGATGTCCTGGACTGCAGCAGGCGCCGGAGTGCTGGTGTTGGGACTGGTCGGGATCGCCCTGCTGACAGGCCTGGTCTCCGGAAGTTATCCCGCCCTTTTTCTGGCATCTTTCCAACCCGTCGACACCCTCAAGGGAAAACTGAGATCAGGAAAGGGAAACGCTGTTTTCCGTCGGACCCTCGTTGTGGTCCAGTTTGTCCTATCGGCCGCCCTCATTATCGGAACCGGTGTTGTCTCCAAACAGATGACCTTTATCAAGAATAGAAACCTGGGTTGGAACAAAGACCAAGTTGTGGCCATTCCCATCCGGTCTTACAGCCGGCCATCGCTGGAAACCCTCAAGGCACAATTATCCAACACTCCCGGGATAATAAACGTCGCCGTCGCCACGCAGAAGCCTTCCTTTACCAGTTGGAGTTCCAGCGGATTCGATTGGGAAGGCAAAGACCCGTCCTTGAAGGTCGATGTGACCTACATGGAAGCCGACGACGGTTATGTGGATACCATGGGGATGAACATTGTCCGGGGACGCAACTTATCCAGAGAATTTCCGACCGATAAAACAGAGAGTTTCCTGATCAACGAGGAGTTTGTCAAGTTGATGGGGCATGAAGATCCGATCGGCAAGTCTTTCTCATTCTGGGATCAAAAAGGGAAGATCGTCGGGGTTATCGAAAATTTCCACTTCCAACCTTTGAGAAGAAAAATAGAACCTCTCGTTCTCCGATGGTCTCAGTTGGACTGGACGAATTTTCTTTTCCTCAGGATCGCTCCGGAAGGAATTACAGAGACCATAGGAACTGTCCAGGGAACTTGGGAAAAAATTCTTCCGGAAAGTCCGTTCAGCTACCAGTTTTTGGATGAGGATTTTGCCATGATGTACATGTCCGAAGAGCGGACAGGAACGCTGCTCAAAATCTTCACGGCTATGGCCATCCTTGTAGCCTGCCTGGGACTTTTCGGGCTTGTCTCCTTTGCGGCCGAGCAGAGAACCAAAGAGATCGGGATCCGCAAGGTTTTGGGGGCTTCGGCTCAGGGGATCGTGGCACTCATGTGCCGGGAATTCCTGATGCTTATCGGATTAGCCAACCTCATTGCATGGCCTGCCGCCTATTTTGCCGTAAATAGCTGGTTGGACAACTTTGCTTACCGCACACAAATTCCGGCAGCTTTTTTCATCGGAGCTCTGGCTATCTCTTTGGCCATCGGACTGATGACCGTGATTTACAAGGCCGTGCGGGCAGCCTCAGCCAATCCTGTCGATGCGCTGAAGCACGAATAAAGCGCACCACTCGACCGAAAACATCCTTCAGATTCCATTTGATAAAAATTGACAATTTTAGTAACGTAATATCTTATTATGGAAAAAGAGGGCGGCCGGATTGTTGGGATCAAAGCTATCGCTGACTATCTCGATGCCTCAGAGCGCAGTGTCTACCGCTGGGAAAAAGAACTAGGACTTCCTCTCAATCGAGTATCAGGAAGCGCAGGAAGCAGCGTCTACATCTATATCAGCGAGCTGCAAGAGTGGCTGAAGAAAAGGGAATCAGCCAGTAAAGCACTCGTCAAGTCCAGAAAGAGCCGGGCCCTTTTTATCTCCTCGGTCGCAGCAATCCTTCTGATCGTCATCACTGCTATTTTTTTCGTCCTTAAAGGCCGACAAATTCTGTTTAAGACCGGCATTCCAAATCCCATAACATCTACCGTCAGCGGCAACATGGTTTTTGTCAGGGATGCAAAGGGAAAAGACATCTGGCCTTTTGTCACACACTTCGACAAATTGGAACCCGAAACCTGGTGGAAAACAAAGGCCCTGGATTTTTTGGACATCGACAAGGATGGAGCAAACGAGGTGGCCTGCCGGGTTTATGATCCGGTAGAGGACAAATTTTTCCTGACGCTCTTTGATAACGATGGCACCACTCTCTGGGCAAAATCCATCACCAATGAACAGACATACAATGGGCTTCACCTGAAGTCGAATTTTCTCCCGGTTCGCATCCAATTTGCTAAAAGAAATGATGGCCAATTTTTAATCGTTTCTTATTGGCGGCATAAGGCAAGATTCCAGTCCTTCATCGTAAGCCATGATCTCCAGGGAAACCTTGTCCAAAAATACATCCACACAGGGCATCTTGGGTCGCTGGAGATTTATGATCTTGACCATGACGGCACAGATGAAATCCTCTTTGCAGGCACAAACAATCTCCTGGGAGGGGAAGGCGTTTTGGGCGTATTGAATCTTTCGGATTTCCGGGGTGTGTGTCCTCCTTATCGCATTGAGCCGGAATACACCCGCCTGTCCTACAGATTGGAAAAATATGTCCCGGATAATCCCGAAACCGGAAATCAAATCCTTTATCTGCGATTCAAGCGGATGCCTCATTTTGAAGAAATGCAGCATACGTATATTTTCGCCGAGCTTCACGACATAGAGGAAGGTCTGATCCATGCCCAGCTTTTTCCTTTTGATTATAAGCAACAAGACCTGTCCTGCTGCTTTGAATATGTCTTCAACAAAATTTTCGACCTGATCTATATGATTCCGGATAGTTTGATGCTCAAGGTTTACCCAGAAATGACACAAAGTTTGGGAAGTAAATTGCCACTCAGCAAAGTCGTTGAAGCCTATTCAAAGAGTATTTTTCGCTGGGAAAACGGCGGCTGGGTTCCGTTGGCACAAGTTTTCTGATAGACACTCAAAATCCTGTCTTTTTGCCAAATTTCCTCCTAAAACGCGAAAATGTCAGAATTTGACAGAATTTGTCACATTACGTCGCTTGAATGTCACATCTCCTCTTTTGTTAAATGAATGTGTACGGAAAGGTGAGAGCTTATTATTAAATCGCCTTCCAAAAACGTGGCTGCAGCATTCTTTGGGAGGTTGATGATGGGGTGACATCCCCTTATTAGTCACCGAGGACTCTGACACAGAAACCATACTGCCCAAACCCCAAAAAAGTTCATTCTAATGCATTTCATGCTTGAACTCTGTTTAGATAAACACAGATGAGGGTGATTTCTCTATTTACATAGAGCTAAGTGGTGGAGGCAGGGGCCAAGCTCAGCACAAGGGAGGTTGATGATGTGATGGCTTTCCCAATATTAGCCGCCGAGGGCTCTGGCGGGGAGCGTGAATAAGGCCTTGATGAAACGGAAAAAAGCGTTTACAGTTATGCCGAACAACCTCAAGGGAAGCATCAAAAGCCAGACGATCGGAAAAAGAAGCAAAGCAAGGATAGCCACCGGCCAGCAAATCAGCAGCAAAAGCAACCATAATATAAATTTAATAAACATCGTTACCTTCCATAAAACTATACGGCCCAAACCCCCAAAAAGTTCATTCTAATTCGGGGACAGGATACCCTTTCACTTATTTAATATTTTCCTTGAATTAAGTGAAAGGGTATCCTGTCCCCAATTTAATTACGCTGCCCAATTTGAAGTGCAGGTGTCTTGACATGGGAATTGAGCCCTGTTAGTTTCAAACAGAGGCGGAACACAGATGCAAAAACAAAAGTCACTCTCAGCCCCAAAGGCTGCTGTTGGAGCTGTTGTCATAGAAGAGGGAAGGATTTTGCTGGTCAAGCGAAAGTACGCTCCTAAAAAAGGAAATTGGGCAATCCCTGGTGGTTCTGTGAACCTGGGCGAATCATTGCAAGCAGCAGCGGAACGGGAGATCATGGAAGAAACGGGATTGATCATCAAGGCCAAAGAGCCAGTTTACACTTTTGACTTGATCGAGCGCGACTCTAAAGGGGATGTCATATTCCATTATGTGGTCGTGGACCTCCTTGCCGAATACATCAGCGGGGACCTTTACCCTGCAGACGACGTCAGCGACGCCCGATGGTTCACCCCTGATGAGATAGATAGACTTGAAACTTCTGAGACAACAAAGACGCTTCTCGACAAGATGGGATTTTTTTCATAACCAAAGTTATTTTCTCATCGTATATATAATCAGACGGGACGAATCGAATGATCCTTTACGAAACGACCATTAAATACGAGCGTTGGGCAAAAATTCTTCTTGCTTTCCCGATTGTTCTCGTAATAGCCATGGGCATCTTTTTTTATAACTTTGCCCATTTTCATGATGGGATTTCCGGTGAGATGAAATACGGGTTCCATGTCGCCTCTATCGTGCTGTTCGCCACAGGGCCTTTTATCCTTCTTATCTACTGGCTCGTTCTTCCCACAAAAATTTATATCATGCAGGATAGAATAAGGATCAAGTATGGCCAATTCTACTGGAATATCCGCTTCGATACGATCGAGGCGGTGAAGGCCGCCAAAGGGATACCTCCCCTGTGGAGCAACAGTTCCGTGACCTCATACCGCAATCAGATCGAAATCGTCAGAAAAGGCCGGATGAATTGGAGGTTATCGCCCGACAACAGGGACCAATTCCTGGATCACGCGAACCGCTCCCTATCCGACTGGAAGCGAGTGCAAAACAGATGATTTTGCAAATAATTCGGTATCTGTCCCCAAATTAACGGAATTAACTCCCGAATTAATTATTCTATGATCTTTTCCCCTGTGATATCCAGTCCCATCGTATCATTCACCGCATGGCATTTTGTGTATTTTCCGCTTTCGTCCTTTAAGAATTCCATCCTCCATACTCCGCTGTCCCCAGAATCGATGGTAAAAACAAATTCTTCGCCTTCTACAGGAACCATTTCTCCTGGGTCTCCCATGTCTTGAGCCCAGGCCCAGAGCACATCATTTTCGACGTACATCTGTACAGTCATAACTCCCATTCCGGCATCACTCATGTCGAACTCATAATCCCCCACAATCGGTGCATACTTCTTTTCCAGATCTTGGGCTGCAGCCGGCAATGTCATCAAGCTCAACAAAAAAGTCGTAACTGCAAAAACGGATACGATTGAATTTTTGGATAATTTGATCATTGGACCTCCTTTTACGCCTGCAAAATTAATCCAATCAATTATACGGAAACTCACGAAAAAAGTTAAATCTTAAAGCCAATCCCTATTTTATTCTCGTGTATTTCATCTCCATAATTTCGTGCCGGGATACCCGACCCCTTAATTCTTATGCCTCAATATTAATTCGGGGGTCGGGTATCCCGGTACCGAATTAATTAAGTTTTATTTTCAATTAAAAAAGATACTAGGCGGTCGTTTTTTTGGGGTTGGCCGGAAGTGGAGCGGCCTTCGTTTACATATTTTGTCATAAGCTCATTCAAGTATTCGACCACTTCTGGATGTTTGTCCATCACGTTATCGTGCTCACCAATATCCTTGCTGAGATCATAGAGCTGAAATTTGGGCAGGCCAAGCTTTCTAGCTTCCTCAGGTCTTGGATAACTCCATCCACCAGAACCCGGACAGAATTCCAGCTTCCACTTTCCCTGACGAATCGAGAACGAGCCGTTAACGGAATGATGAACCGTTGCCTCACGCACTGGATCCATGGCCGTACCGAGAAAATCAGGCAGAATACTAACACTGTCTTCTCCGGCATTTTCGGGCAGATCATCATCCAGGATGCCTGCTGCTGTTGCCAAAAGATCGGTCAGACAGATGGTGTCATCACATGTGCTTTCGGGATTTATTTTTTTCGGCCATCGCACGATAAACGGAATCCGATGGCCTCCCTCATAAATATCTGCTTTATGGCCGCGAAAATGATAGCTCGGGTGATGGCCCTGCTGAGCCAGATCCTCGAAGTCTGCCATCGGGGAACAGCCGTTGTCACTTGTGACGATGAAGAGAGTGCTTTCTGTCATATTGTGGCGTTCGAGTGCCTGCATGATCTGTCCGACCGTCCAATCACACTGCATTACATAATCGCCGTAGGGGCCGATCCCAGATTTTCCTTGAAAATCCTCGGTCGGGAGAATCGGTGTGTGCGGGGCGTTAAGCGGGAAGTACAGGAAAAAGGGTGCATCGGCATGGGCTTTTGCATGATTGTCGATGAATGCGACAGCCTTTTGGGTACATTTTGGGAGGATTTCTTCGTGTTTGAATCCGGGAGCAATGGGCCCACCCCTGTAAAATCTGCGCCCTTCGGTTCCCCCGATGGTTTCTGTGGGCGCTGCAACCACCCTGTTGTTTTCCACATAGACATAAGGAAGCATATCCAAGGAGGCGGGGATGCCGAAAAAATAGTCAAAGCCCAGCTCGAGGGGACCACCCGAGATAGGCTTGGAATAATCCACACTCTCTCCTATTTCATCGCTCCTGTCGCTGAAAATGTAGCCATCAGTCGTCGTCCAATTCCAGCCCAAGTGCCATTTGCCCACACACGCGGTGGCATAACCATGCTGCTTCAACAGAGATGCAACTGTCATCCGCGTTTTGGGGATCAGAGTCCGGGAATACCCCCAAAGAACGCCGGATTCGAGTCGCGACCGCCAGCTGTATCTACCAGTTAGAATTCCGTAACGGGTCGGCGTGCAAACGGCTGAGCCCGAATGGGCATCGGTGAAGATCATGCCTCCAGAGGCCAGATGATCCATGTTCGGCGTCGGGATCTTGCATTCAGGATTGAGGCATGACACATCTCCATATCCCATGTCATCGGCGATGATGTAAACGATGTTGGGATAGGCCTTGGCGCGAGTTCGACATGCAGGAAATTGGCTCAGGGCCAGAGCAGAAGCTCCAAGTCCAAATGCTCGTAAAAACTCCCGTCGGTTTTGTTTTCTCAAAAATTTACCAGATGCCAGGGAGGAGGCGGTATTTTGTCTTTTGGGCATACTCTACGTATCCTTCGAGTTCATTGTGCAGAGTTTTGTCCTCGAGCACTGTCCGAATGATCATGAAGATGATGCAAAAGGCTGCCGGAATGAGAGCAAAAAACGAACCGAGCGCTACGGGCAGGCAGAGTAGAAGGATCGTTGCTCCTATATACATCGGGTGGCGAACGAACCTGTAAGGGCCCGTGGTGATGACCTTGTGCCCGCGCTCCTTCTGGATTTCGACGAATCGGGAAAGGAACGTGTTCTCTCCCATGATCCATGCAATCCAGATAAACGAAACAGTAACCAAGATAAAACAAAGTATCTTTACTCCAACGGGAACATGCGACCACTGGTACCGCACCGCATCGAATCCAGGGATTATCAAATACGGGATATAAAAGAGCATGCTGATGAACGTCAGGACTTTGTCCCAACCCTTGGCCGACTTCTTCGCATATTTCAATCTATCTTTGAGTAGCTCAGGGTCGTGGTTCCAGAGCCAAACAGTCAGAACTGCCGACCATCCAAACTGTATGACAATGTAGACCCAGGCTTCGGGCCAATCGAAGGTGCCGGCCGTTCCGAACAGGATGGCGCCGATAACGATCAGCCCTGAGATGAATCTTGCGTTCAGTTTAGCAATGAGCCCTTTTTCTGCCATGATACCTATTCCTCCCTGTCGTACGCCCCTTTGATATCACAGCCTACCAGAGCAGTCAATTCAAAATGGAAGGAAAGATAGTATTTTTCAGTTCTATTTTTTTTCTGGCTTTTCGGATCCATCCTGTTCGGAATCTGGCTTTTCATCTGCAGGCGCTTCTGGCTTTTCTTCTTCAGGAAGTTCAAATTCCTGTTCTTCAACTTCATCCTCTTTGTTTTCAATATCCTCGGCTTCTTCTTCCTTTTCCGCCTCTTCTTCGACTTTTTCAGCGATTTCGGCCTTCACGGGAGCTTCTTCCTCGGGAGCTTTTTCGGGTGTGGGGGCAACAGGAGGCGGAGCCTGAACTGAGGTAACGGTTTTACTTCTAGGTTTGTTTCGAACCATCAAGGAAATGGCAAACAGGACGATACCCAGGACACACACGATCGCTGCTACCGTTACCACAGGCGAGAATATCTGATCTATGATCCTCATCGGGATCCAGCTCATCTTTTCGAATACAAGCTCCTGCAATTCTGGAGACCAAGAATCCCAATCAGAAGAATAAAACGGAGCGATCTTCAAACCCCACAAAGAGACATGTTTGACAAAAAAGGCCAAAAGCAGAGCTGGCAGGGCGCCCAGAAAAGTGGAAACACCACACCACCGGAAGAAACTGGCCGGAGACGTGGCCGCGATTAGAGAGCCGATGAAAATAAATAAGGCCGGGATCACAAACAGGAACGAGGAGAGGACGGGCAAGGCACGGGACATGCCAAAAGGAATGAAGTCGATATCTTCGAAGATCTCGACTTCATTCTCCATATCTGTGACAGCATCCATCCGCCATTCCGTCAAGGCCTCCTTGGCAACTTCCATATCGGGACGGCAAGCCGGCAGCTCACGATCTTCGAGTCCCCAGCGGCCAATTTGAATCCACTGCCTCTCCCCTTCCTCATCACAGGGGGGCAGTTCTTCCAGGACTCTCATAAGGTATTGATCGATCTCATCTCGCATCAGAATGTCCTTCAGTGGACGAAGATTGATCGTAATAGATCTCGCCCTTCTTTCACCTCTTAGCACTTCGCCCACTTCATCCAGGGATTCGGCTAACTCATATTCCAGCCAATCCAGCAGCCCGATATCAGCCATTAACTGCTTGGGCGACACCCCTGCCTCTGCGGCAGCTCTAAACCACATCCGTGTGCTTTTATCTCTAATCACCCTTTCATTCTGGCCTTCCTCGAAGATCTCTTCAGCAATATCCGGGATTTCCCGAATGATTTCCTGGGGCAGTTCAGAGATGAATTCAGAAGACACCGTGGCTTTTGTCAGGCCTACGACCCATACGACACCAAAAAGTATCGGGAGACCGATCAGAGCAATGATGAGCAATGCGATTATTTTTCTTACGACTGTCATGTTTTCCCTCCTTTTATATAATGCAAAATCTTCCATATTGTAACACAATTCTCCATTACGTCAATCATAATTACAAAATTATTACCATGTCAATTACTATATACGGAACAAGATCCCCTAAGGTTCAACTTTTTATGGGCATTTTTTTGGGGACAGGATACCTTTTCACTTAATTCCTCGAAAATATTCATTTTGTCAATTTAATACCCTCTCCCCGTATTGGCTTCTCATCTCATTAGAATTGGGTGAAAGGGTATCCTGTCCCCAATTTAATTTCCTAATTTAATTACACTTGGATTCCGACTTTTTTCATTAACTCAAGAGCATTGGAGCTTTGGCAAATCCCTATCTTCAATTTATAGTCGAACAAAAGCCTTTCTCCTTCGATGTACCCATCGAAATGATAGTTTGTGATAGTCTTGCTGTAATCTTGCTCGAGCTTGGTCAGCTCGAGATCGTGTGTCGCCAATACGCCATCGGCTTTGTTTTCCACAAGCTGCCGGATCAAGGCGATCGCCCCTTTATGCCGGTCAGACTCATTTGTTCCTTTGAGCATCTCGTCGATTAAAAAAAACACCGGTTCTTTGCCCAATATGGCGTCCATAATCATCTTCAGCCTTTGCAGCTCCGCATAAAAAAGAGACAGTTTTTTGTCCAGCGAATCCGTCACTTTCATGCTCGTGTAGAGCTTTAAGGGAGAGAGCACAAACCGCTTGGCACATACAGGGCCTCCCGCCATGGCAAGAACGATGTTCACTCCCAGGATTTTCAGGAACGTGGTTTTGCCTGACATATTTGGACCGGTTACAATCAAGATATTTCCTTTGTGATGCAGGCTGATATCATTGCGGATATTTTCCGCCTTTGGGATCAGAGGGTGTCCGATGGACCGAGCCTCGAGCCGGAACTCCGGGCCGCAAACTTCGGGCATCGTCCAATCCGGATTGTTGAACAGGGTATTGGCAAAACTGGATAACGCCTCGAAATTTCCGATGACATCGAACCATTTGTGGATAACCGGTCCTGCTTTCTTCTTCCATTTCTCTATTCTGTACACACAGTGGAGGTCCCAAAAGAGCAGGTTGTTGAACAATAGATGAAATTCTTTGCTCAGCCGCATATCAAAATACCCGAGAAGTGTGGACAATTTTTTGATATGAGAGGAGGCCGACTTGTCCTCCAAGAATAATTCTGATCTGTATTCTTTGAGTTTGCTGCTTGAGAAATTCTCCTTTTCCAATTCCCCAGTGATCTTGGAGTAGGCCGTTAGAATCTTAGCATTACGAGAGGAGAGGTTGTAAATGCGCTGTCTGGCCTTCCCAGTTAACCTATTCACGATCCCCTGAATCAAAACAAGCACAACAGGAACAAGCCAAGGTACATGGAAGAACACCAAAACAACGCCCCCTATGGTGACCAACGGGAATAGGTGGATGAAAACAATCAGCGGCATTTTTCCCAGAACGGCAACGGGTTCGTCGAACAGGTCCTGGAAGGATTCCAGGCGTTTTATGGAATCTTCGATAAATCTCCCGTGGGCTTGGATGTTTTGCCTGAGATCGAGTTTGCCAGCCAATTCTTGAACGGCTTCCTGCCTCTCTTTCACCTTTTTTATGTTCGAGTTTTCCGGAAAGATTTTCAACCAGGTGGATAAAAATCTTTTTCCGATGCTCGTTGTCGTTCGATTCAAGGAGTGGAAAACACTTCTATTCCCAAAAATATCAAGATCCGACAAATAAGCATGGTCTATGGATATGAATTCTTCCCCGGTATCAAAATCGAGGAATTCCCCATGCGTTGCTTTAATTTCATTTTCATTGATCTCCTTGAGAGCCTCTTGTAACTTTCTTTTCTTGATGATGTTTTCATGGATGGCAGCGACAACAGCGAACAGTATCAAGATGGTTACAAAGGCCAAAAGGGGAGTCAGGGTAAATTTTGTGGCCAATTTAACCAGAAGGACTATTCCGCAAACGACGGCCACCAGCTTTATTACAGACAGGAGCGTCTCTTTCCGCTTCAACCGTTGAATCTGCGATTCAAATGTAATGATTCTCTCTTTGTAGATATCTTCGGGATTTGTTTTTTCCATCATGTCCTTTAACATACAATAAATCGGTGACAGGAACCAAATTCAATGTCTAATTATCAGCCTTTAGTTGGAGAATTCGGCACCAGCCCCCGATTTTTCAATTGAGCTTTTTTAGCGTGATGGTGTACTTCATCCAATCCTGAATTCCCCCGTTGATTGCATGCCCATCCCTAAGGGCTAATTCCTCTCGGGAGATCCTGTCTATAAACTCTTTTTTCCCAAATTTTGCGCGATAAGGAATTCCCCCAAGATATAATTCTTTAGGCCTGCACAAGATGCACTCCACCGGAAAAAACTCAGGCCATTTGATTCGGACAGTATTTCCTGATACAGTTCCCCCGAGGAATTGACCAACCAAATCGTTCGGATTTTTCTTCTCTTGGCAGTCCTCTGAGTTGCATTTGTATAAATCATCATGTTCGAACAAAAAAACTGGATCGACAGAAACGGAAAAAACCCGGCCGTCAAAAAAAGAGCGGTTGCTTCCTTTCCCGATTACGGTGAATTCCCCTACCAATTTCCATTTGAACTGCACAGCAATCGGCAATTCTTTGGAATCGTTTCTCAGCTTATTGTTCTTGATGTAGGGTTGAAGATTGTCGGTTTCTTCACCGACCACACTCACCCGCCATAGCTCAGCGCCATACAAAGTAAAAGTCGTCTTTCCGGACCCAGGAATGGTGATAGCACCGCTGGCCCCATCCCTCAGCTCGATCGTCACTCCCCTTTCTAATTCAGGACCTCCCGGAGCAAGGGTGTGGGGATCGAAGGTCGTCACATAAGGCTTTTTTTCGGACAAGTGCGCCAAACTGACAGTCAGGGTTCCCTCCACAGGGATATTGCCGCGTTCGAACCAGAATCGCAGGTTTTTCCCCTCCTTTATCCCCCTGACATTAAAAGAACCATGCCCCTTCAGTGTGCTGTATTTAAAATAAGGATTCGGGTGATGAAGAAAGTCATAGGTTACATATAACTCTCCGGTGCCAGTGAATTTTCCTTTGGGAAGCGCTCGAAGATAGGCTTGGCCTTTTGCCGTTGTCTCCCATCCCGCCTGTCCTGGGGCCACTGGTTTAAGAGTGATTTTGGACTCGACAATCAATACCAAATTATCATTGCCTTGTCCAAATGCCACCGCAGCAAAAAATAGAAAAAATCCAAAAATGGAGAACACGTATACAGTAATGGAGGTCCTTCTCGCAAATTTCACCTTCATTTTGTCTCCTTATCGTCCAATGGCAAATCATCCCTTCCGGATAACATAAAGGAACGAAGCGTCATCGATTTGACACAGGATGTGTCGATGCCTTTGACAGAGCCTTTGGCCAGAAATTCTCTCATGATGTTATCGGTACAGCTTCCGAAGATACCATGGGCACCGGGAACCACAACATGAAGGCTGTTGGGCAAATGACGGGCCGCCTCTTCTCCCCAGCGCGGAGGGGTTACCGGGTCGAGCTTCCCCGAAAACAGAAGCACCGGGATACCTACGTTGACCGGATCGGCATAGTTTGCGGGAAGCTCGGACTTTGGCCATATATCACAAACAGCCATCTGTGAGCGCACGCGCACATCACCTCTGTAAGTCCCTTTTGTTTCCCGTGGAATCTCTTCTTTTTCGATGCGGGCGACATCCTCCGAACAGGTAACACAAAGCAACAAGCCCAGGCTGAGCCCTAGCTGACTTCCCCGTTCCAGTCTCACCGCCATCTCTGTAATCGGTCCGAAGTTGCCCAGGAATGCCTGGTGAATATAAAGCGGAACACGACGGCTCAGGCGAATCGAGTACATCATCGACCGGATGGCCTCAGTAAAGGCCTGAAGCGAGATCCTCACCTCTATCATTTCCTCTGTTACTGGGTGAGCAATTTTGACTTGTACAGGGCCCTCTTCCAGGCGCTCGAGCACAGTCCAGAATTCCTCCTCCAGGTTTGGAAAAGCATCGTTGCAGGCGCTGTCATTCAAACATTCCTTAAAAAGGAGATCGATGGCATGTTGTGCTCCCGCGGGATGATACAGTGGATTTCTGTATGCAAGAGGAGCGACCCCGATGAGAATAGCGGAGCGCACCGCCTCTGGATATCGGCGCATGTAAACGAGTGATGACCGGGTGCCCCCGGATGTTCCCATGAGGTTGATCTTTTTATATCCCAAAGCCTTACGCACATCGTTCAAGTCATCCATTGCTATCGGTGTGGAGTACTTTGTCAGATCAAATTTTTGTTTCAAATCTTCCAAGCACGCCCGAAACTCCTCGACATCGAATGGATTTTCGAGATATCCCTGGATATTATCGTCACCTCCATGGAGCTCGCACTGGAGATCATTGTCTCCCCCTGTTCCACGCTGGTTGACGAACACGATGTCTCTGTCCTGGCGAATCCTTGATTCGACATAACCTCTGTACACATCAACATTGGCTTGTCCAGGTCCCCCAGCAAGATAAAACAGCGGATCCGCCTTGGGATCAGATCCTGTGGCATGGAGGATCACCAGATCGAGTTTGATCATCCGTCCGGCATTCGCTTCTCTATCTTCAAAAACAGCATAAGATCCACGGGAGATCTTTCCTCCTGGAAGTTCATGTTGAGTAGTCCGCAGAACCAACCGAAAATCAGTAGTTTGGCCGCATAAAAAACAAACAATAAAGATGAAACCTAAGACAAAGGAAAGACAGTGTTTTTTCGAATTCATCTCAAATCTGCCCATCTTTTATATCTCCTTTGCGTCTTCGCCAACCCGCTTAATTCATGTATCGAGTATCCCGGTACCGTAAATTGGGGACAGATAACGAATTAATATTGAGGAATAATTCGGTACCTGATTTAAAATGTCCCAGATTTAATCGAGCTTAGTGAGTGTGATTTTGTATTTTAGCCAGTCCGACATGCCTCCTGTGAAAACCTGGCCGTCCACTAACGGCAGCTTATCCCTAGAGATATAGCCGATGAACTCCGCCGAGTCGAACTCTTTTCGCGGGCGCAGTTGTCCCAGATAGGATTTTAGGGGAAATAGAGAGTAGCATACCGTGGGATGGATTTCGGGCCACTTTAATTGGACAGAATTGCCACTCACCTTTCCACCGATCGTTTGGCCATTTAAATCCTCCGCATTCCAAGATTCTTTGCATGGCATTTCGTCCCATCTGTAAAGATCCTGTTGATCGAAAAGAATCACTGGATTGATTATTGCAGAGTAAATCTGGCCATCATAAAACTGCCTTGCTCCCCCTTTTCCGATGACGGAAAACTCGCCGGTGAGCTTCCATTCATACTTCATAGCAACGGGTAATTCCTTGCTTTTGGTCTGTAGCTTCGAGTTCTTGATAGGAGGCTGTGTATTATCGATTTCTTCCCCTTCGACAGCGATCCTCCACAACTCTACGCCGTCCAGTGTGAAGTCTGTCTTCCAAGAAGCAGTCTGCTTCCCTCCGGCGTAACTTTCCGGACCGAAACTGAATGTCCCGGTTGCCCCATCCTTCAGTTCGATTTTCGCCCCCGGCTGTACTCCGGGTGCAAGAACGTGTGGATCGAAGCTATCCTCATAGGGCTCCTTTTGCGTCCCCATCGGAGCCGGCGCATTGATGACAATCTCTCCCTTGCAGGGGATGTTGCGGTGCTTAAAATAGAATCTCAGGAATTTCCCTTCCGTTTTTCCCACAACGTCGAGAGGCCCCTCTCCTTTAAGCTGGCTTATACTGACAGCTCCTGTTTTCTGATAGTTAAAATCCATGGTCACATAGATCTCTCCAGCTCCGGCAAACTTTCCTTGTGAACCAGGGACCAAGTAGGCATATCCTTCGGCCTTGACTGTGACACCGGCAGGGCCATAAATACCCATAACCTGCATGGATCCTTGGGACTGAAAGGTCAGTAACATCCTCGTGCCCCTCTGGGCCAATGATGTCAAAGGATAAAACAAGAATATCGCCAAAAGAAATATTAGTCTTTTTTTCATTCAATCTTCCTTTTTTTTATTCACGACCCCTTTGAACGGTGGGTCATCCCGAGGGGAATCCTAAAAATCAAATTTCCCTATAAGCTCATTGGTCTCTCTGCGCACTCTCTCCAGTTCTGATGTCGGAATCACGCCAGCCAGGCAATTCCTTTGGGCAAAACTCCGTATATGGCGGGCGATGGCTTTGTTTTTTCTTGTTTTTATTTCCTTGGCGTTCTGAAGAAGCAAATTGGTGTAATCGATAAGATCAATGCTTTCGTCCGCTGATGCAGACCATTTTAGCTCCAACTCTTTCAGAAGATCATAGGACTTCTGCAAAAGGGACGCTTCCCGTTCCTTTTTTTCCTTTTTGCTCTGAAACAGCCAGGAAAAAAAATTAGCTATTTTTTTGATGCCTCTTGTTTCCGCAATCATTGATCCGCATTTTATTTTATCACCTATAGCCTGCTTTCATCAAGGCCTCCAAGGTCTGGATCGGATTTTCCGGATTCAGGTATTTCGCAAGGAATTTGTAGATCTTAACCCGGATTTTTTTAGCTAGCATCAGGTCCATCCGGTCGAAGCTGTGTCCTCCGGGAGCATCCTGGAAGATCTCGTATGCGAATTTTTTGCCTTCAGCTTTCAAGGCCTTGATGAGATGTTCCACTTCCAGGACATTCACATCCTCGTCATTCGTGCTGGTATGGATGAGAAGAGGCGTGTTCTGGAATTTGTGGACATTGTAGGCAGGAGAGCGGCGGCGGTATTCCTCCACATCTTCTCGGGCTGTTTTGCCAATATGATAATCGGCCGAATACAAATCCCGGTAGCTATCTGAGGCATAACCCATACGCGAGATGATGTCACTGACCGGAACTCCTGCAAAGGCCACCTGGTAATCTTTGGGATGGTCGAAAATGTTCATCAAGGCGATCAAACCACCATGGCTCCAGCCAATAATACCGACGCGTTTCTTATCCACAAAAACATAGTTTTCAATCATGTAATTGCGGGCGGCATAATTATCTTCGACTTCCAGCCCTCCGTAATCGATCAGCTCGTATGTTGAACGGCCGTAGCCCGTGCTCCCCCGGTATTCGGGGGCAATCACGATGTAGTGCTGCGCCATGAGTTCCCGGATGATGTGGGTGTGGTAGGTCGTGAAATCCCCGTGCACACCGCCGTGCGGAAAAACTAAGAGGGGATATTTTTTGCTGCGGTCGATATCTTTCGGGATAAAAACATAGCTGTAAAACTTGATCGGATTTTTGGCGCCCATGGCTGTGGGATTTTTCACATGGGGATTGGGAGGGCCGACGATCCGTACCTTGTCGACATGGCAGACGTCCCCGACGCGATGAAACCAGAGCACATCGTCAATGAGCTTCTCCACGACATCCAAACGGTGCTGAAGACTCTCGAACTCCCTCTTCAAAAGTTTCAATTCCTCGCCTTCCTGATTCTGGTCATCCTGCAGCCCATAAGACAATGACGGTGTGAACATAAATGATAAAACAACAATTCCCAAAAGAATCAAAAAATTCCGATATTTTCTGACAAAACTCATGACTTCCTCCTTTTTTTATTAAACATAGCCTATTGTTTTAATTGTTTGTACGAGCCAGTTTCGGGATTGTAAGAATTTATTCCCATCTTCTTTGCCACACGGATGAGTTTGTTATCCGAAGCGACAAACAGCTCTGCGCCTATCGCCTCGGCTGATGCCAGATGAACAGCATCCGCACCCTTAAGGGGATACTCCAGAGCCATGGCTGCAGCTGTTTCCGCCAATGTATCTTCCAATGGAATCTTGGCAAATACTTCGCACCAATCTTTTTCCAATTCTTTGATGGCTTCGCCGACTTTAGCCTCTGCAATCTCTTTCTTCCGCAATTTCCTGCCCATTGCCGAGGCAAACTCCACAAAAGCCAGTGTGGATATAAAAATTTCTGATGTGATCGAAGTGAAAAGCTCCTCCAATTCTGCCGAACCTGGCTCCTGCACATAACGTTTGGCTAAAGCAGAAGTATCGAGAAAGATCCTCAATCGCGCATCTCCCGAATGAGCGCAGAAACAAGTTTCCCTTTTCCAGGGGAGATTCGTTTTATCTTACGCTGCAACAGGTTGTATGAAGTCTCTTTCTTCAATTTTGAAATCTCACGCCGGACAACCGCGCTTTTTGTTCTCCCGGTTTTTCTGCAGTATTCTTCCAATGTCCTATAGTCCTCTTCAGATAGTTTGACGAGTAGCTGTCTCATATTTTCTCACTCCAAAGGATATATTTATATATAATAATATATCCTCAATCATAGAAATGCAACCTCTTTATCCCAGAACCTTGATTTTCTTCCTCCCGTCGATCTTTTGGAAATATCTCTAATTGGACTGGAGCGAAGCCAAACGTTTTTTTGCATCTTCGAGTTCGGGTAGACCGGGATCGGCGTCCTTCCAGAATTCGAGGAACACCTCATACTGCTCGACGGCTTTGGCCTTCTCACCCTTCTCCTCATACAGCTTGCCCAACAGAAAATGATACTTGGGATGAATCAAACGCCGCTCCTTACCCTCAGGATCAAAAACAATCCTCTTTTCATATTCGGCAATGGCCCTATCGATGTCATCCTTCTTAAGATATGCCCTAACCATCGTATCCCTGATGAACGGCATGTTATCCGATACAATTGAATCAATTCGCAATCCGGGAAAAGGGGGATAGACGATGTTCTGAAAGATCTCGATCGCTTCATCAGGCCGACCTTCGGCAATCAATATTTCTGACTGCAACCAGTCGTGTCGAACCTTTGTCGATATTATTGCCCCAGGTGATTCCAGCTGAGTACGAATGGATCTTATCGTGTCTAACTTCGAATTGGCATCATCAATTTGCCCCTGTTTAACCTTTAAAAGGCCAAAACAGAATTGGTGCAAACCCTTCCAATCCATTGATTCTGGGAAAGCCCCTAACAAAACATCAAAAACCTCTTGCAATCGCTCTTCACTAAGCCCAAATTCTCCCAGCTCATAGTACATCCACCCTCTGGTGAAGTTTATAGTGGCTTTGCGGTACACATTCCCAACTTTATCCGCCCACTCATCTGCCTTGTTTAGATCGTCGAAAGCTTTTCTCTTTTTACCCAATAGGAAGTCGAAAATCGCTGTATAAATATAACCCTCGGCCTTTATGCCGGCTGAAGGAGCTTGGGCCGTGAACCGGTCGACATATCGCATCGTTTCCGAATAGTCTTGTTTTAGAGCATAGATATATGCAAGCCTGCTTTCACAGCCGAAATTCGGTTGTACTTCCAGAGCCTTGTTATATTTTGCGATGGCTGTATCAAGATCTCCCATCTGGAAATACAATTCGGCAATGGAATCTAAAGGATTGGCATCTTCGGGTTTAACTACAGCATATCTTTTAAATACTTCTATGGCCTTGTTATAATTCCCCAAATCCGAGTAGGTATAGGCAAGCATATTCAAAGCATGCGCCATATTGGGATCCAGGTCCAAAGCCTTTTGATATTCTTGGGCAGCTTCGTTAAACATTCCTCTACCGCGATAATAAAAAGCCAATTCATAGTGTGCTTCTTTTTCTTTAGGATATTTTTCTGTCCATTCTTTAAGGATACGAAATCGCTTTGGGAAATCTCTTTCTATCGACAGGGCATATGCCGCATCTATTTGAAACCTCTCTTTTTCTGTCGCTTTCTCTGAATGGATTTTTGCATTATTGTAAGCCTTATCTCTAGCTTCTATATTCCCAAGCTCAAGATAAGATTGAGCCAGATAAAGATAAGCCATAGCAAATTGTGGATCCAGATCAACGGCTTTTTCGAGAGATTGCCGGGCTCTCATCGCATCGAGATTATGAATCTCATCCTTTCCCTGGAGAAAATATTTGTAGGCCTCCATCGAAGATGTGGTTAGTTCGGAGATGGGATGCTGGGTGGATTCAAACTCCTGTCGAGCCATGCCGAAACCGAGGAAGATTTCCCGTCCCAGCTCGTCGATTTGGGTATCCAGGATGCTGTTTTCACCTTTTCCGCGCGATGTTGCGCTCTTAAGCATTTTTTTGGTTTCCACATCCAGTATCTTCACATCTGTGACAAAGGTATCGCCGGCTTTGACAAAACTGCCTGTGACAATGGATTGGATGCCTTCCCTCCGGCATATCTCAAAACCCAGGTCTCTGTCGATGGTATCGATATCTTTTTGCCCCATCTGTTTGAGGAGGTCATACATCCTTTCCCAGGTGGCCACATAGAGTTCACCCGTCTGTTCCAAACAGGAAATCAAAAGGTTGGGGATAGCTTTTTGCAGATAATCGTAGCCTTGATCCCCGGTTTGGTTTTCGAAGCTGATGACGGCGATGGAATTTTCGATCTTTGGGGCAGAAATTGCTGCCTTTTTCGGCAGCAGTTGCCAGATGATAATCCCGACGACAACGATGGCAGCAAAAATCAATCCCCACTTGAAGTGTTTGTCCAGGCTGAATTTGACGGTGATTTCCCTTGAGGTGGTTGGTTTTTTCTTGGCAACGATCCTCTCGGTGGTAGGAAGTCCTTTTTCGATCCTTTCCAATTCCGACCGGACTTCCCCGGCACTCTGGTATCTCTGATCTTTCTCTTTCTGCAGACACTTCATTATCAGACTGTTCAAGTCTTCATGTATCTGAGTATTTATTTTTTTTGGATCTTGAGGTGTCTCGCCCTTGTGTTTCATTCCAATGGTAAAAGGCGTATCTCCCTCGAAAGGCAACTGGCCGGTCACCATCTCATACAGGATCACACCCAGGGAATAGATGTCGGAGCGTTGGTCGACATCCTTGCCTTCCACCTGCTCTGGTGACATGTACTCGGGAGTGCCGATCATGATGCCGGCGCCGGTTATGCCTTTGGCCTTGAGCAGTCGGGCAATCCCAAAATCCATGATCCTGGCTTCCCCGTTTTTATCGATCATGATGTTGTTGGGCTTGAGGTCCCTATGAATAACACCCAGGCGGTGGGCTTCTGTCAAACCGTCACACACCTGTTTGGCCACTTTGATGGTCATGCCTGTACTCAACTGCCCCGACATCCGGATCATGCTCTTTAGGTCCTCACCCGGCACATACTCCATCGTTATAAAGTGGGCGCCCTTTTCTTCACCGAGGTAGTACATTTTGCACACGTTCCGATGGGCGATTTTGCGTGCCAGTTTCAATTCACTACCGAAGCGTTCGATAGTTTTTTTGTCCGCAGCAATTTCGGGTTTGATCAGTTTGATGGCTATTTCTTCATCGATCTTTTGATCGATGGCTCTATAAACCTTGCCCATTCCTCCTTTGCCAAGTTCCGTGACAATCTTGTATCTATCGCCAAATATGGAGCCTGTGGTCAATTCCTCGACCGGAGCCTCGATGGTCATGGTAGGACCCGCAGGGATGTTTTCAGTCACTCCTAATTGCGTCCCGCAGTCTGCACAAAACCGGGAGGTTTCGGGATTTTCTGTTTCACATTTCGGACATTTCATTTTATCCAGGTCTCTTTTTACTCCAATTTAAATCTTCCATACAACCATTCGAGGACTTCTTCGAAAAACTTGGTGAACTCATCTTGATCAAATTCTCTCCTTATTTCTGGCATGATCGACGGATTTTCCTTTAAGAATGAGATCCCTTCCTCCAGCTGAAAAGCTGCTGTCGGAGGATCATCGAAAATGGCGTCTTTCAATTTGGCGCTTCTGTAGACATTTTCTAGCTTCAACTCCGGAAAAATTTTAAACAGAAAGAATATATCAATATAATCTTTTGGCTCAGTCCTGCTGACTATGCAGCTGAATTTGTTGGAAATGATATTATTTATGTTATCAATCAGGATGCTGTGTTCATTTTCAAATCTTACCCTTTCACGATTTTCCTTGTTTGAAAGGGAATCGATGACAAGGTCCACCTTGGTGTCTCGAATTAGAAATGACAGAAAGTTCGGGCTTTCTTTAATCTTTGAACATGCGCTCTGCCACGTAGATCTTATCCAAAAATCAATTTCTGCAAAGTCTACAGGATTTAAGGAAAATAAATCCAGATCATCGGATACTCTATGGTAGAGATAAAAAACGGAAAGGGCAGTCCCTCCGGTCAAAAAAAACGATTCTTCTATAGTTGGAAGGGTTAAAAGTTTAAGGAGGACTTCCCTCTGAGCAGGTAAAGTGTAATAATTTTTATTCTCTTTGGGCTTTTCCATAGACTTCGATGATCCTTTTCCATTTTTTTTGGGAATAGGAAGTTAAATTGATATCAGACAAAGAATCAGCAATTTCTTGGAGGGAAAAGTACTTCAGGGCATCAACAACCCGGGCATGTTCCAGAAATCTTTTCAACAGCCACATATAAACCTTATTTGATTTTCTGTTCTCTTGAATAAATTCTAGCAATTGTTCATGGTTTGTAAATTGTGGATAATCCCAAAAAACAGCTTTTAAATAATTCATTTTAGTTCATTTTGCTTATGATTATAGCAATATTTTTACTGCTTAGTACTCAATGCACTTTAAAAATAATTCGCCCTCAATGTCTTCATAAGCATAAACCAACCGGTTTTTATCTAACATACCAAAACATCTCGCGCCCCCATCGATGTCGATACTACGGATCAACTTATAAGTCTTGGTGTCGATGACATCGATCCTCATCTGTATCGGAGGAAGGCTGTCGCGGTCTTTATTTTCCAATCTCTTCATGAAACTTTCTGTGAATGTCAAAAGATAAAGATTGCCCTCCGGACCTATTTCAGCATCATTAGTGATCATATCCATTTTAGCCTGCATTCGAATAATCCCATCTTTGCCACTCGATTGATGAACAAGTTTTGGAAGCTCGGGTTTGTAAGGTAACGGCCTGTCGAATTCGCCGATTTTGTTTCCATCCAAGCCAAAAACATGGATCACATTGATGGCAAAGTGAGGGAGAAAGAGTTTTTTATCCTGTGATAGGGTCAAGCAAACACGATGTTTTATGGCACGCAGGAAGGGCTGGGATTCGTGGAAATCATCGACGGATATGCTTTGGATCACATTCCCTTCTTGATCCAGGACATTGACCAAAGGTTGCGTTTCCTTTTTTGAACGTATATCCGGACTGTACCCGCTGGAACCATAAATGGGGATGGTGTAAATCTTGTCATCTATAAAAATGAGATCTGCAACATCGACTGTCTTTTGGCTTATCAATTTGACGAATTCCCCGGATTTATCGAAAATATGAATCCGTTTGTTGTAATGGTCCGCAACCGCTAATCCTCCATCCTCGAAGGTAAACAATCCACTGGGCTGGGAAAATTCGGCAGGGCCCTGGCCTTCGCGTCCGATGATCTTCTGTAATTTCCCATCGAAATCGAAAACGAGGATGCGATTGTTGCCGGAGTCTGCGATATAGATCAAGGAACGCGCATGATCCACCTCGATGTCGGAAGGCCTGTGTAAAAAATCATCCTCACCGAAGTAGGAAAAGGACCAGATGGTTTTGGAGGAGGATGCCCAGACTGTGAATGTTGACAAAAATACAAACAGGAGGGGAAAGATCACCCGTTTTTGCTTTTTCATGAATGGAGGCTCCTAAAATTGCCTGATACGCTTATATCACAGGACAAATCCTCAGGTCAATTTGAAAGAAAGGGGAAGGAGAGGAGTTATTGCAGCTCCTCTAAGCGGTTTTTGGCGTAGGCGGGTTCGGGGAGGCCGGGATCGGCATCCTTCCAAAGATCGAGGAATTTCTGGTAATTGGCGGTGGCTTTCTCCTTATCCCCAAGGCCTTCATAGACCTTTCCGAGCATGTAAAAAGTCTTGGGATAAATCACACTCGAATCCATCACCCCCATGAGGGATGCAATTTTTTCGTATATGTCGCGGGCTTTTTCCAGTTCTCCTGATTTGAAAAAAGCCAATGCCAGTGAATCGGTGAACCTGCCGTATCCTGCAATATCCTCTCCTCCAGGGGGGATGTGCGACAAAGCCTCCTCAAAATACTTGATGGCCCCCGGATAATTTTCTTTTTTGAGCTCGATCCTCCCCAAAAGGTGCAAATAGAACCGGATGAGCTTCTGGTTCAAATCTTCCTCAATCAAGCCCTCAAGTCTTTCTGCGGTCTCCAAGGCTTCTCCGATAAGCCCCATTTCAGCCTTAATAAGACCTTTAAAGTATATCGTTTTCATCTTGTCGGGAGGTTCAGGTCTAAGTACCGGTGCTTGAGTTTCCACAACTTTATCAACCGTCTCCAAAGCGGCCTCACACTGCCTCAGCGCCGCCTCCATATTGCCGGATTCCATGTGCAATTTTGCGAAACGCGTGTGGAAGACCGCCTCGAATGCTTCTTGATCCATTTTTTGTACAAATTCGAGCAAATATTCTGCCATTTGGATCGCACTTTTGAATTGACCTTGCTTGCAAGATAGTTCTAATAGAAAAAAAGTACTAAGTCCTCGTAACAATCCTGCTCCCGGTTTTTGTAACTTTAAAAATTCTTCTCGGGCTTTGGGTAGGTCACCTTCCACAAAATAGATAAAACCTTTATTCACAATGAATCTAGTATTACTTGGATCAGCAGCAATGGCTTTATCTATTGCTGCGAGCGCTTTTTCAAATTCCCTTAGACTGAGATAATAGCCTGATTCCTCGCCATGTATCTCCGCATCATCCGGGATGTTTTTTTCCCAATCCTCGATCACATCCCATTGTTTATCGCTGGATCCCAGCAGGTTATAGATCCTTGAAAGCATCTGGTATGACCAGCCGTTATCCTTGTATTTGGTCAGGGATTCAAAACACCCGATAGCCTTATCCCATTGCTCAAGGGCAAAATATTTCTGTCCGAGGTTGAACCGACCGAGAAAATCCTCGGGATATACCTCGAGTAATTTTTTATACGTTTCGACAGCCTTATCCCAGGTCTGTCTCGACATCCCGAAAAAATCTCCCTGGATCAGGTAAAACTCCCTCTCGGAAATCCGGTCTCTCTGCTCCAATGTGAGGTCGAAGGCTTCTTGCATGTGTTGCCTAAATCGCTCTAGACTAAACATACCCAAATAAGCCCAGGCCATGGTTCTGTATGCCATGGCAAATCCAGGATCGAGCACGATGGCTTTCTCCATGAATTCTATGGCCTTTTCATATTTTCCTGATAAATGGTATTTCCAACCTTCCAGGTAAAACAAAAGGGCTTGTTGGGAGGGGGTTGTGATTTGGCCGACGCTTTTATCGATATCGGCCGCGATTTGCGCGGTAGTAAGGTTTAGTGCAGATTTCACCTTGCGTGTTATTTTATCTATTAAAGTAGAAATAATTTCCTCTTCCGTTCCTTCTTCTCTAAAACGGCTGATGACTTCACTCGAATCTGCCCTCAAGATAGAAAGATTGATGCTGAATTTATCTCCGGCCGTAAGGTAGCTTCCTCTAAGAATATGGCTAACTCCTGCTTGAGTAGCTACCTTCCTTAAATCATCAGAGGAATATTTTTCTTTTTCGAGGAGATCGAGTTTTTCGAGGATGCCGTAAATCCGTTCTCCGCTTATAACATGCACATATTTCGACTGGCCTAAATCGGTGATCAGCAGGTCACAAAGCCCGCTTCGCCAGTGGTCCAAATTCTCATCGCCCGTATTGTTTTCGAAGTAGAGGATGGCGAGGGAAGGCCGGTCGGTCGGGACAGGAGCGATTGTTTCTTTTGACCAGGGATGCCACATGAGAAGGCCCACGACTGATAATGCGATGATTATTAAAGCAGGGACAAAGATCTTTCTCATGCTGAGGGATACAGTGATTTCCCTCGATGTGAGAGGTTTTTTTGGCGCTATTTCTTTGGCTGTGGTCGGGATGCCTTTTTTAATGTTGTTCAGCACTGCGGTGATTTCTTCGGCAGTTTGATATCTATCACTTTTATCCTTTTCCATACACTTAAGGATGAGAAGGCTCAAGTCTTCAGGGATCTGCGGGTTTAGTTCTTTTGGATTTTTGGGGATCTCTCCCTTGTGCTTCATGGCGATGCTAAGGGGGGTATCGCCTTCAAACGGAAGCTGACCGGTCACCATTTCGTACAAGATGGCTCCGAAGGAATAGATGTCTGAGCAATGGTCGACTTCTTTGGCTTCTGCCTGTTCGGGCGACATATACTCGGGCGTTCCTATCAAAACTCCGAAGCCGGTTATACCCTTTGCCTTGATGAACCGGGCGATGCCAAAATCCATTATCTGGGCATTGCCTTCTTTATCGATCATGATGTTGCTGGGTTTTAAGTCACGATGCACGACTTCCAGCTCGTGGGCCTCTGCCAATCCTTCACTCACCTGCTTGGCGAGGAATAAGGCCTTGGGGATATCAATCCTGCCTGACCTGTGGATAAAACTCTTGAGGTCTTCGCCCGGGATATATTCCATCGTGATGAAATGCGTCCCCTCATGCTCCAGCAACTCGTACATCCGTCCCACATTTTTGTGAACGATCTTTCGGGCGATCTTCAGCTCGTTGCTGAACCGTTCCAATGATTTTTTATCCGAGGCTATCTCCGGTTTTATAAGCTTAAGGGCAATTTCTTCATCAAGCTTTTTATCCAGCACCCTGTAGACCTTGCCCATCCCGCCTCTGCCGAGCTCCTCGATAATCTGATACCTTCCCGCAAAAACAGATCCTGTGGAGAGCTCTTCAGCCGGAGCTTCGATGGTTTTAGTGTGGGAGACAGCCAATTCCTCAGAATGAGGAAGGGCGGCTGCACATTCCTTGCAAAACTTGGAATCTGCTGGATTATCCGTCTGGCACTTCGGGCATTTTGTTGTCACTGTTTTCCCCTCACGGTTGGCAAAAGGATATCAACTCACGAGGAAAGAGTCAACTCTCACCTGAGTTTTACATGAAAGGATTCCCCTGGCATCCCCATCGAGGAATCGAAACCGTGACCTACATGATCGAAGGGAAAATACTAGGCCTTTAGCTTTCTTCTTTTTTCATCTAACTAAATGATATCAACTCTTTTCTTTTACCTCAATGG
>CAYPGQ010000053.1:0-29683 GCA_964410125.1 uncultured Eubacteriales bacterium | reverse complement strand
GGCTGACGTATCAGCTTGCCTGACTGTTGCTTTATCACGGTTTTGGAAATGCTTCTTTAGCATTCGCTGCAAGTTACTTTTCGAAAACAGAAATATTATCTCTTTACGATACCAGGCTCGCAAAAAAGCGATGAGAGGCAAAAAAGAGGGCTGATTGACTTTGAACAGCCCTAAAAATATAATGAACTTGGATTATTCACGAGCCAAGCTTGCTGCAGATGCGAGGCATGACCCAGTTTTTTATGAATAGTCCAGGGAAGAAACCGTGTTGAATGATCTCAAAACCAAACTAAGTCGAACCAGAGACAACTTGAAAGGCAAACTGGATGAGGTGTTCAAATCCGGTAAAACTAAGGATGACGTGCTTGATGGACTGGCCGAGTCGCTTATTCTTGCTGATGTCGGAGTTCAAACGACAGAAAAAATAGTTGATTCCATCCGTAAAGAAAGCAAAAAGACCGATTCCATCCAGAACATACAAAACCTCCTCAAAAAAGAAATAACAGGAATCTTCGCAGATCTTCCATACACTTCACATCTCAACCAATCCCCGGGTGTTCTTATCATGGTCGGTGTCAATGGCGGGGGGAAAACGACATCCCTTGCCAAACTCGCCCATCGCTACCAATTGGAGGGAAAAAACATCCTGATGGTTGCAGCCGACACTTTCAGGGCTGCTGCGCAGGAACAGCTTGCCATTTGGGGAAAAAGATTGAATATCCAGGTTCTTAAGGGCCAGTACGGAGCAGATCCGGCCTCTGTTGTCTACGACGCCATTCAATCATTTAAGGCCAAGGGGTACGATTATCTTATGGTAGATACGGCAGGAAGAATTCACACCAATGTCAATCTTATGAATGAACTGGAAAAGATCAGGAGAGTGATTTCCAGGGAAATCGAAGGAGCCCCGCAAGAAATCCTGCTTGTGTTGGACGCAAGCATCGGTCAGAATGCACTAATCCAGGCCAAGCAATTTTTGAAATTTTCCGGCCTGACCGGAATTTTCCTCTCCAAACTGGACGGGACAGCCAAAGGAGGAAGCGTAATCAGCATTGTGGATGAGTTGAAACTTCCGATTAAATTTGTCGGCGTCGGAGAAAGAGAAAAGGATATCTTGGATTTTTCGCCCCAGGAATTTGTTAATGCCTTACTTTCATGAATACCAATAAAGATTCTGTTTTTCTTGAAATGGCCTACGGTTTGGCCGAAAAAGCCAAAGGATGGTCAAGCCCAAATCCGTATGTCGGGGCGGTCATCGTTAAAAAGGGCACGATCGTTGGGACAGGATTTCATGAAAAACCTGGCAATCCCCATGCCGAGGTTATCGCCCTACAAAAAGCAGGATCCCTGGCCCGAAACGCCACAGCCTACATCACCCTTGAACCTTGTGTCCACTGGGGAAGAACCCCTCCATGTGTGGACAGCCTGATCCAGGCAGGAATCAAACGTGTCATCGTCTCCGCCCTGGATCCCAATCCTCTGGTCCACAAAAAAGGAATCCAAAAAATGCGGCAGGCTGGCATACAGGTTTCCGTCGGCCTCCTCGAAGAAAAGAATGCTCGTTTGAACGAAATTTACAACAAATACATACAACGAAAAATTCCGTTTGTGACCGCAAAAGTGGCTGCCAGCCTGGATGGGAAAGTGGCTACTAAAACCCACGATTCCAAGTGGATAACTTCTAGGCAAACACGGGAATATGCCCACCTGCTTCGTGGAGAACACATGGCCATCATGGTGGGAATCAATACTCTCCTGAACGATGACCCCAGGTTGACCATCCGGCATCCCCTATGGAAAAAAAAGCAGATCATACGTGTGATCATCGATTCCAGACTTCGTTTCCCCCTCGAAGCAAGGCTCCTCAGAACCAGGCCTAGGGGAAAAATTCTGGTTTTCACACACCAATCGCAAACATCAAGAAAGGCTCAAGAACTGAGGAAAAAAGAGGTGGAAATAATATCAGTTCGGAGCAGCCGTTCGGGAAGGCTCGATTTAAACAAGATACTAGCTTGGCTGGGCCAGAATGAAATCTCCAGCGTAATGGTGGAGGGAGGAGCTCTTCTCCTCACAAGCCTTCTCGAAAACCAATTGATAGACAAGATTTTTATTACACTTTCCACTAAGCTTATAGGAGGAGAGAAAGCCCCCACTTTTTTTGAGGGAAAAGGTTTTTCAACTGTCGCTCAGGCCATGCGGCTAAGGAACACGAATTGTTTCACCATCGGGGAAGACATTATTTTGGAGGGATATCTTTAATGTTTACAGGAATCATCTCCCACACGGGTATCTTCAAGGAATACAGGATAGGAAAACAAGAAATGGTGATCGAAACGCCAGAATTGGCAGCTCGATTGGAAATTGGCAGCAGCATGGCAGTCAATGGAGTCTGCCTAAGTTTAATCCGGAAGGAAAAAACCATGCTCTGCTTCGATCTTTCCAAGGAAACGTTAAGCCGAACGAGCTTAGGCTCTCTCCGCAGGGGTGAGCGGCTCAATCTTGAGCTCTCGCTCACGCTTTCCTCTCCTCTCAGCGGCCACATCGTCACTGGACACATTGACTCGACCGGAAAAGTCACATCCGTGCAGAAAAAGGGGGCAGGTATCAGAATGACTATTTCCTTCCCGGCTGACCTTGGCCCATATTTCATCCCAAAAGGCTCAGTGGCAATCAATGGGATCAGTCTGACAATCGCCAAACTTCAATCGTCATCGTTCGATGCAGAAATAATTCCAATCACTTTGAAAAATTCGAATCTGAGATTCCTTAAACCTGGGAATATGGTGAATATCGAATGTGACATATTAGGAAAATACGTGTATAATTGGTTATCCAAAACAGAAGGAAAATCCAAATAGCAGGTCCGATAAAATGGAAAAAACGAGAGGAGAAGTTTCAGTCAAGCAGGCTGTAAACGCCGTCAAAGAAGGACAACTCATCATAATTGTCGACGATGAAGATAGGGAGAATGAAGGTGACCTCATGGTGGCCGCGGAAAAGGTCACTCCTGATATAATCAATTTCATGGCAAAGTATGGACGTGGCCTCATCTGCCTTCCATCGACGAAAAAAAGACTGAAGGAACTTGACCTGCCTTTGATGGTCGCGGATAATACGGCAAGTTTTAAAACAGCTTTTACGATTTCCATCGATGCTAAGAAAGGTGTGACCACAGGCATTTCAGCCTATGACCGCTCTCATACAATCCATGTGGCTGTCGATCCTGACACAAAACCTTCAGATCTCGCAAGACCCGGACACATTTTTCCTCTCGAAGCCAAGGACGGAGGCGTGCTCAAGAGAGCAGGACAAACAGAAGCTTCTATCGACATCACTCATCTGGCGGGATTGAAACCTGCGGCTGTCATCTGTGAGATCATGAATGAAGATGGAACCATGGCCCGGATGCCTCAACTTGAAAAGTATTCTCAGACATACGACATCCCGATTCTTACCATCGCAGACCTTATCAAATACAGGATGAAAACCGAATGTTTGGTCCAAAAAATCGAGGAAATAGCTCTCCCCACAAAATATGGTGAATTCCAATTGATAGTCTTTGAAGACACCATTCACCGGGAAAATCACCTAGCACTTGTAAAAGGAGACATCAAAAAAGGTGCTCCCACTCTAGTCCGTGTCCACTCCCAGTGTCTCACAGGTGACGCATTTGGATCCAGCCGCTGTGATTGCGGAGACCAACTGCACATAGCCATGGAGATGATCGAAAAGGCCGGAAATGGAGTGATCTTGTACATCATCAACCAGGAAGGAAGAGGCATCGGCCTTGCAAACAAAATAAAGGCTTACGCCGAGCAGGATAAAGGTTTGGACACAGTGGAAGCCAACCAAAAACTTGGATTTAAACCGGACCAAAGAGACTATGGAATCGGAGCGCAAATCTTGGCTTTTTTAGGGGCCAACAAATTGCGATTGATCACTAACAATCCCCGCAAATTTATCGGTCTTGCGGGTTATGGTCTTGAAATCATCGAACGCATCCCGATCGAAATTCCACCAAGCCAATCAAATCTCAACTATCTGAAAACAAAAAAAGAAAAAATGGGCCATATCCTCGATTTGGTTTAAGGGATAAGTCCGGGTGCTGAAAATACCACTCAAGAACTGAGCGGGCATGGTTTCTCTCGAATCGTTTGCACTTTTTTTCGATCTATTATATAAATATCACGTAATCAAAAAGGGCAACCGTATCAGATGACTGACAAAAAAACTGGATTATTATTCCCTAAAGCTGAGCTTCCCCCCCAAAAAATCCCCCTGAAAAAATCCCGAAAAAAAACCTCGGTGGAGACTGCCCTGAAAAATATCCAGGAAGCCAAGGATAGACAAACACGATTAAAAATCATCGCAGGTATGGCAAACTCCAAAGAACCTTGGGTCTGTGAGGTTTTGATTCAAGCCCTCGATGACCCGATCGAAGACATCAGAACAACCATTATCACGGAGCTCTCAAACAGGGAGGAGCTCAATCTTAGCCTCCTGTATCAACGACTTCATAAAACTCCTTGGTATGTCAAAACAGGATGCCTCCGCATACTGGGTTTGAGAAAGAATACATCATCCGTGAAATATATCGAGAGTTTGGTCAATGACCCCAACATCGAAGTGCGTCGCACCTTGGCTATCGTTCTGGGTGAAATCGGAGGAAAAAAAGCTCCGGCCCTTCTTACAAAACTCTCCGAGGATGCCAGCTCCTTTGTAAGAACGCCAGCTCTTCAGGCCCTTCAAGAGATCAGTCAAGTCAAGTTCAGCTGAGCATATCTTTCTTCTGCAGAATAAAAGTCACAGGACCTTCATTGATCAGGCAAACATCCATCGAAGCGGCAAAAATTCCTGTTTCGGCTTTTAATCCAATTTTTTTGATCTGATTCACAAAATAGCGGAATAGCGGTTCGGCTCGAGATGGCTCTTCCGCCTTATCAAAACTGGGCCTCCTCCCCTTCTTGACAGAACCTGCCAACGTGAATTGGGAGACGGCCAAGACTCCTCCCTGGACATCACACAGGGAAAGGTTCATCTTTCCTTCATTATCAGGAAAGATCCTCAACTCCGCGATCTTGCGCGCCAGGTACTGCGCGTCCTCCTCCGTATCTCCTTTTTCAATGCCCACAAGAAGGCAAACACCCTGTTGGATTTTTCCCGACACTTTGCCCTGGACAGATACCGAAGCTTCCTTGACTTTTTGGAGAACGATAATCACACCAACTCCTACTTTTTCAGTATTTCATCTCTGGAGAATACATTTTTAAGGCTTTTCAAGTCTTCATGACTGAACAGGAGATTAAGCACCAGATAGACAACGATTCCGATGGAAATAACCGCAGCAAGAATCCCCAATTTCTGGATAAAAACCATCTGTTCAAAATTAAAATGTTTGACAAAATACCACACAACAGCACCCATCCCTGCCGCAGAAATGGCAGATTTAAAAGCAGAGATCAATATGCTCTTTTTATGGATATGTCCTATTTTCCTCTCCAAAAGATAAAAAAGCGCAAGAAAATTAAAAACAGAAGAAATGGATAAAGCTAAAGCGATGCCTCCCACGCGAAGCGAACTCATAAGCAGAATGGAAAGCAAGATGTACAATCCCATGATGCAAGAGGCCACGATCACAGGGGTTTTTATGTCCTTTAAAGAATAAAAGACAGGAGCCATAATCCTCACCCCGGATATAAAAGGAATTCCCAAGGCAAAAAAGATCAAACAGGATGCGCTCATCGCCGTGGATTGCTCGTTGAATTCGCCCCTCTGGAAAAGCACTTGAATGATCGGGCGATTCAAAAGCAGCAAACCCACCATGGCCGGCAATGTTATCAAAAAGATAAGTTTAAACGAGTAAACAAGAGTTTTTTTCATCCCGTTTATATCCTGTTTGGCAGCTTGATCAGAAAAAGTGGGAAGAAGGGCGATGGAAAGGGCGATCGTAAACAAGCCGAGGGTCAATTCCTGCACTCTTGCAGCATAATAAAGCGAAGACACACTCCCTTCCTCGAGAAATGAAGCGATCATGCGACTTATGGCATAATTGATCTGGTAAAGGCCTGCCCCGAATATCCCCGGGACGATCAGTTTCCCCACTTTGCGCACACCCGGATGGGTGAAGGAGAGCATCGGTCTAAATCTCATTCCTTGACGCCAGAGAAAAGGAAGCTGAAAGGCCAACTGGAGAATCCCTCCGACAACCACTCCAGCGGCAAAAACATAGGAAGGTTCTTTTGCCTTGCCGGCAAAAACCCCGGCAAGCGTGATGATCGAAAGGTTAAACAAAACAGGCGTAAAAGCAGGTACAAAAAATTTACGGAATGAATTCAGAATCGCCATCGCCAACGCTGCTAAGCTGATCAAAAAAATATAAGGAAACATGAAGCGGGTCAGTGTGATGGTCAAGTCCCATTTCCCGGCAACATCCTTGAATCCGATAGAGATCAATTTAACCAAAACGGGAGCAAACACGACACCCAGGACAGTGATCAGGGCCATGATCACCGTTAGATCGAAAAAGAAATAATGGGCAAACTTCCAGAGTTCATCTCGCGACTTCTCTCTTTTCTGTTGGGTAAAAACAGGAATAAACGCCGCCGTCATCGCTCCCTCTCCCGTTAAACGTCTCAACAGATTGGGAATGGTGTAGGCAATCGTGAACGCATCCATTCCCCTTCCTGTACCCATGTAATTGGCTTGGATCATATCTCGGAAAAGCCCAAAGATGCGACTCAAAAGAGTAGGGGCTGACACGGCAAGAGTCGCCCTGATTAATTTCCGGTTTTGCTCTTTCTCTTCCATCATATGCGCATATGACCCCATATTCCTAGTTGACTTCAGTCTTAAGATATCTTATCATACTTTTTTACTCCAGGAGAAAGAAATGGCTCAACACATGTCGGCAATACGGCAAGAGAGACGATCCCTTCGCCGCAACCTGATCAACAGAAAAAACAAGTCTATTCTGCGGACGCGCATAAAAGCCATAAGGACGGCCATCGTAAATAAAAATCGTGAAGAAGCAGAAAAACTCCTCCCGCAGACATTTTCCACGATCGATAAATCTGTTAAAAAAGGAACAATCCATAGAAGAACAGGGGATCGGTATAAATCCCGACTGAGCCGCCAGGTCGAAATGATTAATCCCTCTCCTTCGAAGTAGTCCTCACCTCTTTTTTCAACTGACAATAATGAAAAAGGAATCCTTCCAGTAAAGTCTGGGGATTCAAATCTGTCGTCTTGACCTTCAAATCGATCTCTTTGAGCTCATAAAAAAGATCGTTCAGATCACTCATAGGAAACCTTTCCACCAAGGAAAAGAAACTCCTGAACTTGGTGGTATAAAAATTGCCAAATCTTTCCTGTATTTGGGGACGCAGTTCTTTGAAAATGGCCTTTTTATCCTTTTCTTTCTCCTTTAGCCAGAGCTTGGCCAAAAAAATGTCGCGAAAAAATTTTGCCGTTAAGCCAAGTATAAATTCGGGCCTTACGCTTTCTCTGAACAGATTATCTAAAACAATGAGGCTTTTCTCAAAATCGGCCTTTTCCAGATTATCCACGATCTCCCATTCATAAAAGGATTTGATCCATCCTGAGACCGCGTTAACATCATCCAATTCGACTATTTTTTTTTCTCCGACAAATACAGATATTTTTTCTAGCTCGTTGTTCACTCGGGCAAGATTATTACCAGTAAACTCAGCCAGCCGCGCCATAGCATCCTGGGTCGCTCTTTTTCCCAATAAAGAAAGCTTCTTGTCCATCCATGAGAATAAATTCCTGCCTTTGAGAGGCTTGAGTTCCTTGACATGAACGAGAGCGGAAGGAAACGAAGAAAACAACCGGAAAATGGGAGCGCTCCTGCGAAGCTTCCCAGGATAAATGATAACAAGAGCCGTTTGATCGGAAGGTGAAGAAAAATAATCCTTTAGGATTTTTTCCTCTGTAGAGGAAAGGCGCTCTCCCTTTCCAACAGGAAGACTCACAGCGATGACCCGCCAGGACGAAAAGAAGAAGGGGATGGTGCGGGCAAGATCCATAATCTCCATCCATGACTGGTCATCAAGATTGCATTTTTCGATGTTGTAATCCTGATCTTCGGGAGAAATCAATGCCCTTTTCAGCTCGTCGATGAATTCTTCAGCAAGAAAGGGTTCTTCTCCATAAAAAAAATAACAGGGATGAAGGGCTTTTTCGTCGATTTCCTTTCCCAAAAAAGAACTGTACACTCTTTTTAAAATCCTTCTAAGATGGCTACCACGAGGCTTCGGGCAAATTTCACAACCATCTCGTCAATCGCTTCTGTTTCCACCGACTCAAAGTCCGTGCCTTCCGGCACTTCGTACTCTCCTTGGTAAACAAAGGACGGATTAGAAAAAATCACTTTTTTCTGAACCACATCCCTCAGGATCACCTTGGCAACGATCGAAATGCTATACCTGTCGGCTGTCGCGTCTTCTCCAAAGCCGATCGGATTAGCTTGGAAACGGAGGATTTCTCCTATCAGAACTGCATCCGCGCTATCTGCTTCATCCGTTATTTCCACTTTTCCCCGAGCAATCATCTCGTCGATTACCCCTTGTGTCAGTTTTAAATCCAGCTCAAACCGGGTTGTCCGATTGGCAAACATCGGGATATTTAGCACCTTAATATGAGGCGGCAGAAAGCTCCCCGTCCCTCGAAGATGGTAACCGCACTGCAGAAATAACAAACAAACCAAAAAAAGGAGAATTATTTTTTTCATTCAATCCCCTTATATCTATATTACGATATTGATTAACTTATTCTTGATGTGTATCATCTTTTTTACTTCTTTGTCGCCGATAAGATTGCTGATTTTATCCAAACCTAGAGCTTTTTCTTTCAGCTCTTCCTCCTTTGTATCTCTTTCAACTTCGAACCTATCTCTCAATTTCCCGTTGATCTGCACAACGATCGTCACCCGCTCTTCTTTTGCCAACTCCGGCTCATAGGAAGGCCAAGGAGTCTGCACCAGAAGCGTCTGGTATCCCATTTGTTCCCACAGTTCTTCGCAGATGTGAGGTGCAAACGGAGACAGGAGCAGGATCATTTTTGCAACAGTCTCTCTAAGAAGCCCCTTGCCTTCATCGCTCTGTGTGAGACCTTCCTTTTCTGTCTTGATAAGGTTAAACAATTCCATGATCGAGCTTATCGCCGTGTTCAAATGATATCTTTTATCAATGTCTTCTGTAACTTTTCGGATCGTCTTGTGCATTTTGATCCTCAACGGGTGTATCTCGTTTGTCACCGGTGAATAATCGGATTCTTCTGATGGTACTCCTCCCGAGAGGAAGGATTTGTTCTCTTGGAAAAAGAACCAAATCCGATTCAAAAAACGGTAACACCCCTCGATTCCCTTTTCATTCCAAGCAAATTCCTTTTCGGGAGGAGATGCGAAAAGGATGTAAAGTTTCACTGTGTCAGCTCCATAGTCCTTCACCATGTCGTCGGGATCCACAACATTACCCTTCGATTTAGACATCTTTGCCCCATCTTTTGTTACCATCCCTTGGGCAAGGAGTCTGGGAAAGGGTTCATCTATGCTTGTCAGGCCATCGTCTCTGAAAAACTTGCAGAAAAATCGGGCATAAATCAGGTGCAGGATGGCATGTTCCACTCCTCCAATGTAGAGGTCCACAGGAAGCCAGTAATTGACCAGTTGGGGATCGAAAGGAAGTTTGTCCTCCTCTGGGGAACAATACCGAAAGTAATACCAGGAAGAATCGAAAAAAGTATCCATCGTGTCTGTTTCTCTTCGGGCTTTCTCTCCACACTGTGGACATTTGGTCTTAACAAAACTTGCCGCATTCTCCAGCGGTGAACCCTCCTCCCCGGTAAATTCGACATCCGGAGGAAGAGTAACCGGAAGATCCTCATATGGGACACCCACAATTCCGCATGTTGGGCAGTAAATAATCGGGATTGGCGTCCCCCAATACCGCTGGCGAGATATTCCCCAATCCCGAAGTCTGTACAGAGTGCTTTTGCGTCCAAACCCATTCTTCTCCGCATACTGGACCATTTTTTCAGATGCCTCTGTGGAGGGCAGACCAGAAAAGTTTTCAGAATCGGCCACAAATCCATTTCCTTCATAAGCCTCCTCCAGCTCTTCTGGAGGGAATTCTTTCTCCGGCACGATCACAACCCGGATAGGCAAGTTATATTTCTTTGCAAATTCAAAATCTCTTTGGTCGTGGGCAGGAACAGCCATGATCGCGCCTGTTCCGTATTCCATCAAAACATAGTTAGACACCCAAATCGGAATTTCTTCACCTGTAAAGGGATTGATCGCCTTTTTTTCGGTATCGATTCCCTGTTTTTCTATCTCTTCCGGATCCTTGCGCATCCGTTGTTCAGCAGCACTTTTAGCAATCCACGCTTTTGATTTATCCTCATGGGCAGTGCCTGCTATCAATTCCAATGCTAAAGGATGTTCGGGAGATAACGCCATAAAGGTCGCGCCGAAAATCGTATCCACTCGAGTTGTGAAGATATCGATACTCTCAGAAGAACCGACGATAGGGAAGGAGATATGACCACCCGTGCTTTTTCCTATCCAATTTTTCTGCATCAGGAGAACATGTTCAGGCCATTTTTCCAGCGCTTCATGTCCGGAGAGGAGTTCTTCAGCATAATCCGTGATCCGTAAAAACCACTGTTCCATATCCTTCTGCGTTACATTCGTATCGCAACGCCAGCATTTTTTTTCGATCACCTGCTCATTAGCCAACACCGTTTGGCATGAAGAACACCAATTGATCCAGTTTTTCTTCCGATAGGCCAGGCCTTTTTCCAGCATCTTGAGAAAGATCCATTGATTCCACCTGTAGTATTCCGGAAGGCAGGTGTTTACCTCCCGAGACCAATCATAGCTGAATCCCAGTCTTTTCAACTGTTTCTTCATGTGGGAAATATTGCCGAGAGTCCACTTTTGAGGATGGATCCCTTGGGTTATAGCAGCATTTTCCGCCGGCATGCCCAATGCATCCCACCCGATTGGATGGATAACATTTAATCCTTTCATCATCTTGAACCGTGCTATCACATCCCCGATGGCGTAATTGCGTACCTGCCCCATATGAATTCGTCCTGAGGGATAAGGATACATTTCTAAGCAATAGTATTTCGTTTTTTCCGTATCCTCACAAAACTCAAACACTCCTTGATCTTCCCAAGTCTTCTGCCACTTTTTCTCAATTCGGCCAAAATTATAATCTTCCTTCATCGGTTCCTCTGTGTTTTTTTTCAAAATCTGAGGCAATCTTAAATATTAGATTTCTCACCCTTAAAAGTCAAGAATTTCCCCAGGAGTCGACCCGCCCCACACTAACATTAAGGTGGATGCATTGCGTTGTCCAACATGTGGTGGCCAGATGAGAATCATCACGGCCACCTCCGCCTCGTATTGTCCAGCAGGAACTCCTAATGGCGGCTGAGAGGCATGAGGAATATTTTCAAGGTCCTTCTTCCCCTTGGCTGTCTTTTGCTTACTCAGCAAATGAGAACACAGGCAGCATCATAACCAGAGCCATAACTACAAGTAAAAAATCAGAATAAAGAGGATTTTTGATCATACTACGCCTCAAAATACCCATGAGAGTTTGGCAAACAGTGTCCTGCCCTGGCCTTCCTCATCTGAATATCTAGTGCTCCCTTCCTGATAAGCAAGCTGCAGGGAGCCAAAGGGGGGCAAAAATCGCCAGACAAATACGATCTGTACAGTATTTCTAAGTAGATCAAATTCAAGATTTGTCCATTCATGGAGGAACCTGTATTTTGATTGATAAAAGAGCTTAAAATATAGATCCTTGTTTATATAATAAGTTGTTCTAATGTAATGTATCCAGCTGTTATCATCATGATCAGCAGGACTGAACCAGTGTTTATCAAAGTGGTAGGTAAGATTCCAGCCTTCAAGAATTTTAACATCGATTCCGCCAGAGACCTTTTCTAAGTCTCTGTCATAATTATGTCCTATAGTGTATTCCAATGATAGAGACATCCCTTTTTTATTATCAAATTCCAGTTTATTTGTTAGCAGATGATTGTTAAAATCCTTTTCAAAAAAGGGATCATACTCTGCCTTGAATTCATCCACATAGCTGATACTGTATTCCCATTTTTTTAAAAATTGAGCTTGAATACTATAATGGCCGTTATAACTTCTGAGCATACCCTCCTGGCTCCAGTAACGGTTGTAATTAAAGCTGGGACTCAGAGATTCCAGACCATACCGGTTGATCCAGAATGTATGTCTTATATTTGTATCAAACTCTTTTTTATCATCATCCCGGATGAAACCTGTAGAATTCAAATTTTCCATCACTCCTTCGCCGTAATGTGAGTAACGAAGGTGAAAATGGCTGAACTGGGAGTCATAAGAAGGACGTATAAAACCAGTCCAGGTGCCGTGGTCTGCCGTGCCGTGAGTTTTGACAATCTGTGATGTCATTCCCAGAACATCAGTAAAAAAAAGAGTGGCAGTAAGTCCTAAAGAACCACTGTTTTTTCCCTGATACATCCTGTTTGTTCCAATGATGCCAATATTGGACCCATTTTTGAATTCTCGATTGACTCTAAACACAGAAAAAACTGCTTTTTTACCAGCTTCCACATCAGCAGCTGCTGTGGCAGGATCGGATTGGGTCACAAGTCCGTTTACTTTCCATTTGCCTAATTTTCCGGATACTTTAGCTCCCCATGGAATCTCCCCGATCCGCCGGGAATAAAACTGACGGATCCTGGTGGAGTAATTTTCTGCTCCTTCCAGGAAAAAAGGCCGCTTTTCCGGGTATCTCATCTCATAACGTGTCAGATTCACTTTTTCAACATCTGCTTCAATTGTGGCAAAATCCGGATTTACTGTAGCTTCCACACTTAGTTTAGTTGTTAGATCATAGCGCAGGTCAACTCCTGCATCTGCGCTTGCCTTTTCTTCTTTTTGAAACTGGCCCTGAAGGTAAGGAATAATGGTGTATTGTTTTGCTGAGATATCACTGAAATCCAGATTTGTTATCTTTCCGAATTGTGAAATACGATGAGGAGCAGTTATATTCTGTACTGAAAAGCTTTTTTCCAGTTTTCGGACGATCCTTCTGGCTGCATTAAAACCCCAGTTTGATTGCTTTTTATCGTATTTAAGCGATTCAAAAGGGATCTCGATTTCTGCAGTCCAACCCTTTTCATGGATCAAACACTCCGAATACCAGGTTTCATCCCAGTTGAAATCATTAGTTCTCCCGTTGTCTGCAATTTTTCCATCTTTTTGGGTGCCAAGGGGGTTGACAGAAAACAGATAACAATTATTTTTGTCCAAAAATGTATCCAGCAATATTACAACACCATCATCTTTAGGTAAATTGCCATCCCTTTTGGTAATTTTAGCAGTTATCAATTCAGGTTCCGGGTCTTCACACTCAAATCCGAAGTAGATCGAATGGCTGTCATAGATAACTTTTACCTTGGTAGGAAAAGATGCTTTGTCACCATATTTTGGTTCAAATTGATAAAAATCATTAAGAGGGATTGCTTTTTCCCAGACAGCCTCATTTAGCCTTCCATCGATCTTGATATCTTCTTGTGACTTATTTGCTGCAATATCTTGTGAGAAAACAGGTTTTCCCGAGGTAAATAGAAAAGCAAAAAAGAGCGAAAAGATTACCACTTTGAATTTAGCCAGAGCTAAGAATTGCTTTTTTTTGTTCATGACGATTTTCTCTCAATTTCATCAAATTTTCACCTTCTGAACTGCTGAATCAACAATAATACACAGAACAAATATAACCAGTCAACAATAAGCCCACTGTATCATCAGCTTCCATATTAAACTGAGCTTTGGGAGAAGGTGGTCTTAAGCTGCTTATAATTGTGAAAGAGCATTCTTTGGTTGAAGAAAGGAGGAGAAACCCGTAAACTTTATTACACCATGGCAATCCTTGAAATCCAGGATATTACCGCTGGCTACGGAAACGGAGACATAATCAAAAATCTCTCTTTCTCCTTGAACAAAGGGGAGTTTCTTTCCGTCCTGGGCCGGAATGGATCGGGAAAAAGCACGATGATAAAGGCCATCCAAGGCCTCCTGAGGGATATATCGGGGAAGATTTTAGTAGACGGGAAGGAGATGTCGTCACATAAACCCAGGGAATTAGCCCAAAAAATGGCTTATGTCCCCCAATTGTTCGAGGTCTCTTTCGAGTTCACTGTTGAGGAAATCATCTTGATGGGTAGATATGTTCATCAAGGCAAATTCACCGGTATAACGACCGAAGATAAAAGCATTATCGAAGAAATCATGGATCTTACAGAAATCGCTCTGCTAAAAGACAAAAAAATCGCCCATCTCAGCGGCGGAGAAAGGCAGCGCGTTTTCATCGCCCGGGCGTTGGCACAGGACACACCACTCCTGTTCCTGGATGAACCCAGCGCCCATCTTGATATCAATTATCAAGTGGAAATTTATCAAATCCTGAAGCGATTACAGGAAGAAAAAGACAAAACCATACTCACAGCCGAGCACAATATCAATCTTGCCGTTCCGTATTCCCAGAGGCTTCTTTTCCTTAAAAACGGCAGAATCCATTCCTTAGGATCTCCCATCGAACTCATCACAAAAAAAAATATCCAAGAGGTTTTCCATACCGATGTGGACGTGAGGAAAAATCTTCACTCTGGTCTCCCTGAGATTTCTTTGACATTTCAAAAACCAGAATGAGAATGTTATTGAACCGCACAACTTCGGCTTTATGTTTTCTATTCATCCTTAATCTCATCACTTCAGGCAACCAAAACCTGACCATCAAGGATGATCTGGGCTACACACATGTCCTGGGAAATCCTCCCCAGAGAATCATTTCCCTGGCCCCGAATGTTACGGAGATCCTGTTCGCCTTAGGTCTAGAAAAAAAAATCATCGGTGTGACGCGTTACTGCAACTACCCGGAACAGGCACAAACAAAAAATCGTATCGGAGGAATGGTCGACCCGGACTTGGAAAAAATCATAGATCTTCGACCGGACCTTATCATTGCCTTCAGGGGCAATCCATTGAGGCTGGTTCGGCGGCTCAAAGACCTTGAATTGCCCGTTTTTGTCCTGGAAGAAGGGACAATCCTGGAATCCGTTTTTGTTCTCATCCATAGGATAGGCCAAATCACACGAAAAGAAAAAGCCGCAGAAAGTCTCGTTGCCCCTTTGCGTGAGAATCTCAAGAGGATAGAAACTTCCTTGAAAAACGTGGACAAGAGGCCAAAGGTTTTCATCGACCTTTATGGGAAAGGCCTTTGGACTTGTGGAAAAAAAAGCTTTATGAATGATCTGATCCTGAAGGCAAAAGGAGTCAATGCTGCAGGTGAAATTCCTAGAGCCTGGTTCAGCTACAATCGAGAGGAACTCATCCACCAAAATCCTGAATACATCTTTGTCATAAGCAAGTCAGACTCCGATTTTCTTGAAGTTAAAACATGGTTCACAAAGGAGTCCCACCTAGAGAGCATCAAGGCAGTACAAAAGGGAAACATCTATTTTTTAAACGAAGATTTGATCACCCGGCCGGGGCCCAGATTATTCCAGGCTTTCGACCAGCTCGCCCGCATCCTGCATCCTTCTTATTTTAAGGATGGCCAATGACTCCGCAGAAAAAAAGGACTCGGCTCCTCTCGATTTTGCTATTTCTGCTGATCGCAGGGCTTTATGTGTCTTTGGTGAAAGGCTCTGTCAAAACGAGCTTCATCGATCTTTGGAATTTTCTGGCTCACAACGACCAGACACATGCCCAGATTTTCATCCACCTGCGATTTTCCCGTGCCCTCCTTGCTTTTTTGGTAGGCGCATGTCTCTCTCTCTCTGGGGCCATTCTGCAAGGATACTTTCAAAACCCTATGGCGGGCCCGTTCGTGGTCGGCGTCTCATCGGGAGCCTCTTTTGGTGCTGTCCTAGCCCTCATTCTCGGGGTGAACATGAGTTTTTGGGGATTCTCCATGCAGAATGTCTTTGCCTTTGGTTCAGGACTTGCCATCGTTTCCCTTGTGTATATCCTTTCCCAGAAAAAGGGTACTTTCAAGGTGGAAACCTTGCTCCTGACAGGAATAGCAGCCGGAGCCCTTGCTTCGTCTTTAACCTCATTTTTGATCTTCTTCAAATCTGAATCCTTCGAACAGGCCGTGTTTTGGCTCCTGGGAAGTTTTCATTTGGCTGACTGGAATCATTTCCGGGTCATCTTTCCCACATTCATCTTCTGTTTTTTTGTCTCCCAGTGGCTAGCCAAGGATATGAACCTTCTTGTCATGGGAGACGAAATTGCCCAATCCCTCGGCTGTTCTGTCAGCCGGACGCGAAAAATCTTTTTGGTCGTTTCCACATTGTTGGCATCTTCATCCGTCTCGGTAAGCGGTATTGTCGGATTTGTCGGCTTGATCATTCCCCATTGGGTCCGCCTACTTATCGGACCCGATCACAGATATCTCTTTTTTTCCTCCTCCATCATGGGAGGGGTTTTTCTGATGTTCTGCGACTTGCTGGCAAGAACCATCCTATCAGGATCAGAACTTCCGATCGGCATCATAACGGCTGCTGTCGGCGCTCCTTTTTTCATCTACCTCCTCAACCAACGCCGCCATTGAGGTATTCTTGGAAGCATCCCTTTTTCCGCGATTTTCATAAGATCCCAAAAGGGCTTCAGGAATGGCGTTAAAAATCTGCACGGAAGCAAAACCATACCAAAAGCCTATACAGAATCTTTTTAAGACCTTGGAAAAAAGATGCATGCGATAGCTTGTTTCTTTGTACCGAACTGTTAAAATAGGGAAAATGCGTTTCTTTTTTGTTAAGGATTACCGCGAAAAATACAGGTATTTTTCGGCTAAACCCTTTCACCAAATCCAAGTTAATTTTTCCCGCTGGAAAGAAATCTGGGAAAAAGCCAGACAAAAACTCATGTTATTGCCCCGAAAAATTCTTGTGCAAGAGCAGGCCTTTGAGCAGGTTTTGCAAACAAAAGGAAATCAGGTCGAGATTTTGTATTCAGGATGCTGCACTGAGCATCGTATAAAGGTTCGGTTTTTCTTTTTCCTGCAAAGGCAAAGAACTAAACATATCCTTTTCCTCATTGGAGAATCCATTCTTCTGCCTATCAGTGGCCTTGCTGCCTTGCTTCCAGGGCCAAATGTTTTTTTCGGTGTCTTGGCCCTCTTGATGATTACACACTGGCAGGCACTTCGGGGAATAAACCGTCTGGCAAAAAAAGACCATATGTTCATCCCAACGTCCTCTCTGGAAAAATGGGAACAAGCCATCCAAAATAAGAGAGAAGAAAAACTCGCCCACACCCTGGAAAAAATCGCAGAAGAATACAACCTGGAACACTTGCAAAAAATCCTCTGGAAATAATCCAACCTGGATTATTTATAAAAACTTCCGTTGCGAACACAGTGAAGCAATCTAAGCAGATTGGCCAGATTGATTTGACAAAACTAGGTTTTTATTTTATTTATGTATTACAATGCCGCTGACTCTCAACCAATTTTTGCTGCTCGTAATCACGATAGCTGTGGTCGTCGCTGTCACCTTCCTGGTCAACTTGCTAAGACAATTCCGTAAAACAGCACATGAAGCAGAAAAAACTCTCATCGAGGTCAAGATGCTGGTCGGAGAGACAAGGGAAACGAGCCGGATTCTCCAGTCAAGAATTGAGGATGTGGGCGAGCTGGTTCAAGCCTCAAAAAAGACAGCCGTGAGCATTTCAGAGATCGCCTGGTTTGCGACAATAAAGATCTTGAGACCGAGCTCAAAGTACTGGCCGTTTTTATTTCCGTTGATGCGTTTAGGCTGGCGGCAAGCGAAAAAATTCAAGGAGGAAAAAAATGTCAGATAAAGGTTCAAGTGCTCTTGAAGTCACCCTTTCCTTTCTCATCGGGACAGCCACTGGCTTTATCTTGGGCGTTCTGTTTGCACCGGCAAGTGGAGCCGAGACTCGGAAAAAAGTCCAGGACTCCGCTGTAAAAACCGGGGAAAAAGCGAAGGAAAATTATGACAGAATAGCCAAAGAAGCAGAAAAAGGGATCAAAGTCGTCAAGGAAAAGACCACCGAAGGGATCGACGCCATAAAAGAATTCGTCGACAAAAAAAAGAAAGAACTCTCTAAAAAACCCGAAGATGTTGCTAAGGAAGAAGTTCCCGTAGAGAAATAATTCCCTCTTCATCGAAGATACAAACCGTTCTAAGAATAACATTCCATATGTAATCGATTAGGTCTAAAAAATGCCGAAAGCCATAATCACAAAAGTCAAAGCCAATGAAATCCTAGACTCACGCGGCAATCCGACGCTAAGGACTTGGGTTTTTGTTTCTTCTCAAGTGAAAGGAATAAGTTCGGTTCCCTCCGGAGCATCCACGGGAAAACATGAAGCCCTTGAAATGAGGGACGGAGATTCCAAGCGGTATCTTGGAAGGGGAGTATTGAAGGCTATATCCAACGTGAAGGAAGTTATCGCTCCAGAAATCATCGGAATGGATGCACTCGACCAGAAAATTCTTGATAAGCAACTCATCCTCCTGGACGGAACGCCCAACAAGAGCAAGTTAGGAGCCAATGCTATTCTATCCGTCTCTATGAGCGCAGCCCAGGCTGCAGCTTTAGCCTCAGGTCTTCCACTGTATGCCTACTTAGGAAAAAGAGAAGAATACATCCTTCCTGTCCCGCTCATCAACATCCTCAACGGGGGTTCCCATGCGGATAACAATGTGGATATTCAGGAGTTCATGATCGCACCGGCGGGACTTCCCAGCTATTCAGAAGCCATAAGGGCCGGAGCAGAGGTGTTCCATCAATTGAAAAAAACCCTTAAAACAAAAGGATATAACACATCCGTCGGGGATGAGGGCGGATTCGCACCCAATCTTGGATCCAATGAAGAGGCATTAGAACTCATTTTGCAAAGCATTCAAAACGCCGGATATGCACCTGGAAAAGAAGTGTATCTTGCCCTGGACGTGGCAGCATCTGAGTTTTACATCGACGGCAAGTATGTTTTTAAAAAATCCGATGGTTCCGAAAAAACGATCGACCAAATGATCGATTTCTATAAAGCCTTGGTGGATAAGTATCCGATCATCAGTATCGAGGATGGGTTTGACGAGGATGACTGGGATGGGTGGAAAATCATGACAGATGAGTTGGGTAAAAAGATCCAGCTGGTCGGAGACGATATATTCGTCACAAACTTGGATAGATTTAAAAAGGGGATCGCAAACGGAATAGGAAACTCGATTTTGATTAAGTTAAATCAAATCGGAACCTTGACCGAAACGATGGACACCATTTTTTATGCTCATAAGAACGGTTACACGGCAGTCATATCCCACCGTTCAGGAGAGACGGAAGACACGTTCATCGCTGATTTGAGTGTCGGTTCGAATGTGGGGCAGATAAAAACAGGCTCCCTTTCCCGCAGCGAAAGGGTGGCCAAATACAACCGGCTCCTCGAAATCGAGGACGAACTGGGAAGTAAAGGAAGTTATGCAGGAACTCAGGCGTTCGCAAAATATATCTCAGGACCATAATCGGACCTCTCCAAGTTGCGGAAATGAATAAGGAGAGAAAAAATAAGTTCTTGACCTCCTCTCAAATCGAGGTCAAGGATGTCTACACCGATAAAGACCTCTCATATTTTAATCCTGAGGAATCCCTTGGTCACCCGGGAGAATATCCGTTCACACGAGGACCGTATCCCAACATGTATCGAGGAAAGCTGTGGACCATGCGCCAGTATGCCGGGTTCGCAACAGCTGAAGAATCCAATAAAAGATACCGTTTTCTCCTCTCCCAAGGGCAAACAGGACTGAGTGTAGCCTTCGACCTGCCTACTCAGATCGGGCTTGATTCCGATCACCCTCAAGCATATGGAGAGGTCGGAAAGGTCGGCGTTGCCATCGACTCGTTGAGGGATATGGAAGCACTGTTTTCCGATATTCCTCTGGATAAGGTTAGCGTATCGATGACGATAAACGCAACCGCTGCCATCATCCTTGCGATGTACTTGGCTATGGCAGAAACGAGAGGGATAGCTTGGGAAAAGCTCAGGGGGACCATCCAGAACGACATTCTCAAAGAATACATCGCTCGGGGAACGTACATTTATCCCCCGAAACCATCGCTCAAGATCATCACGGACACCCTGAGTTTTTGTCGCACAAATGTTCCCCAATGGAACACGATGAGCATCAGCGGTTATCACATCCGTGAGGCAGGAGCTACAGCCGTCCAGGAACTGGCATTCACGTTTGCCGATGCCATCGAATACATCAAGGTTGCAATACAGGCCGGACTGGACATCGATGATATCGCCCCACGCCTTTCCTTTTTCCTCGCCGCCCACAACAACTTTATGGAAGAAATCGCCAAGTTCCGGGCGGCCCGGAGAATATGGGCCAGAATCGTGAAGACCTCCTTTAAGGCTAAGGATCCTGTTTCTTGGCGATTCCGATTCCACACACAGACAAGTGGGGTGACATTAGTCGCCCAGGAACCCGAAAACAACGTCGTCCGCGTAGCTCTTCAAGCCTTGGCCGCTGTTCTCGGAGGCACACAATCTCTCCATACCAATTCCAGGGATGAAGCTCTGGCCTTGCCCAGCGAAACATCCGCTCAGATTGCCCTGCGCACACAACAGATCATCGCTTTTGAAAGCGGTGTGGCTAATTGTGTAGATCCTCTTGGAGGGGCTTATTTTCTAGAAACTCTAACCAACCAGATCGAAAAAAAAGTCCTCGAATACTTGCAGAAAATCGAAGACTTGGGAGGGATGGGACAAGCCATTGAAACGGGTTTTGTGCAAAAAGAAATCCAGGAAAGCGCCTATATCTATCAAAAACAGGTGGAAGAAAAAAAACAGATCATCGTTTCGCTTAATGCGTTCACAGACGCAACGGAAAAGATTGATTTCAATCTCTATTCTCCTCCCGAAGAGGTGGAAAAAAACCAGGTGGAAAGATTGAAACGCGTGAGGGCAGAAAGGTCGGAAAATCAAGTCAAACGGCACCTCCACTCTCTCAAGCTGGCTGCCCAGGTAGGGCGGAATGTCTTTCCTCCGATCATGAAAGCAGTCAGATCATTAGCAACATTGGAAGAAATGGCCTCTACCCTCAGGGAAGTCTACGGAACTTATCAAGAAAACATCAACATCTGATATGGATTGTTGACATTCCAAAAAGGCAAACCTAAGATAAACCCATGAGTAAAAATTATGCGGTCAGATTCCTTGCCATTCTGATCAATCTTCTCACGACGTTCCTATTGGGAATGGGAGTCGATTCTCAAACAGCCCGTTTGATCGACCAGGAAATTCAAAAACACACGGCCGAAATCATCCGCACGAGACGTTTTCTCCACATGAATCCGGAATTGGGAAATCGAGAATTCGAGACCGCCAACCTGATTGCTTCAAGGCTCCTCTCTTTCGGTCTCGAGGTCAAATCCGGCATAGCAAAAACGGGTGTGACAGGATTGTTGCGAGGAGCAGAGCAAGGGTTGACCATTGGTTTGAGGGCAGATATGGATGCCCTCCCGATCCAGGAACTGACCAATTTGCCATTCAAATCTCTCAATCCTGGTGTTATGCACGCATGCGGCCATGACATTCACGTTGCCATAGCCCTGGGAACGGCCAAGGTTATGAGTGCTCTCAAAGAAAAAATCAACGGGAATATTAAGTTCATCTTCCAGCCTGCAGAAGAAGGCGCTCCTGCGGGTGAAACGGGGGGAGCAGACGCCATGATCCAGGAGGGGGTTCTGGAAAATCCTCAGATTCGTGCGATTCTTGGTCTTCATGTTTGGCCAGAAAACCTCGGACAAGTCTATTTTTCTCCTGGCCCGATCATGGCAAGCTCGGATTGGTTTCAGATCGTTATCGAAGGGAAAAGTTCTCATGCCGCACGACCCCATGAGGGAATAGATGCTATTGCCCTTTCCTCCCAGGTCATCGTTAGTCTTCAATCCATCGTGAGTCGAGTTGTTGATCCTACGGACCCGGTTGTTGTCACCATCGGAAAAATAGCGGGGGGGACGAAGGCCAATATCATCGCAGAAAAAGTGACCATAGAGGGAACCATCAGAACCCTCAGCGAAACGAACAGGAAAAAGATACCCCGGTTGATCGAGGATGTGGTGCGCGGCATCACCCATTCGTTCGGAGCGAGTTATGTCTTCCAGTACAAAAAAGGGGCCCCTCCTCTGTACAACCATCCTGATTTGGCCTCGATTTTAGCTCCCAGCCTATCCCGGACCCTGGGAGAGCGGAATGTCCGGGATATCAAACCCCAGATGGTTGCCGAGGATTTTTCTTATTTCTCCCAAAAAATTCCGGGTTTTTACTTTTTCCTCGGCGTTAAAGATCCTGAAAAGCCATCCATGGCACCCCTGCATAGCCCCTATTTTAATCCTAATGAGAAGAGCATTGTTCTCGGAATTAAAATCATGTGTCACCTTTTATTCGACTGTCTCGAGCATCAGAGACACATCGGAGAGGTTCCTCGTCAATAATATGTAACATGATTTTTCCTTTTCTTTTTCTTACCTTAAGCCTAGCAGGAGGAATACTTCTGTCTGCCCTGGCATCTCCCTCCCTGGCGGTAGGAATAGCATCCATGGTTGTTTGCCTCTTCTGCGCTTGGATCTTCCTCTCGGCTCTTAGAAAAACAAGGGTGGCTTTCGCTTTCATCCTTCTTACGGCATTTTTTCTAGGATCGAGCCTGTACACCTACCGGAACAACTCATTCGATAACAACCCCCTTAAGAAGCTGAGAGCAAAGGACTATATCGACTTTCAGGGCAGGCTGTACAAATCCCCCTCTCGAGGTCATGAGAGAGACTATCTTTATTTAAAGGTAGAGAAAATTATTTCCAATAATCAGGAAATAGAAATACGTGGAAATCTGAGAATTTCTGTTCTTCACTCGCAGGAAATGGCATACCAGCTCGATCTCCATACCCACGATAGGATCAAGGTTTCCGCAAAGCTTTCTCCTTCTCAAGGTTATAGAAATTTCAGTCCCTCAGCACTGGACCAGTATCTCAAGAGCCAGAATATTCACAACAGGGCCTTCACCAAAAATCCCTTGCTTGTCGAGAAACTGCAAAATGGAAAAAAAGCCTCTTTCCCCCGGATCATTTCCATCCTAAGACGAAAATTGCAGCTCGGGATCGAACATCACTTCTCTGATCCCCGGAATTCGCGCCTTTCCTCACAAGGAGCGGTTGTCGAAGCCCTTCTTTTGGGAGAAAGGGGAAGAATGGATCCTGAGATCTCTCGCAGTCTCCAAGACGCTGGGATCTTCCACCTGTTCGCCATCTCCGGAGCCCATATTGCAATCATTTCTTTTTTTCTTTTTTCCGTTTTCAGATTTCTGAGGCTTCCGGACCGAGTGAACTACATCCTCCTGACTTTCTTCCTCCTCCTTTATGCCTCGCTGGTCGAAGGAAGGCCTTCTGTTATGAGGGCCACAATCATGGCACTCGCTTTTCTTATCGGAAAGCTCATATGGCGAAACGTCAACCTGTTGAATACGCTTGCGATCAGTGCCTTTATCCTCCTTATGTTAAATCCCTTTAACCTCTTCAGCCTCGGGTTTCAGCTAACCTTTGTGGCAACCCTTTCCATCATTTTGTTTTTCCCGAAAATTATCCATTACCTTCCAAAGCTCCCGCTGAGAATAAGCGAAATCTTCGCCCTGAGTCTAACCGCCCAGATAGGAGTCTTGCCTTTTGTGGCCTCGGCTTTCAACCGCATAACCTTTTCTGCCCTTTTCCTTAACCTCGCTGCTATCCCTGTTGTAGCTTTAATCATGGCCTTGGGCTACATATTCCTTCTTTTCACATTGATGAGCCCGCTTGCGGCAGGGATTCTTGCCAAACTTATTCACTTTCTTGTCACTTTTTTGATTGCGATCTCTCATCTCTTGGATCCTATCCCTGGAGTATCCTTCAGGATCCCAAGCCCTTCCGTTTTTGTCGTCCTCGGGTATTTTTTCTTCCTCGGTTTATTCCTGCTTCCGACAAGAATGAGACGACAGAAACTTTTCATTTCCGTTTGTTTCGCCATTTTCCTAGGGTTGCTGGTAACCTATCCGTTTCCTTCCCATTCAAAAACCCTAAAGCTGACTTTTATCGATGTGGGACAGGGAGATTCTATTCTTATCGAGTTTCCTGGCCATAAAAAAATGCTGGTCGATGGGGGTGGCACCCCAGAGGATACTTTTGACATCGGGGAACGAATCGTCTCTCCTTTTCTCTGGCAAAAAGGAATAAAAAAAATCAATTATCTCGTCCTATCCCACGCTCACCCTGATCATATGAACGGGTTGAAAGCCGTTGCAAGAAATTTCAAGGTCGAGGAATTTTGGGAAGCATTTAGCCCAAAAGACAATCCATCCTATGCAGAGCTCAGAAAGCGGTTGCCCCTCAAAACAACATGCAGACGAATGTTCCGAGGACAGGTGGAACATATTGATGGGATCAAGATAGAAATATTGAATCCCAAACAGGCGGACCCTTTCGTTTCGAAAATCCTGAACGATGAATCCCTCGTCCTCAGGATATCCTACGGGCAGACGGCGTTCTTTCTGACCGGTGACATAGGAAAAGCTGTCGAAAAAGAGCTGGTACAATCCTCCTTCACCCTCCAGAGTGATGTATTGAAATCTCCTCATCATGGCAGCAATTCCTCCAGCTCAGAAGAATTCCTGTCAGCCGTTAAACCTCGGTTTTTGATCATTTCTGTTGGGGCAAGTAACAGGTACAACCTGCCAGATCCAGTGGTAATCAACCGTTATCAAGAGATCGGAGCCCAAATCTATCGCACCGATCACACGGGGGCCGTGGAAATCTCCTCCGACGGTCAAAATCTTTCGCTGCACACGGCTTCCCAAGGACGTTGAGCAAGCAAGGAAAGATCTAGCCTGGGTGAGGTGCAGAAGAAAAACAAAAAAAAGAAATCAGCGAAAATAGACAAAGGAAATCTGAAGCCCCAATTCCCTCTCATCTTTAGAGTTGGGGATTACATCCGCAGGAACAAATACTTTGTCCGTTGCAATCGTCAAGAAAAACTGTTCCCCGTCTCCTACCATTTCTTTTTTGATATTGTATGATTTCTCAAAATAGCTTTCAGCAGGAATAAATTCGTCGAGTATTAGGTCATTGATCTTGATGATGACTTTTTGATCCTCCAAGACTTCAAGATTCACGCCTCCTTTGATCACAAGGAGTGCATCTCTTTTTGGGTTATCGATAATACAGCGTGCTTCTTTGGCGGTCCAGCGCCACTGTCCGAGAAAGGAATTCGGATTGATCTCCAGATCATACCACCCATCCTCAAAGATTTTTTCAGGTGTATCCAGAGGCGGGGGGTATACCTTAAGCTTTTTTTCAATAATCTCCTGCTTGGTTTCATCTGTTCTATCATAAGGGGAGGAAATGCCAACAGAGAGTCTCAATGTTTCTTCTCCCTTGAATTCGGGATCAAATTCATCGATAAATTCAGGGATGTATATTCTTCGGGAATAGACGTATTCTTGATCAGCTTCCCATTCAGCGATCGGAACCTCGGGAATATGATCATCCTGAAAGAGCAGATTTTTTTTGTGCCAAAAATGAACGTAGACCTGCATATCCTGTTCGATTTTTACGAATCCGGGGACTGTATTCCATTTGTACTGTATATCCATGATCAAGTCGTCCGAAAGTTCTTCCTCAGAAAAAGTCACATCCAGGGTAATTCCTTTCACTTGGCTCTTTTTCTTGCATTGGAAAGAGATAACCGCCAAAAAAAAGATAAGCATCACAACAGCTGTTTTTCTCCACATCAGTATCCTCCTATTCCAAAAAATCAGAACATATTATAAAAAATCGCATTGCGGAAGTAAAGACACCCTTTATAACGGTTCATTCTTTATTATAATTGGTTCTCTTCCATTTTGTGTAGGTAAGCTCTAATGTAAAAAGACATCAGGGATGTCCGCAGCGCCATTGAGGATCTAGCCTTCACGAATCGTTCTTTGAGGGAACCCGACTTTCAGGCTGTGTTACAATTAATAAAATGGGAAATATTCAACAAAAATATCCCATTTTATGGCAATATTGGAGTATATTTGACAGGTTTTGCCCTAGATTCGTCTGTTTTTTGGCCTTTTTATCCCATTTTGCTATCGGACAGTGAATTACAACACAGCCTGTTTGTCGGGCCCGAGGACTGTTTGAGCACTGGACTGTCCAATGGGAAGTGCTGATAAAAGCTAGGTTTAAAGGATAAGAAAAAGGATAAATGGGCGCAGTTCCACAGGGCCGAGAAGAGTGATGAGGGAATGGCGTTAAAGATCCGAACTAGAGCGGAGGATATTCCTGATGGCAAAGAAACACCTCGAAAGTTATGCCCGCACAAAATGGAAAAAATCTCTTAATCTTTCTACTTATTAAACTTTATGATTTTTACCGGAAACACATGCGGAATTTCATTCGCTATCAGCAACTCATTCAAATGTGGTATGTTTTCCTGGATGATCTTGTTTATCCTTTCGATCAATGTTTTCAGTTCCTGCTGTTTTTTCTCTATCTGTTGAAGCCGACGTTCTGTCGGGGCCTCTGAGTATCCTCCGATAGCGCTGCCGATCATGGACAAGCCTCCCTGGACAGAGAACTGTCTTCCCCTAAAACCCAGCTCAGGATCCCCGGCCAGCTTGATCTTTATCTCTCCAAGCTCCTTAGTCATGGTTTCTATATGTTCCTTGATGCTTTCAGGCACTTCGGTCACTTTTTTGAGCGTCTTCCGGACTTTTTCCAGTTCTTTTTCCAAATCCCCAACCGCTTTTGTGGCAGCCATCACATACGGATACAGGTAATGCAATTTAACCAAGGCATCGTGTTGGGCCTTTCTATCTGCGAAAGAAATTTCGATTCGGGGATCATCGGCCACTTTCAGGATTTTTGTCATCTCCTGATCTTCCACTTTTAACGTGACATTGTATTCCCCGGGGAGCACCAACGGACCAAGGCCTCTTCTCGTCCGGCCCAATTCAGGGATATCCGGCGCCCCAGAACGCAAATTCCAATTCACACGGCTGATCCCTGCGTTTTTCGGGCCTTTGATTTCGTTCACCTTTTGGCCTTCTTTGTCCGTAATAACAAGAATAGGCGACTTTTTCGTCTTCTGCTTCAGGTAATAGCTCATCATCGCACCATACGGTGGATTGGGGGCGACAAAAATCTTATGACCTGTATTTCCCTTGTGATAAAAGAAGCGCAACTGGGTCGCCTCCTGAATATCGAACAGATAGGCAGAAGAGTTTTGCGCCTCGGCTGTCATCTGTTCCAAAAAGGTGATGTCATCCAAAATCCAGATGCTTCGTCCATGGGTACCCAAGATCAAGTCGTTTTCCCGGGGATGAATGGCAATATCATCCACGGGTACCATCGGGAGATTGCCTTTGATCATGATCCACTTCTTCCCGCGGTCTACGGAAAAGTAGGCGCCTCTTTCTGTCCCCACGAACAAAAGGTCGGGATTAGCATGGTGCTCCCTTATTACATTGACAGTGCTGCCCACGGGAATATTGCTGGAAATATCCTTCCAACTCTCTCCATAATCTGTGGTTGAAAAAACATACGGCTTGAAATCGTTATTGCGGTGTCCATCCAGCGTGGCATAGGCCGTACCTTCTGCAAAATGAGATGCCACAACACGGGTGATATACGTGTACTGTGGCATGTCATGCAATTTATCGATTTTATTTTTCCAGGTTTTCCCGCCATCCTTAGACACCTGAAGATTTCCATCATCCGTCCCCACGTATAAAAGGCCTGGCTTAACCGGAGATTCGGCGATGGTGGTGATATCGCCGAAAAAAGCAATCCCATCATGTTTGGAAAGGGTATTTTTATCCGGCAGCACCCCCATCAGAGGTTTTTTTCTCTGTCCTCCTGTTTTGTGAGGTCAATCGTGACCTCCCAGGAGTCTCCTCTATCGTGGGAGATGAAAAGTTTGTTTCCTCCATAATAGATGGTTTTGGGATCATGCGGAGAGATGTGAATCGGGCAGTTCCAATTGAACCGGTAGGTTTCCTTTGGATCATCAGGCTCTGGTCTTATGGATTTGCTCTCCCCGGTCTTGAGGTTCAACCGGAAAAGGTACCCGGTTTGGGACTCGGCATAGATGGTGTTAAAATCGGATGGATCGACTTGGGTATAAAACCCGTCGCCTCCTCCGATCCGGATCCACTCGTCATTGGTGATGCCCTGCACATAATAGGTTTCGCTCGGCCCGCCCCAACTCCCATTGTCCTGCAAACCTCCGTAGATGGAGTATGGCTGTCGCATGTCAAAACCAACCTCATAAATTTGGGCCAGCGGCAGGGAATTAACAAAATCCCACATCTTGCCACGGTCATAGGAAAAATGGATGCCTCCGTCCGACCCGACGATCATATGATCGGAATTTTGGGGATTGATCCACATCGCATGAAAATCGCCATGAATCCGCGCCACATATCCTGTGTTGAATTTTTTGCCTCCATCCTCGGACATATACATGCGCGCCCCGAGAACCCAGATCCTCTGATCGTTATTCGGGTCGATTCGAATCTTGCTGTAATACATCGGCCGAGGATTGGTTTTTGACATCTTTTTCCATGAAAAGCCCTTATCATCCGAGCGAAAGACCCCACCTTGCTTGTGTTCCACAACCGCGTATATGATGTTCGGGTTTTTTCGGTAGATGCTTAGACCGATCCGTCCGGTTGTTCCTCCTGGCAGTCCTTTGGTTAGACGAATCCAGCTCTCACCGCCATCCGTCGTTTTATACAATCCGCTTCCCGGCCCTCCGCCGCTAAATCCCCAGCCACGGCGCTGTCTCTGGTAGGCTGCAGCATAAAGCGTATCAGGACTTTCGGGATCGATGGCGACATCCACAAAACCTGTGTTTTCATCTATAAACTTCGTGTTGATCCAGGTTCTCCCGCCATCCGTGGTTTTATAGAGACCTCTTTCTTTGTTCGGTCCCCAAAGATGACCCAAAGCAGCGACATAAACGATGTTAGGATTATTAGGATGAATGACGATCCGCCCGATATGGTGGGTGTTGGTGAGCCCCATGTTTTTCCATGTTTTTCCTCCATCAGCAGACTTATAGACTCCGTTCCCCCAAGAAGAGCTCTGGCGGTTGTTCGGCTCACCCGTTCCTGCCCAGACAACATCCGTATTGGAAGGAGAAACGGTGATATCGCCGATCGTGCTTGTCTCCTGGCTATCAAAAATGGGCTCCCAGGTCACACCAGTATTCACCGTTTTCCAGACTCCGCCGGAAGCCGTTCCAACATAGATGATGTTCGGGTTGCTCTCCACCACAGCAAAATCATCGATCCTCCCTCCCATGTTGGCAGGACCGATGTTGCGAAAGTTCACTCCATCGAGGATGGATTCATCAACGAGGGTGACTGCATTTTCCTTAGCCTTTTGTGCGCTGGTTAAAAAGCAAAACACCAAACCAACACAAATCATCAAAGAGAAGCGAGACCTAGCCATTTTTCTAATCACGGTTTTTCCCTCCTTTGTTTTTTGTTTTGTAAGCTTTATGCAAAACTCTTAAATTAATTAATATCAATAATTTAAGAGCATTTA
>CAYPGQ010000052.1:0-29999 GCA_964410125.1 uncultured Eubacteriales bacterium | reverse complement strand
TACAGCCAAGGGGAACCTGAAGCCGCCTGTTCTCTCCAGTCTACTCGACAATTATTTTTCTCGGGGAAAAAATAAGTAAGGTGTCCCCAATTTAAAAGGAGAGATTGGAATGAGAATCATCAGGTTTTTTTTGTTTTTGACCGTTGTCTTTCTAATGTGTGTAAGCCTCATTCTATCATCCAGCAAAAGCGATGAGGAAAAAGCTGACACGAATACATTGATCATCGATGTGGACCTGGGAAAGCAGACGATCAGCAAACACATTTACGGGCATTTCTCCGAACATCTGGGCGGTTGTATCTACGGGGGCTACTGGGTCGGTGAGGACAGTCCCATACCCAACACGAGAGGTATCCGGAATGATGTGGTGAAGGCCCTCAAACAGATCGACATCCCTGTGTTGAGATGGCCGGGTGGATGTTTTGCCGACGAGTACCACTGGAAAGATGGAATCGGCCCCAAGGACAAACGGCCCACCATGATAAACACCCACTGGGGCAAGGTATCCGAAAACAACCATTTCGGCACCCACGAATTTCTGGACCTGTGCGAGCAGCTAGGTTGTGAACCTTACATCTGCGGGAATGTGGGAAGCGGTTCGATCCAGGAAATGCAGGAATGGGTCGAGTACATCACATTCGATGGGAAAAGCCCGATGACCGATCTTCGCCGGAAAAATGGCAGGGAGGAACCCTGGAAGCTAAAATTTTTTGGTGTCGGGAACGAAAATTGGGGCTGCGGGGGGAACATGCGGCCCGAATTTTATGCAGATCTATACCGCCGGTATCAAACCTATGTGCGCAATTTCTCCGGGAACAGGATTTACAGGATCGCATGCGGTGCCTACAGCGAAAACTACTACTGGACCGAGGTTTTGATGCGGGAAGCCGGTGGCCTGATGAACGGCTTGAGCTATCACTATTACACCGTGCCGGGCGGCTGGGGAAACAAGAATTCCGCGACCAAGTTCGGTGAGCCCGAGTGGTTCGACAATCTCAAAAAGGCTCTGCTTATAGATGAGTATCTAACCCGGCAATCCACCATCATGGACCGCTTCGATCCGGAAAAACGGGTGGGAATGATCGTGGATGAGTGGGGAAACTGGTATGAAGTCGAACCGGGAACCAATCCATCTTTCCTATACCAGCAAAGCAGCCTGCGCGACGCATTGACAGCCGGTCTAACCCTAAACATTTTCAACAGCCACTGCGACCGCGTCAAGATGGCCAACATCGCCCAGACCATAAATGTGCTGCAGGCTGTGATCCTGACCAAGGACGAAAAGATGATCCTCACTCCCACCTATCACGTGTTCGAGATGTTCAAAGTCCATCAGGATGCCACCCTGCTCCCATCGCAACTCAGCTCTGCCAAGTACGAGTTCGGCAAGGACAGCATCCCTGCGATCAGCGTGTCGGTATCCCAGGACAAGGGCGGAAAGATTCACATCACGTTATGCAATTTGGATCCTAATAAATCCCAAAAACTCGAGTGTGAATTGCGCGGTTTTGTGCCCAATACTGTAACCGGGAGGATTCTTACAGCCGCTGATATGACTGCTCACAACACTTTCGAGAAACCGGAAATGCTCCAACCCAAAGAATTCATAGATATAAAAATTGAAGGCAGTGCCTTAGCAACCGCTCTGCCTCCCAAATCAGTCATACTGCTTGAAATTAAGTAATCAGGTATCCCGTCACCGAATTCAAATTCAAATCAGTATTTCCACTTGGTCGTGTCTTCTCCAGGGGGAGCATTCTTGGTGATATGCGCCGCCATCTCCTTCTCCAACTCGCCGGTGTTCCTTCCGAAGGGAGACCACCCGTGGGTTTTCCTGGGACGACCGTACCGGAAAGATCCTTCGTAATACGGATTTTTTGTACTCTCCAGGAATTTTTGCATTTCATACACGGCTTCATTCAGGTAATAGTTGTCCATATCCCCGCATATCAGGTGCAGTTTGCCCACAAGTTTAGGGCCGATCTCAGCCCAATGTTGCTTAAGATAATACACAAAATCGAATCGTTCTCTCATGTATAGGGCTACCTCATGATCGATCTTTCCGGTCAATTTGTCCCACAGGGGCTTGGGGTAACCATCCTCTCCAATTGGCCCATAGGCAGCCTGCCAGATGTCCAGTTGCTGCCCGGACCTTCCCTTTGTTCCCAAAACAGCTTCCAACTGGCTCATCTGCCGCATGGTGACCAGCACCTGGCCGTGTCCGTCCCTCATCAGCGGGCGTTCCGGTTTCATCCATCCGGATTCGATAAAAAAGGCATTTTCGTTTTTATAGATATTGACCAGACCGTAATAACGGAAATCAATAGGATCGGGGCAAAAACTCCACCCTCCCCCGAAAAAATCAGGATGAAAAATCTGCAAAGCCAGGGTTTCCCACCCACCCGTGGAGCCTCCGGATAAAACCCGCGCATATGGTTTGCGAATGATCCGGAACTGCTCTTCAATTTTCGGAATAAGCTCCTTCATAATGGCATCCCCATAAGGTCCGCAGTTGACCGAGTTTACGGCATAGGAATCGTCAAAATATGGGCAGGGATGCTGGAAAGTCACGACAAGCATCCGGGGAAAATCCGCGGATGTCCAGGTTTTGTAAAACCCGGATCTGCCGCTTTCATCTGACCGGAATCCATAGGGAGTTCGGGTCGAAAAGTGTCCCTGTCTGTAAAGAACGGGATAATAGACATCAGGATGGGAATCATATCCCATTGGAAGAAGAATGGTGGCTCCGATATAAATGGGGTGGCCCCAAAATTCTGAAAGAAGTTCGCTCTTGAATTTGATGCGCTTGACCCATTCGGTATCAGCCGGAACTTCGATGGGCGGGATCACCTGGTCCAAACTCAGCTTGATGGAGTAACCTTTGGAAGGATCCATGTGAATCTCTTGAACTTTACTGTGCAGATTTCCCGGAGACCTGTTGAACCGTTGGCCTTCCCACTGATCCATATGGGCCCAGATCAAATGGCCGTCGGCCCGTTCAAATTTTGTGTAGATATTCAGCAAAGCCTGGACATAATAATCGCCGGCAGGAATCTCGCTCAAATTCTTTAGAGGGTAACCCAGAATCTTTTCATCGATGACAACAGATTCTCCTGGCTTAAGGTCATGAACATTCAATCCAAAGAACGGAACACTGTTTCCCCACGATCCTGCCTGCAAGCGTGGTTCTCTCCTGTCGTTCTTAGAAACCATGATAAAGACCCTTCCTGTTATGGCCTCTTCATGGACTGATGTGGGAAAAGACAGCTCGAACTGCATTGTCGAGGCATTATCTGGAGTACTGTATGAAAGGGAAACAAGGCCGATGATTAAAGTGAATGTTAGAAAATAAATAAAAAATTGTGTTTTAAATCGCATCGATTCCTCCTGTAATTTTGGATTCAATATTTTTCCCGGATGATTCCCTCTATTATCACAAAGCTAGTTGTGATTCAATGTTTTTGACATCGTAAGAGTGCTGTGTTATGAAATTGATGCCTTAAGATTTTTTGTTATGACGATGAATAAACGCGCGGACAAGGACATCCAGGAATTGAATGTTAAGAGTTCGGATGGAAGAGCAATTTATGGTTGCTTCCAGAACCCAGAGGGCAATGGCCCTTTTCCGGCGGTTATCTTCATCCATGGGGGATTGGGGGACAATCAGGAGTACACACGGGCCATGCTCGATTGGAGTGTAGCTAAGCTTCTGTTCAAAAAGCGATTTGTCGTATTCTCCACAGACTACAGGGTGGATCTGTCAGGAAAGGACATCGGCGATGTGGTGGCAGCATTCAAGTTTGTGGCTGAGCTGCCAGCTGTAGACGAACAAAAGATTGCCTATTTTGGCGACAGCCACGGGGCCTATCTAGCCATCATGGCAGCGACCCAAACCGGCCCTTTCGCCCTGATCCACGGATGGGGAGTGGCCGACATGGCGGAATGGTACAGGCATATCAAGAATATACCGGCCTCTTACTACCAGAGAGTTGCCGAGGATCTAAAAAAATCATTAGGTGGCACGCCGGATCAAGTTCCAGAAGCGTTCCTCCAGATTTCTCCGACAACGCATATTGCCCACATTAAATGCCCGATCTTGATTCTTCATGGTGACAAGGATGAGGACGTGCCTGTAACTCATGCCCATATAATGGCTCACGCAATAGAAAAGGCTGGCGGCGAATATGCGTTAAAGATCTTCAAAGACGCCGGCCACGGCTTGCGATCCCTCGAGGCCCGCCAGGAAATGGATACTTTTGTCCTTAAATTTTTAAAAAGACATTATAAAAAATAAACGCCAAAACATTTTCATTCCGGGAAATTACTCATAATTGACATCATGTCTTCCCTATGCTATAAATTTTTTGCATCCTTAAGAGGGTATCTTAAGAAGTTTTGAACCATGCTTACACCAGGGGATAAAATAGACCGTTACGAAATTGTCCGCCTCCTGGGACAAGGAGGGATGGGACAGGTTTACCTTGCCAAGGACGACGTTTTGGAAAGACAAGTAGCCATTAAGTTTCTCCCCGATGAAATGGAACGTGATCCCATGACACGGCAAAGATTTGTGCGTGAAGCTAAATCTGCCGCCTCTTTGGACCATCCTTTCATCTGCAAGGTCTATGAAGCGGGGGAGAGCGATGGGAAGTCTTTCATCACGATGGAGTTTGTGGAAGGGCTCACTCTTGACGAAAAGATGCAGAAAGAACCCTTTTCTCTGAGAGAAACTCTGCGCATTGCCCTGGAGATTACAGAAGCTTTGGAAAAGGCACACAAAAGCGGGATCGTCCATCGCGATTTGAAGCCTGCCAACATCATGATAACCCCTCAAGGTCATGCCAAAGTGATGGATTTTGGCTTGGCCAAGCGTGTCCTTCCCGGAGGAGAAAATGAGCTCTCCCGCACTATGACTCAATCCTCCATCACAGAAGCGGGCTCCATTGCCGGCACGATCTCTTACATGTCTCCCGAGCAAGCCCGGGGAGAAGACATCGATTCCAAAAGCGACATTTTCTCGTTGGGAATCATCCTTTATGAGATGATCACTGGAGGGCACCCCTTTTCCAAACCCAGTGCCATCGAGACCCTTAGCTCCATCCTTCGAGATGCGCCCCCTCAAACCCAGATCAGGCCAAAATCAGTCAATCCGATCATCGCACCGATACTCCGCAAAGCGTTAGCTAAAGACACCGACACCCGGTACCAGAATGCGGCAGAACTTGCTGTCGACTTTCGCAAAGCTCAAAGAACCCTGGCCGGTGGACCCAATCTATCACGCCTGCTCCCGATATTTGGTGCAGGCATAGTCGTTGTCGCCATTTTGGTTGTGCTTGCGCTGCGATTCATCGTTCCGAGAGGGGCCCCAGTGCCAGAGACAGGGCCAGAACCCATATCGGTGTTGGTTGCCGATGTGCAGAACCAAACCGGCGATCCTGTTTTCGATGGCGTTTTGGAAAGCATGCTCAGCCTCAGTTTGGATGGAGCATCGTATATTTCTGTGTTCGACAGCCAGCGTGCCCGTTCGAAGGCCATGGATATCAGGCCCGGCTCCGAAGGCCGGATCGACCTAGAGTTGGCCCAGCTTGTTTGCCAGAGTGCCGGTGTCAATCTGGCCGTGAACTCCACCATCGAGAAAGACAATGGCGGCTATCTGATTACCGTCAGAGCTATCGATCCAACCAGTTCGGATGAGGTAGCCAAGGTAGAGCAGAAAATAAGTTCCAAACAGGATGTGTTTAGAGCGGCGGATATCCTTTCGGCGAAATTCCAATCTCAACTGGTCGATATTCCCGATGAATCGACAGAAGCCCTGATGAAGGAGACCTTTACAACAACTTCATTGGATGCCATGAAGGCATACTCGGAGGCACAGTTACTCGACGCCATCGGCAGGGAGGATGACGCCATACAAGCCTACCAAAGGGCGATCGATTTTGATCCTAATTTTGCCCGGGCTTATGCAGGGCTGGCCGTGTCCTATTATGCTATCCGAGATTTTGCGAACTCGGAGACAAATTACAAAAGAGCTATCGATCTGATCGCCAAGATGCCCAACCTTATGACCGACCGCGAAAAGTACAGGACCCGAGGGGGATATTATCTTTTCAAGCAGAATTACAAAAGAGCCATCGAAGAATACGGCGCGCTCGTAAAACAATTTCCGGAGGATTTAGCCGGCCACACAAATCTCGCATTGTCAAATTTCTTGGGATACAGAATGGAGGAAGCTTTTAAAGAGGGGCTGAAAGCCGTGGAACAAGATCCGGAAAATCTCGATTATCGGTACAACCAGAGCTGGTATGCCTTGGCTTCAGGGAATTTTGAAAGAGCTGCCATTGAAGCTCGGAAAACATTGGAGATTGATCCCAATTATACCAAAGCTTTTATCGTGCTTTCTCTTATTGCCCTAGCGCAAGATCGACTTGATGAGGCTGTCAAAATTTATGAGGAACTCCAAGCCCTGTCGGAATCCGGAAGCACTTGGGCATGTGTAGGATTGGCCGACTTGGCTCTTTATGAGGGGAGATTGGAAGAAGCCATTGTCATTCTGAACAAAGGCATTGCTACCGATATGGAAAAAAATCAGAAATTCTACGCCAATCCCAAATACAGGATGCTTGCTCAGGCTTATTTGCTTCAAGGAAAAAATGATGAGGCTGTAGAGGCGGCCGAAAAAGCGCTCGAGATCTACGGCGGAGGGGAAACGCAATTTGCAGCCGCACGGATCTACATGGAGGCCGGGCAGGAAGACAAAGCTCGGGACATCGCCGGAGAGCTGGCAAGACAGGTTCAGGATATCCATCAAGCCTATGCCAAGTTGATCAATGGGTGTTTGGCGATGAAAAGAGGCGATGCCACGAACGCGCTGAAATTGTGCGATGAAGCGAAGAGTTTTGCTGATACTTGGTTGGGCAGATATAATTTGGGGCGTGCCTACCTTGAAGCCGGAGCCTTCACAGAAGCCCAGTCAGAGTTCGAAAAATGTGAGAGACGGCGGGCAGAAGCGCTGTCTGTGTTTCTGATGGATTTTCCTACTTTCCGTTATCTGGATTCCCTGGATTACTACGTGGGTAGGGCTCTGGAAGGATCGGGGAGTCCTGCCGCTAAAGATTCTTACCAAAAATTCCTGGATATCAAAGCGAACGCCAACCCCGGCAACCCCCTTGTTTCCGATGCCCGCAAGCGGATGGGATCGCAATAATTATCTTTATCAATCTTCAAAGTTAGAATTTCGGTTGCGTTTACATTAATCAGTTCTTGCCTTTTTTGTAATGTCTTAAGATTCTCTCTCTATCTTCGTTTTCCTTATCGCCTTTATAGTAAAGTTCAATCAGTTCTATCTTATCTATTTTCTCAAAATAGAAATAAATCACCCGAATCCCTGAATGGACACCCTTTCCTTTAAGAGAACGGCAAGCAAATTTTTTTGCTTTAAAGACCTTCGGATCATGAAATAGTAAACCTTGTATTGGAAAAATCCCTTTATTATCAATTTTTAATTTATGATAAAGTTTTAGCTCTGTCTTTATGAAATTGTCTAGATCACCTTCCAAAGTCCGAAATCTCTTGAGAAGTTTTTTTAGGTCTTTTTCAAATTCAGGAAGAAGGACAATTTCTTTAAAGATCTTCACGATATTCTCTCAGCGAGTAAGGCGGAGTCCTGTAGAAAACAGACTCGTATTCAATGATTTCGCCGTCATCGGTCGTCAACCAAGGAACATCGTTGCGGACATAGTCACTGATTTGGGCAGCATTCATGTCAGAGAGTCTATCCAGGACATTATCGATAATTTCGATTTCACTTCCGCTCAACTTTGAAAGATCGGCTTTTCTCAAAGGCAAATATTTTGTCTGGGGATATTCAAAGTATTTGTCTTTCACCTTAACAATGTCTTTATTGAGAATTTTTTCTATGAGTTTTGCAAATTCTATCGGAGTAGGCCCATAGCGATTTTTCATGTATGTCGCTCCGATCAACTGCTCTTCATATATTTCGTAATAATCGAAATCGATGAAATAGAGGAGCTTATAGATAACGGTTTCCCTGATATTTGGTTTTGAGCCAACTTCGTTCAGGATGTAAAGCAGGACTTCTCTGAATTTCTCGAGATTTTTTTGAGGGACATTGATTCTTATTTGAGGGGCAGGCTTGTATACCGATCGACTTTCTTTGACTGACACAGTTGGCGATTTTTGCGGGTTCAATAAGTTATCTGCTGATGTGTTGAAGATATCTGCCAATTTTTTCAATTCTTCGGCAGAAACCTTTCGGCTCCCATTTTCTATCTGAGATACAGAAGGACGAGAAATGCCGAGCAATTCAGCCAGCTTTTGCTGGCTCATGCCCACCGCTTTTCTGAAGGCTTTGATCCTTTGACCGATGAAAACCATTTGCTTCACCTCTTTTTTTCTTATTATAACAATGTAAGAAATTAAGTCAATATATTGTTAGAAAATATGACATATGTTGTTGTGAATGACTTAAGGTAAGGGTTTTTATAGAAATCAGTTCAGAATTTGAAAAATGTCAGAAGCGGCGGGCAGAAGCCCTGAGTGTGTTTTTGATGGATTTTCCCACCTTCCGCTATCTGGATTCCCTGGATTACTACATGGGGAGGGCCCTGGAGGGGTCGGGTAGCCCTGCCGCCAAAGAGTCCTACCAGAAGTTCTTAGATATCAAAGCAAACGCCGACCCCGGCAACTCCCTTGTCACCGATACCCAAAGCCGCCTCGGAAATCAATAAATTTTTTAGTAATTTTTTACTTCAGTTTGTATTTAATCGTAGCGTATCTTTTTTCGGGACCACTTACTATGCTATAGCCAGTCACGTATACATAGACATCTGATCCATCCTCAAAAATTGCAAGAGCACGGGCTTCATCATTTGAATTTCCAGAGCCATTGTGCCTTACTACCAAGAGTTGATTTCCAAGAAAGTCGTACTTCACAGTCGCATAATCATATCCAGCAGGTACACCGGCGCTCCAACTCCACCCTGTTACATAGACATTTCCGAATGAATCAAGACCGATATCATAAGCCTGATCTACGCCCCCTCCAGGGCCATCATAATTTCTGATCCATTGCGCTGTTCCTGAACTGTTATATTTGATAGTAACATAATCCGAATAGGGATGGGCAGTTTTATCACTACGACCTGTCACATAGACATTTCCTGATGAATCCAAAGCAATGGCATAGGCAGCATCAGCAAAATTTGCACCATCATAGGTCCAGGCTGCTCCCTGCTGAACACCACTGCTGTTATACTTCACCGTGACCATATCCAGACCAGTTGAACCACCTTGATCACTACGACCTGTCACATAAATATCTCCTGATGCATCATCGACAGCAATAGCATAAGCCCTATCGTCTCCATTAGCAGGACCATTATATCTTGCTATCCACTGTTCTACACCCGCGCTGTCGTATTTTACAGTAGCGTAATCATAGTTGAATCCAGATGTTGCATCGCTGTCGCTCATACCAGTAACATAAACATTTCCCGAAGAATCTGTGGCAATCGCAAAGGCCATATCAGGTCCATTGCCTGGGCCGTTATATCTTGCAGCTCCATTAGCATCTATGACTCCTCCCTCACTCCACACAACAGTTAGATTAGAATCAAGTTTAACAGTGGCATAGTCATACTCAGTTCCCCAGCTTTTCCCTGTTACAAAAACATTGCCCGATGCATCAAGGGCCATGGCAAAGGCCTCATCAGTATTATCTGCCGGGCCATTATAAAGTTGAGTAGGGCCTAGACTTCCAGGAGGACCTATATCAAAACTATTGATTATGTAGTTTTCGTTTGCCATTGTAATCGTACCTGCAGCATACAATCTGGATAACGAATCATTTACAGCAACAGCAATTCCGTAATCACCTGTGGTGAGACCGCCAGATCTTCCCCCATAATACCTATTTCCGATGGGATCGTAGAGTGCCGTGCCCATTTTATCATCGCCAGACTGCTCGAAATATTTCCCCGTCACAAAAGAATTTCCCGATGCATCAACAGCAATGTCATTGCCTTCGCTGCCATCATAACCATTATGCCGTACCCATTCCTCCAACGACGGCCTGTATTTTTTAGTCAAGATATCCCTGCCTGTGCCGTTTCCTGAAATAGTACCGGTTACATAGATATTTCCAGCACTATCGAGAGCCAAAGCGGGGTTTTGGCCATGGCTTTCGTATCTAATCCACTTCTCACTCGCGCTGGTACCTAGATCTTCATACTTTATTGTGGCATAATCCCATTCTGTTCCGCCTCTAAAACTATCTCCGGTTACATAGACATTTCCGGAGGAATCAAGAGCTATATCATATGCATAATCAAGGTCATCATTTGGGCCGTTATACTTTGCAATCCATTTCTGACTTGCAGAGCTACCTAGATCTTCATACTTTATTGTGACATAATCTAAACTTCCCTCTGTTGCGCTGGTAGCACTAGATCCTGTAACAAAGACATTCCCTGAAGAATCAACGGCAATTGCTTCTGCTCGGTCATTGCCATTAGCAGAAGCATCATTATACCTTGCAACCCATTTCTCACTTGCAGTCCCACCCAGATCTTCATATTTAATTGTGACGTAGTCCTGATAATATGTCCCATCACTCCATCCTGTAACAAAAACATTCCCTGAAGAGTCTAGGACGATGGCAGAGGCTCCATCAAGCGCCCCAAACACGCTTACATTATCATAACTCGCAATCCATTTCTGATTTACTGAACTACCTAGATCTTCATACTTTATTGTGACCAAATCTACATTAAAAGCACTTACTTTGCTGCTCCCGGTAACATATATGTTACCAGAGTCATCAATGGTCATTGCATTCGCCCTGTCAAAGTCACCGTAAGGCCCGTTATATCTCTCTACCCAAACCTCATTCCCGGTTGCACCATCATATTTTATAGTGCAGTAGTCAGTATCTGTTCCGCTCACAGTACAATAACCTGTTACATAGATATTTCCAGTTGAATCAACAGCAAGGGCATTAGGACGATCATGATGATTTCCAGGCCCATCATATGTTGCTGACCACTTCTCCACTCCAGCACTGTCATATTTTATGGTACAGAAGTCATCGTCAGATCCGTTTTCAACGACGCCTGTTACATATACATTTCCCGAAGAGTCGATGGCAATTTCAGTCCCACGATCAGGATATATAGAACCTACATAAATCGCTTCCCACTCCTTTTGACCGACACTATCATATTTCGCTGTATAGATATCTCCAAGAGTATGCCCTGTCACGTAGACATTTCCATATACATCAACAGTTATATCTAAGCTTACATCATCACCGTCTGAAGGATCGTTGTACGTTGCCATCCACTCATCTTCGGGTATTGCAGGGGGTGCAGTGATATTGAAGGCTGCAGAGGTGTCGGGAGTAAGTCCAGGATTGTTGAGAGATGTGGCACTCAAAGTGAAGCCATTTCCTGGATTGTATATCTCAAGATCAGTAAATACCGCTACGCCATTAATGACAGTCAAACTAGTATGACCTGCCAGTATTCCGCTACCTGGATTTGTATCAATGGCCAAAGTTACTTCTGTAGTGTTATCTGTGGTGACCGTGTTGCCAAAGGTGTCCTGAACTTTAATGTGAGGCTGCTGCGTCCACGCTTTATCTGCAACACCTCCACCTGGCTGTTGAGTAAAGACAAGCTTGGTTCCCACGCCACTAGTAACTGTTATGATGCCAGAATCAACGGAAGTTAACCCAGATTTTGAGGTCTGAATTTGTGCACTTCCGGCTAGATTTCCTGTAAAGATAGCACTCTTCATGTCTCCGGCCGACACCAGATCTGTATCATCCACACCTCCAGTCTTAATGATTAAAGACCAGGAGTCTGCTGCAACATTTTCGATAAAATTGCCTCCAGCATCTCTTGCAATGGCATATACGGTTATCGAAGACCCAAAACCTATGCTTTGAGCAGGAACCACTTCTCCTGAGCCGTCAAATGCAGTTTCTACTAAGATCTGATCGGATGATCCTGTTGTGATATCAAACTGATCGCTAGTCCCTGAGGTGTAAGCAGGATCAGATGTGGCCTCAAGAGTATAACCGGTACCGGCTTTATCTATTGAGAGATTGTTGTAGATAGCCACACCATTGACAACAACTTTCGTAGTTGTTCCGGAAAGAGTTCCTCCGCCTGGATTGTTATCAAGCGCTATTGTTATCTCTGTGGAATTATCTGATACTACTGTATTTCCATATTGATCCTTAACCTTAACAACAGGTTGTGTTACCCACACGGCTCCTGCTACCTCAGTGCTTGGCTGTTGCGTAATCTCGAGAGATGTAGGATCAGGGGGACCGAGAATGGTTATGCTTAAGTTTTGAGAGTCAGATAGTATGCCTTCTTCCACCATAATCTGGAAACTGTAAATGCCTTCTGTTATTGGAGTTCCTGAAATCACTCCTGTATTTGCGTTGAGAGTTAAACCAGGCGGTAAGTTGCCATTATCGGACCAAATTCTGGAACCGCTTCCGCCAATGGCCCAAACTGCTGCTGCATAGGGAGTTCCCTGTATTCCTATATCCAGAGCATCTGTTCCGATAACAAGGGTATCGGGAAAGCTCTGTGGGTATTTTACTGTGGCATAATCACTCCCGAATCCATCTCCTCTACCTGTCACAAAGACATTTCCCAATGAGTCTACAGCAATAGCCCTGGCACCGAAGTCATCCCAATCATCGCCAGAAACTGGTGTGGCTCCAGGGAATCTTGCTGTCCAAAGTTCATTTCCAGAGTTATCATAGGCTACTGTAGCAAAATCAGCAGTTCCACTAGTACTATAGATTCTTCCAGTGACATAGATATTCCCGATTGGATCAATCGTGAGAGCACCTGCGCTGTCATATCCGTTGTCAGGGCCGTTGTACCTTGCCTCCCAGATTTGATTCCCGTTTGTATCATACTTTACGGTGGTGTAATCCCCAGAGGTGCTGATTCCCGTGCTCTGTCCTGTCACATAGACATTTCCATTCGGATCTACAGCAATGGCATGGGCATAATCTTCACCGTTCGGATGCGGCCCATCATAAATGGCTATCCATTCCTGATTACCTAAGCTATCATACTTTATAGTGCCATATTCAACACGAGTTTCTCCAACCCATCCGGTCACATAAACATTTTCTGAAGAATCCACTGCTATGGCATTAGCATTATCCTCCCAGTTATCGCTTCCATTATACCTTGCTACCCAAATCTCACTTCCTGTTCTGTCATACTTTACAGTGCAATAGTCTGCATTCGCTGAACTGCCTATGCTCCAACCTGTTACATAAACGTTTCCGGATAAATCCACTGCAATATCTTGAACATCGTCTCTGTCGTTTCCAGGTCCATTGTAAACAGCAACCCATAGTTCATTTCCATCCTTGTCATATTTTATCGTGTGGTAGTCTGTGCTTGAGCCCGTCCAGATTCTACCTGTACCTGTGACATAGACATTTCCTGAAGAGTCAATGGCTAAAGCCTCTGCTTCATACCCTTCAGAGGGTCCTGTGACGTTCCAGATTTCATTCCCATCGGTATCATATTTTATAGTGCGATAGTCACCGTTGGAACCGCCTGTGATGTAAACATTCCCCAATGCGTCTACAGCAAGATCATTTGCTCTATCGAATGTATCTGTTCCATTGTCGTACCGGATGGTCCAGACCTCGTTTCCAACATTGCCATACTTTATGGTGACATAGTCGTTATTCCAGTCATCCCCGCCTGCGTAGCTTTTGCCTGTGACATAAACATTTCCGTCTACATCCACAGCAATAGCAGATGGTTCATCGTAGTCATTAAATGGACCATTATAGTAGGCTGCCCATTCTTCTGTTAGAATTGGCACCAATGACTCGTTGTAGTTCTGATTCGGGATGTCAGCGCTGGTTTCGGCTGAGGTGTAGGCTCTTTGTGCGGGATCGAAGGTGTGTCCAACCATAAAAGGAATGACAGTTCCTTCCCATTCTTTACGGACATCATCCTCATAATATCCGTCTGTCTCAGTATACGGTTCGTTAGGCAGACCTCGCATCAAAACGCCTGGAAGTGGATCTCCAGTAGTTTCATCGTACACGTAGCCGGAGATTTTTATGAAATCGGTTGTCGCAGGAAGAATGACGAGATCGAAATTCTTTGTATCGGAGTCTGAATTATTGTAGTCAGTTACCGTGATATTAACATTATAAGTTCCTGCAGTTGTTGGATAACCGCTAATTACACCACTTACGTCCATCGATAAGCCTTCTGGTATTGTGGAACCTGAACCAGCTGCCCAGGTCCAAGTCAAAGGTGGTTCACCTCCCGAAGCGAGAAGGGTCGCTCCATAAAAGTCGTCCACAATTCCATTGGGAAGAGAGGTTGTTTGTATAGTTGATTCTGTCGGAACTCCTCCTGTGTGTATGGTGATTGTGTATCGTGCGGTGGCAGTTTCCGAATTTGCATCGGTGACCTTCACCATGAACTGATAAATGCCATCAGATCCAGGATCAGGAGTTCCGGAAATTTTCGTAGAGCTGTCGTGAACAGGAGGATCATGGTAAGGAATTATGTTAAGTCCTGGAGGCAAGTTGCCCCATTCAAGAGACCAGCTATAGGGTGTTGTTCCTCCTGTAGCGTCCAAAATCGCATCGTATAACACTCCCACAGATCCGTCATACACACCAGCAGTCGAGATGAAAAGATCTGTAGCGGTTGTTCGAGGCGTTGTTATTCCGGCTTTGACATCTTCAGAACCGACAGCATGAGCAGTCACCGCAAATCCGAGATTCTCTATGTAATCCTCGACATTAAAAGCCTGAATGGAGAATTGGTCATTCAGTTCTTGTGTAAAAACACCCTGTTCCCTTGTTTCCGGTGCTATATCCATGACCCGAAGATCGACGAGGGCTTCTTCTCCAGGTCCAAGAGTAAATGTGGCGTTCTCGATTGCGGCGTTGACGATGTTTGGATTAACAATATTCGGGTTGACGATGTTCGGATTGACGATGTTGGGATTGACGAGGTTGAGTAGGAGTTCATGATGAGGTTCATCATACAAGGTGCAGCTTTGGTATGTGTTGTTTTCAGAATTGGTGTTTTCGCTAACCAACTCTTCGCCAGCAATACCCGGTGTGTAGTGCACGCGATATATCAGGAGCTGTGTGTAGATTCCTGGTGGGGGGGATTTTTTGGCAAGAGCTTTTAATGTGAAAGTGGAAGCGACGTTTCCATCATTTCGTACATTCCATGTGACATCGGTGATGGGAACGGATTCCGGAACTGCTGCATTAACGATATTGGGGTTAACAATATTAGGATTGACGATGTTGGGATTGACAATGTTGGGATTAACGATGTTGGGATTGACGATGTTAGGATTGACAATGTTTGGATTCACAATATTGGGATTGACGATGTTTGGATTCACAATATTGGGATTAAGTGGATCATTGACAATATTTGGGTTAACAATGTTGGGATTAACGATGTTTGGGTTAACAATGTTCGGATTAAGTGGATCATTGACAATATTGGGATTGACAATATTCGGATTGCAAATCCAATTGACGATATTCGGGTTGTCAGGGTTGGTTATGATTGGGATATGGTCTTCCTCGCCACCGCTGACTCCATCATCTGACGGATCGTTGTTCAGGATGATATAGCTTATAGGTGCATTTCCGATTGGAATCCAAGACGCATCATATTCCCATATTTCGATTTTGACTGTGGCATCCACGTCGTCTGATTTAACGAAAACCGGCCGCGATATAGTTGAATAAGGAGCGATGGTCACATCCAATTCATTGAAATAGTCAAACTGGAGGAATGAGGCCTCTCCGTTTGGCGGCTGGTTCGTGATAAACAGGCGAAAGTTGCGAAAGACGCCCGATGTGTTTTTCACGAATATGGCAAAAGTTCTTGCAATATCTTCGCCTAAATCAAGCCTCTTGTTGTTGGCATAAGCTCCCGCCATTATGCCCCATGAAAGCTTGGCTGTGTATATATTTTGGTTTCGGATAGCCGGCTTGTTGAGCATGTTGGAATCTAAGGGATCACATTGATTACGACCTGGAGAGACATAGCCCGATTGAGAATAAACCGGCACATACATGCTCCAGTCATAGTCGCCTGTGGGGGAACGGACGTCCCTGTTGTCGGTCCAGGCAACATGAAAAACAGGGTTATCTGAGGGAGCCGTATTGAAAACCCATTCCCCGCTTTCATTTGCGTAAATCGTGGGAGAGGCAGCGATGCTGATATAATCCCCCATAAAAGGGAGGGTGCCCCCTTTGAACATCGGAAGATTCAGGCAGTTATACTGGGCCGGGATGATGATATAATTGCCCTTGCCATCGAGCATCAAGTTTCCCTCTTCATCTTGATAAGCAATGTAAATGTACCGGGAGACTTGAGTATAGGACCAATTTAAACTTGGATAAGTACTTGCATCGGCCTGCGCGGCCCAGACGTCTATGGTGTGCCGTTCGGGCAGTCTCTCGCTGATCCATGCGTCGAATCCATATTCGGTTGCAGACCAGTCATGACGCTGGTCATACCAGACCAAGGTCAATTTTCCTGCAGCAAAGGAAAGCTGTGGCATAAACTCGTGTCCCTGATGAGGACTTGTGGGCGGGTCTATTTCATAGGGTCCGTCCCATCCGCTTCCCATGTCAGAGGTCTTCATGACGATTCGAGCATCACTTGAAAGGGCTCCAAATCCCCTTTGTGACCATGCGACATAGACTCTATGATTGTTGTCCACAGCGATGGTCGGATAGGAATTTGTTCTAATAGTCTCGCCTGTTGGAGGATCGATGAAGTTTGTGGCAGGTTGGTCGAAGGTATCGTTTAAAAATGTGGCAATGACCTGCGGGCTGGAAAACGTGCTTCCCCTGTCAGTTGATTTGACGACAACGATCCCGCTGTCCTGGCTTTTATGATAAAAGCGGCGGAAGGCCACATAGACATCACCATTATGCGGATCTATACCGATATTGGCTCCTTGGATGATGTGCTGGCTTTCGCTCAGTTTCGTGGGGCTGCTCCAGGTCAGGCCACCGTCAGTGGAGCGGGTGCAATACATCTTGCTCTTGATGTTCTTATCCAAATTTCCTAGGAATGTCGTATAAACCAGAAAAATATAGTCGTTGTTTGCTCCACGAGGAACATCCACGGCCATCCTCGGCATATCCACGAACTGTCCGGCATTCCCGGTCACGACTATTTCTACACCGCGATAATCGATCGTATTGCCGCTTTCTTTGTCATTGGTATCTTCGAAGCGTGCGACAAATATAGCACTGTTCTTTTCCCCTCGATTGAAGGCTAAACCACTGTAATAAAACCGCCCCTCGGATCCAGCACAAACCCAGGGATCAGCCGCGGTAGAGTATGCTTTGAGTGGTGATGTCGATCCAATATCCTGCGGAAATCCAGGCAAAAGGGCTGTTTTCCAGGATTCGCCGCCGTCATCCGAAGTATAATATCCCAGCCATGCATCCGCCGCTGCATTTCCCCCTATTCCGGGAAGTTCTTCTCCCTCAATCTGCATATCCACAGTACGGTAATCGTTTGCCCCTGCAAGAAGATGCAAAGGATTCCGGCTGGAAACGGCCAGCGAAGGCTCGTTTTGACGCTGCAAATAAGGATCGCCATCTGGCAGCGTTGTGCCCGCAACCATATTCACATTCCGACCTGCCATAAAAACTTCAACTTCCCCGTTTTGGACCTGAAGCTGAGGTTTGATCGGCGTTCCCGCTACCGCTATCAATGCGATAGCAATAAAGGAAAATAAAAATAAACGTTTTGTTTTCATAATCCCCTCCTTTTTTCGGTTATAAATAATTCATATGATTAAAAATGCAGACTTCTCCCCTGAATTTAGTTTTTTTAGTAAGTAGTATCCCATTAGAAATAGAAAGAACTTCTACTTCGCGCTATGGTTGGGGATCCTCTCTACCCGACAGATGCATTATGTTTATCAAATTAAAATGTTAGATGTCAAGTATTTTTATCATCTTTTTTAAGTCAAAAAATTTCTTTACCGGAGAGAAGATTTTCTTTAGCATTATGCGTGTAGCATAACAAATGGAGAAGGAGTGAGGAAAATGAAAAAACTATGTTTGGTCGCCTGGATTCTCATGGCAGTTTTTGTGATCTCAGAGGGACAGGAAAAAGAAAGTAATCAGTTTTCTAGTTATGAGGAAATGAGGGCGCATATCGGGAAGCTTTATCAGCAGAAAGAGTATGCAGAAGCAGCAAGAATCTTGGAAAAAGCGTTGACACAGTTTCCTGACCATATCCACGCCAACGCCTTCAATCTGGCGCTTATGTATATCCAACTGGAAGAGCACGAAAAAGCTTTAAAAGCCCTGGAATATAGATTAGACCACGGACTCTGGTTCGGGAAGTATGAGGTGAACAACGAAATTTGGACTCCTCTGAAAGACGTGGAGAGTTTCAAGGTATTCAAACAAAAGAATGAGGAAAAAAGGAAGGAGGCACAAAAATCGGTCCAGCCAAAGCTGGAAGTCCTCGTTCCTGAAAATTTTGATGAGGATGAAAAATACCCTCTGTTTATCGCTCTTCATGGCGGCGGCGAAAACATCGATGTGTTCAAGCCGCAGTGGACGTCGGATTTAATGAAAAAAGAATTCATCGTGGCCTACCCTCAATCCAGTCAGATCGTATCGATGAGCGGATACAGCTGGACAGAAGATATAGAATTGACAAAAAAAGAGATTAAAAAGGCGTACGAAAAAGTCCTTCAGGATTTTCCGGTCGATCCGACACAGGCTGTTATTGGAGGATTTTCTTCCGGTGGAGTGGCCTCTCTGGTAGCTATTCTGGACAAGACCATTCCAGCCATTGGATTTGTTGTATTGTGCCCGGCCAAACCCGATGGCTTTTCGTCAGAGAAGATTAAGGAAGCCAAAACAAGAGGTATCCGCGGCACATTGATCACCACTGAGATGGACCCGCGATTACCGGATCAGAAAGAGATGGCCGAGATCATGAAGGCGGAAGGCCTTCCTCATGAATTCATCGTAACACCGAATATCGGGCACTGGTATCCGGAGAATTTTTCCGAAATGATCGATGTCGCCATCATCCACATCCGAAAAAAGAACTAGGGGACGTCCCATTAGGAACCACCCTATAATAAATTCCTTTGGAGTATCTTGAAGAAAAGATATAGGGTGGTGCCTGATAAAGTAAACCCTTATTGTTTTTTTTCGTCTTAATTATAGAAGATGGAAAAGTCTGCAACTATATTGATTGAATCAAGGAGGCGTTTATGGTCAATCGGAAAAATATTTTAGTCTTCATCATTTCAGTTGTCCCATTGTTTTTGCTTGTGCAATCTTGTGCAAAGGAACCCAAGGAGGAAACACTTGCAACAATCCTGGAAAGAGAGATCCCCAGACTGATGGAGACAGCCAATGTTCCTGGACTGTCGATGGCGGTAGTCCAGGAAGGGCAGATATTCTGGAAGAAGGCATTCGGCGTGAGAAGCCGGGAAACCAACGAGCCGGTTGACGAGAACACGATGTTCGAAGCGGCATCCCTTACTAAAACCGTCACAGCTTATGCGGCTATGCGCCTGGTGGAGCGAGGGGAACTCGATCTGGATAAACCGCTCTTCGAATATTTTCCGAATCAAGAGTATCCCAAGTTGGCAAAAGACGAGCGCTACAAAAAAATAACGGCCCGGCTGGTCCTGACACATACTACAGGCCTTCCCAACTGGGGGAGCCGGCTCATGAGAGAACCGGGAATTCAGTATGCCTATTCCGGCGAAGGATTCCTGTATCTCGGCCGGACCATCGAGCAGATATCCGGGATATCACTCCAGGAATTTGCTCAGAAAGAAGTGTTCGACCCCTTGGGAATGGCACACACTAGCTATGTCTGGAACGAGACTTATGCAGCCAACGGAGCATGTGGCCACGATCGTCATGGGAAAGTCAATGAGCTCAGGAAAAACACCAGTCCCAACGGAGGCGCTTCCCTCCTGACAAATGCGACTGACTACGCCAAATTCATCTGTGCCCTCCTCAACGCCCAGGGATTGAGTGAGGAAACCATCGACCAAATGACTTCTTCCCAGGTTCAGGTGACAGTGAGCCGTGAAACGGCTGAGTTGTTCGCAAATGTTTTTTGGGGATGGGGATGGGGTGTCCAGCCTGGAAACACAGGATTTGGATTTTGGCACTGGGGAGACAACGGTGACTTGAGGGCTTACACTGTGACATACAAAGATCGCGGCAAAGGTGTCATTTATTTTGCCAACAGCAACAACGGCCTGGCCATAGCCGAAGCCGTCACATCCCTCATCGTGGACGATCACCAGTACGCTCTCGATTGGTTGGACTACGAAAAATACAATAATCCGAAGAGACTCGCCCGGCTATCTATCGAAAAGGCATTCATGAACGAAGGTATGGAAGCCGGGCTGCAAAAAATTGAAGAGGCAAAAGAGACCTTTCCTGAGTTGGTCGAGGAAGATTCGTTGACAGAGATGGCCCAATACCTGGGTGGCAGCGGTAAGCAGGAAGAAGCTATCTCCGTGCTCAAAGTGTGTCTCGAATCCTATCCAGAGTCTGCCGATGCCTATTTGGGCCTTGGATTGACCTACCTGGAGACAGGACAAAACAAGGAATCGATCGCGAGTTTTGAGGCCTCCCTCAAGATCAGGAAGGGCAACAGATTGGCCACGCGAGGCCTCCAGTGGGCAAGAGATGCCCTGAAAGTGGAAAAAAATCCGGTTGCCCTTTCGGTCGAAGAAATGGAAAGATTTGCTGGGGATTATGGTCCGCGACACATCGCACTTCGGGAAGGACGCTTGTACTATCAGAGAGAAAGCCGGCCGGAATACCGGCTCATACCGCTGAACAAAAACACCTTTGCTCTTGAAGGATATGCACAGTTCCGGATTCGCTTTGCCTCGGACGAATCAGGCCAGGTCACAAAGATTGTCGGCCTTTACATCCAGGGCAACACCGACCAATCTCCCCGTGACCGCTAAACATTACTTTAAAATTTCTCTAGCTCTCCCTAAAAAATATTCTGCTTTTTCTATTACCTTTGTTGCTCTTGTTTTAGAAAACTCGCTCCTATAATCAGCATTTTCCCTCAGAATCATTGCACCATAAAAAAATTCGGAAAGTTCTTCTTCCAGTATCCCAGAGTCAACAAAAAGTGCTTTTAGAGCAACATAAAGGCAGTAATGGCTTTTTTCACGATATTGTTTCGAAAACAATAATGCTCTCGCAGCATGGTACATTGCGTAATAACCTTGAATTGTAGGCCACTTATATTTATCGTAAGCAAGTCCAAATTTGGCATCTTCTAAATCTTTTCTAGCAGAGATCAGTTCTTTGTTGACCAATCTTTTTCCCGCAGGAAAGGTAACAATTTTATTCTTTTCCACACATTCTTTAAACTTGGGATTCATCAGATGCTTTTTCCCACAGAACTAAGCCTTCATTAACTAAAGACAGAAATCCTTTCTCAGATTTCTCACTTTTCAAAAGTTCTAATGGGGAAAAAACCATCGGCTGAATCCTGACTTTCTCAAATCCTGTTCCTAGAGAATATTTTTCAATAAGTTGAATGACTCTTTTTTTGTAATCGCTGACAATGAAAATATCAATATCGCTTTGTGATGTGTCGGTTCCATCGGCGCAGCTTCCATAAAGGATTATTTTTTGGGAGATGTTCATAAGTTTATAAAGGAGAGGTCTCAACATCACAATTGTGTTGAATATTTTGAATTGTCTGTAAATAGGGTCTGCTGAATTGAATGAGTAAAAAAACATTTTTCCTTTTTTTTGTCTATTCAACAATCCGTCGGAGAAAAGCTCATTCAAAACTTGATTGGCGGATCCAAAGCTGATTCCAATTTTGCAGGCGATTTCTCTTTCGTAGAATTCTTCATCAGAAAACTTCGCAAAAAAACTTAGGACTTTTTGGCGGTTTGATGAAATGAGGTGATTGCTCATAATTTCGAGTATGTACTCAATATATTGAGCAATAAATAAATTGTCAAGCAATTGATTTGGTGATAATTTGGTACCAGCATTCTCAATACCTTAATCAGCTGTTTAGAATTTAACCAACAATTCATACAATTTTTATTCCTAATTGACCTGGATAATTTATAAATTATCCAGGTTACCCTGAATTATTAATGTAGGAGCTTGAAATCAAGGGACACGTTACCGATTTCGGAAAATCTGTACATGTCCCTGATTTCAATGCATATAGCATTAAATCCTGTTAATAAAATCATGTTTATGAATAATTCAGGTTAACCGAATAGAAGTTCAATATGTCTGGTTGTTGAAAAAAATATGAAGCTAGAAGATACGCATCGCTAGCCGGAGGCAAGAAATGGAGCTAAGAGAGAGAATCGAGATCTTTGTAATGGCGGTGGTTATTACGTTTGTCCTTTTTAGTTTGATGATTCATCCGGGTGTGGTGGATCTGATGAAAATTTGATGAGTTATTTGATTTAGATTATTTTTTGGTGGAATTGCCTTTTTTTATGGTTTGGGGTGTAGTCTCCTCCTCATGAAAGTGGTGAAAACGATAACGAAAATGATCACTCCCAGGGCAATACCGAGGATGAGACCAAGAGAAGATTCTTCTTCAAGTAGAGGTATTTCTGCGGCTCCGATGACGGGCAAGCTGATATAGGAGGCATACTGCGCATTCCGATGGACAGATATTGTTGGGGGCGGCGAAAGTTCGGGTGTCAGGGCATTGTCCTTGTCTGCACAGGTTATGGTGATTCGGATGCGATTTCTGGCGTCGAAGACATTGGAGGTCGGTTGGAGATCGAAGGCAAGCTCGGCCGGTTCGCCGGGCTCGAGCTCTTGGATGTCCTCTTCATGACTGCGGTGATAAGGAAGACCGAGGTTGTCATAATGCGGATCGTTTAAGGCACGGTGGGATGCCCGCAACGTCCCTTCAGAGACATAATGACTGACTCCTTCAGCATTCACTTCTTCCAGATAGACAAAGAATTCTCCATCCGTTGCCGTTGAACTCAACCAAAGGTGGACAACCGGATGGCCCGTGATCTCCAGATCTTCTCCCAACGCTTCTGTCGTGTAGGTCAATCCCTTTTTATCGTTTTCTCCTATGCCTGAATAATCGAAACCTCCTCCGACGGCATTATCCCATCTCGTCGCTGTCCCTGAGGTTGTTGTGTAATCAACAGCATAATCATCTTTTCCGGAATCACCCGATGGTAGGACTGCACTCAATTGTCCGTCATTGACCGATTCCGCGCTTCCTGAGGGGCCTGCGTGAAAGTAATAATTTGTCGGGTTTTGCTCTGGAAGAGGCCACTCGTTAGCCGTTCGCCATTCATTATCCTTCGGAACATTCATGACATGATACCTGATGGGCGGCTCATCCATGATGCCGTTATCGATGCCCTTCAACCAGTAATCGAACCACCGGATCTCCTCAACGATAGCCGGGATGAATTCTGCTTTTTGAATATCGGGATCTTTGGGAGAATGTGACCATGCGCCCATGACGATCTTTTTGGGATTTTTAAAGTTGCGGAACATAATGAAGCCATCCCGGGTGAAGGAATCGGACCAGCCGCACCATAGATAAATCGGGATGCTGGACTCGTTGATTTCATCGACATAGGCTGCTGGATGCCATGTGTAAAAAGGCTGGATTCCAGTTCTTTGATCCACACTATCGCGGTATTTTAAAGGGGAAAAGATGTCAATAAGGGCCCGGCTTTGTTCGTGTTCTGCGATGGCTGATTTCAGGAGGACTTCATCTTTGTCCTCATCGACTGGAGCTGCGATGACCTGTGTATCCATTGTTTGGGTCAGCTCACTCCAATGCTTGATAAAGTCATCGTAAAATACTCCTCCGGGATAGGCGACAGCATAAATGTCGAAGAGAGCCACAGCAGGAAAGATTGCCTTTAGGTGGGGTGGTTTTGTGCCGGCTGCCATGAGCTGCGTGATTCCCAAGTATGATCCACCGGCCATCCCGACATTCCCATCACACCAGGGTTGAGAGGCAAGCCATTCGATGATTTCATAGGCATCCTGAGTTTCTTCCTGGGTCCAGATGCCCTGCCAACTTCCGAACGAAGCACCGGAGCCGCGAACATCCGCAGCGGCAAGGACATAGCCGTATTTGAGAAGGCTTTGGTAAAGGGGGGAGTCCAATTCGCTCATCAGCTTGCCATCCCGAACAAAGGAGCGGCGATAGCGGGTGTGGGTCCAGACAACCGGGAGCGGTTCCTCATGAACTTTGTCGGCTTTTGCGGGGCGAACGATGTCGATCGCGATTTTGATGCCGTCCCGCATGGTCAGATACTGGGAGGACCGGACCGACGAATCGTAGATTTCTTCAGAATAGCCTTTGTACTCTCCGAACCTGGAAACTTTTTCTGTTTCCTGGGCTTGAAGATATCCTGTCAATGCAAAGGTGATGCTTAAAATTCCCAGAAAACATAAAAATCGTATTGCTATTGTTTTTTTTGATTTTTTGATGGATGCCATGCGATCTCTCCTCTTTTTTGTCAAATTTTGTACCGGGATACTTGATTACTTATTTAACAAATTAAGTAATCAAGTATCCCGTCACCGAATTATTACCGAATTATTTAAGTCTTGTGAGGGCGGCGGTGGATTCGAAGTTGTACTTGAAAAGAGCTACGGCTTTTTTATGAAAATCAATCGCTTTTTCGATCTCTCCTACTTTTTCTTCGAGCAACCCATATACCGTATACATCCGCGATACCAATATTTGATCCGGGATCTTATGGACATTTGCCATCGCTGCATCCAATAACTCCCTTGCCTTCCCCGCATCCGTTTCCATAATCATTCTTGCCAGCTGGATCTTTGTCTCCACTCTGTTAGGACCCTGCTTCATCAATTTTTCCAGAACCTCCCGGGCCTCTTTCTTCTTTCCCTGATCCTCCAAAAACAGTGCCCTTATTTCCTGGACACGTGCATCCCGTTCCCTCAGTATCACAGCCAAATCCAAATGCTCCTCTGCCGCGTCCCTATCCTCCATTTTGATGGCCACATAAGCCCCTTCTGTCCTCACCCGCAGGTTGTTCTTGTCCAGCTCGGCCAAGCTGAAATCCAGAAGCTTTGCCGCTTTTTCGTATTCCTCCTTAGCGATAAAACTTTTGGCCAAGTAAAAGTAAGGGTCAGATGATGAATAGGGATCGGGAAAGGGATCGATCGATAAAGTCTTCTGCAGGACTTCGACCGCCTTATCCACATCAGCCGAAAAATAGTATAGCTCGCCCAACTTCACCAAAATATCGACTTCTCCCGAAAGCCTTATCCTGCTGTCTTCCAACAGGGCGATGGCTTTCTTTTGATCAAAATCGGTGTAAAAATATATCTCTGCCAGACCGAGATAACCTGTGCTGTCATCCGGGAATTCCTCGACTGCTCGAACATGCATCTCCTTTGCTTTGTCCATCTCTTTTTCTCGCATATGAATATTAGCCATCGCATCTAAAAAATCCGGGTGGTTCCCATACACCTCGATGGATTCCTCTAGGATGGCCAAACTTTTTTCTTTCCCTTCGCTTCTCAACGTCATCATGGCCTTTTGAACTGCAGCCAGGATCTCACTCTCCTCATAACTATCCAGGTCACTCAAGCCCTCGATAAAGTAATAGAGGTCCGGATCAGTCTCCAAGAGCTCTTGTCGCGTGTGCCCGTACCCGATCTTTTGGTCGGCCAACTTATCTGCCGACACATACGCCTCGACACCCACTGCAAAGTATTCCCACTCATTAAAATCTGCATAAAAATCCAAAGTCTTCCGCTCCTTTTTTGCTTTGAGAAACAACCATTTGATCTCTTCTCGATGTTTCTTTGAAAGGAACGAGTGCACTTGATGGGCAAACTCGTGGGCCACCACATTGAACCGGAGATACTTGACGTCTTTTTCCCAATCCGCACCGCTGGTGGAGTGAAATCCTCCGTTTCCCTTTATGTCATCCCACAGCCGCAGATCAAAGGTCCGCTGGCTCTTCAGCCCTTGGTTGTGTGGTGCCTCCCATAAAAATTTGTGAAAAGGCGACAGATAAAAAGTGGCCCCTGCGATCTTCAGCGCCTTCAAGTAATTTTTGAGCGGCTGTACGGCCATACACAAAATTTTCTGGAGATCATAGTCGAGCTTCTCAAAATTGATGAAAACATCCCTTATAAAAGGCGGCTCAGCGACAAACTTTGCCGCAAACTCTCCTTCTATCTCCCCAAATCTGACATTTATTCGGTCTTTTTTCCTCAGAAGAGTCTGGCACACCCCATAATGGCCCAATCCATACTCGGGATTGACGTCCAACACCCGGAAAAACCAAGACAGTGCTTCATCGTATTTTTTTTGGTGATAGTTCAGCGTCCCCTTTCCGATCATAGCCGTGATGTTTTTGGGCATCATCCTGAGGACTTTGTTGAAAGCCTGATCTGCTTTTTTGAAATCCATATCCATAAGATGTTTATCCCCGGTTGCCAAAAGTTGCTTTATTTTCGCAATGGCCTTCTCTTCGCCCTCGATCTTTTGCTGTCCATAGTCTTGAGGTGTCCACCCATTTCCAAGATAGACATGGGCCAGGTGGGAATAGGGATTGATCCGCAGTGCCAATTTCGCCTGCTCGTATCCTTCCTGTAACTTCCCCTCTCCCCGGAAAAGAATGTTGGCCAAGTTAGCCCGCGCATCGTCGTTAAATGGATCGAGTCCCACGGCTTTCCTTCCCCACTGGTTCCACTTGTCATTATCCTGCCGGATGCGGTGTATCCGGGACTGGATGACATAAGCCGGAGCAGATTTGGAGTCAACATCCAAGCATTTTTGGATGTACTCTTCTGCATCCAGGTAGTCATTCCACCAGTAATAGATCTCGGCTATTCCGCATAAGGCTGCAGCAGATTCAGGGCGATCTGATAAGATGGCCAGATAGATCTCCATGGCTTCCTCGAAATCCATCCTGTCGATCTTAAACCGGGCTGTGAGAAGATGAACTGCCAGGCTGGAGGGAGCCAGTTCCACCGCTTTTTCGAGCGCTGCTTCTGCCTTGTCGTAGCGATACTGCTTCCTGTTCAGGTTGGCCAAGGTAAGAATGCTCGGAAGATATTCCTTGTCGATTTTCAACGCATTGTTCAGAGTTTTCTCTGCTGCATTGAATTTCCCATTTTTTATCAGAAGCCAACCCAACTTTTGGTGCGCTTCGGCATCCTGGGGATTAACTCGGACCACCTCTTTTGCCTGAATGATGGCCTTTTCGAGTTCCTCAAGATGGTTAATCTCACCGATGGAATCTTGATCGATCGCAAAAACCATCAAAGATAATACAAAAAAGGCAAGACCCCATATGACAAATAATTTGAGCCCCCAATTCTGCTTTTTATTCATCACCGAACTCATTAAATCCGGATTCTCTAACGAATGCGATTGGAGTACTGGCTGCTTTGGATCATGCGTGTGACTTTCCCATCAGCGTCAACCTCGAAGATGACTTTTGTTCCCAGCTCACCATCGGAACGCACTCTTCTGAAGATATTGCCTTCCACTCTTCTCAGTTTAGAAGGACTCAGGCTCCTGGTTGGAATTCCCATGGTGGCTAGCTCTCCTTCCCAGATAACGACCATGGATTCTCTTCCGATGGGCATCTCGTATCTTCCGACGAATTTCTCCAGATCCGGATCTGGTTTTTTGGCCTTTCCAGGATTCTTGACCGCATCGAGTATCGCAGGCGCGACAAGGTCGAAGATTTCGTACCCATAAGAACTGGGACTGACATCGTGTGCATTGGACATGACAACGACAGCGATCTTGTCCTTGGGACGCAGGGAGAGCTGTGACTTGTAACCGGGACAGTTGCCGCCATGCCCGACGTATGTTTTGTCGTCACGGCGGGAGACGGAAAAACCAAATCCACGTGTGGTTCTCCAGTTCGGATCGAGCCAGTGGACACGGTGCATTTCCTTCAAGGTGTTAGCCGCCAAGACTTCCCATCCGCCCTTTTCTAGCAACCGGAACTGCCAGGATGCAAACCGGGCCAGGTCTTCAACGGTAGATGCAAAACCTGCGGCCGGTGCGATCCCGTTGACAAGATAAAACGGGATGACTTTGCGGCTGCCATCACGGAGCCGCACGCTGTAGCCTGTGGCGAGCTGCTTTCCCCGCTGCTCTTCAGGTATTTCGGGGGTTGTGTTCGTCAATCCAAGAGGCGTGAGGATGTGCTCCTGGATGTACTCGGCAAAAGGTTTCCCAGATGCTGTGGCGATTACTTCGCCTAATAGGGACATTCCCAGGTTGGAGTATTGATAATAGGTGTCTGCCGGATAAAGCTCTTCCTGCCCGGCGAGGGCTTCTATAATTTGCTCCCTTGTCGGAAAGTTGTGTTCGGGCCCTGACCAGTAAGGATAATCCGCTTCCCGGGGCAGCCCAGAGGAATGGGTGAGAATCCCTCCTATGGTGACTTCCGGGGCGTCGGGATATTTATCTTTGATGTTGAACCAGGAAAGATGTTTTGCTATCGGATCGTCAAGACGCAGCTTTCCTTCGTCTCTGAGCTGCATGATCCCGATGCTGGTGAAAAGTTTCGAGATGGAACATATGCTGTAAATAGAGTCTGGTGAAGCCGGAACTTTTTTGTCCACATCGGCAAATCCCAATCCGCGACTCCACACCAGTTCCTGGTCATACACAATCGCCACCGACATGCCCGGAATGTCATTGTAGTCCAGTTGAGAATCGATCCAGGTCTCAATAATCTTGATTGCAGAAGCCACCCTGGGGTCATCTGCCAGGGATTGGGCCTGTGTCCCACAATTCACAAATAAAACAACGATCATTAAACATATAAACCGTTTATTCATTCATCTTCTCCTTCCCAAAACATTGCTTTTAATATCATATCTAATTTTTTTTCTGTTGTCCCGCAAAATCGAACTCGATTTTTATTACCCCCAGTAAAGCAAAATCCCAAAAACAGTAATTTTATAACTACGAGTTATAAAATGATGCCTGCTATCTGAACAGGATACGATCTCTGGAAAAATGAAGACACCGGAATTCCATAAATAGAGAACGCCAAAAAGAGGCTGGAAAAGCTTATGTGAATTATCTTATTCAGACAACTTTTGTGCTAATCCTTTAAAAAGAGGCACATACGAAGCAAGCCTAGTATAAACATTCTCTGCAATATTCTCCTTGTACATATGAACAGTGAGATTGCGGTCTTCTTGCATCTCCAACCAGTCCTCGTTGTATTCGATAAAATTCAATTGAAAAGCTGTTTTAAGACAACTCCGGGGAGAGTGACATTCTATGCCTTCTTTTCTGGCAAAGACCTGGATGTTTTTCCAGGCAAGGTCAAAACATAGCTCGAACCTTTTGATTGCCGAATCCCGGACAATGTCTGTTTTTTCAAGACTCAGGGCTTCTTCGAGTCGGGTGATGGTTCTTTTAAAGTCTTTTAAAATTGGTATATCATTTGACATATTCGATGCTCTTGGAAGCTTCCTCCCTGAATTCCGAAGTGACTTTCCTGAAATCCACGAGATCAAATTTGTAAAGAGTGGGGAGATTGTTGAAACTCTCCCGGATCTCTGCGCATGCGCGGGCAGAAATCTCTTCAGGCCCATCAATTCCGATGTCGATGTCTGAACGTTGGGAATTTTGTTCTGATACCCTTGAACCAAAAAAGAAAATACGGTAAAAGCGCAGATCAAGATGCTTGCCTATAATCTCTAATATTTGCTTTTTTAACTTTTCAACAGGATAGTGTTCAAGCCTCATATCTCCCTGAATCCTTCATTCTATGTATATCAGAGCGCATCTGTTAAAGTCAAATGCAAAAGAGAATATCTCACCCTCTCCTGTATGCGACAGAAAAAATTCCATTGAGGTAAAAGAAAAGAGTTGATATCATTTAGTTAGATGAAAAAAGAAGAA
>CAYPGQ010000051.1:0-30363 GCA_964410125.1 uncultured Eubacteriales bacterium | reverse complement strand
TATTGTTAATAATTAAGTTATGGGAAAATTAAATTCCATGTTCCGGACAGCAGTGTGTTAAGATATATTACGTAAAAAGAGGGAAAGATGTATCTAACTGAAGATGAGAAAAAACTCACCAAAAAATTCAAACGCAACATAGAAGCTTTATTGGGAGAAGATAAGGTCAAATTGATTCTTTTCGGATCAAAAGCAAGGGGGGATTTTGATCGTCATTCCGACATAGACATTGCGATTATTGTCAAAAAACTCACAAAAAAAGAGAAAAATCTAATTCTGGAAGAGATCGCTGATTTTGAGTTTGAGAATATTATGCCCCTTTCAACGTTAATTCTATCGGAGAAAGAATTCTCCCTTCTCAAAAAGAGGGAGAGAGCCATCGCCTATGAAATCGAAACTGAGGGTATTATATTATGAATAAATCCAACAAAAAAGAGAACATCTACGAAGAAATAAAGAGAGCAAATACGGCATTTGAGGCAGCCTGTTTATTATTCGAAAACGGTTACATAAATGATGCGCTGTCTCGGTTATATTATTTCATTCTGTATCACATAAGAGCAGTTCTGCTGTCAAAAGGATTTGAATCGAAGAGCCATGAAGACGCCCTGAGGCTGTTTGCCCTTCACTTTGTGAAAGAGGGAATTTTTCCGCCGAAAGATTCCCACGTGTTTTCAAAATTGATGAAATACAGGGAGGAAGCTGATTATAATCCAGCTTATATTTTTACCAAAGAGGATTTTATCGACTTGAAAAAAGAAGCTGAATCTCTCGCACATAAAATTCAAAGATATCTCAAGACCAAAGGCTACCTAAAATAAGGCCTTCGCCGGTCCTCCATATAACTGTTTGGTAGCACTTCTCCCCAATACGAACCCCTAAAGACTTCTGAGGAGAGAAAAGACGTTGAATATTCTGTTTTGCGTGTGATAACCTCTTGAGTAAAGTTAACGAACAAACTACCAAGAAAGGAAATCCGCCATGGAATGGATCGCACAACCTCAAGCCTGGGTGGCTCTGGCCACCTTAACGACCATAGAAATCGTTCTTGGGATCGATAATATCGTTTTTATCTCGGTTCTGGTGGGTCGGCTCCCTGCTCATCAGAGAAACAAAGCCAGAACGATTGGCCTGGCTTTGGCAATGGGAACACGCATTCTTCTGCTGCTCACCTTGACCTGGATCATGACCCTAACCGCTTCCCTTTTGAGCGTATTCAAAAACGAAATATCCGGTCGGGATATTATCTTGCTGGCGGGAGGTCTATTTTTGCTGGCGAAAAGCACCCACGAGATCCATGCCAGTCTGGAGGGAAAACCCGCGACGGCCAAGGCCAAGGTTGCCCGAAACTTTGTCGCCATCCTTATCCAGATCGCAATCCTGGATATCGTGTTCTCACTGGACTCGGTCATCACCGCCGTGGGTCTAGCCGATCATATCCCGGTTATGATCCTGGCCATCGTTATCGCCGTCGGTATCATGATGCTGTCTGCGCGCGTGATCGGAAATTTTGTGGACTCCCATCCCACCATCAAGATGCTAGCATTGAGCTTCTTGCTACTGGTAGGCTTTTCACTTATGGGGGAAGGGCTCGATCTGCACATCCCTAAGGGATATATTTACTTCGCTATGGCCTTCTCGCTGGGGGTCGAGATCCTGAACCTGAAAATCAGGGAAAGGGCAACAAAGCCCGTTAAGCTGCGTAAAGTCCTCGAGCAGTAGGTATGATCACTGCATTGGAAGCGGGAAATCCGCAGCCAGCTTCACTTTAGCCCAGATTTTGAGTTGCTGAGGCATCTGCCGGCCCATTCCAGTGGCACGCATTCCGCCCACTCCACCACCCATGCCGCCTCGGCCTCCCATTCCTGGCATTCCGCCGCTGCGCATTCCTCTCGGTCTCTGCATCTGCAGTTTGGGCGATAGGAATCCAACACCGATCATATCTCCGGGTTTCACACCAACGGCAAAGGGATGTTCTTCGCTGGAAATAAGAGGAACCCTGAGCTCATAGACAAATGTACCGCCTGCGTTTCTCATTTTGACGTCGATTCTCTTGGCATCTTTGATATCCATATTTTCCAACACTTTCTCATCAGGGCCGAGAACTTCCAATTCTGTCATCGACTCCTGGAGCTTTTGCATCATTTCTTCACGGGCTATTTCATCCATCATGGCCTCTGGTGTCAGCCTCTCTTCTTCCTGTTCAGTTCTCTGTCTTCCTAGAGGATATTTGATGCCAAATGTCTTGTTTTTTCCCCCTTTGGGATCCAGCCAAACAGTCAGACCTTTCCTCATAATTTGGGCCCGGATCATCGGATTCTCGGTCATCATGGAAACATACAGATATTGAGCGTCATTGATCAATCCGATAGAAATGGCAACATCTTCGAAATAATACTTGGATCCCAGCCAATCCCCGCCTTTCCCGTCCAGTGTGATGTCTCGATCCTTCCAGGTACTCTCCAGCTGGAGCGTGCTGCAATTCATATGCATCAAAAAAGAAAAAAACAATACGAGCAAAAAAGCCGAACATCTATTCATTCCAGTCTCCTATCTGTAACTTTTTATTATAGCTTATAAGCGGAAATTCGTGTAGTGCAACCGATTTTTTAACCGAGGATTACGCTGCTGCAGCCGGTCTCGTAAGTTACGGACTCGACTTCTTATACCATCCCTGGCTTTGGCCTTGAGAGCTTCCTGTTGTTCCGGCGTCAGGACATTGTTGATCTCCTCTTTCAGTTTAAGCCCTTCGATAAACATCTCATTTCGGGCAGCTGATGTTTTGGAGAGGATTGCCTCGATCTTGCCGTAATCCAGGTTTTCGTGATCCTGCATCAATTTCTGCAACTCTACGCGGTTTAAACTGTTTTCACTTGTTCTTTTGATTGTCTTCTCTTTAAAGGAAAACACAAGATTTTGGACCTGCTCGATCTGTTCATCGGTGATATTGAGCTCTTCTTGGTTGGCCTTCAAAACGCCCAGAATCCGGTTTTGCGACCTGTCAAACGTCCTTTTTGCCCTTGGCATCCTCTGTTGAGGTTGAGCAAAGCTGCTCGCTGCAGACAAAACCAAAAAGGAGAAAATAACCATTAATGTCAGACTTTTTTTCATTTTGACCTCCTGTATCGTTTTTTTCCATCTCACACTATTTAGACAACAAAACTAAGGAAATCATTTACAAAATTAAAAATTTTTTAAAAAAAGGCTTGACAACGGTGCGAATGCCTCGTATACTGTGTATATTCGATATACACATTCAAATGAAAGATAAAATGTTTATCGTGGTTTCGCCCCTGAACCCGGACCCGATGTACAAGCAGGTGACGGAACAGATAAAAGACACCATCGCTGGAGGTATATTAAAGCCGGAGGAAAAATTGCCATCGATTAGAGAAATGACCAGAGAGCTTGGAATCAGCGAAATCACTATCAAGCGCGCCTATGCAGACTTAGAACATGAGGGTTATATCTTCACTCGGTCGGGATTGGGCTCGTTCGTTGCAGATGTCAGTAAAGAAAAAATACGAGGCGAGAAATTAGCAGAAATCCGGCAAGAATTGATAAAGATCTTAAAATCGGGAGAAAAATTCGACATTTCTGCCGATGACATAATCGAAGCCATTCAAAATAAAGGAGTGAGAAAATGAAAAAGCCAAAGGGATTTATCCGCATCAAGCTGTTGGTTTTTATGATCGCAGTTCTGCTGCTCATTTTGTTTTTTTTGGCATAAACACAGGAGGAAAAAATGGAACACATACTGGAGATAAATAAACTCAGGAAAGAGTATCCGGAATTTGTCCTGGACGACATCACCTGGGATGTGCCCAAAGGATATGTTATGGGATTGATCGGGCCTAACGGCGCAGGCAAGACCACCAGCATCAAGCTGATCATGAACTTGATAGAATCCGACGGAGGCCAGGTGAAAGTTTTTGGTCTGGACAATATCCAAAATGAAAAACAGATCAAGAATAAAATCGGCTATGTCGGGGAAGAACAGTATTTTTACGATCATAATAGTGCTGTGTGGACGGGAAAATTCGTGTCCCATTTTTATGACAAATGGGATGAGAAAAAATACCTGAGTCTACTAGAACAATTCGAAATCCCCCTCAAAAAAAGGATCAGAAAATTCTCGAAGGGCATGAAGGTGAAACTCTCCCTCGCAATCGCCCTGTCCCACAATCCCGAACTCATTATGCTGGACGAACCGACATCGGGGCTGGACCCGATCATCCGGAGAGAAGTGATCGACTTTTTAAAAACCTTCACCGAAGAAAACGACAGAACCGTAATCTTATCCTCTCACATAACAGACGACATATCACGGATTGCCGATTACATCACCTACATGATCAACGGACAAATCGTGATGACCGAATCCAAAGACGAGCTTCTCTCCAACTGGAAAAAGATCCATTTCACCCTCGAATCGCTGGATAAATCCGTCATCGATAAACTCGAGGATGTGGAAAGCCACATGTTCGGGAGTTCTGGTTTGACCAAAAATTATCCGTCAATAAAAGACGCTTTATCCTCAGGTTTGGCCTCTGGGGATATCAAAGTGGAAAGCGTGGGATTGGATGACATCCTGATCGCATTGGTCAAAGGAGACTAAAATGCTGCGCTTAATGAAGAAGTTTTCGTTCTGGTACATCTTATATCCGGGTTTGCTTCTTGTATTTGCCCTCCCCATGTTCAATTACGACCGGCTCGTCGGCCCTGATCCATTCAGCCTGTCCTTTGCCACCTATCTCGCCCCGATGATCTGGCTTGTGCTGGCAGCGATGTGGGCCCATGAACAGATGGAAAGCAAAGCCAACGGGTACACATTTCTTAGGATTCTCCCGATCGAACCGGCCCAGATCGTCAAAGCCAAATTCGCCCTCGTGTTCATTGCGGTGACGATATATGTGGGGGGATGCTGTGCCGCCTTTGCCATGGTTTCCACAAACCCGGAATACCTGATCCCCAGTTGTGCCTATCTTATCGTGTACGGCGACCTATGCCTCTTGGCTGCGGCTTTTCTGTATCTCGGCATTTTGCGATACGGGTTTTCCCGGTTCGGTAAGTATGTCTTGATCGTTTGGGTCTGTCTCTTGATCTCTCCAATACCCATTAGGATTTTTATCTTGAAGCCGATGGGCATATCCTATAACGAAATTATGCAGTTCATGAGGGGCCCTTATTGGATAATAGGAACCATTATCTGTTTGGGCGGTTATTACTTTTTGATGAAGCTGGCTGTCAAGAGATTGAAAGCAAGATATACCTGAAGGAGAATCGATATGTTACGCCTGATGAAAAAAAACGCCATATATTTCATTCAATACTCTATTGGAATCATGACGCTGATGACACTTTACTGGTTCCTCGTCCGCAAAGAACTGAGCGGGGCAATGGTTTTGTTCCAGGGATTGTGGTTGATCCTCGCTGTCGTAGGTGCGCTATCAGTGAATGAAAAAATCGAAGAAAAATCCCATGCTTACAATTTTCTAAGAATACTGCCCATCAAAGACCGTGAGATCGTCCTTTCCAAATTTGCCCTGGTTTTTCTCACTGCGGCCATTCTTGTTGCGTACAATTACATCATATATATATTTTTCCCTGGACCTGCCTATCTTTATACGATAGGCAGGGTGTTCGTTTTGTTGTGCGCCGTTTTCGCTATATTCTTGGCCGCCATTTCTTACATCATCATTTTCCGGTTCGGTCACGCCGTATTCGTCAAATTTGTCTGGGCTGTCATGATAATCACGATGGTATCATCCATATTGATCTTCGAATTCGTGATTTTAAAAATGAATATGGAGATCACCGAAGTCACGAAAAGACTTGGTCAATTGCATTGGTTGACCTGGATTATTTTACCTTTATGTGGATTGGCTATCTACTATCTGCTATTGCAAACAGCCACAAAGGCAAAACAAGCTTCAAGAGGTTGATGGATGGATAATTTGTTTATTGTGGTCTCCCCCCTGGATCCAGATCCGATGTACAAGCAGATCACAGATCAGGTCAAGGATGCCATCGCCTCAGGGGGGCTGCAGCCGGAGACCAAACTCCCCTCGATCCGGGAAATGTCCCGCGAGTTGAAGATAAGCGAGATCACGATAAAACGTGCCTATTCTGACCTGGAAAACGAAGGATTTATCATCACTCGGTCCGGATTGGGTTCGTATATAGCCGACATCAACAGGGATAAACTGCGACAAGATAAATGGCAGGAGATCCGAAAGGATATTTTGAAAATCCTCAAAACGGCAAAAAGATTCGATATTTCGACAAGAGAAATCATCGCTCTTGTTAAAGAAATAAAGGAGAGCTCAGATGGATAACAAGGAAAACATCTTAGAATTACAAAATGTGCAAAAAAGATACAAGGGATTCGTTCTGGATGGTATTTCATTGAGTTTACCCCAGGGGTACATCCTGGGACTGATCGGGCCGAATGGCGCAGGCAAGACCACAACCATCAAAATTTTGATGAACATGGTGAAAAGAAACGGAGGTGAAGTTCAGGTCTTCGGGCTCGATCCGCAAAAAAGCGCCAAACAGATCAAAAATAAAGTTGCATACCTGGGTGAGGAGCAGTATTTTTACGGGAACAAAACGGTGGCATGGACCGGGAATTTTGTCCGCTCATTTTACGATAACTGGGACACCAACACTTTCCAGAGCCTGCTGACCAACTTCGAAATTAGCCGGACAAAAAAAACGAGAGAACTGTCCAAAGGTATGAAAGTCCGCTTTTCATTAGCCCTGGCTCTTTCCCACAATCCAGACCTTCTCATCCTGGACGAACCCACTGCCGGTTTGGACCCGGTCATCAGACGGGAAGTCCTCGAATTATTGCGAAAAAAATCCAAAAACGAAGGAAAATCCGTCATCATTTCCTCCCACATCACAGACGATATCATGCGGACGGCCGACCTGGTCGCATTCTTGATACAGGGAAAAATCGTTTTAGTCAGTGAAAAGGACGAGCTCCTTTCCAACTGGAAAAGAATCCACTACAAAAAGGGAGCTCTTAGCAGCGACATCGTGAATTCCTTAACCAGACGGAAGGATCATGCCTTTGGCAGCTCGGGTGTTACGGACCGGTATCTGGAACTCAAGGATTTGCTGGTCCAGGGGATCACAGAAGGAGTGGTCAAGATCGAAAATGTCAATCTGGACGATATCCTAATCTCACTCGTGAAGGGAGTATAAAAATGTTGTCTATCGTTAAAAAAAACATGTCTTATTTCATCGGATATTGCGGCGTCATCTTTACTCTAACAGCCATCTTAACATTAATCCTCGGAAACGAAAATGCCGTACCATTGGTCATGATTTCTGGCGTTCTGTTATTCATGTTGGTGTTCGGCCCAGTGTTTTTCAACGAACAATACGAAGAAAAGCACAAAGCTTACTATTTTTTGGATACCCTGCCGGTCAAGGCCAGTGAAATCGTGTTGGCCAAATTCGGTCTTGTGCTTGTTACTGTCGTGGCCACTGCAGGCTACCTCCTTTTACTTTTTTCTGTTTTCAAGATTGCACCCGATGACTGGGCTCTGATCCGTTCCTATATCCTGATGAGCGGTGTTGTGTCCCTGTTTTTTGCCGCACTTTCCTACATCGGAATTTTTAGCCTTGGGTACACCAAATTCGCCATTATCGTGATGTCCTTTTTTGTACTTTTGGGATTTGTGCCCATATTCATCATGAAATTCTACAGAGACAATTTGGATGTTCTGATCGAGAATATTCTGACATTTCTTCGCAATGTGAACTGGCTGGCCGCAATTCCTCTTGTATTGATCGGGTATTTCAGCCTAATGTTTATAGCCATCAAAATCAAAGAATAACCAGGATCAAACCGTAAGCATCTTTTTTCCTGCTTATCTTAACCCTTTCGGTTATTTCTGTTTGAAGATGAGAATTTTTGGTTAGTAGTTCATGTAGGAGATGATCCATTTTTTTTATTGACATAAAATTTTTTGTTTTTTATAACACACAAGTAGGTGAGATTCTCATAAGTTTGTCCGAAATCAAAAGGAAAACTTAAGGCGAAAGAGGGAAATATGATATTAAAAATAGGTTGGAAGTTATTACTATATTTAATCATTTCTTTAATCATATTTACAGGATGTTCGGATAAATTTGGAAAATACAACTATCTCAATTATAAAAAATTAAAAAGACCTAATAATAAAATAAAGTTGCATTCGGATGTAGTAATTAACGAACATGACATTACTATTATAGGCGATTTTACAATATTCAATAATTATCTATTATTAATCGACCGAAAAGCTGATAAATTAATAAAAATTTTTGATTTAGAATCATATGAATTATTAAAATCCTTTGGTCGCCTAGGACAAGGACCCAGTGAATTTATTGGAGCATCAGATATAATTCCTGATCCAAAAGATAAAAATATGTTTTGGATATATGACATTACAGCAAGAAAATTAAAAAAGTTTAATATAAATAAAGTTCTCAATAATAACTCTAATCCTGAAAAAATCATCCTTATAAAAGAAGGAAAGGGAATTCCATTTCATGTAGTGATTACAACAAATAATGAAATAATCGGGATTGGGAATTTTCTTGAAGGCAGAATATCAATTTATGATATGAGTGGAGATTTTATTAGGAGTGTTGGCAAAATTCCCGTTATTTTAAAAAATGAAAGATTTGCAAGTCAACATTCACACGGTTTTGATGGTAGATTTATTTTTAAAAATAAATCTAAAGAAATTTTTATAGTACCAATGCTTGGTGCTATAGTTGAAAAATACAATATATTAAATGGAAAATTAATTTCAACATTTCATGGTCCTGATTCATTTTTTCCTGAATACAAGATAGTACCAGCTGGTGAATACTATACAATGACTTACAATAAAAAATCTAGATTTGGATATGTTGACATTTGCTTTAACAAAAAACTGGATAAATTATTTTTACTATATTCAGGAGAGTATTTCTTCAATAAAGAAAATAAGCCAAATAAGCGAGTTAGTTTTTGCAATATCATTTATGTTCTAGATAATAAAGGAACAATTATAGAAGAAATTGAATTAGATAAAGGAATTTTTCAAATGACTATATCTGATGATGGTTCTACTCTTTTTGGACTATCAGGATCAAGCACCGAAATATTAAAATTTGAATATAATAAAAAAACTAACATAGGGATATAAATTCCAAGGAAGAAAGATATCCTGAAATGAATTTTCCCTGCTCAATTTAACCTCTCATTTTGGAAGCTAGGGCTTTAGGGTCTGGGACTTCCATTTGGTTCACTTTTTTGCCACTGTTCGAGGATTGATGAAACTTCTAAAAAAGAGTCATAGGTGATAATATTGGGATCTTTTACAAGCTTAGATAGTTTTGCTTTGACATCACCAATACAAACATCACCATATGATGCATGTAGAATAGTAGACTCGGGATAAACACGCATAATTTTTTCTAGACAAAGCCCAACACCATTTTTCAATTTTTCGATAGGTTCGTTTTCATAAATATAATTGAGAGTCACTACGAAAGTAGTAAGAACGCCAATTTTCCAATCTGAATATTGACGTGCAGCTAAAATTCGCAAGATGGCTAAAGTGCCCTTCGTTCGCACAATTTCTGGTAGCTTAGTATTCCAGTCTTCAAAAACACTTCTCGGAATCTCACATTGGCCTCTATCCACGAGGAATTTGTCCGGATAATTATTGAGAATCATCACTGCTTCCTCCCGTAAGGGCACATTGTCCGACTCAAGAATGTAATTGATTAACCAGCATGCAGTGCCCGGGTCTATTAGATCATTCGGAATCATTTGCGTTAGCATTTTAAGTGCTAGTTCTGGAAGTTCAAGAAATGTTAATGCAAAAAGAACACCGGCTCTTTGAGAAGCGGGTACTTCTTCACCAGAACTTGTACTTAGCAACTTAACTGCTTGGATAGCTGCCTCTAGTTTAAGACGTTTTTCCCCTTCCTCTTTAAGATTGTTATTTCTTTCCGATTCCATACTTAATCGGTTTTCAGCTTGCTGTTTTAAGTCAGCATTTCTTTGGTCTATTGAATGCTTTAAAAATATGCCAACAACTGTTACAAGGGATCCAATAAATCCCCCAATTAGGGCAACAGATGAGGCTACAATTTTTGCACTTGCTTCTGTTCCAGCGAAATTAAAAAGTCCAATTTTCCACAACAATACTGAAAAAGCGGTAAAAACTAGTGTCATGCCTCCTATGGTTCTCCAAATCCAACGGCTATCTGGTTTCATATCTGACTCCTTTATCATATTAATAGCTGATGATCTCCATAAGGGCAAATGATTAAGATTGCATCAGCCTGTCCAACATTAATTATATGAACCTCTAAAGCTGTCGCCCAGATCGAACCCAAAGCCAATAAAACAACAATTAAAATAATTAGAATATTTCTTTTCATTTTCCCCTCATTGCTGGATTCATTTTGTCCACCAGCGGTGATTCTTAAACTTATATCACAAAGAAAAATCCAAAGTCAAAACATGCTATAATACCCACGGCTTTCTTGTGCCGGCTGGAGAGAGTTCCCATCTTTTTGGTTCCCATCATCAACCCCCCTTTTGCTGACACAGCCGGCTTATCACCTTGAAAGATTTGAGTAAACAGGAATAATCTAGTAATTTAGTTGTATATGTAGAGGAGGGAGAGGGAATATGAAAAAATTAGTTTTTCTGATAATTATCCTATCTTTATCTTTTTACTGTGGACCAAAACAGGATGAAGTGGAAAGGATTATGGAGGATGGTGTAGAAGTTGTCATCAATCATTTGGAGCCTTACAAAATAAAGGGAGAGTCAAGCACATTTCATCTTGAAAAGGAATTTGTTATTGACCTTGAAAGGAATGATTTGGCAGATATCGGATTAACAGATATCCATGATTTTGCTGTTGATTCGATCGGAAATATTTATTTTTCTGATTCTAACAGCGATGAAAACCTAATCTTTAAATTTGATGCCGATGGGAATTATCTAAAATCCTTTTGCCCTAAGGGTCAAGGGCCCGGGGAACTGCCCAATGCACCGATGATGATGTTTACAGAGGATGATGGATTGGTGGCTTATAGCGGTATGAAATTACTGCTTTTCGAGCCTGATGGGTCGCTGGTCACGGAGGTTACACCAGGTGTGGGGTACTACATTTCGGGAGCCGTCTTACTTGACAACGACAATTATCTTCTTCAAATCGTCAGCGCTACTAAGGAAGGCAATCAATTCAAAATCATAGCACTCTATGATTCTCAGTTCAACAAAATCAAAGAATTAGAGAGGACAGAATTTCTCCCCCTTGTCGCTCAGAGAGTCGAAGGGATCTATTATAATGTCGTTGCTGAGATAAATGCCGACAAGATTTTCATTGGTAGCCAACAGAGAGACTATGAGATTTATGTTTATGACTTCAACGGTAATCTCATCAGGAAGATTAGAAAAGATTATAGAAAAATCTCCCCTTCAGAAGAATATAAAGAGAGATTCTTGGGGATGTTTAAAGGCAACCCTGCCGTTTATGAAGCGGCACTGAAGAAAATATATTTTCCTTCCTCTCTACCTCCTTTCCACCATTTTCTGACGGATGAGAAAGGAAGACTCTATGTTATGACCTATGAAACAGGAGCTAATCCCGGAGAGTACATGTTTGATATAATTAATCCAGAGGGCGTTTTTACAGGAAGGAAATCTCTTGAGGATTTTTCCTACTATGAAGCCCTAAATGGAAAAATTAAAAACGACTATTTCTACTGCATTGAGGAGAAAGAAAGTGGCTATAAAGAATTAGCAGTTTATAAAATGAAATGGAAATAAACACCACAGAGCAACTGATTCGTAATCAGTAGGTTGGGGGTTAGTTTCTATCGACCGTTACGCTATGATTGTTTGAAGCTTTCCATCATGCACGAGTCTGCAATTTTCTTAAGAATGTCAACCACTTTTGCCATTCCCTAAATTGTGAGGATTAAGTAGTTAGTGTTTGGAGTTTTTTTCTCAGTCCAGAATCAATCAATGATTCCATTGGGTGTTTAATCTCACGAAAGATGTTAGGAGACGCTTACGGCCAAACCTAACCATTGGACATGATGTTTTTGTTGTGGTATCCATATGGTTGAATGTCCAATTTAAGGGGAAAAATCATGAAAAAAGCCTTCAGGCGCCGGGATTTCCTTAAGACCTTGGGATGGGGGGCAGCCTCCTTGCCTCTTGCCAGCTTGAGCCAAACCTGCAAAAAAGAAAAAACTGAAGAGCGACACCTGCCGAACATCGTGCTTATCTTCATCGACGACATGGGATATGCGGATGTAGGATGTTTTGGCGCCACAGGATATGAAACCCCGAATATCGATCGACTGGCCGAGCAGGGTATGCGCTTCACCAGCTTTTATATCGCCCAGGCTGTGTGCAGCGCATCACGGGCAGCACTGCTGACCGGATGTTATCCCAACAGGATTGGTATTTTCGGCGCATATAATGACCAGGCCAAAGTCGGGATCAATCCCGGTGAAGAGACCATCGCAGAAGTCCTTAAAAAGAAGGGGTATGCCACGGCATGTTTCGGCAAATGGCATCTGGGCCACCATCATAAATTCCTGCCTCTCCAAAACGGTTTTGATGAATACCTCGGGCTCCCCTACTCAAACGACATGTGGCCGGTAGAGTACGACGGAACAGCCCTTCCCGAAGGACACCGCAAGCTCAGGTATCCGGTCCTGCCGCTGATCGAAGGAAATGAAAAAGTCGCGGAAATACGGACCCTGGAAGACCAGGACACCCTGACGACCCGCTACACCGAACGAGCGGTCCGGTTTATCGAAAAAAACAAGGACCGACCTTTTTTCCTGTATGTCCCGTACACCATGGTCCACACTCCTTTGGCTGTTTCTGATAAATTCAGAGGAAAAAGCGAACAAGGAAAATTCGGGGATGTGATGATGGAGGTCGATTGGTCTGTGGGAGAGATACTCAATACATTGGCAAAACACGGGCTGGAAAATAATACACTCGTTATTTTCACAAGTGATAATGGGCCCTGGTTGAATTTCGGGAAACACGCCGGGTCTGCAGGACCGTTCCGGGAAGGTAAAGGCACTTCCTGGGAAGGAGGCGTTCGGATGCCCTGCATCATGCGTTGGCCGGGTCAGATTCCACAAGGCACGGTTTGTGACAGGATGTCCGCAACGATGGATGTGTTGCCCACTTTGGCGGCCATAACCGGAGCACCCCTTCCGGAACCTAAAATCGATGGAGTGAATATCCTTCCCCTTCTCAAAGGGGAGCCGGATGCCAATCCTCGGGACCATTTATTCTATTATTACGGCAAACAGCTCCAGGCCGTCCGCCAAGGCAAATGGAAGCTTCACTTCCCTCACGGCTATCGTTCCTATAAAGGAGTGGAGCCTGGAAAAGGAGGCCTCCCAGGACCATACGCGCACGGCGAAACCGGACTGGAGCTATACGATCTGGAAAACGACATCGGTGAAAAACACGATGTGGCCGACAAACATCCCGAGGTTGTCGAGAAACTGAAAGCGTTAGGTAAAATAGCTAGAAAAGAACTCGGTGATAAAGAACTGATTGGCAAAGAAGTCCGCCCTCCCGGCCGCATAGAATAACCGACCGAAACACTTAAATGCGGAGCAGGTAAGACACTTTAAGCGTTATGGAATAGCCCTTTTCCGTCAGAAAATTTTCTGTCCTTGAGCCTTTTTTGTAGCTGAGCTGGATGACGTTTCCGGCTCCGAAATAATACCCGACCAAAAAATCAAAATTGTACTGATTGTCGCGTGTTTCTCCTAAGAGCCTCGTGTTCAAGAATAGTCTCCGCGTTAATTGGAGATGCAAGGCGGTAGCATATGTCATTCCATCAAAAACCGTCTCTCCGGTCCGTTCGATCGTCTGTTTGATCCAATCAGTGCTGAAGGACCATTCTAGGTAGCTGAGAGGTCGAAGAGTGAGCTCGAACTCCAACCTTGTATCGGAACCGAGTTCCACTTCGCTAAAATCGTCATTATATATCCCCCTTTTATCCCACCCTGCTTCGACACTCACTTCTTTCAGGAATCCCCCCCGGTCCCAACGAAAATCGATGTCTCCTCCATGAGTATTTATGAAATCATCCGTCCAGATCAATTCATCGTTGTCACCGAATACCTGATACTTGCTTTTCCCCACCGAAAATCCCCCGTGAATGGAAAATTTCGCCAGGAACTCTGTCCAGTACCTGATATCGATGGAGTTGTCGGTCAAGTTCCCATGTGTATCCTGATTGAGGTTTCCGCCCACATCCAGGCTGACACGTTTGAGCTGGCCCTTGTTGAATCTCCAGGCATACCCTGTGCTCAACTCAAAGGTTTGCTGGTCGACTTGATTGACAAAACCAGTCCTGACATCCACATTATCCTCGATTCTCTGAAAATTTATCTCCAATTGAAGGCCGGCATCGACATCCCTTTCAAACTGAACAACATGCATACCATAGTCGTCCTTCGGAACGCCATGATTGAGGGAAAAGGCATGCATCCCGCGGATATAATAAATGCGATTAAAATTAAAATTGTAATCCACGGCAAAATTTCTGTTGTAGTCCCCATCTGCACTCATGCCAACATAATAAATCCCGATTTGAGAATTCCTGAAAATGTCCTTCTGAACCCGGACAACGGAAAAAAAGGCGTCCCCATCCTCTTCATCATTGAGCGCCCCCAAGATGCCGAAGGAATACCCTCCGGTTTTTCCCGAGATTTTTCCTGCTATTTTTGGGTCGCTGATACGTCTTGAATAGAACAAATTGACGTCCGGCCTCCAAGAATATTCCCGTTCGGTGGACAATCTGAAATACTGGCTTCCCTCGCTAAAAAAGGGTCGGTTCTCTCGGAAATAGTTCTCGTAGGGGGTCCTCTGGTAGATGAACGGATCGGATTCCACCTCGCTGAAATCCGGGCTGGCCGTCAGATCGAGGATAAGGTTCGGGAGTATGCCATATTTGACATCGACTCCAGCCGCCAGTTTGTCATCCTTTTCATCTTCCCATTTAGAAGTCCGGACGCCTGCGTAGGGAAAAATTTCCAGGTTGTATCCGGGTTTGAGGCCGGAAAGCCCGGCCAATTTCCCCATTTGATGAAGAAGCGGCGTGTCCCTTTCCACATTCGTCCAGTAGTCCTGCGCATTTAAGCGATGAATATAACGCTCAAAATTCACTCCCCACACCTGTTCTTCTTGTGGAGAAAACCTCAAAGATTTAAAAGGGATGGCCATCTCGGCCGTCCATCCGTCATCGCGAACGACAGCACCGGATTTCCATATCGTCTCCACTGAATTCTTCTGAACCCCTCTGGGATTCACGGTGAATTGGATGCTCGTTCGCTTGTCATTGTAAGTATCCAGGATCACGGTGATGGAATCATTATTTTGATACGCATTCCTCGGGGTCAGTTCCGCCCAGATTTTATCGGGTTGAGAATCCTGCATCAGGAAAGCGAAGTAAATGTTCTTTTGATCATAAACCATCCAAACGAGGGTTTCTTCCGAAGCCTTCACGCCATTGACAGGATCGAATTGGAAAAACCCAGAAAGGGGCTCCGTGTTTTTCCAGCAGTCGTCCTCGATAAGGCCATCTATTTTGGGAGGACTTTCGGTGCGGATAACTTGGGCACTTTTTGTTCGCTCCTGTCCCATGAGGTAAGGAATATTTATAAGGAACACCAAAAGAATGATTCTGGATATCGATAAATTCATCCTGGACAAAATCATGATATTCCCTTTTTTTCTAGACTCATTTTTTTTCGCCAGATGATTATACAAAAAGAAAATTAATTATAAGTTAAAATAAGATTAAATAATTTTAATATTAGTATTTATGTACTATGTTAGGATTACAGGGAAGAAATCATTGGGTTGATTTGTCTAATAAAAAAAGATTATTTTAATAAGTGAGGCACAAAATGGCAAATCTTAAAAAACATAAGAAAATACTGCATGCTGGAGTTTTTTTTTGGTTGAGTATTTTTCTTTTGGCTCCGATCAGCTGCAAAAACACGACTGGCCCTGATGATGAAATTACTACAGCCAAAATCACTGTTAGTAACGAGTGTGGTGTGGCTGTGGATATTTATATGGACAAAATTTTCCAATTCTCGGTTGAATATTTGGAAAGTAAAACCATCCAAAATTTATCGCTAGGAGAACATGAGTTTGAAGCCAAAAGGGAAGGGACCGAGATACTTCTATCGTATCTTACAGTAGAACTATTGGAGCCATCAGAATATGTATTGACTATCCAAAGTGAAGCCAGTTTTCACATAACCAATGAGTATGGGGAATCCCTTAATATTTATGGAGACGGAGATTTATTGATTGATATAGGCTCTCCGGCAACCTTGATAATTGAAAATGTTCTGTATGCGGAACATCTATTCGAAGCGAAAAAAGTAAGTGACGGATCAATCGTTGCTTCAATCAGCATCGATTTCGCTGAGAATAAAGCGTATTTCTGGACAATCAACAAGTGAAATAAACCAGTTTTCCGCCCTTCCACTGAATACCCACCTCAAAGCCGCCGCGAACGCATAGTCCTACCCCATCAATATCGGATTTTTATTCTTAAGGCCCCTTCGATCTTCGTATCCGAAGCGACAATAATATAACCTCCTCCTGATCCAGAAAAAATCGCACCGTTAAATATATTCATTCAGCTCTGAGGGCTTCGATAGGCTCCAGTGACGAAGCTTTGGAAGCAGGATAGATCCCAAAAATCAATCCGATCACCGCTGATAAGGCTAATCCTGCACCTGTTGCATCCCAAGACACGATGGCATTCCAACCACCGAGTATTGAAGCAAGGAAAGTAAAAAGCAGTCCGATGGAAGCACCAGAAAATCCGCCTATACCAGCGATAATCAGGGACTCCAGCAGGAACTGGGTCCGAATGTCACGACGACGCGCGCCGATGGCTCGGCGCAATCCAATTTCCTTTCTTCTCTCCCGACTGGCCGTAAGCATGACTGCAAGAATTCCTATACCGCCAACAAGAAGCGATATTGCAGCAACACTTCCTACAAGAAGGGTCAAGGTCCGGGTGGATTTCCTTTCCGCCTGAACCAGAGTGGCCTGATTTTGGATGGTAAAGTCGTCAGGTTTATCCCGCAACCTGTGTCTCTCCCGCAACAGCTCTCTGATTTCTGTTTCCGCACGCTGCAACTGCTTCGAATTGACAACCTGAATATGGATTTTCTGGATGTAGGTAATCCGTATCAACCGACGCATCGCGGTATTTATCGGGATGAGTATTCTATCGTCCCGGTCCACTCCATTCGCATCCACACCTTTTGCTTTCATGACTCCCATAACTTCAAAGGGTGCACGACCGATTCGGATCTGATGACCGATGGGATCCTCACCTTTAAAGAGTTTTTCGACGACCACCGAGCCCACAATCGCAACCCTCCCAGCCCTATTGTTTTCGGCTGAGTCGAAGTTTCGACCGATTTCAATCTCTATGTTGCGGATTTGAAAAGCGGCAGGCATGACTCCAAGGACATTCGTCATCAAGTTTTCCGATCCCCATTGAACGTTCATCTTGCTGATGGTCTCGGGAGCTACATCCGCAACAGAAGCACAGTGGTCTAGTATGGCATCTGCATCTGACGGCTTCAGAGTCGTCACGATTGCTGACTGCCTTTCTCTTCCCCCCACCAGTGTGATGTGCCCGGCGTTGACCACGATCAAGTTGGTCCCCATATCATGGATCATGTCCAGTATGCGCTTTTGGGCTCCCCGTCCCATGGAAACCATAACGACCACGGCCATAACTCCGATGGCTACGCTGGATATACAAAGGAAAGTCCGCAATTTATGAGAGGCGAGAACCTTACATGATGAGACGATGATTTTTGTGACTTTCAATTCTGTTTTTATGCTTGAAGATATGCCAAAACGCTTATTCTATGGATTTTCATATATCTTGCCGTCTTTTAGCTCAAGGATTCGTTGAGCTTTCTCGGCAACTTCACGGTCGTGCGTAACGACGACTATGGTCCTTCTCTCCTTATGGAGGCGGCTGAAAATTTCCAGTACATCACGCGTGTTTTCGGAATCCAGATTCCCTGTCGGTTCGTCTGCCAGGATGACATCGGGATCATTGATCAGGGCGCGAGCGATAGCCACGCGCTGTTGCTGTCCTCCTGACAATTCATTAGCGAGGTATTCTGTCCGGTCTTCGAGGCCGACACGGCTAAGAGCTCCTTTGGCCCGCTCTACCGCATCCGCCGGATATTTATCTGCATAGATGAGAGGCAACAGAACATTGTCCTGCGCTGTTGTCCGTTCCAAAAGGAAGAACTGTTGAAAAACGAATCCGAACTTCTTATTCCTCAGCGCTGAAAGAGTATCGTCGTCTAGTTTTAAAACATCGATGCCGTCCAATTCAACGTGCCCGCTCGTCGGCTTGTCCAGGCAACCGAGAATGTTCATTAAAGTGGATTTCCCGGTTCCTGAAGTCCCCATGATTGCCACATATTCCCCACGATCGATTGCAAGGTTTATGCCACGCAGCACATGAGTTGATAGGGAACCTTTTGTATACGTCTTTTCAATGTTCCTGATTTTAATCATGCCAAATTCCTCTCTCCCTAGGCTCTTAAAGCATCCACTGGACTCTGGTTCGCTGCCTTCCTGGCAGGATAGATGCCGAAGACAAGGGCTATGACAAGGCAGGACAGGATGGAAGCAGCCATGGCCAGGAGTGTAATTTTGCTGGCAGCTACCTTCAAGCTCGATAGGACAAGAGACCCGCCGTATCCCAGGACCGTACCGAATAGCCCCCCCATGATTGCGATGAGAAAACATTCCATCATGACCTGGCTGAGAATATCCTCTCTCTTTGCACCCACGGCTCTCCGGATTCCTATTTCATTTCTCCTTGCCGACACGGAAGCGAGCATGATATTCATGATCACGATGCCTGCAACAATCAAGGAAAATCCCGCGATGCCGGTGAGGAGGTTTATCAGAGATCTCGAAGCCCCGGAAGCTAAGTCAATCAAGTCTTGAGGAGTTCTCATGACAAAATCGTCCGGTTCTCCAGGTGCAATCTTGTGGCGTTCACGGAGCAAAGCACGCACATCTTCCACACTCTCATTCACCTTTTTTGTATCCGCAACAGTGATCACTATTTGAGTCAAATAGATATCCCTTAAGAGTCTTCTGGTATAGGTGGTGATGGGGATAACGATCCGGTCATCCCGATCTCGACCCGCAGCGGATATCCCTTTCCACTGAAGTTCACCCTTGACCGTGAACGGAACATTCTTGATCTGAATGGTCTGACCGATTGGGTCCGCATCTCCGAACAGATTTTTCTTGACAGTCTGTCCAATGAGGCACACTCTGGCGGCAAAGGAGACATCGTCATCAGAAATGAATTCTCCTTTGCTGGGACCAAAATCACGGATCTGGGCCCATGCCGGTTTGACTCCGAATATTCTGGATAAGGTGAACTTGTCTCCATATTTCACCTCGATTTCCTTGCGGTCTTTGACAGGAGAAATGGCAAGAATATTCCCGATATGCTGTTGAATAGCATCCACATCTTCCTCTACGAGTGAAACGACCTCGCGACTGCCGGAAGGAAGCCCGGTATGTTTGTCTGTCCCTGGCCGGATTTGCAACAGATCTGGCCCCTGCCTGTTGACAGTATCCATCACTTCCTCGTATGCTCCTGTGCTCACACAGATCATCATCGTGAGAGAAGCAACTCCGACTGCCACACCAAGTATCATGATGAATACCCGGAGTTTGTTGTCTCCCATTACCCGGAAGGATTCTTTAAAGATCCGTGCCATTCTGTTCATATCTTCTCCCCTTCCCAGTCGCCGTGATATTCAAAAATCTCATCCCCCTCTTTGAGTCCCTCAATGATTTCGATAAACAGTCCCTGCTTCCAGCCAACTCGAACCTCACGCCTCACCGGCTTTCCGTTCTCGATCACATAAACAAAACTGGCACCCCCGGATTTCTTAACGGATTTTGCCGGCACTAACAGGACATCCTCCCGGGATTCGAGAAAGATGGAAACGTTGGCCGTCATTTCCGGTCGAAGAGCAACCGAAGAAGGTTTTTTACTCTTGATCACAACATCATAAAAAACAACATTTTCTCTGAGAAGTGCTTTAGGATAGATTCCCACAACCTCCCCATCTATGTCCACCGAAGGAAAAGCCTCAACCGAAAAACTGGCTTTTTGTCCGACCTTGATCTTCCCGATGTCGACTTCATCGACATACGTTTCGACTTGAAGCCGATCGAGATCGATAATCGTCACAAATGTGGGTGCACTCAAACCCACAGCAACGGTTTCTCCTTCTTGTGTCGAGACAGATGCGACGATTCCAGAAATCGGAGCACGCAAGGTCGCATAGGACAATTCCACCTCAGCAATTTTCAGCGCGGCTCTTGCACTTTCCACTTCCGCCTTGAGCCGCTTCAAGTCTTCATTGAACCTTTTCTTGGTCAGTTCAAGGGTCTTAAAACTTGCATCTAATTCCTTCCTTGCGACTAACAGCTCTTCTCTTGCTTGTTCGAGAATTTGCTGGGATGTGATGTCATCCTTAAAGAGAGCTTCATGTCTCTCATATTCGGCAGCTTTCAAGTCATGGATATCCTTCAAACGACTCCATTCGGCTTCGGCTTTCTCCATCTCGATGGGACCGAGAATCTCCTCTGCAGCCAGGTTGACCAAAGCCCTGTTTAGCTCAGCTTTCCGCTTTTCAATTCCTGCCTTTAGCTCCTCTTTTTCCAGCTCCGCTATGATTTGCCCTTTTTTCACAAAATCACCGATATTCGCACGAAGACGTTCCACTTTGCCAGGTATTCGAGCGCCCAAACGCACCTCAGCCCCCACCTGAGGTTTGACTGAACCAAGGGCTGTAACTGCGGGAGAAACCGTTCGTTTCGTGACTCGAATCGTCCGAAACTCGGTCTTGCTTCCTCCTGAAGAGCAACCGTAAAAGGGCCATATTCCTAGCATACAGATAAAAATGATGAGATAAATCGGGTGATTCGAGAAGTGACTTCTACCTCTAGACACTGGTTTAAGTTGCTTCTTCAGCATTCAAATCTTCCCACTCGATTGGCAGGAAAATCAAGACAATCGATGACTCATTGTATATAATACAGAGACTGGCTTCAATAAAGGCCTCAATTCTACTTTTCCATTACTTCTTTGATATTGGCCATGACTTTTTTCAAGTTGTCCATCGAGTTGGAATAGGAAATGCGGATATGGCCGGCCCCATACTTGCCGAAGCACTCCCCAGCCACTGTGGCCACCCCTGCTTTTTCCAGGAGCATATATGACATCTGGAACCCATCCATTCCGGTCTCTTTAATGTTGGGGAAGATGTAAAATGCACCTTCAGGTTTCACACACTGGAATCCGGGTATCTGATTCACCGCTTCATAGATGTAATCACGGCGTTTCCTGAACTCTTCCACCATGTTTTCTGAAGGGCTTTGATCCCCCTTAATGGCTTCGATAGCGCCCCACTGGGCAAAAGTGTTGACCGAAGTGATCATGTACTGATGGTACCGCAGCATCGGATTGACGAGGTTTTCCGGCCCCAAAACATAGCCTATTCGCCACCCTGTCATCGAGTAGAATTTGGAAAATCCATCCAGTATGAGGGTTCGTTCCCGCATCCCAGGCAGTGTTGCAGTGCTCAAATGCTTCGCCGGCGGATAGATGATTTTCCGGTAGATCTCATCGCTTAAAATCAACAAATCATTGTTTTCCGCGATGGCCGTTATCTTTTCCACCATGTCCGGATGGAGCACCGATCCTGTTGGATTGGATGGACTCAACAGAAGGATCGCCTTTGTTCGAGGAGTGATCCGTTTCTCGATATCATCTGGTTCTGGCTGAAAACCTTTATCCCCGAACAATTCATAGGGCACCGGTTCGACATAGTTTGACAGGGTTATTGACTGGTAGTTCAACCATGCCGGATCCGGGATCAGGATCTGGTCGCCCGGATTGAGCAACGCATTGATCGCGAGATAAACTCCCTCGATCACACCATTGGTTACGATGACTTCAGAATTGGCATTGTATTCGAGTTTGTACTCATCCTCGATTTTTTCGGCGATAGCTTGACGAAGCTCAGGAACTCCGGCATTCGGGCAGTAATGATGTTTCCCGTCTTTTAGAGCCTTGATGGCGGCTTCCACGATGTGATCGGGCGTATTAAAATCAGGCCTACCGATCTCCAGATGGATGATGTGTTTCCCCTGCTTTTCCAGCTCTCTAGCCTTATCGAAGACGACCCGGATCTGTGAATACGGAATACGTTGTGCTTTGATGGATTCCATTTATTCTTTTTTCTCCCATTTGTTAGTGCCCGGATCATATATCCATGTCTCACCGACTATATGGTTGGAATAAAGCCTGTCCACTTCCCCACTGAAAATCACAATCCTATCGGCACAGTCACAATAGGCCATGGCATGTTTTCCCATGGATGGAGGGGTGGCTGCTGGAGCCAAACGGGTCCACGTGTTAGTGTTGAAATCGTAACTCCAAGTCTGACGGGTTACCTCGCAGTCAAAAGGAGCTATGATCTCTCCGCCACCGAATATTATCATTTGATCCGACGCTGATCTGTAGACCATCCCAGGATAAGTCAACTCTGGTTGCGGGGCTGATGGAGATTTGTGCTGCGTCCAGATATTGGTATTAAAATCGTATGCCCAGACTGAGTTGTCATCCAGTCTTTCCAACAATCTTCCTCCCCAAATGATAACCTGGTCGGATTCCGAATCATAGGCCATGCCATGATACATTCGCCTAGGAGGGCTCATTTCCGGAGCCATTAAAGTCCAAGTGTCCGAGTTATAGTCATAGGCCCATGTCTCATCATACACCGGACTGTTGACATTTTTTGCTTCAAAACCACCAAATAGAATGAGACGGTCCGATTCCTTGTCATAGGCCATTCTATGTCCTGCCCGGGTTTTGGGTGTTTGCAATGGGTTCATCTTTTCCCACCTTCGCATCTCATAATGATAGGTCCAAGTTTCACCTTCAGTATTAAGAACGATAACCCGGTTTGACTCAATGTCGTAGGCAGGGGCTTGTGCTCCTCCTTTTACAGGGCTGGCTTCGTAAACTCCCACATCTTCCCAAGAATTACTCATAAGATCGTAGGCCCAAATATCCCGGAGGTCTGCAACCCAACCGCTCTTAGATTGACCACCGAAAAGAAGGATGCGATCCGCTTCAGTATGATAGATCATAGTGTGGTAAATCCGTGGGGATGGGCGATTTTCCTCTTCCTGATAGGAACGAGCTATCTCATGTGACAACAATAAAAATGATGCGGATATCAAAAGGAAAATGCTAAGTGAAAATAATAGGCCTCTATTTTTCAGCATTTCTTCCCTCCTTATTATCCCTTTCAATGAAAGATTATCTTAATCATATTAAATAGACAGTGCAAGTTTGATTGACCAGGATTTTTGGTTGTGATAATTATCAAATGTACCATATAGGAGTTTCTGCCATGAAAAAGACTTTATCTTGGTTTGTCGCTTTTACATTCCTCTTCATCGCCATATCATCGCTTCCCTGCTGCAAAAAAGCCGTTGATAATGATGAAAAATCGAAAAAGGTAGATTTTGTCGTTGAGGAAGCCACTATTGCCGATATTCACAAAGCCATCAAGAAAGGCCAACTTACATTCCGTCAGCTCGTCGATTTCTATCTCGAGAGGATTGAAAAATATGACCAATCGTCAGGGCTCAATTCCATCGTGGTTGTCAATCCCGATGCTCAGAAAAAAGCAGATGAACTAGATGAGTTATATTCCCGGACAAAAAAACTCCGTCCTCTCCATGGGATTCCAATCATCGTCAAGGACAACTACGAAACCAAAGACATGCAGACGACGGCCGGATCTCTTGCTCTTAAAGGATTCATCCCACCGAAGGATGCCTTTCAAGTCAGGAAACTGCGCGAAGCGGGAGCCATCATCCTCGCAAAATCCAATATGGCGGAATGGGCATTCAGCCCTCTCCGCACGGAAAGTTCCATCGCCGGGATAACACGGAATCCCTACGACCTGGAGCGTGTACCAGCCGGCTCAAGCGGAGGAACAGCGGCTGCAGTCGCAGCAAACTTTGGGACAGTCGGATTGGGAACAGATACGGGCAATTCCATCCGGGGCCCCTCCTCCCATTGCTGCCTGGTTGGGATTCGTTCCACCATGGGACTGACAAGCCGGGACGGTATCATCCCCCTGTATTTGCGCAACGACATCGGCGGACCCATGGCCCGAACGGTCGAAGACGCCGTAAAAATATTAGAAGCGATCGCAGGTTTTGATCCGTCCGATCCGATCACGGAAAAAAGCAAAGATCTCATCCCTTTCAGCTACGTGCCATTCCTTGATGAAGATGGCCTCAAAGGGGCTCGGATCGGAGTGTTTCGATATTACACAGATAAGCCCACAGCAGACTCACAGATCAAAGGCCTCTTTGAAAAAGCGATCGCAGACATAAGATCGCACGGCTCAGAGATCGTGGATCCATTCGTCATCCCTGATTTCGAGGAGCTGACAAAAAACATCTGGTGTGACATGTTCCGGCACGACCTCAATAATTATCTGGCCTCTCTCGGTGGCTATGTGCCCTATAAAACTCTCTCAGAGATTGTGAATACCGGGCATTACTCCCCTTATATAGAAAGACGGTTAAAGCGCGCCCTGGAGGTTCCTCAGGAAAAAGAGATCCAATGCCTAGATGTTTACTCCGAACCGAAAAACATCCAATTTCGCGGAGCCATCTTAAAGGCCATGGAAGAGCATCAACTGGATGCGATCGTTTATCCTACGTGGAGCAATCCGCCTCGGAAGATCGACGACAACAAGAGCCCGGCAGGAGACAACAGCCAACTGATCCCTCCTCACACCGGTTTTCCGGCAATCACGATCCCGATGGGCTTCACCTCGGATAATCTTCCCACTGGACTGCAAATCGTGGGGAAACTATTCGAGGAGCGGGTCATCATCCAAATAGCCTATGCTTACGAGCAGGCCACTAAACACCGTCAACCACCAACCAGGTTTGTTGTTACAAAACGATGATAGCAGCAGAAATTTTCTGTTAAGAGACTAAAGATTTAATTATATCCGCTTGGCAGTCCATGGGCTGGTTCCGCCTTGTCCCCTATCCACTTCTCCGGTCATGGTGTCGCCCTCAACGGTCCCCGTATACTTTATGGAAAAATCACCTCTAGGCGTACTCCGGCTGAAGGACCATTCCACCTTGTTTCCCTGGATTGTACCTTCAGCTGTGATCTCTCCGCCTCCTTGGCCTCCCCTCATGCCTCCTTGCATGGTGACTATCAGTTTTTCTCCATCCTGTTCGATGTGTATGGTTTGCGTTCTTTCGCCCCGCGGAGTCTCCGAGGTCATTTCCCAATCGCCGGTCACATTGATATCCTGCCCGCTTAACATGGCAGGAAACAACACGAGAGCAATCATAGTTATCATTGAATAGATTTTTTTCATATTCTCCTCCTTAATGTTTTTTTGTTTATACAACTGTTTAGACGTCTTTTTTTTTAATTTTCTTCCTATCTACACTAGACAATCAAAAAAAACAATCTATTTCAACCCATAGGCAGCAATTCCACCCATATGTTGAGCCTGCAACCAAAATTCATCCTCCCACGTTATTATTGTTGCAGAGAATCAGGCCTATGCAAAAACCAAGGCATAACAAATCCAAAATTATTAACTAATTAATTAGTTGACAAACTAAGTACTTAGTTGTATATTAGAGGTACCATGAAAAAATTAACAAAGGCCGAAGAACAAATCATGCAGATCTTATGGGATATCAATCAGGGTTTTGTGAAGGACATTATCGAAAACCTTCCTGATCCAAAGCCCGCATATAACACCGTGTCTACGATCGTCCGCATCCTGGAAAAAAAAGGATTTGTCTCTCACAATGCCTTCGGCAATTCCCATGAATATTATCCTGCCATCTCGAAGGAGAATTACACCGAGGCTTACTTAAACAGCATTATCAAGGATTATTTCAGCGATTCCTTTAAAGAGATGGTATCCTTCTTTACCAGAGATAAGGACATGAGTATCGAGGAACTGGAAGAAATCCGAAAAATGATAAACAGGGAAATCCAAAAACAAAAGAGAGATAACAATGATTAACTTTCTTCTCTATCTGGTCGAGTCGGGAATTTGTCTGGGTTTGCTTTATCTCATTTATACGATTTTTCTCAGCAAGGAGACATTTTTTAAGACCAACAGGCTCTACTTGCTCTTCTCCATCCCTCTCTCTTTTATCATTCCTCTCTTAAACATGCCTTCGCCATTTGTGACAGCCCCGATCATAGAACCTCGATACATTTTTTCTCCCATCTCCGGGATTTCTGCAAATTCTTTGAGTTTAGGGGATATTGTCGGCATCGTTTATCTTCTGGGAGTTGTCTTTTTCCTCATCAGGTTCGGCCATAAAATCGTCCAACTTTCGACACTGATCAGAAAGTATGGATATCAAAAATGCGGAAAACTAAACCTCGTGTATATCAAAGAGGACACCGCTCCCTTTTCTTTTTTCAACTATTTTTTCTTGAATAAATCCAACATTTCCCAGCATGATCTTCTCAGAATCATAGATCATGAGCTGGTTCATATAAATCAGCATCACACCATTGATTTGATCGTCATAGAATTGCTGACCATTGTTGAATGGTTCAATCCTTTTGTACGGCCGTACAAAAAATCTCTTAAAGAAACACATGAATATTTGGCCGACAACCAAGTCATCGCTCAGGGCTGCAGCCGAGCCAAGTATCAACTGCTCATTTTTGAGCAGCATGTGGGAATGAATTTGTTCGAATTCGTGAACAATTTCAACCACTCACTCATCAAAAGGAGGATAACCATGATGACAAAAGGCAAATCAAAGTCCTGGGCCAAATCCAAATTTTTGTTGATGGTTCCTGTGATCTGTTTTCTCGTCCTGGCATTTGCCAATCCTAAACCAGCAAGCTCGACAGACCATGCCATAGATGGAAAAACGATCGCTTTGGATGAACTTGCTGCCCCGATAAAGATCGAGGATCAAAAGACTTCCAAAGAGGAACAGCATAAGAAGCAGGAAGAACTTATGAAGAAGGAACAGGAGCTGAAAGAGTTGTTGGCCAAAACGGAGAATGCAGAAAAGAGAAAGATGATCAAGCAGAAATTGGCAGAGATTCAAATGGCAAAAGAGAAAGAAGGCTGGGCAAAATCCCCACCGAAAATTATCAGTGAAAAAGAATATGTTGAAAAGACAAAAAAGATCAAGACCGTGCTCGAAACCACAGAGGACCCCAAAAAAAGAAAAGAACTGAAAAACAAGCTGAAAGATCTCCAAGAAATGAAGACCAAGGGATTGGTCAAACCCACCAACATCAACTACGAAAAAGAAGCCCAGATACTCAAGAAAATGTACGAAAAGGAAAAAGATCCAGAAAAAAAGAAGATCATCGAAGAGAAGCTGGCAAAGTTAAAACAGCTGGCGGCCCAAGAAAAAGCGAAAAAAAAGGTAAAATAAGGCCCTGAGATGCCAAAAAGGATGTGTGATCACTAATCCAGGGGGAGCCAGATGAGCTCCTGGTTCCCCTCCTTCACCCCCCGTTTCTTTACTCTCAGTTAATCCAGCATGGTTTTACGGGAGCCGAAGAATTTTTGAAACCAGGTTTTGACATGTCCTGTGTATCTTTTGGTCAGGATGATAGGAACATCCGTTTCCCTGGCAATATAGAGAGGCAGATCGCCAAAGAATGCCCGTCGAACAAGCCCTTCTTCAGGAGCCCCCATGATGACCAAGTCGTTATGTTGGATTTCGCCCAGGATAGCCTCTGCAAAATTGTCCGTTTTTTTGATCACGATCTTATATCGAGCAGGATCGACATCGTCTTTTAGCTTTTCTAGGTCTTCTCGAAATTTTTGTTCCAAAAGAACCACATCCGCTTGGTTTGTCGCATGAAAAAGCACGATGGGTGTATCATTCTGTTTCAGTATTGCTTCCGCGATTTTAAGCGATAGAAGAGCATATTTTATGCTTGCAACCGGAATCATAATCCTGTCGATGTCCTTGTCAGCCGGCGACCGACAGACCATCGCAATATCGCAAACCGTGTTGAGTATGATCTCATCCGTGATGGTCCCAAAAACCCTGTTATGCGCCGCCCTTTCTCCCTCCCATCCAAGTACCATCAGGTCGATTTTCCGCTCCTCGCAGGTCTCGATGATGGCTTTGGGGACATTGTGTGTCAATTTTACGAGGGAATACACAGGGATGTTATCTTTTTCTGCCACTTCAATGGCTTTCCCCAGCAAAGACCGCGCATAATCCACATATTTTCGTCCTTCGCTCGGAGGAAGCTGGGCAGGAACCTGGATAACGTTTAAAGCCGTGATGTCGGCTGTGTAGGCTTTGGCCATCCTGACGGCAAAGCGTTGCAGTTTTCCGACTGTGTTTTCATTGGCAACAGGAACAAGGATATGAAAATCACAGGGGGCAACCTCGAAAATGGGTTGTTCCGCATGGACGGCAGGGGCTGCCTTGGCCACAAACTCTTTCCTGCGCGAATAAAGATAATAAATGCTGATCCCGAACGCCATATAGCCTAAACAAACCCACACTCCCAGCGGTCTATAGAAAAACAGGAACACCGCCAGGATGAGGTTAAGAACAGTCGCAAGGATAGGGATGTACGGAAAAAAAGGAACCTTGAATCCCCTGTCTAGATCGGGGCGGTTTTTCCGCAAATTGATAACGGCCAGGTTCACGAAAACGAAAAGCAAAAGGAACATGGCGTCGGTGGCGCTGGCGATGTCTTCGATCGGAAGGAGCACAGCCATCAGAATGATCATCACGCCTGAAATGAAGATAGCCATGTGAGGTGTTCTTTTCTTCGGATGAATTTTTCCAAAAACGCCGGGCAGGTTATGGTCACGCCCCATAGCGAAGCTTACTCGTGATGAGGAATAAACAGTGGCGTTCAAAGCCGACATGGTGGAGAACAATCCCCCGATCAGAAAGATGATTCTTCCCAGCTTGCCCAGCATGAAGTGCTCGGCCGCCTCAATCATGGCCATCTCTCCATTTTCTCCCAGATACTGCCAGGTAGGCATATCCCCTTCGGGAGCCGTAGCACCCAGGGCTACGAACGCAACCAAAATATAGATGGGCACAACGATCAGAAGGGAGAGAAAAATCGAACGAGGGATGTTTTTTTTCGGATTTTTGACTTCTTCGCCACACTGGGCAATGATCTCATACCCCTCAAAAGCGATGAAGGTCAATCCCATGGCAATAATAATGCCCATTGGTCCTTTTTGGAAAAAGCCTCGAAAATGATCAGGCCAGGGCTCAGGCGTTTTCCCGGAGAACATGGCGAACAGGCCGAATCCTATAAACATAGCGATGACGATGATTTTGAGGATGGTGACCAGGCTTTCGGCCTGACCGGTCTCTTTGGCACCCCGGAAGTTGATGTAGACGAACAACAAGGTCGCAAACACTGAAATGAGCTTGGCCGCAAGGACGTAGGGTTCGGATGAGGACGTAAAGGATAAAAGTTTGTTGAAATCGATCCCGGCCATATGGAGAAGATCCACGCTGAAGGTGCCAAAGGCGACGGCATACAGGCTGCAAGCAACGGCGTGGGCAAACCAGCTGATCCATCCGGAAAGGAATCCGTTGGGTTGGGGGAGGGCCTCTTTCACCCAGAGATACCCGCCTCCGGCTTCCGGAAAACAGGAGCCAAGCTCGGCATAACTCATGGCTGTGAGTCCGGTGACCAGTCCATTGAAAGCAAAAACGAGGAGCAGAGCCGGACCAGAGACACCAGCCGCCAATCCAGTAAGCACAAATATCCCAGCACCGATCATGGCCCCGACACCAATCATGGTGACATGCATCAGTCCCATGTCGCGGGCAAGTTCTGTTACGGGTTTTTGACCTTCGTCTTTTTTGTTGTTAGAGGATTGTATCTCTGCCATATTTATTTCCGAAAATATCAATCTGAATCAAAATAACTTCACACTAAAAAAAAGTCAAGAAATGCAAAAAACACTTGACATACAGTGTATTACACAGTATATTTATATTGTACAGTATTAATACATAACACGGTATGCATTAACCGAAGACAAAGGAGGTGGACGGAATGGCCATAGATATCAGCCCTTTTGCAACTGAAATGAACCGAGGCTTCCTGCAGGTTCTCGTCCTCGTTCTTTTGGAAAAAAACATGTACGGCT
>CAYPGQ010000050.1:0-30717 GCA_964410125.1 uncultured Eubacteriales bacterium | reverse complement strand
TGGTAAAGATCATGAGGGAAAAAACATCCCTGCCGCTCATTGCTCAAGCCAACGCAGGAAAACCTTCACTCTCCGAAGAAGGTAAGGTCGCCTATTCTCAGGGGATGGAGGACTATCTGCGATTCATCCCTCAGATCATAAAGAACGGCATTAATATCGTCGGAGGATGTTGTGGAACAAATCCGGACTATATTGCACGGATGTCAGAGATGGTGAAAAAGTCATCAGCTAATTATGCTTGATTACCTCGATAAGAAGGTGAATGCGGGCGATGCGGCTTTGCTTTCTGTACAGGATGATTTCCCGCTGTGGTCAGCTCCGTTCGGATTGATGCTCTTCGATCACATCCGGCTTAGACCGGAAATTGAAGCGCTGGATATCGGTTTCGGTTCTGGCTTCCCTTTATTGGAATTGGCCCAAAGACTGGGAAATTCTTCGACTGTCTATGGAATCGATCATCACAAAGCTGCTCATGAAAGAACTAAATACAAGATGGACGTGTTGAAAATCGAGAATGTCCAGCTCATCGAAGGAGATGCGTCGTCTATGTCCTTCCTTGATAATACTCTTGATCTTATCGTGTCCAACTTGGGAGTGAATAATTTTGACAATCCGCAAAAAATCTTTACAGAATGTTTTAGAGTGGCAAAACGCGGTGCTCAGATCGTCCTGACAACAAATCCCAAAGGACATATGGATACATTTTATCTCGTTTTCGTGGAGACATTGAAAGAACTTCACAGGGAAGATCTTTTGGCTGATCTCACTGCACACATCGAACACAGGTTGACATCTGAAACGATTTGTCAGCACCTCGAACAGTCTGGTTTTCAAATAAAAGGTTTATATCAGGAGTCTTTCCGGCTTTGTTTCTTGGATGGGACGACTTTTTTCAGACATGCTCTAATCAGGGACGGTTTCCTGGACGACTGGAAACAGCTTATTCCTAAGCAAGATCAAAAGGAAATCTTCAAAGCATTGGAAGAAAATCTTAACCAGGTTTCAAAAAGCGAAGGGACTCTCGAAATGACTATCCCCATAGCCTGCATTTCAGCAGAAAAATGATAAGCCAAATGTGAATTCATCTTGACCTCCTTTCGATAGGAGGACTAAAATAAGGATCACTTTGAAAGGAGAAAAAATACAATGAATAATGAAGAGTTTTTGAACACGGTCAAAAAAGCAATTGTGGAAGGAAACAAAGACGAAGCCCTACAACTCGCAAAACGATCGATCGCAGAAAAGATGGACCTCAACGAGGTCATTGAAAAGGGATACATACGTGGGATCAAAAAAGTAGGGCAGCTGTGGGAGGAAGGGGAATATTTTTTACCCGAGTTGATTATAAGCGCTGAGTGCATGAAGGCTGCCATGAAGATCATGCAGCCTGAGCTGGAAAAAGCTCAAATCGACGTGCGATCAGCGGGAAAAATCGTGATCGGAACGGTAGAGGGAGATATTCACGATATAGGTAAAAACCTCGTGTCCTCGGTTCTTTCAACCAACGGATTTGACGTGGTCGATCTCGGATCGGATGTAAAACTAGAAAAGTTCATCGAAAAAGCTGAAGAAGTGAATGCTAACCTTATCTGTTTATCTGCCCTTCTGACGACTACGATGACCGGACAAAAAAAGTTCATCGAACTACTCAAAGAAAAAGGATTATTCGGACGATTTAAAGTCATGGTGGGCGGAGCACCTGTCAACCAAAAATGGGCCGACGATATCGGTGCTGACGGGTATTCGGAGAATGCTCTTACCGCTGTGCGTGTAGCGAAAAAACTGGTGGAAAAACAGTCGAGATGAACGATCTAAGCATGGAAGGCAATTATGATTAGAACACTTAGTCCAAAACTCGAGCTTTTAAGTAATGAATTAATCCAAAAAATCATAGATGAGGCATACAGTATCCTTGAAAATCAAGGAGTTTTTATCGAGAACAAAGAAGCGCTGAATCTATTTCGAGAGGCCGGAATGAAGGTGGATGCATCTTCGCAAAGAGTCCGAATCACCGCAAAACTCATTGAAAATTCTCTTTCATCCACACCTCCATCCCTGAAAATATATGACAGGAGCGGAGAAATCGAGTATTTACTCGGTGGCGACGAAGTCCACTTTGATCCAGGCTCCGTGGCGGTCACGATACTAGATTCCGAGACACAGCAGGAGAGAAAAGCCGTAACGAATGATCTGATCCGGTTTGCCCGTCTGACTGACTGCCTCGAGCATATCCATTTCCAGAGTACTGGAATTCTGAGCACAGATGTTTCCGAAATCGTTTCAGACAGCTATCGACTTTACATCGGACTCCTCTTCTCCAAAAAACCCATAGTTACCGGGACATTCCGAATCGAAGGATTCGACCCCATGCATAGAATGCTCGTCGCCATACGGGGAAGTGAAAAGAATCTTGCTGAAAAACCTCTGGCTATATTCGATGCTTGTCCTTCTCCTCCTCTCAAATGGAGCAATTTGACAGCCCAAAGTTTGATCGACAGCGCCCGGGCTGGTATTCCCTCTGAGTTGATATCCATGGGGATGACAGGAGCTGCTGCTCCCGTAACAATCGCAGGCACGCTGGTTCAGCATGTCGTTGAAAACCTATCCGGATTAGTGATATGCCAGCTCGCAAAAAAAGGAGCGCCCGTTATTTTTGGCGGTTGTCCGGTAAGCTTCGATATGAGGAAAGGAACAACGCCCATCGGAGCTATCGAAACCATGATGATCGACTCCGCCTATGTACAAATAGGAAAACATTTCAACCTTCCTACCCACTCTTACATGGGAATGAGCGATGCCAAAATCAATGATGCGCAGGGAGGATTTGAAACCGGTATAGGGACTATTCTTGCAGCGCTTTCCGGAGTGAATGTGATCTCCGGCGCTGGGATACTGGATTTTATCAGATGCCAGAGTCTGGAAAAACTGGTTGTCGACAATGAAATCTGTGGCATGGCCTATCGATTGATAAAAGGGATAGCACAACGCGGTGATCCGATCGCTCTGGACCTTTTCAAAGATTTCGCGGCAGACACACAGTTTCTTTCTATGTCCCACACGAGAAAATGGTACAGGGAAGAACACACTTTCCCCAACCTGATCGATAGAGATCAGTATGACATCTGGGTATCCAAAGGGAGAAAATCAATAACTGACCGGGCCAAAGAAGAGGTGGAAAGTCTGCTGCAAAAAAATCCGCCTCCTCTTCCTGATGAAGAAACACAAAAAGCTCTCAAAGAGATTATGCTCTCAGACGCCCAAAGAAATGACATGCTTTCTTTACCCGAGATAAGCTTTCCCTAGAAAAAATTAACTTGTATATACAAAAAAAAAGAGCAATGATGTAAACATCCCCAGTAATGCGACATGTAACGACATCGAACAAATGCGCCTGGACAACCAGCCAGATGCAGCGATTAAGAGAACTCAATGCCGCAGAGTCCGTGCTCGGTAAACAATTCTCTGGCTCTGAGGAACGAAATAGAGAGTTCTTCAAGTTTGAACAAAATCTTGTTAGTCAAAGTCAACGTAATCTCCAAGTTATGCGCACAAAGAGCCGACGTCCACGGTTGTGCGAGCTGGAGGATACCCTTGTAAAGACGCTGGTAAAACATGATTTTGTGCAGGTGCTCACACCGATTCTCATCTCAAAAGAATCCATAACAAAGATGTCGATCGGACCAGGTCACGAACTATTCAAACAGGTTTTTTGGGTCGACGAGAAAAAGTGCTTAAGACCTATGTTGGCGCCCAATCTCTATTTTCTTTTAAGAGAGCTCGTTAAAATATGGGAAAAACCGGTCAGAATTTTTGAAGTGGGACCGTGTTTCCGAAAGGACACAAAAGGCCGACGCCATATCAACGAGTTTACAATGCTCAACCTAGTGGAACTTGGGTTGCCCCTAACCCAAAGAAAAGAGAGGCTGGAAGAACTCGCGACTATCATAATGGAAACATGTGGTATCACAGAATTCAGTTTTATCTCTCATCGGAGTGAAGTCTATGGCGAAACGATCGATGTCCTTTCTGATTTTGAAGTGGCCTCAGGAGCCGTTGGGCCACACCCACTGGATTCGAATTGGGGAATCACGGATCCCTGGGTCGGTATAGGATTCGGTCTGGAAAGACTCCTTATGGTCAAGGAAAATTTCAAAAATATACAGAGAGCAGGTCGCGCCTTGGTCTATTTGGATGGAGAACGTCTGAACATATGAGTTAAGATTCAATTCACGCCAAGAGGAGATCGCACAATGAGCAAAGAACAGCTTTTCCGGGAAGCCGAACTTTCTATTTTGAATCATGACAAAGACAAGGCCCAAGAAGTCGCACGAAAAGGCCTTGCTGAAGGTCTCGATCCGGTTGAATTCATCACAGAGGGCTTCCGTGAAGGCATCACTCAAATCGGAGATCTTTTTGGTAGAGGGGAAATATTCCTGCCACAACTCATTGAAGCTGCTGAAGCTATGAAAACAGCAAACAAAATTCTTACAGAATCAATGCCTGAGTCTGCTCAAGAAACAAAAGGCAAGTTGGTAATAGGAACAGTGCAGGGAGATATTCACGATATCGGAAAATTTTTGGTGATTTCACTTCTTCGGGTTAACGGCTTTGAGGTTTACGACTTGGGTCACGACGTCGAAATACAAAAATTTATCGATAAAGCCCTTGAAGTCGAGGCGGATATAATCGGATCGAGTGCACTCCTGACCACAACTATGATCGGGCAAAAAACACTGGAGGAGGAACTCCTCAAAAAAGGTCTCAAAAACCGGTTTAAAACAATGGTCGGAGGAGCTCCGATCACGCAGAGGTGGGCCGAAAGAATCGGGGCTGATGCCTTTGGCGAGGATGCAAACGACGCCGTTGAGAAGGCCTTACGTTTGATCGGCTCAAAATAGATCGAATTTTCTGTTTTTTGACGGCGATTTATGGACATTGAAGTATGGCTTATAGAGATCGACTCATAAAGCTCGAAAACATTCTTGAAAAATCTCTGCGAAGAAAATCTCTTTCCGTATCAGAAATTAAATATCTTCTCGGACTGACAGAAGCAAATCAGATATCCCGAGTCTTTCAAACTGCCCAGTATATGAGGACCAAATATTTTGGGCAAAAGGTCTTTCTTTATGGTTTCGTCTATTTTTCTACATACTGCCAGAACAACTGTACATTCTGTGCATCCAGAAAAACCAATAAGCTAGCTCAGCGGTATAGAAAAAGCGAATCAGAAATCGTCGAGGCTGCCAGTCTGCTTGCAGAATCAGGAGTCCATCTGATCGATTTGACTATGGGAGAAGATCCTTTCTACTTAAGGAGTGAACGAGGATTCGATTCCCTCCTAACAACGATCCAAAAGGTGAAGGAAGAAACGGGTTTACCCCTCATGCTATCACCGGGAGTTGTTTCAAAAGATATGTTAGTGAAATTTGTTAAGGCAGGAGTCGACTGGTATGCTTGCTACCAGGAAACACACAACCGGCATCTGTTCTCATTTCTCCGTCCACAACAAGATTATGACAGACGTTTTTCGGGCAAAATCATTGCAAAACAGCTGGGAATTCTAATCGAAGAAGGAATCATGACAGGAGTTGGAGAATCTCTTTCTGATATCGCATTTTCAATGGGAGTTCTCCGATCGCTGGAACCTCACCAGTCTCGCGTGATGAGCTTCATCCCTCAGATGGGAACGCCAATGTACGAGAGGAAATCCCCATCTCGACTGAGAGAGCTTATGACCATCGCAGTGCAACGCCTTTTGTATCCGGACCGCCTGATTCCTGCATCGCTGGATGTAGACGGTATTGATCTCCTCCAAGAACGGCTGGAAGCAGGTGCAAACGTTATCACCTCCTTGATCCCTCCCAGACTTGGACTATCGGGCGTATCTCAACCTTCTCTCGGCATAGACGAAGGATTCCGCACAGTTCATAGTGTGACTTCTCTGCTTGACCAGATTGGTTTAGAAGTTGCAACAAATCACGATTATTTTCAATGGATTTGCAGGGAAAAAGTTTCCTTAAGTTGTGGACCGGCGAATTATGAGGCGGCCTTATGAAAGTAGCTGTCGTTGGTGGAAAGCTACAGGGGGTCGAGGCAGTTTATCTTGCACAGCAGGCAGGATGGCAGGTCTTGCTTATCGACCGGAATCCATACGCTCCGGCAAGAGGGCTCGCCCACTCTTTTATCCAGTTGGATGTCACAAAAGATACAACAGATCTTTTAGACATATTCAAGGATATGGACCTCATTATTCCAGCATTAGAAAATGATAATTCCCTCAAATCTTTGAAAGACTTGGCGAAGAAGGGACAATATCCGCTTGCCTTTGATGAAGCGGCTTATGCCGTCACTTCATCTAAACAAAAATCTAACTCGCTTTTTAATAAGCTGGGACTTCCTGTGCCTCAAACCTGGCCTGATTGCGCTTTTCCAGTAATAATGAAGCCCTCTGGAATGAGTGGAAGCCAGGGGATTCGAAAAATCAACAGTAAAGAGGAAATGATGTCCATTCGTTCTGAAGCAGACATTTATAGCGGCAACTGGGTAATCCAGGAATTTCTTGATGGCCCATCCTACTCTCTGGAAATTTTTGGCCTTAACGGGAATTACCGTTCACTCCAGCCCACGATCATCGAAGTCGACAAGATTTTCGACTGCAAAAGAGTTATCGCTCCAACGGACCTCTCCGAAGTTCTTAAGAACAGGTTCGATGAAATCGCCGTCGCTGTTGCCGAGGATATCAACCTCAAAGGAATCATGGATATAGAGGTCATCCTCCATAATAAAGAGCTGAAAATTCTGGAAATCGATGCGCGCCTACCCAGCCAGACACCCTCGGTCGTGCTCAAATCAACCGGCATTAACATGCTCGAGCTCCTGTATGACATATTCAACACGGGAAAAATTCCCTTTATCCCAACAATCGGGGGTGAGAAAGCAGTTATCTATGAGCATATCAGAGTAAGTCCCGATGCTCTAGAAGTTTTGGGTGAACATATAATTTCAGAAGCACGACCTCTCCACTATCAAATGGATTTTTTCGGAGCCGATGAAGCCCTTACGGATTTCGACCAGGATCATCAAGACTGGATAGCGACTTTGATCTTATCCGGAAAAACTAAAGAAGAGGTTGCCCAGAAGCACCGCTATGTTTTGGAAACAATCCATGCAGCATTCGGATTGCGAGAGTGTGCCGACTCGTTTCTGGAGAGATTATGACGCGTTTAAGCAGCGATTTGATTTCAGGAATGGCTGAGACTATAGATGTATATGACATCGAACTCGCACAAAAGACAGGTCTTACTCTGAGACAGATCGCTGCCAGGACAGCCGGTTTGTCCGAAGAGGACCTGTGTACGGCCTTCGAAAAAGAATCTGCCGCCGCTATCCCAGTCACTTCCGGCCAAGGAGTGATCAAGGGATTCACACAAGCTGTTCAGTCAATCATACATCATTTAGGTTGTCCGTCATTCATCACAGAAAGCTGTGATGCTGCAGGGTTTGCTGAAGGAATAGAGAAAGGAGCTTCAATTCTTTTTCTTGCAGATGATGTTCGTTTTATCGCGGTGAACCTCTCTAAAAAACGCGTCGTCGACAACGACCTTGCCACAGGATGGAGTTATGCCTATGCCCTTGATGCTTGTGCTGGCAGTCTTCAAGGTCGGAATATACTTCTTATAGGTGCGGGCCGCGTGGGAAAGAATGCCTTGTGCGCTCTTGATAGACTCGGAGCCAACGTGGGCGTTTTTGATATCGATGATTCAAAAGTTCAACCTCTCATTGACAAATACAGGATCAAACGAGAAGAAAATCTATCCGATGCATTGGACCGTTACACACTTCTCTTCGATGCCTCCCCTGCTCCTGATATCATTCATACCGAACACATAAAACCGGAAACCATCATTGCAGCGTGCGGCATACCCATCGGTTTGAGCGATAAGGCTCGAGCCCTTGTTGAAGGGCGCCTTATCCATGACCCTCTCCAACTGGGAACAGCGGCAATGCTTGCCATAGCTGTTTGCTATGGATTGCATAATAAACGTGGGGGGCGGATCGGAAGGATCGCATAGACCCTAAATCTATGAAGCCGGGTGCGACTCCCGGGCTCCCCGCCAAAAAGATATTTTTATATATGAGGAGTGTATATCTGTCGAAAAGGACACCGGATGGCTGGCAAAAAAATTAAAGACAAATACATCCGCAAACAGGTCGATTTTTTCATCCTGGTCGAAAAGATCAAACTGTGGCCTTCCCGGAATGGTCTTCTGCACGGGATTAAAACCTTTGCTGTCAAGGGCTCTTTTGCGGAAATCACCACTCACTGTAATAAGACATTTATGGTTCGACATTCCAAGCGAAGCCGGGCCGCTCGCTGGCTGCGTAATAAATGGTACTTCCAGAGCTGCAAAAAATGCAGTATTCCCGAGTGGAAGATCACGAAGTACCAGAAAACACACTTCAACCAGCACCGTGGTTCGCTTCTAAGAAAGGAGGTGATAAAGGAATGAAGAAAATCAGAACGAGAATGGGAGACAGCTCCCTTGTGGAGATCAATGAAAGCGATCTCAGGCGAGAGTTCGAAGAGGGTACACAAGATGCTGCCGAGAGAGGAAAAATCCCTGCACTCACCCAGGAGGAACTGGATCATCTTTTCGATATTTACAGTTCCCCTTCCCGGATAGCAGGTGTTGAGATGGGAAACGAAGTTATCTTTACCTATGATTCCACATGCGGTGAAGTGCAGCGCACACTAACGCCGATCGACAGGACGCAATCACTCCAATTGTTCGAAAGAATGCTGGGTGCCGATACTGTAGAACTCGGACACAACGACTACAGTTTTAAAGCTGTCAAACCTGTCATCAGCTATGAGCGAAATGTCCTGGAGCAAGCCCTGCTGATCACAACCGTCCCTGTATTATACGGTGCCATGCCCAATCTGGGCCTGTACTATCGACCCGAGGGACCGGTCCAGAATCCTTCTGAACTCATGGCCGCAGGCAAAATCAATGAGGCTAGAGAGGCTCATGAAGAAGCCATCGAGTATGCGGTCAAAGATATGGTTTTTGTGGCGAGCAAGCTCTATGAATCTGGCGTGGACGCCATCGATTTTGATACGACAGGTTCTGCAGGAGATCCTGACTTTCTGGCCGCACTTCGGGCAGTGGAAATCTTAAAGGAGAAGTATCCGGATTTGTGTGTCGAGATGGGCATGTCGGGAGAATTTGTCCTGGGGATGCACGGCGAATTGACCTACAAGGACATCCGACTAGCCGGGTTATATCCTCATCAACAAGTCCAGCTTGCCGAACAAGCGGGAGTTACGATATTTGGACCCGTCGTAAACACCAATACCAGTAAAACTTGTGCATGGAATGTAGCTCGTGTCGTTACGTTTCTTAAGTTCTGTGTAGAACAGTCGAACATCCCCGTTCATGCAAACATGGGAATGGGTGTCGGAGGTTTGCCAGTAACGCCATTCGTCCCCATCGATGCGGTCTCGAGAGCATCCCAAGCTGTGGTTGAGATCACCCGCCTTGATGGTTTGTAGGTGGGCGTGGGAGATATTCTCGGCATGGCCGCGACTCACGCAATTGCGTCGGGCATGGGCGGGATGCGTACTGCCGGAGATCTGGTGGCGCGCATGCAAATGTCCCGAGGCATGAGAATCAAAGAAGCCAAAGAGTACGTGGCCGGCAAATTGAACGTTTCTCTCGTTGAACTGAGCGATCCACTCTTAATGTCTGAACACAGAGAAGACCTCAATCTGGGATTGATCAATCCTCCACCCGATTCTGTCAAGGGGATTGAATCCAAATTCCACATCGCAGAGCTTCTGGGAGTTGAAATCAACTCCCTCCGCAGGTTCAAAGAAAAAAGCGGAATTTAATCAGCCGCCGAAAAGCGCTGTTCGGTAGGCAAAGACTTATTTATTCATTTGATTTCGCATGTGTAATCCCAAAGACATGTGATGTATTGAAAGGGAGAGCTATAAGCTCTCATTTTATCTGTTGTATTTACTGAAGTCATTGAAAAATATATAATATTAGAAGAAAAAAATTACCATAATAAAAGAAGAGGAATTAATGAAAATAAATAATGGGTGTAAGGTTATCGTGATCATACTGCTTCTGTTCTCGACCGTCAATTTTGTCCTCGCTCAGAGTGGAAGGGGCAAAGGGAGGCTTAAAGGGGAAGTCCTAGATGAAAATGGCAATCCCATAGAAAATGCAAAGATTGTCATTACGAATAAAGAGTATCAAGGTCTGAGTTTTGAAGCCTTATCTAATAAAAAGGGAAAATGGGCTGTTATCGGTTTTGGATCAGGAATGTGGAGAGTACTGGTTACAGCAGAAGGTTATTCACCAGCATACATAGATACAGATGTCAAACAGCTCAAAACTAATCCAGAAATCATTATTTCATTAGAAAAGATCGAACAAACAGCTCATATCACCCTCCAAGATAGAACCTCCTTAGATCTTTTTGACCAAGGCAATAAGTTTTTTGATGAAAAAAAGTATGATGAGGCCATTTCTGCTTATGAACAATTCCTTGAGAAAAATCCGGGATCCTATCTAGTTTATGTAAACATCGGAAACTGCTTCATACAAAAAAATGAGCTGGATACGGCTGCTCAGGAATTCAATAAGGTCCTGGAAGCTATAAAACTAGAAAAGGACGATTTAGAAGGCAATGAGATTGCAACCAAAGCGATGGCGGGAATGGGAGAAGTCTACCTCCGCAAAGGAGATTTTGAGAATGCTCAAAAATACATTAAGAAAGTTCTCGACAGCTTTCCCGAGGATGAACGCATGACCTTCAATATGGGGGAAATATACTTCTCAAACAACAAGATAGACGAGGCCATTCACTATTACGAGCTATCCAAACAGATAAACCCAACGTGGGGAAAACCTTATCTAAAACTTGGCTACGCTTACCTCAATAAAGGGGATTTCGAAAGGGCTAAGGAAAACTTAAAGAAATTCATCGAAGTCGATCCTGATTCTCCCGACGTACAGACAGCACAGAATATTCTTAAATATTTAGAAAAATAAAAGAAGCGAAGGAATTTTTTTCCGATAATCTTAATGGATGAGGGATTTTTGTAATTCTCTTGCCGTTTCCACGTGCCGACGCGACTCATTAACCCTTCCCAGTCTGTTAAAAATATCAGCTAGAACAAAGTGGGCGAGAACAGTTGTTTTTAAATCAGGATTTAGACTGATTCCCGTCTCCGCCAGTTGGGCTGCCTCGTTGAGATCCTTTCCCGTGTCCATATAAGCTTTTGCCAAAAAAACATAGGCACCGCCAAATTCTTTATCTTTTTCGATACAACTTTCGAATTCTTTTATGGCTTTGTCCAGGTCTTTTGTTTTGACATACAAAAGGCCCAGATTGAAATCCGGTTGGAAGTTGAACGGACTCGTTTCTTGCTCCTTTTTATATTCTAAAACGGCTTGATCTAATTCCCCTCTCGCTTCATGGAGCAAGGCCATGTTGAAAGAGGCATTGATAAGCGGGATACTTCTTTCAATACTCAGTGCCTTTTCTATTTCCTGCTCGGCCTCATCATACATATTCATTTTTAAGTATACGGCTCCCAATTTATTGTGAAACACTGGAGCCTCAGGATTAATCGAAATCCCAGATTTAAGATAATTCTTTGCCTCCTCAAGCTGCCCTCTCTCATGGTAGATATCTCCTAAATGCAGGAATGATTTGGTATCTTTGGGATCCATTTCTACCATTCGTTTGAACCCTACAATCGCCTCATCAAACATTCCCGCCTTTTTGTAGGTTATAGCCATTCCGAATATGGCGTCGTAATAATCCGGATCCACTTCAAGGGCTTTTCTGTATTCTTCAATGGCCTCATCATATTGTTTTTGTTTGGAATAGATGTTTCCAAGGATGTACCGGGCTTCAAGAACAGATGGATCCTTCCCTAAGACATCCTTTATTTTTTTCTCAGCCTCGTCCATCCTCTCTTCTGTAACCAGAAACTGGGAGATCTTTATTTCGTTATAGAGCTCGATTTTGTCTTTTGGATCGGCCAGTTTGTCCTCTCTATCTTTGGCCTTTGTGTGGAAGGAACCTATATACCCTAAAGCTTGGAGTTTCACTAGGGAGTCATTATCGATTTTTCTGGGGCCTACACCCTCGATTCCTTCTGCGGCATTTTCTTCGATCAAGGCCAACAGCTCTCTTTTCATCTCATGGCCTAACGAGGCTTTTTTGTTGACGAGATTGTTGACCTCTCCTGGATCCTCCAGTATGTCATAGAGTTCTGGTTGGGGAGCATCAATAAATTTGTATCGCCCCTTACGCAGGGACTTTAGTTCACTCCAGCCATAATGATATCTGGGCCAATACGTCTCGCTGTAGGCCACGTTATCATCCTGAACCTCATCCTCTGAAATAAGAGATAATAGACTTTTTCCTTGCACGCTTTCCGGTATCTCATCATCAAGAAGATGGAGGACGGTGGGCATGATATCTATACTTTTAACTTGGTTGGATATGACACGGCCAGCAAATTTTTCTTCCGGGAACCGGATGATGAGGGGGACTCTGATATCGGAATCATAAATAAAAAAACCGTGGGCGCTTTCTTTGTGTTCTCCCAGACTTTCCCCATGATCTGCTGTAAAAATGATAAGAGTCTTATCCATTAAATTTTTTTCTTCCATAAAAGATCGAAATTCACCCATCAGTTGATCGACATAGGCTATTTCACCATCATATAATCCGAACCGTTTGCCTCTGTACTCTGTTTTATAAGGTTCAGGAGGATCGTACGGGGTATGGGGATCATACAGATGAATCCAGGCGAAGAATTTCTGCTGAGATTGATTCTCCAACCATTTATAGGTTTCTGCCAGCACTTCATCTCCCCTTCTCTGGACAGAGTCAAGGCTTACTGTTTTGTACTTTGTCAGGTCAAAATTATCATAGTAGTAGTCAAAACCTTGATCCAGCCCCCAACGAGAATCGAGGACAAAAGCAGCCACGAAGGCTCCGGTTACATAGCCTTTGTTTTTCAAGGATTCGGCCAGAGTGAGATGGTTCTCATCGAGGTAAAACCCCCCGTTATCGCGGACGCCATGATAGAGAGGATAGGTCCCCGTTAAGATTGAAGAATGAGAGGGAAGAGTTAGAGGAGCCTGGACGATGTTGTGTTCAAACAGAATTCCTTCGTTCGCCAATCGATTGATTTGAGGAGTTTTCACCTTGTCGTAGCCATAACATTCCAAATGATCCGCCCTGAGTGTGTCAATAGTAAACAGGATGATGTTCAATTCCTCGATCTTAACCGGACTCAACATGGATTGGAAATCCTCCTGGATCTCATCGCCTTTTATTTCTTTTTCAGGTCTGGTTTTCAAGAAGAAAAAGTAGGTGAGCAGCCCTACCAAAACGAGGAAAAACACAGCAAGAATCCATATTCTTTTATTCATAATCATATCTACCTTGTCTTATGTATCTACAACTCAATCAAACTCAGATACCTTTTTTTTCAATATTTTTACCTTTTCCTTAACATCTGGCTGATTGCCGTTGATTTCTAAAGATTTCTCCCAAGCGGCCAGGGCTTCATCCCATATCCCCAGGCGGTAATAGCATTCTCCCATCGAATTCAGAAGGGTAAAATTTATCCCATAATGGGAGAGAGCCTTGTTGTAGACGGAAATGGCCTGATCTAATTCCTCGAGAGCCTGATGGGATTTTCCCAAAAGAAAATAGAGCTGATAAGGGACCTTTGATACATCAGAGAATGACATCAGCACCTGCTTCACCTGTTGGTGTTTTTTTTGAACAGAATAGACTTGGGCCAGGTTCAATGCAAAATCTAAGGAATCTGGCTTTTTCTGGAAAGCTTCCTCTAATCTAGTCTGAGCTTTATTGAACTCTCCCTTGCTTAACAACTGCTTTCCCAAAAGGAAGGAATAGACAGGATGATCTGGGGGCGGCAGTGTTTTGGTGTGAAGCCAGGGGCGAGGGAAGACTGAGATTGGTGAAATCTCGAAATTCTCTTTCTCAGAGAGGATTTCTATTTCACCATCCCATAACGCAACCTTAAGGCTGTAGTAGCCCGGTGGAAATTCCTGGAGAGGAAATTCATGTCGAAAATTCACGCCTCCTTCATATTGGCTGACTTTTTTGGTTAAACTCAAAAACGGCTCCTCTTCTTTGAAAAAATCATATTTCAACTGACATTTTTGCATCAAATCAGAAGATAATCCAGCAATCTGAAAAGCCAGGAAGAGGGTATCTTGCGAACGAAAGATATTTTTAGGTTGATGCAGAATTTGGAAAGAGCCTAATTTGAAGGCCTTAAGATTCTGAGCCTCAGATGAAGTCTGGTACATCTTATATCCGAGTATCAAAGAACTCATACCCAGTGCAGAACCATTATTAGGAATGATGATATGCTTTTCTGCTGTGGTGAATTCTTTCGATACATCATTCTTGATGATCACCGAAAATCTATAGGAGCCAGCAATCAAGGGGAACATATCATAAATATCGAAAGGCTTGTATGAGATGCTTTTAAGCTGATCTTCATCCAGTTCTACCGAAATGGATCCATCATATTGGTAGATTGTTTTTCCTTCGGAGTCGGAAACATTCACGTTTATTTTCAAATGGGTGGAATATTTATCTTGATACTGCTGTATTGAAAATTTCATGAGTTCCACAACATAGTGGACAAAATAAACTCCAGGAGGATTTTGAAGGATTTTGATCGAAGAATCGCTGTCTATGTAATTGGCTGAATATTCCACCTCTACCTTGTCTTTATAATCCAAAAACATCTGAGCATATTTGTCTTTCAATGCCTTTTGGGGAACGGTATGAATATTCTGGATCAGCATATCAGAAGCCAAAGAGGGCCGACCAAATGGAGCCGATTCTCCGGAAATAAGGGAAAGAGAAACTTTGGCCAGGCTGGGACTTATTTTCCTTAATGCCCGGAAAGCCTGGGCATGATCTGCCTGATCGCCAAAATAGGACGTGAGCAGAGCCTGAGGACCATCGGCACTGGGGCTGTAAAGAATATATTCTCCCACCCCGTTTTTCTGGAAAAAAACCAGATTAAACCCGTTGGGAAGACCGTACTGGGTTAAACCTTGATAAAACCAGACTTCAGTGTTGTACACCTGAGTTTCGCCGGAGTGGCGATCGATACCCATGGGTTCGCCAAGAATAATATAAATCCTTCCCCTATCGGTTTCCCAGCCATACTTGGGAACTGCTCTCCCAAAATTATGATTGGCATATTTGATACGACGATAATGCTCTTCCTTTAATTCATTTCCTGGCGTTCCAGACGTTGGATCCCTTTGTTTCCAGAATGCTTCTATAAAAAGATCTCTTTCTCGATCATTCTGAAGCTGCAGAAAGATCTTTTTCTCAAGAGGGGTGATAATATAGTTTACCTCCTGTTCCAGCCATTTTTTAAATCGTGGGGGGAGTTCGCCTTCTTTACTGAATCCGGATGAAACCTCCAGCGGAAAAACTAACAAAGATATGAACAGAATGATTTTGTACTTTTCTATTATTTTCATCCTACCCTCATCATATTGAGCTTTCTCACCTATTTATCTCACCCATTTCTATTTATCATTGTATTACTAACATCAGAGAAATTGCAAATAAGCTCCTTCGAGAGATTGGTGATGTTCTAATATTTTGTCAGAATCCTGGAAATCCTGGAACATAAAAATCAAAAAATGGAAAAATTTATACAATAAACAGCATAGCTATACAAAAAAGTAGCATAATTATCTTAGACAGGGTCAACCCTGATAATTGAATAATAGGTATAAGGGTAAGGATTTTGGATTAAAATATAGCATTATCGATGCGAAAAAATCAAAAGGAGGAACAGCAATGAGAAGAACAATAATATCGTTGGTTGCTATTTTTACAGTTCTTTTGCTTATTGGCAGCATGAGTTATGCCCAGATAAGAACGGGAACCATCACAGGTACTGTTACAGATGAATCAGGGGAGGTTTTGCCAGGCGCCACAGTCGAACTATCTGGTGAGAAGCTTATGGGTGGTGGGAGTTCTTAACAGAATCAGTAGCTTTCTTGACGACAGTTGGTCTGTAAGTGACCGCTTGACCTTGAACTTGGGGATAAGATTCGATCACACTCGTGGCGGCTACCCCGAGCTCAGCAGACTGGATGAAAACGCAAATCCAATAGAAACATTTCCGAAGGATATGGACATTCTCAAATGGGACACATGGTCACCAAGGCTGGGACTTGTATACCAATTGACTGCGGATAGGAAAACAGTATTTAGAGCAAGTTATGGCCGGTATTATGGGCATATGCTTATGCGGGACTTTTATCAAAGCGCCCCATCGAGAGCCGAGAGATCCTGGTGGTTATACAACTGGGATACAGGTGCGTTCGATATTCGAACCGAACTTATAGATCCCATAGCGGATAGAGGAGTTGACCGGAATATCAAAAATCCTTATTCTGACCAATTCTCCGTAGGAATTGAAAGGGAAATATTCACTGATTTCTCTCTGTCTTTAACGGGTATCTATAAAGAATCAAAGGATCCTGTCGACGAGCAGAATACGACTGCAGAATACGAGGTTATAGATTTCTATGATGAATTTGGTGACCAGTGGATTCAGGTCTACAATCAGACAAACCCAGACGACAGTTTTTATTTAACCACCAATCGAGATCATAAAACGAATTATAAAGCATTGATTTTAGCTTTCAGGAAGCGCCTCTCCAACAACTGGCAGGTGAGTGGGAGTTTGACCTTATCTAAAGCAAAGCAGTACCCCGTTGGCTATTCTGATAAGAATAGTTTAATCAATATGTACGGAGTCCCGGGCAGTTATGACCGAGAATATCAGTTCAAGATCAGTGGAACCTATATATTTCCTTATGGAATAATGCTCAGCGCCTATTTTGCCCATGAGCAAGGCAGACCTTATAACCGCACGGTACGGGTTGGACTTGACCAAGGACGTCGGACGATAGCAGCTGAGCCAAGAGACAGTAAAAGATTTCCCAGCCAGACATATTTGGATCTGAGAGTGGAAAAAGAGTTTAGAATCTGGAAAGAAATGAGATTAAAACTTTTAGTAGACGTATGGAACATTTTTAATGCCGACTAACACTACTGGGTCGCCGAAACTAATGCAGCAAGCGACGCTTACTTGGCACCAGGAGGTTACGCTTTACCCAGAAGAGCTCAGTTAGGGATTCGTTTAGTTTTCTAAATAGCTCAAGCAGTCTTTTTTCATTTCTGTGGAATCAGGCCGAGTGCTGACAAAACCACAGCGGGCTGGATTCCACTCACACGGTGATAATCTGTTCCGAAATGATGAATCGATGGGTGTGATAATCTCATTTCAGGATGTTACAGGAAAGCAGGTTCTGAGGAACTTGGTGAACTTAGGACTGAGACCGTCAATACAAATAAGGGAACAATGGTATCTTTTTAATATTAAGATTATTATTGGATAGGGATTTTAACCAGTCTTAATGACATGCCATCTGATCCCTGTGGCGGAAAAAGTCCGATTATGCCATCAGATGTAAAGATGATATTTTTAAATTTGGAATCAACATCTAAATCATAAATTCCATTATCTATGACGGTTTCACATAAATAATCACCTTCTTCAGAATAAACCTGAAAAACCTCTTGACACTTGCCCAAACAGTCTGTGACTTTAAAGATAAGAATATGGCCCTGTGAATCAACCAGAATTTCCTTCATATTTGGAAAATCTTGACCTTGTTCAAGGAAAAAAGTGCTTTTCTTGAATTCGTTAATGACACCTTCATAATATGATTTGCCTTTTTTATCATCATAACTGCGGATTTTGTATTCTCTGAACCGTTCGACATAGTCTTTATTTACTTTCGGCAGGTCTATTTTTAATGGGATAGTTCGAATTTTTTCTCCGCTGGGTAAAAAAACACTCAAAAAGGATCTGTCTGTAGAGCCGGTCACAAGATTCCCTGACTTTGTTTGAGCAAAGAACACCTTTTCGGGAAAGGCATCATCGCTGAGCATGGAACCTCTGCTGTTTAGCCTGAATTTAAACACATGTTCAAATTTGTCAACTACCAACTCTTCACCTGAATTCACATCTAAAATTACTATTTCTTTGTATATACTATGGGAACTACTCTTAATAGGACCATAGTGCTGGGCTAAATAGGCAATTTTGCCCTTGGAAAGTGCTAAAGGGCGGAAACAAGAGTTCTTGGTTTTAATAATTTTCATAAATGTCCCATCAAGTTTAAACAGACTCATTCTTAATAATGTGGCGTGTTCCCCGACAACCAGAATGCTTTCATCAAGAACAGAAAGTTTTCCTGGATTGGTTAAATCACCCGGTCCCTGCCCTTTTTGTCCGAATTTATTAATAAATTTTCCTGATGGATCAAACATTCGAACACAATGATCCAATACCGAAGCGACAAATATCGTTCCATCAGGAGTAACTAATAAATTCTGTCGTTGATCACGGATGTGCAAATCCCAATCCTCATTTTGTCCGAATTGTGGGTCAGCCTCCAGTTTTATCATTCCCTTTTTATAATTAGGAAGCAGCTGTCCTTGTGAGATAGAGTAGAGCGAAATTACAGCTACAAACAATAATAACGCACTCACTCTTAATGAATCTCTAAGCATCCTGATCTTCTCCATTGATTACATAGGCTAAAAATTAAATTCATAGTTGTGCTCTCTTGCGGAGCATCTTTAATCGTTTATTGCTATTTCTCTACTTGATCTCTGTATGAAAGGATAATTGATCATTTCTGCCCCTGTCCAGTAAAATTTTCTGAGACATGAACTCCTGATAGCAGCCGTGGAGAGTGGGGAGTCATTGACCTTGTCGGTTTGGGTGTGATACTGTTATTTCAGAATGTCAGTGGGCAAAAATCAGGGAAAATTGGAATGGATTTGTGGTAGGACCAAAAACGAAATTCTTATCTTAAAAACGATAATGGCAATGAGTGTTGCATTTCTTTTTATGTGCAGTTGTGGTTCCCTCCTGGGAAGGAACACAACTGCTTCCCGGGAATATCATGTGTCGGCAAGCGGCGATGACAGAAACGATGGCGGAGCCGAATCCCCCCTCAAGACCATATCGGCGGCGGCGCAAGTCGCCCAATCCGGTGATGTGATCATTGTGCACGAGGGTGTTTACCGCGAACGAGTCAATCCGCCCCGCGGGGGTACATCAGACGATAAACGGATCATCTACCGGGCGTCGGAAGGCGAAAAAGCTGTCATAACGGGTTCCGAGGTTGTCAAGAGCTGGCAGCAATCAGAGAATGGCATCTGGAATATCTCGCTGTCCAACAGCTTCTTTGGTGACTACAATCCCTACTTGGATGTGATCGCCGGCGACTGGTTTATCCCACTAGGGAGGGTCCACCACACCGGAGAGGTGTATCTCAACGGCAAAGCTCTCTTTGAGGAAGTTTCTATTGACAAAGTAAAGGAACGGAAGCTGAGCTGGTACTGCCGGGTGGATGACCGGGAAACCCATATTATGGCGAATTTTGCTGGTTCAAATCCAAACCGGGAATTAACAGAGATACACGTCCGTCCAGTCTGTTTCTACCCTGACGAACCGGGCCGCGATTACATTACAGTGAGCGGATTTATCATGCGGCATGCTGCCACCCAATGGGCCCCGCCCACCGCAGAACAGGTGGCACTCATCGGAACTCATTGGAGCAAGGGATGGATCATCGAAAACAATGTGATCCATGATTCAAAATGTGTTGGTCTCACCCTCGGCAAATACGGGGACCAGTTCGACAACACCTCAGCCAACAGAGCGGAAGGGTATGTCAAGACCATCAAATGCGCACTGGCCAGGGGGTGGTCCAAAGCGACTATCGGTTCTCATCTCATCAAGAACAATACGATCTATAATTGCGGGGCAGCCGGGATCTGCGGCAGCATGGGAGGGGCTTTCAGCCGGATTATTGGGAATCACATATTCAACATCAACATCGACAAACCCTTCAGCGGTCATGAAATGGCCGGGATAAAGTTGCATGCTCCTATTGATGCCTTGATAAAGCATAACCGCATCCATCATACATCCAGAGGCATCTGGCTGGATTGGATGACTCAGGGTGCCAGAATTACATGCAATTTATTCTACGACAATACAACAGATGATTTATTTTCAGAAGTAAACCATGGTCCATATTTGGTTGACAATAATCTGTTTTTATCAGAATTGTCATTAAGGGATTGGTCACAGGGAGGTTCATTTTCACATAATCTTTTTCTTGGAGGGATCAGGAACAATCCGGCCAGCCGTCAAACTCCATTTCACAAAGCCCATTCAACTGAGATTGCTGGTCTGAGCAGCATCAGCGGAGGAGACAATCAATTCCATAATAACATTTTGGCAGGGGGTGGACTGGATGTGTATAATCAAACTACACTGCCAATGCTGGTGAATGGGAATGTTTACCTTAACGGCGCAAAACCTTTAAGAGGCGAAGAAAATTATATTAACAAGCCGGAGTTCGATCCGAATATCAAGCTGATTGAAGAGAAAGATGCAGTGTATCTTGAAATAATCCTGCCCCAAGCCCTTGACAGCCAGCAAAACAAACTGGTTACGACAAAATTACTCGGCAAGACGCGGGTTTCAGGCACTGCATTTGAGAACCCGGATGGTTCACCAATCACCATTGACTCAGACTATTTCGGCAGGAAAAGAAACAAGTTGAATCCTTTCGCCGGTCCCTTTGAGAGACCTGGCATAGGAAAGCTCAGGCTGAAAGTAAGGCAAAAAGCCTGTGATTGAGAAGCAACTTTACTCGAAGGAAATATCATTATGAATAATAACATAACAAGGCGCGAGTTTTTAGAACGGAGCGTTTATACTGGAGCAGCATTGACTTTGGCTGTATCCGGGCGCGCTATCGGAAGGCAAACAGGCAAGAAGCCAGGCAAGCCGAATATTGTCTTTGTTCTTACTGACCAATGGCGAGCCCAGGCTACCGGGTATGGAGGCGACCCTAATGTTAAGACACCCAATCTGGATGCTTTGGCTTCCCGGAGCATCAACTTTGCCAATGCGGTTTCGGTCTGCCCGGTCTGCACGCCCTATCGTTCTTCGCTGATGACGGGCCGATATCCGCTCAGCACAGGAATGTTCATGAACGATCTCTATCTACCGAGCGAAGAGCTGTGCATGGCAGAGATACTCAAAAGGGCCGGCTACCAAACGGCCTATATCGGAAAATGGCACCTTGACGGACATGGCCGCGATGTCTTTATCCCCAGGAACCGGCGTCAAGGTTTTGACTACTGGAAGGCGATGGAATGTACCCATGAGTACAACGAATCCTACTATTATGCAGGCGATGACCCGACCAGGCGCAAATGGGAAGGTTATGATGCCTATCCCCAAACGCAGGATGCTCAGAAGTACATCCGGGAACATGCGAAAAGCGACAAGCCGTTCCTGCTGGTCATGTCATATGGAGGCCCTCATTTTCCCCATCACTATGCGCCGGAGGAATTCAAGCAGCAGTATCCGGTCAACTCCATCATACTACGGCCCAATGTGCCGGAAGAGATGAAGGATCAGGCCCGGAAAGAAGCGCAAGGTTACTATGCTCACTGTACCGCTCTGGACGGCTGCATCGGGGATCTTTACAAGACCCTGGAAGAAACCGGGACGGCAGAGAATACGATCTTTATCTTTACCTCCGATCATGGCGAGATGCTCGGATCGCAGGATCAACCTCCCAAGAGAAAGCAACGTCCCTGGGATGAATCTATTCGTGTTCCTTTTCTATTTCGTTATCCTGCGATCAGCGCTCATAAGGGGTATTCGGTAAAGGCGCCAATCAACACGCCTGACATTATGCCAACGCTGCTGTCACTCGCGGGGATTGCAATTCCAGAGACGATAGAAGGAGAGGATCTTTCACGCTTTATTATCGACAAGAAGTTGGATGAAGATCGGGCCGCTCTGTTCATGAATGTATCCCCCTTTGATTTCCCTGACAGACAAGCATTTAGAGGCATCCGTACCTCAAGGTATACCTATGTCCACAATTCAGACGGCCCGTGGCTGCTGTATGACAACCAGGTTGATCCATACCAGATGCATAACCTGGTTGGTGCGGCTGAACATGTTGGGCTGCAGAAGAAACTTGAGCACAAGCTTAAATTCAAACTCCAAGAGACAGGAGATGAATTCCATCCAAAACAGCACTACTTAAAAGAATGTGGTTATGAAGTGAATCGTATTGGCGCTATTCCGTACTTCTTCGAGGGCAAAAAGCCGGAAAATTTTAAGGTGCAGAGCCCCATAAACAAACCAAAGAAATTCTAGATAACATCTCATGAAACCATATTTCAGCGCACAAGCCAGAACCATCCTGGCCCTGGTGGTCATCTGTGTGTTTATCGGTTGTGCAGATGGGGATCGCAGACCAGCCTCCAAATCAAGCTCATTTCATACGATTTCACCGGAAGCATTTTTAAATCCCCCACTGGAGGCAAGGCCGGGGGCATACTGGTGCTGGCTGAACGGCACTGTTGATCATGAGCAAATGACACGCGAAATGGAAGAGGCCAAGGCGCTTGGTATGCGCGGTTTTGAGATCTGGGATGTCGGTGTCTACCGGCCTGTCAACATGGTTCCTACCGGTCCTGCTTTTCTTGGCGAAGAATCCTTAAAGAATATAAGCCATGCGATGACTGAAGCAAGGAGGCTGGGACTTGAGCTCAACATGATTGCGGCCAGCAGCTGGAATGCCGGCGGTGCTTGGATCAAAAAGTCGGACGGGAGCAAGAGGCTCGCGAGCAGTTCCTTTACGGTAACAGGACCCCAAAAATGCAATACCCTGCTTCCCCTACCCTGCGATAATGAAACCTACTATTCTGACATCTCTGTACTGGCGGTTCCACAGTCCGAAGACAAAAAACTCGGCTCACTTGACCTTGGGATAGATCTGACCGGAAACATGGATAAGAAGGGAGTGCTTACCTGGGATGTCCCCGAGGGGAATTGGACAATTCTGCGCTTTGTCTGCCGCGGCACAAATCAGCGTCTGATCGTGCCAAGTCCCAATTCTGATGGTCTGCTGATCGACCATCTTAGCGCCGAAGCAACCGAAAGACACATGAAACACATGATAAACAAGCTGGGAGAAATTGATCCGGGACATAAAATCTTAAAGATCATGTCACATGACAGCTATGAACTAGATGCAGCAAACGACTGGACCGAGGATTTTGTGGACGAGTTCAAAAAACGGCGCAGGTATGATCCTAGCAAATTCCTGCCGCTGCTTGAAGGCTGGACGCTGGATGATCCGGATAAACAAAGCCGTTTCCTGGCCGACTATCGCAAAACCGTGGGTGAGCTGGTGGTCGAACGGCATTTCCGCGTAAGCCGCGAAGTGCTGAATCGTCACGGCATGGAACTTTGCGCCGAGGCAGGTCACGGAGGCTTTCCACGCGTCGATCCGATCTGGGCACTGGGTGAAGCGGATATCCCGCGAGGTGAATTCTGGAATGGCAAGCGTTTCTGGGTAACCAAGGAGGCAGCCAGCGCCGCACACCTCTATGGACGCCGCTTCGTCGATTCAGAATCCTTCACCGGTTGGCGCCACTGGCTGGACGGGCCACTGCACTACAAGCAGCTCTTTGATGTGGCCCTTTGTGCTGGACTGAACCGCCTGACTTTCCATACCTTTACACACAATCCGCCGGAGGCAGGACTGCCAGGTTACGTTTACCATGCTGGTGAACATTTCAATGCTAACAATACCTGGTGGAAGCAATCCGGTCCCATGCTCACTTACATGGGACGCTGCTCATATCTGATGCAGCAGGGAGATTTTGTTGCTGATGTCTGTTTTTACTACGGCGACCAGGCTCCAAACCTCGTACCTTCCCGCAGGATCGATCCGAACATCAAACCCCTCTACACTCCGGACAAATGCCTCCACTGCGGGCGTCCGGTACCAATAGATTTTCGACCTCTGGGCAGCGGCTACGACTACGATTATATCGATGCAGGCTCGATCATCGATCGCATGAAGGTTGATCCCGAAACCGGGCAGCTGCTCGTGGGTGATATGAGATACAGAGTGATGGTCCTGCCCAAACACGACCACATCAATCTCGACGTACTGCAAAAAATCCGTGAGCTTGTGAAACAAGGCGCATCCATTGTCGGTCCTGTCCGGCCAACTCGCACCCATTCGCTGACCGGGTATCCGGAGGCCGACCACGAGGTCGCAATAATCGGCGGAGAGCTCTGGGGAGACGAAAAATCGACCGATTTTTCAGCCGCCCGCAGCCGGACATTCGGCAAAGGCCGTGTATACACGAATATGACATCGCGTCAGGTGCTGGCAGAGATGGGCGTTTCACCGGACTTCACCGTGCTTGAAGGCGGCTCACAGGAAGGACCAGATCGAATCGACTACATCCACCGCCGCGCAGATAATGCCGACATCTATTTTGTCTGCAATGGCGCAAAGGAAACCAAAATGCTTCTCTGCCGGTTCCGTGATGCCGAGGGAAGACCGGAAATCTGGTATCCCCTCTCAGGTGAGATATGTTCGCCAAAGGCCGTCACCCGCCAGCCCGACAACTCCTGCCGCATCGAGCTTGAGCTTCCTGCGATCGGTTCAGCCTTCGTCGTATTCCACCGAGATGGTCATCCGCCGAAAAAACCCGCCCCTCTTTTCGTGGACACATCGACAGAAAGAACCTTGATCAAAGGGAAATGGACGGTGAAGTTCCAGCCCGGCCGGTTTGCACCCGAATCTGTTGAATGGAACGAACTGATTGACTGGACAAGTTCGGAAGAGCCCGGCATCAAGTATTTTTCAGGCACCGCCACCTACTCCCTTTTTATTGAAATGCCCGAAACCGCTTCCGGAGACTTCTGGCTGGACCTCGGCAGGGTATGCGAAGTTGGCGAAGTCAGCATAGACGGGCAGGCACTGAGGACCGTCTGGACCTATCCCTTCCGCGTAAAAGTGCCGGTAAAATTGCTCAGCAAAGGCTCTCACCTGCTCGAAGTAAAAGTAACGAATGTCTGGAATAACCGCCTCGTCGGCGACCAGTTCCTTCCCGAAGAAAAACGCATAACCCGCACCAACCTGAAAGGACAACACACAAAAAGCAGCCCTCTGGTTCCTTCGGGTTTGTTAGGGCCGGTAACTCTTCAGCCAGCTTTCTTTCGGCCCTCGAGTGGCGGTACTGGCATTCCAGTTCGGCGACGGGTTCAGCAATATCCTGGTCCCCATCCAAGCCATGATCGTGGGAGCCGTGGCAGTATTGATCGGATACGCCTGAGATAGCCAAGGAGAAATCAATGAACGAACTGACCGGAATCAACCTGGCGATGCAAACGCCGATGGATGCCGACGGTAGCATCGACTATGCACGCTGGGAAAAATTAATCGACCTCTATATCGACGCCGGCGTCCATGGCTTGATACTCGGCGCAGGAACCGGGCAGTATCCCTACCTGACTCAGCAGGAATGCAATCGGCTTTACGAGCTCGGCGCGGCGCGTATCAACAGACGCTGCAAACTCATTTGCCAGACCTCGGCGCTGGTGCTCGACGAATTGATCGAGCGCAGCAAACATGCCCAGGGCCTCGGCGCCGACGCGCTGATGATTTTGCCGCCCTATCTCGAAGGCCCGGAAGATGACGACGGATTGTTTGCGTTTTACGAGGCCATTGATGTCGCAGTCGAAACCGACATCATCGGCTATAACATCCCTCAAGCCACCGGCATAGGTATTTCGGTAGACCTATTCAAACGCCTGAACCAGATCAAGCATTTCAACTACATCAAAGACAGCGCCGGCGACCTTATCCTCCAGCAGGAGTACCTCGCCACCGGATACAAGGTGTTGAACGGTTGCGATCCAAATACTGTTTTCAGCTTCATCGCCGGTGTTCAAGGGTGTATCTGGGGTGGCGCTAACTACATGCCGAGCGAGAGCGTGCGCCTGTTTGAACTGGTCACCAGCGGTGATATTACCGGCGCAATGGAGCTGTGGTCGCGCATGATCCCATCGCTGCTCTACATCTGGAAAGGCAACTATGTTTCCAAGGTCAAAGCTGCCTCCCGGCTGCGTGGCTTCGACGGTGGTGGTGTGCGTGCGCCGCTGCAGAATCTATCAGTCAACGAGATGCATGAACTAATGGCCAGTCTCGAATCGCTGGGTTGAGGTCGGTGGTCTCGTCAGCGGCAACTTAGAAGGGCCATCGCCTTATTAGAATGATGGAAAACAACGAGTCAGATCAAAAAAGAAAACGCTGGGAACTCATTACCCTCAGTTGCATGTTTATAGGCTTTATAGGATTCATTATGTTTGTTGCCATGTGCATCATACACATGGTGTTCGTAACGGTGAAATCGAGGTTCGATGGCTTATTCATTCACTCTGAGGTAGATATCGTCATAGTATTCACAAGAAGGTCATGGAATTGAATAAAATGGGAAGGGGGAAAAAATTATGGAAAGAAGAGATTTTTTAAACTTATCGACTGCTGCAATAGGCGCATTGATGGCAGGTCCCTTGTTAAATTCATGTAAGAATAATGCATCTCGCACAACCAATGATAAACCGAATATAGTATTTATACTTATTGATGACCTTGGATGGAAAGACGTTGGTTATATGGAATCAAAGTATTATGAAACACCTACCATTGACAGGCTGGCTAAACAAGGGATGATATTTACCAATGCTTATGCCAATGCAGCCAATTGTGCACCAACACGCGCCAGTTTGTTATGTGGGCAATATGCGCCTCGACACGGAGTATATACAGTGGCTTCTTCTGCCAGGGGAAAATCAAATAATAGAAGGTTAATACCTGTTGAAAATAGCAGAGAGGTGGATCAAACTAAAATAACCATAGCCAAAGCGCTTAAAATTGCAGGGTATGTAAGCGCTGCGATTGGCAAGTGGCATATAGGACAAAAACCTGAACAGCATGGCTTTGATTTTGGAATAGATAGGAATGAGTTAAATGTAGAAGGACATTTTTCTGAGAACGGTGAATATCTTACTGATTTATTGACCCGCGAAGCGATAAATTTTATTAAAAAAAATAATCCCGGTACAACAAAAAAACCCTTCTTTTTGTACCTATGTCATCATGCTGTTCATACACCAATTAGTGCAAAAAAAAACATGATAGAAGCCTTCGAGAAGAAGCCCGCCAATGATTGTTATAACAATGCAACGTATGCTGCAATGATTAAAAGTGTTGATGAGAGTGTTGCTAGCATTATCAATGTACTGGACGAGTTGGAGTTAAGCAATAATACCCTCCTTGTATTCTTTTCCGACAATGGGGGACATGGAACATATACCTGTCAGAAACCTCTAAGGGGAGGAAAAGGGATGTTTTATGAAGGAGGGATCAGGGTGCCAATGTTTGTGTACTGGCCGGGAAAGGTTAAACCGGGAAGCACGTGTGAAGAACCTGTCATAGGCACAGATTTCTATCCTACCTTTCTTCAATTGGCAGGGATAAGGGCTCCGCAAAACTATGAGCTGGATGGAACAAGTATCCTGCCATTATTAAAAGGAGAAAAAAAGCTGAGCAGAGAATCCTTGTTCTGGCATTTTCCCTGTTACCTTCAGGCATACGAAGGTATGACCGATGAATCAAGAGATCCACTTTTCAGAACACGTCCGGTAAGTGTAATCCTGAAAAGAGACTGGAAGTTATTAATGTTTCACGAAGAATGGGTATTGGATGGTGGAAATAAAAATTTGGATGGAAACAATTCCATCGAATTATATAATCTCAAAGATGATATAGCAGAAGAAAATAATTTAGCACAAATCAACACCAAGGAAAGAGATAAGTTGCTTAAAGAACTTATTGATTGGCAAAAAAACATCAAGGCTCCGGTTCTTACAAATCCAAATCCTGAATATGAGGAGACATAAAAATGATTAGATACAGTCGGAGAGTTTTCCTGAAGGCCACCGGATTGACGGCAGCCGCAATTCTGGCGCCGGGATGCTTTTCGTGCCGACCGCCGGGGAGAAAGCCCAACATCCTATTCCTGCTGGTGGATGACCAGCGCAACGATACATTGGGCTGTGCAGGGCATCCTATCATCAAGACGCCTGTGATCGACGGCCTGGCGGCCAGGGGCGTGCGGTTCAGAAATGCCTTTGTCACCACTTCTATCTGCGCGGCCAGCCGTGCTTCCATTCTGACCGGACTGTATGAGAGAGCCCATCGGTACACCTTCGGTACCCCACCCCTCAGTACCGAGGATATGGCCAAGAGTTATCCGGTCCTGCTACGTGCGGCGGGCTACCGCACCGGGCTCATCGGGAAATACGGGGTAAAAACAGAGGGGGAGCCGGAGCCTTCCATGTTCGATTTTTTTAAACCGCACAGCGGCTACCCCTACTTCAAGAAACAACCGGATGGTACTTTGCGGCATGAAACCGAGGTGGCCGGCGACCGGGCAGTAGAGTTTTTTGAAGGGAATCCTGAGGAGCAGCCCTTCTGCCTTTCCATTAGCTTCAATGCGAGCCACGCGGCGGACTGGGATCTGGAGAACCACTTCCCCTGGCCTAAAGCGGTGGACGGCATGTATGAGGATGTAGAAATCCCGGCTCCCCGGCTATCCGATCCGGCGATCTTCGCAAAGCATCCGGAATTTCTTAAAACCTCCATGAACCGGAAGCGTTTCTTCTGGCGCTGGGACACACCGGAGAAATACCAGAAGAACATGAAAGCTTATTTCCGGATGCTCAGCGGGATCGACCGGGTGATCGGGCGGCTTTGTGAGGAACTGGAGAAGCGGAACCTGGCGGACAACACGGTGATCATCTACATGGCTGACAATGGCTATTACATGGGAGACCGGGGTTTTGCTGGAAAATGGTCTCATTATGAGCAATCCCTCAGAGTGCCGCTCATTGTGTATGATCCCAGATTGTCAAAAGCAAAACAGGGAGCGGTGCGGGATGAGATGGCCCTCAATATTGATATCCCTGCCACAATGCTTCAGCTCGCCGGAGTCGAGATTCCGGCACAATACCAGGGCCGCAGTATCACTCCCCTGCTGCAGGGCGCAGGTGTCCGGGAATGGCGGAATGATTTCTTCTGTGAACATCTGATGGATAACCCGGATATTCCCAAATGGGAAGGGGTGTGGGGAGCCCGGTATGTGTACGCACGCTATTTTGAGCAGGAACCGGTCTACGAGTTTCTCCATGATCTTGAGGTCGACCCGGATCAGCTGGTTAACCTTGCGACAGATCCCGAATACAGGGAGATCCTCGCAAGCATGAACAAGAGATGTGATGAACTCAAAGAAATAAACCAGCCGGTAAAAAACCTCACTGGGCGGTTGATCGGACGCCTTTATGGATTATATAAACCGGATTCAGTCAGTGGTTCAGCATTTTATTTTGAATAAGAGGAGTGCACCGTGTTATTGGAAAACTTACCCCGCGTAACCCTGGCCCAGCTACCCACATCTTTGCAGGAAGCACCCCGTCTATCAGCAGCATTAGGCGGTCCGCGGATACTCATCAAACGCGATGACTTGATAGGGCTTTTCCTGGTAGGGGGCAATAAAATACGTGAGCTTGAGTTCGTAATGCCTGATGTCAAACAGAAGGGTGCCGATGTTATCATTATGTCCGGAACCTCGCAGTCAAATTATGGCGTCCAGCTCGCCGCTGTCGCTGGCAAACTCGGCATGGAGGTCATCTTGCTTCTTGACAAGGGGACTGCTCCAAAGCCCCAAGGACCGCTGCTGCTTTCTAGCCTCTATGGCGCCAAGGTTGAGATATTCGAAGCGGGATTTGCTCAGGAACCCATGGTAGAACAATCCCTGAAAAACAAGAGGCTCGAGGAGCTAGTCGCTGAAGTGCGCAGCAAGGATCGAAATCCGTATGTGCTTGACCTGAATATGCCCCTAGCAAAGGTGGGCTATGTCAATGAAATTCGCGAGATATGTGATCAACTGCAGGAACAAGGGACTACTGTTCAGCACCTAGTCGTCGCCAATGGCGAAGGTTGCACCATGGGTGGACTTCTAGTAGGTGCCAAGCACTTCAAGGCTCCCTTTGAGGTAATCGGCGTTAGCGTCATCGACAAACCGGAAGTGGCACAGGGCAGAACCGCGGACAGGGCTAACGAGATAGCCAGGCTCTTGGAGACAGACCTGACCTTTAATCCCGAGGAGCTAACGATTTACTATGACTACATCGGGGAGGGTTATGGGATACCAACAAAGGAATGCGTCGAAGCCATTAAGTTGGTGGCTCGGACTGAGGGAATTCTATTGGACCCGGTGTACACGGGGAAGGTCATGGCAGGGCTCATTGACCTAATTGGCAAGGGCAAGTTCACCTCTAAGGACACCGTCATCTTCTTGCACACCGGGGGTGTTGCTAAATTATTTGTTTATAACAAGGAACTTTCATACTGATCGGTATGCCAGCTTTCCTTAAAATGGTAGCGGGGGTTGGATTTGAACCAGCGACCTCCGGGTTATGAGCCCTTTTGATTGAAGACCGTTTTGTGTTACTAACTCGCTGATTTTAAAGTTAGTTAGCGGCAATTGAAACCCTTTTTTAGCCCAGGGGCTAATGAACAGGTTATGTGCCCTCTCTGGACCTATAACCTGAGTAAT
>CAYPGQ010000049.1:0-31155 GCA_964410125.1 uncultured Eubacteriales bacterium | reverse complement strand
CTTTGTCCTGGTCTAGGATTCCTTTGCCCAGGTAAAACACGTCAGACAGGCTTTTGATTTCGGCTCCCGCACAGTTTAAGGCGAACCATATAATCATCAGAATAAATACTCTCTTTTTCATCTTTGTACCTCCGTGGTGGGACCAGGCTTTCCTAACTTTAATAATTTTACCATGTTGATAGCACATCCAGCCTGAACTATTCATAAAAAATGCCGATGCTTTTTTTACGTCAGCAATATCAGGAAGTTATCCTGACATTGCTGATAAAACTTTTCAAGAAAATTCTTAAATTTCCTTTTAGATGCAGTGTGGGGAAGGGTGGCCATCGGCATTTTTTACCCTTCGGGCGAACAGATCTTACCACATCTGCTTTGTTGTGACCCATTTGCGGTGGATAACCACAGCTGCATAGGTCACGCCTCGCATCCATAAATGCTAGGGTGGGGTGGGGGGTCTAGGCTCGTGAATAATCCAGGCTAACGCGTTTGTACAAATTCTTAGCCGGCTATGAATGTAATGAACGCCTGATTTTCTGTTGACAAATCGGATCAATTCGGCTAGAGTAGCTGTTTATTAGCGAAATAGTAACGATACTATATGTTGTATGCTTAAAATGGAGATGTAGAATATATTGAATTTTTTCTTGACATTAAGCTAAAAAAGTTTATATAATTTTTTCAAGAAACACCAATCCAATGAAAAAATCCCACACTAGTTCTATGAAGTACTTTATTATACTCGTGCTTTCTTTTTTTGTATTGGGGGGGCAACCGGCTGAGTTTGGACAGGAGAGCACCTTTTTTCATGGCTTTCTGATCGAAACCCCGATTATCCGAATCGGCTTGGGAATCAATCTCAGTGATATCCAAATCGCATCCTCCTCAGGAATGAAAATCTATGAAATCAACTCCCATTACAAACTTGTTGCCGAAGATGTGCAGAAAGCCTGGATAAAAGGGCGGAAAGAAAAACTCACTGAAAAATTTGTCATTCAGGTGGCCCAAACCAGAGATTGGGAGGAAGCGGAAATATTTGCCCAAGAGCTCCGGACCAAGACCGGACAAAAGGTGTATGTGATACAAGGGGCAGAAGAGGCCCTGGTTGGAGCATTCTTGGTTAAAATCGGAGATTTTTTGACTAGGGGAGACGCACTGAGTTATATCGTGAAACTGAACCAGATGGGAATCGATGACACATGGATCTTGAAAGAGGAAATCACAGAAGAGGAGTCCAAACCTCTCTGGATTCTGGTCAACGACGAGTTAAAGAGCCTCCATAATGAGACGGTCCTTTATTTCATTCCTAGCAATCCTCAGAGCTACCTTTCTTATAACGGGAGGGATTACCGGGGGTTGTTCATTCTCAAGGCCACACGCAATGGCATTGTGTTGGTGAACGTTCTTAACATCGAAGACTACATCAAAGCCGTTGTGCCGAGTGAGCTATCGCCATACAATTTTCGTCAGATCGAGGCCCACAAGGCACAGGCCGTGGCCGCACGGACCTATGCTTTAAAAAATTTGGGATCGAACGAAGACTTGGGATTTGATCTCTGCGATACACCTAATTCCCAATTTTATAAAGGGATGAACGCTGAGCACCCATTGAGCAGCGAAGCAGTGAAGGATACTCGAGGAGAGATCGCAACCTATAAAGGCAAACTCATCAATGCTCTGTACACGAGCACATGTGGAGGGATGACTGAAAATGTAGAAGATGTTTTTATGGGGTCAGCACTCCCCTATCTCAGGGGAACCGAGTGTGTGTATGAAAAACAGAAGGAATGGCCTATTAAGAGTTCCAATACTCCCTTGCCCATTTACATCGAAGGAAAAAATATCGCTTCTGCCATAGCCAGTCTTATCAGCCTGAATATCATACCCCAAAATACAGATCCGTTTTATTACCGGGAAGAGGCTTCCTTCAAGGAGGCCTTGAGCTGGATCGACCTTGCAGGAAATCTGCTCGGGAAAAAAGACGAGGAGTTCCTACCCCAGCCGAAAGAATTGGTTTATGCTTCTTTTGCCGACCTCCTCATCCATGGATTAGGTTGGCAGAAGAGAGTGGACAATCTTTTGCTGGAAAGCGAAACGGACTTCATCCTAAAAAGTCTTGAAGGTTCCAACGGTGAATCCCGTGATTTCATCGCCTACCTTGTGCAGGCTGGAATTTTCCCAGATGCCGACCAACTGAGGTGGACGGATATGCCACTCAGGAGAGGAGAAATGGCCCTTTATTTATGGAGGGCCCTAAAATCCTATGAGGGTTTGACCCACCAAGGTATCTTCAAGGAGTTCGATGGGGAAAAAATCGTTCTGGAATCCGCACAGGATGATAAGACACTTGTTCTTTTGCCCGATTTTTATCTTTTGAAAAATCATGGGGGAGAAAAAACCTTTTCATCTCAGCTCTTTCTTCTTGGGGGAGAGCAGCTCAAGTGGATCGAAAAAGACGGAGGAGTAAAACTCCTCGAGGTCATCTACCCAATCAATTCGAATATTCTTGACAGGGATTCTGTCTACAATTCCTGGCAGGTCAGACAATCCAAGGAAAAATTGGAAAAAAGAATCAATCAATATTTCCCGATAGGACAACTCCTCGATTTGATCCCGCTAAGGAGAGGAGAGTCCAACCGAATTGTTGAGCTTCAAATCAACGGATCGGAGACACAAACGATTGTCAAAGGATTGAGGATTCGAAGGGTCCTGGGACTCAAAGAAACATTGTTTGTCATGGAAAAAGAATACGATGAAGCCGGCGAATTATCCCACATCCTTTTCACGGGAAGAGGATGGGGACATGGAGTGGGACTTTGTCAGGTTGGCGCCTTTGGCATGGCTCGAGCGGGAGCAGATTACCAAGAAATATTGAAAAAGTACTACAAAGGCATTAAAATATCCAAGCTTTACTAACCTGAATTACTCTTCGGGCAAGCCAATCTCACCACATCGGCTTCGTTGCAGCCCATTTGCGGTAGTCCACTACAGCTGCATGGGCCACTTCCTTGCCGCACCTTTAATGCAAGGGTGGGAGGGGGAGGCTTGGCTCGTGAGTAATTCAGGAATATATTGGGGAGGAGAAGAGATACATGGACAAAGAAACCAAAAGAAAGAGGTTACTGGAAATTATCAAAGAAAAATCCCTGCAGACCAATGTCGATCGTGTCCTGACATCGGGAAGGACAAGCACCTATTACATCGATGCCAAAATGACAACACTTGATCCGGAAGGGGCCAATCTGGTCGGTCAAATGATTTTGGATATTTTGAGGCCGTTCGATATCGATGCTATTGGTGGGTATACTCTGGGTGCAGACCCGATTGTCAGCGTGGCGGCTGCTTTGAGTGCCGAGACCGATCGGCCGTTGCCCGCGTTTATCGTCCGGAAGGAACCCAAAAAACATGGTGAGAGAAAGATGATCGAAGGCCCTTTTCAGCGAGGCTGGAAGGTGGCAGTTGTGGATGATATAGTGACCACCGCAGGTTCGACTCTCAAGGCCATCAAAGCAGTGGAGGAGGAAGGGGCAGAGGTTGCTCTCGCCTTGACCATCGTCGACCGTCTTGAAGGAGGAAGAGAAAACCTGGAAAAAAGCGGATACAAATTCCTCTCTCTTTTTACCCGCGACGATCTTCTCGAGGAATAAATTCCTATAAACCCGATCATTGCCTTTTATTTTTGAATTCTGTAAAATCTCAAGTTATTCGATTTCTGCAAGATTATTTCCTGAAAGCTAAAAAGTGACGAACGAAAGGAAAGACATAAAACTTATCTTTGCTCTTATCCCTGTCCTCTTCCTGATCGTCGCTTTGTCTATTACCGTCGGATTTCTCAAGCTTCCGCCCCATATCCCTTTGATCCTTGCGGCTGCTGTCGCTGCGGCTGTTGCATCCCTGAACAAGCATCCTTGGACAGAGATTTTGGATGGCATGGTTCACGGCATTACCCTTGCCATGAGTGCCATCCTGATTTTGATAATCGTCGGTACTCTGATCGGCACCTGGATCTCTGGGGGCATCGTTCCCTCGATGATTTATTACGGCATGAAGGTCCTTTCTCCAGGAATTTTTCTCGTTGCCACGCTCATCATCTGTTCGATAGTGTCCCTTGGAACAGGGTCTTCTTGGTCCACGGCGGGGACAGTGGGAGTCGCCCTTATCGGGGTAGGCCGGGGTTTGGGTATTCCTGTCCCGATAGTGGCTGGTGCGATCATTTCTGGCGCGTATTTTGGCGACAAGATGTCTCCTCTTTCGGACACGACAAACTTGGCTCCGGCCGTTGCCGGCACGGATCTGTTTTCCCATATCCGACACATGGTGTATACAACGGTTCCTGGTTATATTCTCTCCATTATTCTATACGGCATTATAGGCATGAAATATGCGGGGGGAGCTCTTGAAACTCAAGGCGTAGAGACCATCCTCACCACCATCAAAGCCCATTTTTTCATCCATCCTGTGCTGCTCCTTCCTCCAATATTGGTCATTGTGATGGTAGTGAAAAAGATCCCTCCGCTGCCTGCACTGCTTGCAGGAACGATCATGGGTGGTTTTTTTGCTTTGTTAACCCAATCCAGGTCTATTAAAGAAGTCATCCAGGCTGCTCAAGCCGGGCATGTTTCTGAAACAGGTGTTCAGATGGTGGACGATCTGTTGACCCGGGGAGGATTGGAGAACATGATGGTGACTGTGGCCCTTATCATATGTGCCCTCTCCTTTGGAGGGATAATGGAGCGAACCGGAATGCTCGAGGTTTTGGCACGATCTTTCTTGAAGAGGGTTCAAAGGACAGGCTCTCTGGTCGCCGCCACGATCTTCAGTTGTATCGGGCTGAATGCTATCGCAGCCGACCAATACATGGCGATCGTTATTCCTGGTCGGATGTTCAAAAAGGCCTTTGACGAACACAAACTCCATCCGAAAAATCTTTCCCGTTGCTTGGAAGACTCGGGAACTCTTTCCTCACCTCTCATTCCCTGGAACAGTTGTGGGGCATTCATGGGCGCTACACTCGGAGTGAATCCCCTGCTCTATCTTCCGTATGCTTTTCTGAATCTTGCCAATCCCCTGGTATCCATATTTTATGGTTATACTGGAATCACGATGGAAAAGGTTGAATAATTCAGGCTATTGAATGACGCCGTGTTTCTTCCCAATTTTAATGAACGCTTCGATAGCTCTATCCAGATGGTGTCTGTCATGAGCTGCAGAGAGCTGGACTCTGATTCTTGACTGACCTCTTGGAACTACCGGAAAGTAGAATCCGATGACATAGATTCCTTCTTCGAGGAGATCTCTGGCCATATCCTGTGAGAGTTTGGCATCGTTTTCGAATTTTCCCAACATGATCGGAACGATCGGATGTTCTCCGAGTGTGATGTCAAATCCAGCTTCAGTCATTTTTTCCCGGAAATACTTGGTGTTGTTTTCTAGTTTATCTCGAAGCTCGGTGGTTTCGGACAAAAGATCGAACACAGCAATGGATGCGCCGACAACGGCTGGGGCCAGAGTGTTGCTGAAGAGATAAGGCCTGGAGCGCTGCCTGTAGATCTCGATGAGTTCTTTACGGCCGGAAATGAATCCGCCCGATGCTCCACCCAATGCTTTGCCCAGCGTCCCTGTGATGATATCGATCTTGCCCAGAACACCTCTGTATTCGGGTGTGCCTCTTCCTGTTTTTCCGAGGAATCCTGTGGAATGGGCGTCATCGATCATAACAAGAGCGTCGTATCTCTCGGCTAGCTCCACTATTTCGTCCAGCTTAGCGATATTGCCGTTCATCGAAAATACGCCGTCTGTGGCAATTAGTCTGTACCGGAGGTTTTGCGTTTCTTTGAGCTTTTCTTCTAGATCGGACATATCGCCGTGATTGTAGATGTAGCGTTGGGCTTTGCACAGACGGATCCCGTCGATGATAGAGGCATGGTTTAATTGATCTGTGATGATAGCATCTTCTTTGCCGATGATGGGTTCGAACACGCCGCCGTTGGCATCAAAACAGGCGACATACAAAATGGTATCCTCAGTATGGAGGAAATCGGAGATTTTCTGTTCCAAAATTTTGTGGATGTCCTGGGTGCCGCAGATGAAGCGCACCGAACTCATTCCATATCCCCATTCATCCAAAGTCTTGTGAGCGGCTTCGATAACTTTGGGATGACTGGAGAGACCGAGATAGTTATTGGCGCAGAAGTTGAGGACTTCTTTGCCCCCTTTGACCGAAATTTCAGCACCTTGTGGGGTCATGATGATTCTTTCGTCCTTGAACAGGCCAGCATCGCGGATGGATTGAAGTTCGTTTGTTAGATTTTCCTTGATCTTGCCATACATATTTTACCTCCTTTAAGGCATATGACTATATCAAAAATGAGAAGTCAGGTCTACCATTTTGTAGGGGACGCTCCTTTAGGTACCACCCTATCCTGTTAATATGCTATAATTTCGGAAATGCCGAAGGAAGGATTTTATTTAGTAGAAACCTTTACAGATAATTTAATCAGAAACATCAAAGTGGAAAGGATCTACTTCGAGGGGAAAACAAAGTACCAATATGTCCAGATTTTTGACAACAAAATACTGGGTAAGATTCTTTTTTTAGATAAGAAGATTCAGTCGGCTGCGATCGATGAGTGCATATTTCATGAATCTCTTGTGCATCCCGCTCTTTTGACTCATCAGAATCCTCAATATGTCCTGATTATCGGCGGTGGAGAAGGGGCAACTCTCCGGGAAGTCCTCCGCCATGATTGTGTCCAAAAGGCCACTATGGTGGACATCGACAAACAGCTTGTCCGATTGTGCCAGCAATACCTTCCCGAGTGGTCATCGGGAGCTTTTATGGACCCAAGGACAAAGGTTGTATTTGGCGATGCATTAAATTATATCGAAAAATGCCAGCAAAAATATGATGTCATCATTTCCGACCTGACAGAACCTTTAAAAGAGGGCCCATCCATTTATCTTTTTACTGAGGAGTTTTATAAAAAAATATCCAAAATCCTGGCGGAAGATGGGGTATTTATTCTCCAAGCGGGGGGCACGGATCTTATCTATAATCAGTTTTACACCTCTTGTTTTTGTACGTTGAAACAGGTTTTTCCGGTTGTTCGTCCCTATTGGACATTCATGTTTTCCTTCTGCTCTCCTTGGGGCTTTATCATGGCCTCCCGAAAACAAGATCCCTTAAAAATGGATGAGAAGACGATAAAAACCAGAATCAAAGACAGGAAAATAAAAAAGCTGAAATATTATCATCCAGGAATCCATCGCGGGCTTTTTGCTCTGCCTCTGTATCTGGAGCGTGCCCTGAAAAATGGGAGCGTTCTAACCGATAAAAATCCGTTCGTCTGGGAATTATGAGCAAACAGGAAAAACGAGAATTTCATTCCAAGTCGAGCGGAGTTTTTTTCGGAACAAAGCATACCCTTTTCAAGAAAAAGTCCCGTTATCAAGAGATCGAAGTCATCGATAATCCCTATTTCGGCCGCATGCTTTTTTTGGATGGCTTGGTCCAAACCACAGAAAAAGACGAGTTTTTTTATCACGAGATGCTTATCCATCCTGCTTTGGTAACCCACCCCGACCCTCAGCAGATTCTAATCATCGGAGGCGGGGATGGGGGAACCCTTAAAGAGATACTTCGTTATCCGATCGAACAGGTCAAGATGGTGGAGATTGATCCCGATGTCATCGCAGTCGCAAAAAAATATTTCCCTTGGCTTCTTCATAGCCTGAAAGACAAGAGAACAGAAGTTTTGACAGCAGAAGGCCGGGAATATCTCGATACTTCACAGGATAACTACGATATCGTTTTTGTGGATTCTTCGGAACCTGTGGGTCCCTCTAAGACCCTTCATGAAAGGAATTTTTATAAACTCATCAAGGATAGACTCGTTCCCCAAGGTATCGCCTGTGCTCAGATGGGAGCTCCTTTTTTCCAAATGGAATCCCTGAAACGTGCGAAAGATAATCTAAAAGGTGTTTTTGAAATCGTCCGTTTTTACCTTGCACCTGTGCCAACATATCCAGGAGGAAATTGGTGCTATGTGTATCTTTCCGATCAGGTCGATCCGTTTGCGTTAAAAAGAGAGCCGCCCCAGGGTCTCAAGTACTATAATCAAGATATACACAAGGCCGCCTTTGCCCTACCCAACTATCTCCAAAAAATCTTGAAATAATTCAGGCTAATAGTCGAGGGTGCCGTCCGCGTACCGTTGGGATAAAACCTTGAGCATGTCTTCTGTCATGGCGGCCAAGTCGAAGCTAGGCTGCCAACCCCATTCCTCCCGTGCAGCCGAATCATCCAGAGAATTGGGCCATGAATCCGCTATATCCTGACGAAAATCAGGCTCATATTCACAGACGAACTCTGGGATATATTTTTGGATTTCGGCTGCCAGCTCACCGGCGGTGAAGCTCATGCCAGTAACATTGAAGTCCGAGTAGTGCTTCAGTTGAGAAAAATCCGCTTCCATCAGGTCTATGGCTGCCTTGATGCAATCCGGCATGTACATCATCGGGAGCATGGTTTCTTCTTTTACGAAACATGAGTATTTTTTATTCTTGACCGCATCAAAATAAATAGCCACCGCATAGTCTGTGGTGCCCCCACCCGGTAAAGTTTCATAACTTATGATGCCTGGATATCTACAGCCTCGCACATCCACATCGAAACGCTTGACGTAATAATCGCACAGGAGCTCTCCGGCTACCTTTGTCACGCCATACATGGTTTTGGGTTTCAGGATAGTTTCCTGGGGTGTGTTATCCAATGGGGTCTCCGGGCCAAAGACAGCGATAGAGCTGGGTACAAAAATCCGAGTCATGTCATGCTCGCGGGCTACTTCCAAAATATTGTAGGTCCCGTTCATATTAACATCCCAGGCTAAATAGGGGTTTTTTTCTCCCACAGCCGAAAGAATGGCCGAAAGGTGATAAATTGTATCGATGTTGTATTTTTTGACGACTTCTTCTATTGTTTCCCTTTTTGCCACATTGATGAATTCAAAAGGGCCGGAATCGCGAAGCCCGGGTTTTGGCTGGGTCCGATGCCCGGTTGCCAAAACATTGTCATTCCCGTACTTTTCTCTTAATGCCATGGTTAGCTCGGAACCGATCTGTCCGACCGATCCTGTGACCATGATTTTTTTCATTTCTTTTGCCATCGTACCTCCAAAATATTTAAAAAGTTTTTCTTTTTCCAACGTATGATTAGTTTATCTTTCAGAGATGCTTTGTCAATCAAAAACTTCAAAGCTTTTGCTTTTATGCAATGAGTCGACTCAGAGCTTGAGAACTCTTTTGTCTTTGAACGTTCGGGTAATCGAAAAGATCGCCTGCGCCTGAGGGGATAAATAGGATGATTGATATGTAAGATAAGAGAGAATTAGCTGTGAGGATATCTTGACAGAATGTAGTTTTAATAGTTACAATATAAAAGAACTATAATAGCTACAATATGAAGGAGTAAATATGCAACAGATAAGGATCGGTGTCCGGGAAGCTAAAATTCATCTCAGCAGATTGCTCGAAGACGTTCAAAAGGGGAAGGAAATTATCATTACGAATCATGGCAAACCTGTAGGGAAAATTATTCCTGTCCCGCAGGGATCCCTAACCCTTGGAGAGCGAATAGAGAGGCTGGAGCGACAAGGATTGATCGCCCCCCGAACAGCAAAGGAGGAAAGCTCCCTTCCGTCTCCTCTACCGTTGCCGGATGAGATGGCCCAACGATATCTCCAAGAAGATCGAAACTCATGAACGACGACATCCAATCCGTCGTTTACTGGGATGCCTCTTCCATTCTCTCTGCTCTTTTTAAAGATTCACGAAGTGAGGAGGCTATCGAATGGTCTCGTAAAAAAGGAGTTCATTTGATTTCGACCCTGGCTTATACAGAGGTTTGTGCTGTGATTACTCGGTTGAAAAGAGAAAGGATTTTGGCTGATGTTCTTGTCAGCGCGGCGTTTGAAGCGCTTGATTTAGGCCCGTGGAGGCATCTAAATATCTTGCCCGATTGGGAAGTGATCAAAGCCTTATCACAGAAATGGTCCTTGAGAGGAGTTGATCTATGGCACTTGGCGGCCGGAAAAACTTTCCAAAGACAAATTCCTGAATTGGAACTGCTTACGTTTGATAAAAGGTTGAGAGCTGCCGCTAAAAAGGAGCATTTATTGACTGGGGACATCTATCATGTTTAAATGGATTCAAGGAGTTTGAAAGGATTTCTAAGAACATGATGGATATGAACAACACCGAGATAGTCGATAGATTTCCTCTCGGTGTGGTCGTCATTGCGGTGGTTATGTTTTTTGTTGCTTTGGGCACAGATGCTTACTGGTTTTTGAGATTCATAGGCAAACCTGTGGCTGAAACCCTGCCTGTGGGGCCGGAGATTTACAAGGCCTTTGTTTATCCCGACATCGTGTTATCCGTCCTGCTTTATGTGGGTGTTTTTGGTTTGTTGAGACTACGGAAATTCGGATTTGTTGCCGCGCTTTTGGCCTTGGGCATGTGGCTCTCTGATTTGCTCCTTATCTTTGGGCTCACGAAGTGGGATAGGATCAGTTTTGTGGGGCCCTGTATGTTTTTCGTCGTTTTTTCTATCGGATACCTCTGGACAAAAAAACACCTTTTCCAATAAAAAAAGTAAAAAGGGGACGGTTCTAAAAAATAGAACCATCCCATTTTTATTTTTTATTGACAAATGAATTGGTATGATGATAATACGAATTTAGGATTACCTGATAAGACACACAAAGAAGGAGAAGAACAATGGCCATAGTCCTTGACGGCTTGAGCTTGACAGTCGAGAAAATGATCCAGATTTCTCGCCATAATGAAAAAGTGGAGCTTCATCCGGAAGCTTTGGAGAGGATCAAAGCCTGCCGCTCCATGATAGAGAAAAAAATCCAAGCGGGCGAGACGATGTATGGGATCAATACAGGCATCGGAGAGTTTTCAGAGGTCATACTGGACGGTGACCAGGTAAAACAATTTCAAAAATATCTGATTTACAATCATGCAGCCGGTATCGGAGATCCAGCGCCAATCGAATATGTTCGGGGGGCGATGGCGAGTCGTATCAATGTCCATGCCAAAGGAAGATCAGGCTGCAGGCCGGAAATTACATTAACTTTAATCGAGATGTTGAACAAAGGTGTGACACCTGTCGTTTGCCAGAAAGGTTCTGTAGGAGCATGCGGAGACCTGGCCCCTATGTCCCAGATCGCCCTTCTCCTGATGGGAGAGGGTGAGGCCTATTTACAGGGAGAAAAACTTCCTGGGAAAGAGGCCTTGGAACGTGCCAAGATTCCCATACCTGGATTGCAAGCCAGGGATGGATTAGCCACCATAAACGGCTCGAACTTGCTCACATCCATGAGTGCCATACAATTGTATGATATCGACCGCTGGCTGAAGCAGGCCGAGATCGCCTGTGCCATGAGCCTTGAGGCCTTGTATGCCAATATGAAACCCTATGATGTCCGTTTGCATCAGGCGCGAGGTTTTCCAGGGGCTGTCAGAACGGCCTCTGCCCTGATGAAATGTATCGAAGGAAGCGATCTCCTGTCGGGAAAGTTCAAGATCAAAGTTCAGGATGCCTATTCCATGCGGTCTTCTCCCCAGGTCATCGGGGCGGTCCACGATGCCATAGTTCATGCCAAAAAGCAGGTGGAGATCGAGCTCAATGGTGTGGGGGATAATCCCTTATTTTTTACGGAATATGATTTGGCGCTCACCGGCGCCAACTTCCAGGGAACCCCTGTCTCCCTCCCGATGGATATGATCGGAGCTGCGGTCACGATGGTAAGCGTGCTTTCGGAAAGACGTCTCAACCGCATGACTAATCCGGCTTTGAGTGTGGGACTGCCCGCTTTTTTGACAAAAGGTGCGGGGATGATGTCCGGGATGATGCTCAGTCAGTACACGGCAGATACATTGATTGTCGAGCAGCGCATTTTGTCCGCTCCCGCCTCGATCATGTCTATTCCTGCGGCGGCGGATCAGGAAGATTTTGTTTCGATGGGCATGAACACGGCTATCAAAAACGGGCAGATAATCGATAATGCCTATGGTGTGCTCGGCATCGAGTTTATGGCGGCCGCCCAGGCCTTGGATTTCCGTGAATTCACCCCGGGAAAAGGTGTGTCGGTGGCCAAGAAGGTAATTCGGAAATATGTCGAACATCTGGATGAGGATCGGCCGTTATACTCTGACCATACCCGGATGAAAGAGCTTGTCGAATCCTGCGAGATTTTAGAAGAGGTAGAGAAAGAAATCGGCTCTCTGGGATAAGGTCTTACCTTTTCTTATCCACGACTCTGTAGTACTGCTGCAGATCTATCTGGACATCCCTGATGTGTTTTTTCATCAAACTGGATGCTTTTTTGGGATCTTTTTGTTCGATAGCGTTATAGATCTCACGATGTGCCTTTAAATACCGTTTTTGATCATGCAAAACGAGAAACGCTTCATGCATGAATTTTTCCATCAGGCTTCGAATAGTTGCAAGGAGATGGATCATGACGCGGTTTTGTGTAGCCTGGGCGATCAGGAAATGAAAATCGATATCCTGTTCAGAGAGTTTTTGGATATCCCCCTTTTTGTTCGCCTTTGCCATGGCGTCGATCATGTTCCCCATTTCTTTGATCTGTTTTGGAGTGGCATTTTTGGCTGCCAGGCGCGCGGCCCCGATCTCGATGAACTGCCTGGCTTCGAGAAGCTCCATTGTGGATTTTTCGTCTGTGATAAATGGCGCAGAGAGATGGTCTGCATAAAGAGCAGAAAACCTGGATTTAACGATGGTCCCAAAACCCTGGTGTTGTTCGAGGACGCCGAGAACACAAAGTGTGTTGAAGGCCTCACGGAGGGATGTCCGGCTGACGCCGAGTTGGGCCGCAAATTCGTTTTGATTCGGGAGCCTGTCTCCTTCCTTGAGTTTGCCGGATTGGATCATTTGCTTGATTGCGTCGATTACCTCATCGGCCAGCTTCTTTTTTTTTATCAGAGCCATTGGATTTCCGTTAGAGTATAAGGTTGCCTTTTCCTTTAATCCAAGTCAATTTTGTTAAAACAGAGGATATTTTGTCAAGTGAGGATTGTGATAGAATGAAATGAACAATAGACGGCCGAACAGATGAGACAGATCCACAAGTTCTACCTGACAGAGTTCTTGAAGACACAGAGATACTTCATCCCCATTATGATCCTATTTCTCCAGTTTCATCAACTCTCCTACACGGAAATCTTTCTCCTCTATGCGATTCAATCCTTTGTGGTTTTTTTATTGGAAATACCCAGTGGCGTGTTTGCCGATCTTTTCGGGAAGAAGGCTGCTCTGATCATATCCAGGGCGAGCATAATTCCGGCCTATGCCCTTTTTGCTGTGGCGGATCACTTCTGGATATTTTTTCTCGCCATGATTTTTATCGGGCTGAACAAAGCTTTTAAATCTGGAACGCACAAAGCCTTCATCTTCGATTATATGGAACAAAATCCGTCGCAGATAACTCCCAGCGAAGTCTTTGGCAAGAATAAATTTTGGGCAAGAATGGGTGAAGCATCGGCTTCTGCTGCGGGTGGATTCATCGCAGTTCGACTCGGTTTTTCTATGGTGTTCGTGTTTGCCCTCTTTCCTGCTGTTGTCAATCTCATCAATGCGCTGACCTACGAAAAGATCCGAGAAATACATCGCGTTAAGACATTCAGTCTATCCATGCAATTCAAGCATATCGGCGAATCCCTGGCTGAAATCAAAGGCAGGAAGATCGTTCGACGGCTTATTATCAACTCTGCCATCTTTGTATCCTGCATGGAGGCCTCAGAAAAATTCTTCCAGCCTTATATGGTGGAAGCACGGATTCCGATCGAATGGTTCGGTATTGTTTATATGATCATCCTGATCATTACGGCGTTCGGTTCCCGGTATGCCTATCTGTTCGAAACAAAGTTCAGACGGATGGATATCGTAAACGTCTCGGGATGGATCGGTATGGTTCCTTTCGTGATTTTGGGCTTGGGGTTTGTCTCTGTTTCCGGGATATCTCTGTTTTTCATCATCCTGTTTTTAAAAAGTGCGAGAAGGCCAGCCATGATAACCGAACTCAATACCCATATTTCTTCGACCAAGCGAGCGACCATTCTTTCGACGGATTCGTTATTTCGTGCCGTGTTCCTGTTGGCATTTCTCCCCATCATCGGGCATCTATCCGATTCATTTTCCATCTACACAGCCATGCTAATCATCGGCATAATACTCTTTATGAACCAAATTTTCTTTAGGATACCTCCCTCTCCGACAAATCTGAAGGAATAGCCGGAGATTCCTGACTATTTTTGCTTGATTATTTGATGTTTTCTGTTTAACCTGGAAAATTCATAAATTTTCCAGGTTCCCCTGAATTATTCATACATGAGCTTAAAATCAAGGGACACGTTACCGATTTAGGAAAATCGGTACATGTCCCTGATTTCAAAAAATCATGTTTATGAATAATTCAGGTTAATTCCCGTATCTTATCGGAGAAAAGAAATCAGGAATGAACATGGCGCCAGATTCAGATGTGTATTCCTGTGGGTCGAAGCGTTGTAGGTTGGCGGTATCTCAACTGGAGTGGTCGTGGATTATTTTCCAGCCATCCTCCATTTTTTTTAGAATCGTCGTAAATAGCCCTTCTCGTGTCCATGTTTCTGCCTTGAGCTTCCACCTGCCAAGGACGTAGGCTGAATCGTCACTCAAAACATGAACGATGAGATCGGAGAATTCCAATGTTCCCATGTTTCCTTCTGGGTATACTTTATTGTACCTTTTCAGCAAGGCATCCCATCCCATTAGTCTGGTGTCGCCTGATTGATAGGTCATTTTTGGAGATTTCCAGTAAAGGGCCATAAATCCCTCGATGTTTCCTTCATTCCAGGCTTTTCTCTGAAGGTCGTGGATGCGTATGAGCTCCTTTTCGATCTGGGATTTTTGTATGGCTGTAAGGGGTGATATCATGGCTAAAATTAAAACAGTTAAAAGAATCTTTTTCATTCTTCCTCCTTTTTTTTCAATTCTCTTGCATAGTCCTCGGGTCTGTCGATGTCTTTGAGGATATGCGGGGTATCCACCTCCACTTCCTGGACATCTTGGGCATGATTATGCACTAAGGCTCTGAGCCCTATTTCAGGACTCAGATTTAGAACCTCTTGTTTGTGTTTCATGTCGATCAAAATAGGATGGCCACGCTTTTTTTTGTAAACGGGCAGGACGATTCCTTTTTGTGTTTGTTTGTAAGATGCGATCAGTCGGTCTGTGACGTAATGGGGGATGAGAGGTTGATCGCCGAGATAGATTAGAGCAGCCGCAGTGTCCTTTGGTAGGGCTTCGAATCCGGTTTGGATGGAGGAGAGCATCCCCTCCTTATAGTGATGGTTCACGACCGATAAAACAGGCCGGTCCGCAATTTTGTTGCGGATTTCCTCTCGGTGTGAACCCAACACCACTAAAATTTTATCGGTTTTTGAATCGAGGATGTTATCCACGATGTGTTCGATGATGGTTTTTTGGCCGAAGGGAAGGAGCAGTTTGGGCCTGCCCATGCGCCGGGATTCGCCGGCAGCCAAAACCAAAGCGCAAATCATTTCTCTTCCTTCATTCGATTCTGAACTTGATTTCTGACCTGGATGAGCTCGGCCGCAATGCTGACAGCGATTTCTTGGACTGTTTTGGAATGGATTTCGATGCCGATGGGTGCGTGAATTCTGTCGAACTGCGCAGCTGTGGCCAAATCGTTTTCGATGAATTTTTCGCGCATCAGAGCGGTTTTCCGCCCGCTTCCGATCATGCCGATGTAGGCGACCTCAGAGCCGATACATGCTTGTAAAGCCGCTGCATCTTGACTGTGTCCGCGGGTGACAATCACGATGTAAGTGTCGGCGGTTTTAAGTATCCCTGTAATAGCTTTTCCAATATCCCCAACGATGAGGTGATCCGATTCAGGCACCCTGTCTTTATTGGCGAATTCAGGCCTGTCATCGATAACCGTAATCTCAAAGTCGAGAAGATGTCCGATGTGGGCCAGGGCCTGGCCCACATGGCCGGCTCCAGCGATCACTAGATGAGAGAGGGGAAACTGAGGCTCGAAATATAAAAAATTATGGGGGGAAAATAAAGGCTTCCCCGATGAGAATGTTTCCTTGATCTCTGGGCGATGCGGCATATCTTTTTTCTCCGCTTCCTCACCGAAAATATCTGCCTTTTCCACCCATGACCGAAATAACTGAACGATGGATCCACCTTTTTGGTCGATTTGTGTGACCAGAATCCCAGATTGCCGCTTGTCGAGAGAGCGAACCAATCTTCGGAATGTGATCTCGTGATCGGCAGGTTTGGCATCGAACAGGATGGTTGCTTCTCCGCCACAGATCGCCTCTTCTTCAGAAGTCATATCCGCATCCAATTCGAATCGGGCAAGAGAAGACTTCCCGGTTTGAAGGGATTCCAACGCCTTCTCCTCGGCTCTCGCTTCAAATATTCCCCCTCCCAGAGTACCTGAAAGAAGTCCGTTATCTGAAAAAAGAGCAGAGACACCCGGCACTTGAGGACTCGATCCCTTGGTAGAAACGATAGTTGCCAATACCAGCCTTTTGTCCTTTTGATCATCGAGAAGCCGTGCATATATGTTTTTCATTTTTGTTCCGATTTTTTTCTTTTTTCAAGATCTTTCATAAGAGATTTCGCCATGCGAAGTGGCTTTTTGTTCTGTTCGATATCATACACCACAAAATCATCCCTTTGAATTTTTTCCATAAAGTTTTTTAAGATGGATTCTCTCACTACAAGGAGTACGCCTTGCTCGGGAATCATGAGAACATCCTTGAGGGCCGGCCAAACTCCTTTTCCTGTGAGTTCCAGGGGGCCCACTTCGTCCACGACGCACAGATCCGCTTTTTTACTCCGATGGATGATTTTTTTGGCGATATCCAATGTCTCTGACAAAAAAAAGAAAAGGCCGATCCTTTGCCAATCCTGTTGGCCTTGTTTGCGGATGAATGGGTGATAGCGGTGATCCTTCAAGTCAACCAGGTCGTACCCAAAGAATTCTTTGTTTTTCCAAATAGCTTCGCTGAGATAACCATCGATCTCAAAATTCCTTCCTCTGAGTAAAGGGATGGTGTTTTTTAGGAAAGTCGTTTTTCCCGAATGGACTGGGCCTGTCAGTATATTTATCACGTTACGTATTGATAAGCCCGAACCTAAACCATTCACTCCTTTCTGGGCGAAGATCTAAATCGACCGCAGAAGGAGAATGATAATGAGACAGAGGATAACTGCAGCAGGAGATGCGATAAATGGATGTTTTTTTATGCCCAGCGCTTTGACCAAACCCGTTTCCAAGGATCTCATTTTTGCACCGACCATGATTCCGAGAGGAAAAGTGACTAGTGAAAGAGCGACGGCGATGTATGCGTAATAGAGCGAGAGTGGATATCCTGTGCCGGCGGCCACACAAGCGGGGATACCTGTGGCAAACTTCACTAGAGGGAATAGATTGACGGCTACCAAGGCAGAAAGGCCTCCGGTAAAAGCCTGAGAGCTCGTTTTTTTAGAGAGCTTGTCTTTGACAAACGACACGATAATCAAAAAGGCCACACCTTCCATAACGAAAGCAAATATGGGATTGGCTACGGCCCCATGCAATACCGGAAGAGAGAGTAGTAATGCGTCAAACAATTTGAAAAACGAGGCAATGATGACCAATAGAGCGACACCCCTCCAACTTTGGGAGATGGCCCAACATGCGGCAATAAAGAACAACGCCACCCCTGTCATGATTGAGCCTGACATGGCAGATGCACAGCTTCTGAGCCCCATGCCTAGGGCGGCTTCGGAGAGTCCCCACACTGCACCCAACATAACCACGATGCCAAAATGATGTCCAGCAAGCTTTTTATCCATGTTTCCTCCATCCCGATTGATCTCGATATTTTTCCACGATTAGAATTTTGATTATAATTTGCTAATACCCATTTCGCAACCCTTTTTTTGTGGGGACATTCCTTTAGGTGCCTCTTCATAAAGTGATGACTTATGGGAAGAGTGTATTATTTTGATATGGGGTGTTACCTAAAGGAACGTCCCCTAGTATATAATCAAATGACCCTCAGGTTTAAAATTGTTATACTATTCGAGATGTCCATTAGGATGATACAGGAAGATGGAAGTCATGAATGACAAAATTGCCTTGGTGACAGGCAGCAGTCGCGGAATAGGGAGGAATATTGCCCTTCGATTAGCCGATGAAGTGGCGGGTGTCATTGTGCATTTCAAGAAAAACCGGGACGCAGCCACTGATGTCGTAAAAAAAATCCAAAAAAAAGGAAAGCTGGCTGGCTGTTTCCAAGCCGATTTGACTCGAGAAGATCAAGCCCATGCTTTCATACGAGAGGTAGAAGGGCAGTATGGCCGGATCGATATTCTTATCAACAACTTTGGTCCGATTTTGGAAAAATCATGGGAAAAATTGAACGCAAAGGACTGGGACAACATGTGGCGCGGGAATCTGGGGAGTGCCTTTTATTGTTTGCAAGCGGCTATTCCCGGTATGCATTGCAGAAAATGGGGCCGGATAGTCAATATGGGTTTTAGCCGCGTGGAACAGCGTGTGGCTTATCGAAACATCGTTCCTTATGCTATAGCGAAAACAGGGCTGCTTATCTTAACCCGATCTGTGGCTGCTTCTGTGGCATCCGATGGAATTACTGTAAACATGGTTTCGCCAGGATTGATCAAGGGAGGAATCCTGCCTAAAGATCAAAATATTCCTGCTGGCCGTCTGGGCACGTTTGATGATGTGTCCAGTGCTGTTTTGTTTTTGGTTTCAGACCAAGCCCGTTATATAACCGGAACGAATCTCATCGTTTCTGGGGGATGGAAAATTTGAATAGCAACGATTCAAGATTGCTTTTGAAACCAAAATAATTGAGCAATTACGAATGTCCTACAGAATAAAAATGTTTGAAACGCTGTTGAAAAATATATAAAATAAGCGCAATGCTAGTTTTCGAAATCATAAAGAATTTACGCATTCAGCAGTGGATTAAGAACTTATTTGTTTTTGCCCCATTAATATTTTCCCAGAATGTGTTCAACCTGCCGCTGCTTGTCAAAACGGCATTTGCCTTTGTCCTGTTTTGCATTCTCTCGGGTGCAGCTTATATCATGAATGACATTCATGATTTGGAAGAGGATAAACTCCACCCTGTTAAATCCAAAAGACCATTGGCCTCTGGGAGATTAAAAACGACTCATGCCTTTTTTGCCTGCATCCTTCTTGTTCTGTTGGGTTTAGTTGGGGCTTATTTTTTTCATATTCATTTTTTTATCGCGCTGCTGATATACTTTATTCTCCAGATAGCCTATTCGAGCTGGCTCAAACATGTTGTCATCATAGATGTTTTCCTGGTTGCTACAGGGTATTTAATTCGGGTTATTGCAGGGGGTTTGGTCATCGGGGTTCAGCTCTCCCCCTGGTTAGTTATATGCACTTTTTTGATTGCCCTGTTTTTGGCCTTGAGTAAACGGCGCCATGAACTGCTCCTGTTGGATGAAGGTGCGGAGGCCCACCGCCCCATCCTGAAAGAATACACACCTCTGTTGCTCGATCAGATGATCGCCGTCGTAACAGCTTCGACCGTGATTTCTTATTGTCTTTACACTATTTCCAGCGAGACGGTTGCGAAATTCGGGACAAAAAATCTGCTGTTTACAATTCCTTTTGTACTTTACGGAATCTTCCGGTATCTTTACCTTGTCCATAAGAAGGATGAAGGGGGGAGCCCAGAGGCTCTGATCATCAAGGATAAGCCTCTGCTTGTCGATCTTTTTCTCTGGATCGCCACGGCCGTGCTGATCCTATATATTTAAGGAAAACAGAGCAATGTCATCAAAAGTTGTTGTTTTAAAAACCACTCCCGCAACTGTCCTGGATGATTACGAACGGCTATTACATTTGAGTGAGCTCGAGGGATTTATATCCAAAGAAATAGACTCTCTGATCAAATTAAACCTATCCTGGACGAAATATTTCCCATCATGTTCCAGCCAACCATGGCAGCTGGAGGGTGTGGTCCGCACTCTCTTACGAATGGGATACCAAAAAGAACGCCTGTTTCCGGTCGAGAATAAAACTGTCGTTACCCATCCTGTCAAGGGAGCAAAAAATAACCTATGGACTCCTATTCTCGAGAAATACGAATTGCCCTTTTATCCGTTAACAGATGTGGAATGGATAACCTATGATTTCAAGCAGAAATTGCTGAAGATGAATCAGGTCTTCCCTGAGGGATTCGTAATACCCAAGATGTTTGTCGGGAAAAACGTTATCCATCTTCCTACGGTAAAAACCCACGGCCATTCGGTGACAACCGGAGCGATCAAAAATGCCTTCGGCGGGCTTTTAAAAGAGGTTAGACATTATGCCCATAAGTACATCCATGAAATCCTTGTCGACCTCATGATCATGCAGAAGGAACTCCATCCTGGTATTTTTTGTGTCATGGATGGAACGGTCTGTGGGAATGGCGCAGGCCCCCGAACCATGAAACCTCGCATCGGAAACATCCTTTTGGCCAGCAGCGATTCTGTGGCAGTTGATTCTGTGGCTGCCAAAATAATGGGCTTCGACCCGATGTCCATCCCGTATATCCGGATGTGCCATGAACGGGAATTGGGCACCGGTGATCCTCAAGAAATAGAGATAATCGGTGACGATATCTCGGAAGTCAATCTTCATTTTAAAACACGAAAAAGCCTTGTCATTTGGGGAGATCAGATGCTGCGCATAGGATTTTTGAGGTTTCTCGAAAGGATCCTTCTCCGTTCGCCACTTGTGGTCTGGGCCCCGTTTGCCAGCAATGTATACCACGATTGGATGTGGTATCCCACGGTGGGACGTCGTAGGATCAAGGTGTTTGAAAAGACCGACTGGGGAAAATTGTGGTTGAAATACAAAAGGGAATGAAATGAAAAGGGTTCAAATTGTAATCCTCATCATAATGTTTCCCTTGATAGCTGTTGGCCTGTCATTATTTATCACCATTTACAAAGATGCTTCCTCTTTTACCATCGCAGCGCATTCCCTAAGGCCTTCTCTTCTCCTTTTTTTTTTATTTTTTGTGGGCTTCCTTATTCTCCTGGTGATATCCTGGCGATCCATAGCTAAAGCTGAAGAAAATACGTGGGAAAATTTCTTTGCCTATCTTCCCTTTGGTTTTTCTCTCCTCTCGCCACTCCTTTTGTGCTTTTACCTGACATCGGATGATCTAAAGGTACGTCTAAACCTGCTCTTAATTTCCATGATCTTGGGATTTGTTTTGATCAAGTTAACCCAATGGTACAGGCGCGGGAGACTGAAAAACTTTTGGGAAAGGAATCTCTCCCGTTTTGCCAAGCTTCCTCTTAAAAGGAAGCTCCTTATCCTATTCCTCGTTGCCTTCCTTGTTTATCATCTGTGTGCTCTGTGTTATGTCTCAAAGGGATTGTCATACGCTGGGGATGAACCCTATTATCTTATGACGACACACAGCCTTTATCAGGATGGCGATATCAACCTGGCCAAAAATTATACCGACCACGATTACTTCCACTTTTACCCGAAAGAACTCTATCCCAAACTGCGGTTGAGGGCCTACGCTAGATCCGGCAGAAAAGGCACAGATTACATGTGGCCGGTCAATCAGCCCGGAGTTTCTGTCCTGATGCTTCCCTATTACTGGTTGAGCCAACAATTCCAGGGACGAACACTTTTATATATTATAAAGGTAAGCCTGTCGATTTGGGCTGTTTTGTTGGGTCTTCAGATCTATCTTTTTGCAGGAGAGTTCTGGAAAAATGAAAAAATCGCCCTCTTGTTGTGGTTCCTGTATTCCTTTTCCGCTCCGATACTTTTTTATGCCATTCATCTCTACCCCGAAGTGCCCATCGCCCTTTTTTCTCTGTTTGTTTTTCGAAAAGTCCGCTCGAAAAAAAACTTATCCTTTTTTCACTATTGTTTCTTCGGATTCCTCATTGCTTTGTTTCCCTGGTTTGGCCTTAAATACAACATGGTTTTGTGGCCATTGCTTTTTGTCTCGGTTTATTTCCTTATAAAAAATCACAAAGCCAAGTGGAAGATATTGGTGTTCCTGGCATTTCCGGTTGTCTCTGTCATGCTTTTTGCCTTCTACACGAAGGAACTGTACGGGACGTTTAATCCGATGGCCATCTATGAAGGAGTCCTTACAGCGGAAAGAGTGCAAGCCTTCAGGGAAATTGTCATGAATATTCCGGTCATGCTCCGGATCGATTCATTCCTGGATTATTTTCTCGACCAGCGAGACGGTCTGTTCCTGTATTCGCCGATGTATTTCTTCATTTTCTTAGGTGGCGTCGAGGCTTTCAGACGGTCCAAAAAAGATCTGTTTGTGCTTCTTTTTATTAGCCTTCCTTATCTTTTAAACTATGCCTTTTTTACCCACCGCCAGGGCCATTCTCCTCAAGGCAGGGTGTTGACCAATATCTCCTGGGTCGCGGTAGTTTTTATCGGATATTTCCTTGTCCACAACCGCAAAAAATTGTATTCCTTCCTGTTTTGGCTGTCAGCCGTGATAGGCTTTGTTTTCGTTGCCCTCCTTCTTCGAAATCCTCATTTTCTGTATCAACCCACCACCCATGAATTCACATTCAGAGGGGGAGAGTTGTTCGTGTATCTCAGCAACCTCCACTTTTATCTCCCCGACCTTTTACCCTCCTTCATCAAGGTGAACAATTTGAGGTACGTGCCAAACTACATCTGGCTCGCAGTTATTCTTGTTTTTATCGCTGGTTATCTTTGGAAAAAAGATGACTCCCAGAAAAAAATGACAAAAACTCCCCGGCCTTTCCTGATCCCTCTCCTCACGATATGTGGTGTGGCCGTTTTTTTCCTGTGGTTTGTGCTTTTTCCCCGCACAACTCTACTATTCCCAACCAAGGCCGCTTATTCTTCGGGCGAGAGGATTTCTTATTATGATCTGGGACGGCATGTGCAGATGAAGAAGAATGAACCGGGAAGGTTCACCATCACCAAGGATGATCACGCACTGGATCTGCATTTTACATCTTGGAGAAAAATAGAGAATCTGAAGATCGAATTTGGTTCTTTGGAGGGAGAATATCAGGTTAATCTGAGGTTTTTCGATCAGGAGCTTTTTTCAGGAATCGTTAGCCAGGAAATGAAGAGACTCGTTAAATCCTCCCCTCCTCAATATCGTTTCAAAAACACCAACCTCTACAGATTAAGCATCGAAATAAAGAACCTATCGGATATTTCCACGGCAGGGAATCCGTTCCTGCTCATTCTTCAACCGGTCCGATAGAGAAATATTTCAAAGTAAAACCGGTTTTTAAGGCATATCCCATATTCCTGAGAAATTTTTTTACATCCAGCGATCCCTGAAGATGGCTGAGATGGAAATCGATTTTTTCGCCGTTTTTTTGGATCCACTGGAAGCTCTCTGAATATTGGTCGATGATATCTTGTTTGTACTTGAATTGAAACAGCTCCTGATTTTCTTTCGGAGCATACGGAAACCAGAATTGTTGCAAGAAGAATAGGAAATCAGCGTCCTCCGGAAGTACTTCCTCTTCCAGCCCATGTAAATAATCGGCAATCTGAATGTCCAGCTGTTGTTTGAAGTCTTTATTCAGCAGGAAATTGAATTTTCTTAACGACTTAGGCGACAAATCCCACAAAACGCCATATTTGGTCTCTGCCACGTGGTTCCATAACGGGAATGGGGTATCACGGAATGTCAGCCGTCTCAAGATGAGATATCCGAAAGGTGCGTTTTTCTCATGCCCAGGTCGCTTCCTCATTGTGAGCGCAATTCGGGCTACAACAGGTTCTGTCAGTCCGAGCTCGTCGAGCACGTAGACTCGAGAGCCGGCATAGAATCCTGTGAAACCAACGTTTTTATAAGCAATCCGAATATTCAACTCAGCTTTCCTGGCCAGGTCTCGATAGTTGATTCCTATGGTTTTCCATATCAGAATCATGGTATCTGTTAACAGATGCTTGAAGGGGATGATTTTATCTTTGTAGTAGAAATAGCGTTCTTCTGTGATGTTAAGGTGGATGGGTTGTCCGCGTTTCTGAATCGGAGTAACGCTTAGAGAGGCAAAAAAGAAGATCAGACACACAGCGACACACGTCATCTTCAGAGCTGTTTTTTTATTGAAAAATTTGTCGAATGCCCCGGTTTGTGATAGAGTGATCAGAAGAAAAGCCGGGAGGAGAAATCTTCCGTGCATAAAATCCCCGCCTCCTCGGATTACGAAAAATCCATGAAGCAGGCCGGAAAAAAGGACTATCAACCTGCTTTTCAAATTCCCCTGGTGTCTTTTGAAAAGAAACATAAAAAAGACGAGGAAAAGAACAACCGGAAACAGACTCCCTCGACAAAAATCCCATAGATACTTAAGGCCCTGAGACCAATAAGCGCCAAAGCCTGATTTTGTATAAAAAGGATTGGGCAGAAGTGCTGCATAATAACCCATCCGGAAAATTTGATAGCCTCCTACAAGGAGGACAGGAAAAACCAGGGACTGGCCGAGATGCTTTATTTGGATATTTTTCTTGGCGATTTCATACAGATATAAAACGAACAATAAAACCATGAATATGCCGAAGTCCGGACGGTTTAATATCAGGCACGATGTTATTAAACCGGTTAACACCGGTTGTTTCAGCCATCTGTTCTCTAAAATAAATTTGGCGTAGAGGACAAGTAGCAAATAGGATAATGAAGTTTCCAATCCACTGGTGCCAAAATCGATAAAAGCACTCGTGCCGATAAGGATAGCAGCAGCAGGATTCAGGAATGAGGCCGTTCCGGTTTCATCTCTGATACGGATCTTGAAGAAGAGAATATACAAGGCTGCAAAAGACACCAGCAGCGCAGGCAAAATGGCCGCTCCCTTAGGAGAAAAACCTATCCAGCGAAAAAAGGCAAGGACTGCAAACCACAGGGGATGGGTGAATCCTTCGACTCTTTCCGAGATGTTAAAGACGGGTCCATACCCTTGGATAAAATTGTCCACATAGCGCAGGGTGATAAAGGTATCTTCAGAAATCCATGCCTTCCAGAGGATTAAGAAACAGCCGGCTAGAAACAGAAAACCAGCCAAATAATATTTCCACTCCACAGTATTCCGAAATGCTGTGACTGTGGCTAAAAGGATAAGAGTACAACCTATGGCGAACAGGATGGCTGTATACAAGGTTTTTAACCACGGAAAGATGGATTTGACTTTATGGATTTTGACTTCTTTGAGCGTAATTTCCTGATTGCCTGAAGAATACAAAACGCGGGGTTCTATCTCCTTCTCTGTTGTGACTTTGAATGAAAAGTTTTTGGTTACTGGAAAATTATCCAGCAGGATATCCTGTGATGCGATAATGGATTTTCCTTTATCTGCAGCAGCCTGAAGCTGGATATCTACTGGTTCAGAAGAGGACGAGACAAGCTCGAATGCAGCAATATACTCACCGGCAGGAACTTGGATATATGTTCCATAAGCGACAAATCTTTTTTTCTTGGCAATGATCTCGCCGATCAGAGCATCTTTATCGCTGGGCTTGAAGAAATCAGACTTGAATTGTTCGAGAACTGCGGAGAATTCTTTTGTCTTTTTTTCCTGAAAATATGTCCAGAGGGATAGGATCAAAAAGAGAGAGATAAAAGTAATCAGAAGAAGCAATACGGAACGTTTTTTCATGGTTCGATACTTTTAAGTTGAAGAGATACTTATAACACACACAAAAAATCACAGTCAAATCCTGAATCATTTATAAAAAGTCGATGCCGTCTTTCATTTCCAAGAAAATCAAATATTCAATCCCATATAAAAAACATCGACTTTTTACCCTTCGGGCGAACCAATCTCACTGCATCGGCTTGTCCTGATCCATTCGCAGTATACAAATACAGCATCATGAATCACAACTTCGTCGCTACAGCAATCTAGGCCCGTAAATAATTCAGGATGAGATTTTTTTAAACGCTATGCGTGTTGGTACTGATATTGCATACAAATTTATAATGGATTTTTTTATAGGGAAGGTCTATCTGGAAAATTGCAATGGTGGACAAGACCTGTTAATTTTTTTTACACAATATCCCTAATCTGGCATAAATGACTGGAAGATTTTTGTTCATTGAGAAAAAATTCTTTTCTAAATATAAGTAATGTCAATCATCTGGAGAAGCGCATGATATCACATCGCCGTCTTTTTTTTGTTATTATTTTTGCAGCGTTATGTTTGTTCCTTCGGGCAGATGTCCGGGACAACCATCATCAACCCGATAAGGTGATGGATGTGGTGGGCGTGAAACCGGGGATGGTAATCGGTGAGGTAGGTGCCGGACACGGTTATTTCACTTTCCACCTGTCCCGGCGGGTGGGTGATTCAGGGAAGATTTATGCCAATGATATTGCCACACGAGCGCTTGCTTCTATCCGCCGGAAATGTGAAGGAGAAGGAATTACCAATATCGAGACGATCGTCGGAGAAGTGGAAGATCCCCTGTTTCCAGATAATGAGCTCGATATGGTCTTCATCGTCAATGCTTTTCACGATCTGGCTAAGCCAGTGGAGTTGCTCAATAACATTGTCCCCAGCCTGAAGCCTGGTGCTCCTGTTGTGATTATCGACAGGGATCCGGACAAGGTCGGAGGATTCAGCCGCCATGTTCTGACCCAGGAAGAGGTTTTGGAGCACATAAAAAATAGCGATTTTGATCTGGATCGTATCGAAACATTCCTTCCCCAGCACAACATTTACATAATCAACACGCATTCCCATGGGGATCACGCAGGCGGCAACAAAACCTGTGGAGGGAATGCTGTTGGACCGAGAGTTAAGAAATACTTAAAGATCCTGGATTGGATCATCGACGAATTTCCCCAGGGCACAAAATTTATCGGTGGGCATGGAAGAGATTATTCCATGACAAAGGTGAAGGATTACCGTAAAATGCTCGCGGATACCATAAAAATTGTGTAAAAGGGAATGAAGGCTGGAAAAAGCGAACACGGATTCGTGGATCGCATCCATATACAATAGCTATAAATAAGAATAGAATCGTGGAGGAGGAAAAAATGAAAGTTTGTAAAAAGAGTCTTATTGGAATTTTAGCGTCTTGTTTTCTTATCACCCTATGTATGGGTGAGGACATCCATAAGGCAGCCATGGAAGGAGATCTGGCCAAAGTTGAGGCGCTCATTGCAGAAAATCCTGGTTTGACCGATGCCAAAGATGAAATGGGGCGGAATCCTCTTATTTATGCCGTTTCGAGAGGTCACAGGAAAGTCGTCGAACTTTTGCTCAACAAGGAGGCCGATGTGAATATCCAGGATAATGCGGGGTATTCCCCTGTTCACATCGCTGCTTTTCGCGGGAACAAAGAAATGCTCGAATTTTTGATTTCCAAGGGAGCCAACCTGAATCGCAAAAACAAGATGGGAGTGTCGGTGCTTCATGATATGGCCATGCAAGGGCAAAAAGAGATCGTTGCGCTTTTGATCGATAAAGGAGCCGATTTCATGATGGAAGACACATCAGGCCAAACGCCGCTCCACCTGGCGTCCAATCATGGGCACAAGGATGTCGTTGAGCTTTTTCTCAAAAAAGGCGCGGATGTCAACCAGAAGGGAAGTGGCGGGGACACCCCTCTTCACGGGGCGGCCTGGATGGGGGATAAGCCGACCGTTGAGATTTTGATCGCGAACAATGCCCAAATAAATGCTAAAAACGAAAACGGAAACACGCCTCTCGACAACGCCCTGAGAAGGGGAAGCGAGGATATTGTGGATTTTTTGATGGCTCATAAAGCTAAAGGGAGGACGGATTTAAAAATGAAATCCCAAAAAATCATTTCAGATAGAATCGAGCAGGAAGGAATGGATACGCCCCTGAAGTTCACGATTCTTTATGACAATTATCTCTATGAGCAAGGCACAAAACCGGACTGGGGCTTTTCCTGTTTGATCGAAGGGACAGAAAAAGTCATTCTGTTCGATACCGGAACCCAGCCGGATATCCTGCTTCACAATGTCAATCATTTGGGTGTCGATTTGAAGAAGGTGGAGCAAATCGTGCTCAGCCATGATCATCATGATCACATCGGCGGGCTTCCCAAAGTTTTAGACAGAAATCCTAATGTTTCGGTCTACATGCCCGTTTCTTTTGCCTATGAGATCGTCCGGAGTGTCGAAAGGAAAAATGCCAAGGTTGTGAGTATCGATGAACCCGTCGAGATCTGCCCAGATGTTTACTCTACTGGGGAGATGGGAGTCCAGATCAAAGAGCAGTCCTTGATCATAAACACCAAAAAAGGATTGATCATCGTCACGGGCTGTTCCCATCAGGGTATCGTGAATATCCTCAAGCGCGCCAAAAAACTTTTCGACAGACCGATTTATCTTGTGTTCGGCGGATTTCATCTTGGCGGTATGGCTGATGAAAAGGTGGCGGCCATTATCCAAGACTTCAAGGAAATCGGTGTCGAAAAATGCGGAGCCACCCATTGCACGGGAGACCGGCCTATTGAATTGTTCAAAGAAGCCTTCGGGGATAATTATGTGCCGATGGGGACAGGGAGAATTCTGGAGATTAAGCAATGAGAGGGCGGCCATGAAAATTCAGAATGTCCCATTTGAGGTGACTGATTGGGATCAAATGACATTGGTGGAACATGAGGGTGAAAGAGGTACATCCCAGTGGCGGACCTTTGATCGAGGAAACATCCGAGTGCGTATGGTGGAGTATTTGCCGGGATTTTATTCCGACCATTGGTGCAGCCGGGGACATGTCCTTTTGGTCTTGGATGGAGAACTGGTCATTCAACTGCGGGATGGCAGGGAATTTGTGATGAAACCTGGAACCAGCTTTCAAGCGGAAGACGATGAAACCAATCCCCATTTGGCCTTTACCGACAAAGGAGCCAAAGTCTTCATCGTGGATTGAAACGGTTATTCACAGTTTGGTTCGAAAGAGTTACAAATGAACAAACTCTTGAAAAACCTTGCAAAAGCGAGCTGAAAGCAAAGTCTAATGTGCAAAAAAAAGAGGAAGCAGATTATTCTATCAAGACGGAAAAATTATAAGAAGGAATAGATCGTGGAAGAACTGGAAAGAAAATTAGGCGTATTTTCAGCCACGGCCATAGTTGTGGCAAATATGGTAGGCACAGGGGTTTTTACCATGTCCGGTCTTCTCGCTGCTAATCTTCCCAGCCCGGGATGGGTGCTTCTCTGCTGGTTGTTCGGAGGATTGATAGCGATCGCAGGGGCCCTTTGCTATGCAGAACTGGCCACTCGGATGCCAGAAGCCGGAGGGGAATATGTTTACTTAAAAAAGCTTTATCACCCGGCCCTTGGATTTCTGGCTGGTTGGACCAGTTTGATCGTAGGCTTTTCAGCACCCATTGCCGCTGCCGCCATGGGTTTTTCCGAATATATACATGCAGGATTGGATTCCCAACTGCTCCATCTCAATCCCGCTCAACTTATTTTTTTCAATAAGGGTATAGCCGTATTCATCATCTTGCTTTTTACATTCCTGCATTATTTTGGCCTTCGATTGGGCTCGAGAGTCCAGAATGTTTTGACTGTCTTGAAGATTTTGATTGTTGCCGGGTTGGCATCCGTGGGGATGATCTTCGGAAACGGGAGCGGACCCAAACTTTCATTGGGAGGAGAGACTTCCGGTGTCATGGCTATCGGGACAGCTATGATGCTGGTCATGTTTGCCTACAGCGGCTGGAATGCCAGTGCCTACGTCGCAGGCGAGATCAGACGTCCCAAAAAGACAATACCTGTTTCCTTGATCGGAGGGACATCCATAGTGATTGTGCTGTATTTAGCCATCAATTTTTTCATCTTCCGGATGGTTCCCTATTCCGACTTAAAGGGAGTTATCCCTGTGGTAGAGAAAGCGTCTGTTCAAGCTTTCGGAGAAGGGATGGGAAATGTGGTGAGTCTATTGGTGGGAGTCGGTCTGCTTTCCTGTTTGAGCGCATTCATCATGATCGGCCCGCGAGTTTACTATGCTATGGCCAAAGACCGGTTATTTTTTCCGTTTGCCGCCGACGTACACGCCCGTTACAAAGTCCCTGGAAAATCGATCATCATTCAAGCCACAATTGCCGTAGTGATGGTTATCATCGGGTCTTTCGAACAGTTGATCATCTACATCGCCTTTGCCCTGAATATCTTTCTCTGGCTGGCTGTTTTTGGTGTATTCCTTGCACGCAAAAGAAAAGTGGGAGAAGAGTCGGCTGTTAAGATGTGGGGATATCCTTTTGTTCCGCTGTTTTTTCTTATAACCAGCCTTGTGTTGATGGTTTTTAATTATGTGAACAGGCCGATGGAATCCTCCGCTGCTTTGTTGACGGTCCTTTTTGGCATTCCCTGTTATTTCCTTTGGGTGAGAGGCGCGGCGAAGGTCAGAAAAACTGTAAAGTAGTACAGAAAACCTTTTATAAGGATAACAGAAAATGCGAAAGTATCATCATATCGGCATACCGACCGATACTCCTAGAGAGAATGAGACCTATCTCGATAAATATAAAATGTACGTCTCAGGCTATGAAAAAAGTCCTTATGGAGTGGAATGGATGCGTTTCGAGCCGGATTCACCCCTTCCCGAACTCGTCAAAACAGTACCTCATGTGGCCTTCGAGATCGATGACATAGAGGCAGCAATCCAGGGCAAGGAAGTGTTGATTCCGCCCAACAGCCCATCCAAGGGCATTATTGTGGCTTTTATCGTCGATAATGAGGCTCCCATCGAATTCATTGCAGTCGCAAAAACTACTGAATGACCCTTTTTTCTATTTCTCTCCTTTTGTTCGTCTATTGAAATGGAAACACAATCATGATAGAAATTACCAGAATACTCTGTCAACTTATGAGACAAAAATGAGGAGAAGGAGATGAGCAAAATATTTGACCGACGGGAGTTTTTGAAGATATCTGCAGCAGGTAGCGCGCTGTGTCTTGCCGGACCAGGTCTTTTTTCGGGAAAGAAACTACAGAAGGAATCCAAGTCCACGAAACTCATCAGCCCGGGTTGTCGGGGATCGAAAGTGAAG
>CAYPGQ010000048.1:0-32014 GCA_964410125.1 uncultured Eubacteriales bacterium | reverse complement strand
AGGTGCGGGCGATGTTGCCAGTATTCTGGGGGATTTTGGGCTGGTAAAGGACGACGTTCAAGTTCAGCATGGTCTCGTTATTATTTTATAAGAAAAGAAGCCTTCATACCATACCACCCCATTTTTGATTTCTTACGATTTTTTAAGAAATCATTCAGTTGAACTTGAAATTCCAATCCGAAATAATGAAAACATGACACAAAAAAGGAGTTCAAAATGAGATGCCAAAAAAGTTTGTTGCTTGTGATTATACTTGTGTGCTGCATATCGTCAGCATTCTCCGATTCTGATCCTGCTGTTTTCCGTATTCCCAAAGTCGAGGGGCTCACCATAGATGGATCCGGAAGCGATTGGGGATCACAGGGATTCCGCGTTGAGATTCTCACGGATCCGGATGGGAAAATCCTTCCCGCCGATGATTTTGACGTGAGGTTCCGGCTTGCTTGGGATGCCCAAGGGCTTTACGTATTGGCCACTGTTCAGGATGATGTGGGTGTAGAACATGAAAGTTTGTCCCGCTTGTGGAGATGCGACTGTCTCGAGATTTCGGTCGCAGAGGATGTGGGTCATTCCAACAGATACATGTTGGCCATGGCTCCTGGGATTGATCCGAGATACGACAAAGTGAGGTGGAGAGCGTATGACTGGCGACCTGAAGAGGAGAGGCTTTCGAACTTGACGTTTGATACGGTTAGTCAAAAAATCGATGGGGGGTATATTGTCGAAGCGATGCTTCCGTGGAAAAATTTGGGAATCCAGCCCACCAAAGGGTTAAAAGTTGGTTTTCAAGTCGTGGTGAACGATGACGATGGCCAGGGCCAATCGTTCCGGGTCGCTTGGTTTCCGGAAATATCTCCCACAGATTCTGCAAAGATGCAAGGTTTGATTTTATCTGACGATTCAAGTGAATCAGTTTTTTTCCGTGTCGACAGGGAAATTGATGAGTTGCAGTATGCTTTGTCTATCCAAGGAGCAAAAGAAAAAATCGGAACTGAGGTGATTGCCCGATCCGGGAGTAAAATTGTGGCAAAAAAAAGATTCAAGGGCGAGGCCGGCCGGGCACATTTGGTCTTTTCCTGGAGCAAGGAGGAAAACCTAAATACATGGTCCCAGATCAGGGTTGAGGTTTCAGGAAAAACCTTAGCCGAATATGAAGAGATTCCCACTCTCGACTGGATCATCGCAAAATATATCCAGGCAGTCGGAGGGCAAAAAGCATTCAAAGGCTTGACGACACGTTCGTGCAAAGGCCGGTATTTGTTGAGCCGGGATAATATCTTTTCGTTGGAGGCTTATGCTGCGTTTCCAGACAAGTGGACATTCGGTATCGAAAAATCCGAGAAGACCGAGAAAAACGGATATGATGGAACCATTGGCTGGGTACAGGGTGAGGATCGGATCGAGCGTGCTGATCATTTGTCTCGATCGATCTTGGGATGGTGGCTGAATCCTCAAGGCCCTGTTTTGCTCTCCCAATATTTTCCTCGTCTTCGCTTGATAAAAAAAGACGACAGAGAAGGAAAAACGGTATATGTAATGGAATCTACAGTGCCCAACGGAGCAAAGCGTACCCTGGAATTCGACGGCAACACCGGTTTATTGTGGCGGATAGAGAATAATTTGATATTGGAGGATTACCGCAAGATCGACGGCATCTTTTTTCCTTTTCGTGTCCTCATCAACAGGGGAGGAGGAGCGAATATTTTTGAATTGGCAGAAGTGAAACACAATGTTGCGGTCGATGACCGTGTGTTTACCATGCCCGATGCAGAAGATGTGTTCCCTGATGCTTTCCGAGGGATCGATGATACAAAGGTGCTCCCAATGCTCAAGATGGAAGATCTGAGCTACCGGCATGGAGAGATGAACGTTCCCTGCCGGGATGGGCGTTTTTTGTATGACCTTGTCATCAAAAACGGCTATAAACGGGGATTGGAAATCGGCACATATAACGGGTATTCCACGCTGTGGCTCGGTCTGGCTTTTCGAGAAACCGGTGGTAAGGTTTATACTGTAGAAATCGATCCCAGACCAGCCCGGGAGGCCCAAGAAAATTTTGTTAAAGCCGGGTTAGCAGACGTGATCGATGCGCGGATCAACGACGCTTTTGACGAGATCGCCAAACTCGAAGGGGAATTTGATTTTATCTTTATCGATGCGAACAAAGAAGACTACGGAAAGTTCCTGGAGGTGCTCAAAGACCGGCTAAAACCAGGAGGTGCTATCGTCGGCCATAATGTGACCAATGCTGCTCGAGAAATGAAGGACTTTTTGGATGCGATCCAGAATGATCCAGATCTTGAAACCTCGTTCCACACAGTCAGTACTGAAGGCATATCCGTTAGCATCAAATTACCTACTCTAGAGCAGATTCTGGAACGATATGTTGAGGCCATCGGGGGACAGGAGGCCGTCGAAAAATTGACGACGCGGGTGTGCAAAGGAAAGTTCATAGATGACAGGCCGTATGCCGGACCAAAACAGGTCATCCCTTTTGAAACATTCTCGAAGATCCCTGATAAATCCCTTTTAATCCTAAAGCACCCAGAAAATACAGAAAGGGAAGGATTTGATGGAACCATCAGATGGCGCCTAGATAACAATGGTCTTGTCCGGAGGGAGAATCAAGAGAGGTCGCAAATGGATTATTTTCTCGATCCGCAAAATGCTTTGCGCATTCAGGAATATTTTCCCGGGATGGAACTGATGGGAAAGGTAAAATTGCGAGGCCATACAGTGTATGTTGTGGAAAACAGCCGAAAAAGCCCACACTACACGCTTTACTTTGACGTGGAAGCCGGACTTTTGATTCAGATAGGCTACTACGAGCTTCATGAATACCAGAATGTGGATGGCATCCAATTTCCTTTCCGTTTGGAGTACAGCCGCAAAGGCGGGTCAAACACTTATGTTTTTGATGATGTCCGGCATAATATTCCGATAGAGGAAAAGCGCTTTACCATGCCAGGAAAAGGGGCTTTGGATTTATTTGCCAGCATGAGATAATATACAAGATACTGATTCGCAAGATAAAACGATGCATATTTTAGTGATCGAGGACGAACCGAAAGTTGCCCAGGCTATACTGAAAGGTTTAGAATCGGAAAACTATCAGGTGAGTGTGGCCGTGACAGGGGAAGAGGGGTATTTCCTTGCCACAACCCAGGCCTTTGATCTCATACTTCTTGACTTGATGCTTCCTGAGCGTGATGGTCTGGATATTCTGACAGCCCTTCGCCAACAGGGCTGCCAAACGCCGGTGCTGATCCTCACGGCCAAGGATTCCATCGAAGACCGCGTTGTCGGATTGGACACAGGGGCTGACGACTACCTGGTCAAACCCTTTGCGTTCCCTGAACTGTTAGCCCGGATTCGCGCCCTAACCCGGCGCGGCAGGCCTGAACAAGCCTTGAGGCTAAAAATCGCTGACCTCGAAATGGATTGTGTCACGCGAAAAGTGGCCCGAAAAGGACAGGAGATCGAATTGACGGCTAAAGAATTTCAGTTGCTCGAGTATTTGATCCGCCACCAGGGCCACGTCGTCTCCCGCGAGATGCTGGGTCGGAATGTCTGGGAAGCAGTGGACCGCGCTACCCCCTTGGACAATGTGATAGATGTGCACATTGCCCGGTTGCGACAAAAAGTGGATGCGCCATTTAAGAAAAAGCTTTTAAAAACCATTCGGGGCATGGGTTTTGTCCTAAAAGAGGGCGAGGTATGATCTTTCAAAACCTCAGCATCCGTTTGCGCCTTATCCTATGGAATACTTTTGTTGTGTTTCTTATTTTAAGTGTTGTCTTTTTGGGAATTTATTTTTATATGAAAAACAGATTGGACTCCCTTATGCAGAGCAAGGTGGATATAGGCTACAAAACGATTGAGGATGTTATCCGGAATTCAGGCGGAGATATTTGTGACCTTTATCATCTGGGACAGGGCATCATGTTCCAAGTTACAAAAGAAGGAAAACCAATATATCAAACCGAAGCGTGGACAGACGCCCCGTGGACAGCGTCATTATCTGAGGAAAAGATAAATCCGTATGGGGCCTGGCAAACCGATGATACCCGTTTATTCAAACTGAAAAAAGGATCGGTTCCTGAATATAAATTCGAGATCCTGTATGCCTTTGATGCCAGCAACAGTACGGAGAGCATTAAAAGCTTAGCCCTCATCTTGATTGCCGGGATTCCAGTTGCGCTTCTCTTGGCTATTCTGGGTGGCTACTTTTTGGCCGGACGCGCCCTCTCTCCTGTAAAAATCATCACCCGCAAAGCTCAAGATATCACTGCCGAAAGCCTGTCGGAACGCCTGCCGGTCAAAAATCCCCATGATGAGATCGGTCACCTGGCTGCTGTTTTTAATGACACACTCGGCCGTCTCGAAAGCTCATTCGAACAGCTGCGGCGGTTTACGGCTGATGCATCCCATGAGCTGCGCACACCGCTGACATCCATTCGGAGTGTGGGGGAGGTGGCTTTGAAAAAGTCGATGGGTATAAATTCATACCAGGAAGCAATCGGCAGCATGCTGGAAGAAACGGAACGATTGACACACCTGGTGGACAATCTGTTGATCCTGGCAAGGGGCGATGCCGGAAAGGCGAAGTTATTTCCTTCTCCTGTAGATATGAATATGCTGGTCAATGAGGTTGTTGATGAATTGCGCATCCTGGCAGAAGAAAAGAATCAGACTCTTTCCACCTTGATCGAAAAGAAAGTAGAAGCCAATGTCGACAAAGAGACCATCCGCCTTGCCGTATCCAACATCCTCCACAATGCCATCCTGTACACGCAGAAAGAGGGCAAAGTGGAGGTCCACACTTCAAAAACAGAGGATGGCGAAGCCATCATCGATATCATCGATAACGGACCTGGTATTCCTGAAGCCGAACGAATCAAGGTTTTTGAACGTTTTTACCGGGTCGACAAGGCTCGTTCGAGAGCAGAAGGGGGTGCTGGACTCGGCCTGGCCATAGCCCGCTGGGCTGTCGAAGTCAACGGAGGTGCCATCGCATTCCGCAATAATAATGAGCCGGGAACCCACTGCCGAATCATCCTTCCTGAAGTTAGGACAACCAAGTAAGGTATTTCAAGTTGACACAGGAGGAGAAGTATTATTCAGCGGATAGAGCGGTGGACTTCGAATCCAAAGGTCGGGGGTTCAAATCCCTCCGGGCGTGCCAGATTACCACTCTTTATAAGGCATTCTAATCTGTACAGAATAAAAACGTTGACATGGCCTGCATTTTTATCTATACTTTCGTAATATACGAAAGATTCAAAAAACACCGAGGAGGAGCCATGCTCACCAAGCTCGAGGAGCAGATATTGATGACCGTGTGGAAGCTTGAAGGGAAAGGCTACGGAGTCAGCGTTTTTCAGTATTTAAATGAAATGAACGAGAAGAGAATCACGTTGGGAGTCGTTTACGACATTCTGGAGAGGCTGTGCAAAAAAGGTTGGGTCAAGGCGCATTTTGGGGAACCCACTCCCGTGAGGGGGGGAATGCGAAAAAAATATTACACCGTCACAAAAAGAGGGATCGAAGAGCTGGTCAAAGAACGAAAAATTTACGAAAAGATCATGGAAGGTTTCGATTCCCTATTCCAGCAGCACAAAAAATTGAAAAAATCGTGATGAAAAAATCCCCTCCTTCGATACCCCGCTTTCTCTTGTGTCTGATCCGGGATAAAACGGACCACGAATCTCTGATCGGAGATTATGAAGAGACCTACCATTATTTCGGCACGACCTATGGTTATGCCAGGGCAAGAATGTGGTATTGGGGTCAAGTGTTCAAAGCGCTTCCCGTCTTTATTACTAATTCGATTCGCTGGAGGCTGGTCATGTTCAAAAACTATTTCAAAATCGCCGTGCGCAATCTCATGAGAAAGAAATTTTATTCCTTCATAAACATTTTTGGCCTTGCCTTCGGTATGGCCATCGCGATTCTCATTGCCTTGTATGTTCAGTATGAATTGAGCTTCGATGCATACCATAAGAATGCCGATAGGATTTACAGGATCGCATTCACAAATTCTCAACAGGACGAATTTGCCGTAACCCATGCTCCTCTTGCTCCCGTTTTGAGAAGGGAATTTCCTGACATCGAATCTGCAGCAAGAATCTTGAAAAATTACAATGTGACAGTGATTTTTAATCAAAAAAGATACACAGAAGAAAATTTTTATTTTGCCGAACCTGAACTTTTCGAAATTTTTTCTATCGAACTCAAAAAAGGCGACCCAGAAACCGTATTTAAACATTTGAATTCGGTTTTGATTTCCGAAAGGACCGCCGAAAAATATTTTGGGAATGAAGAACCTATCGGCAAATTCATAACATTTTCGTCATCGACCAAGTTTGTGGTCACCGGTGTCTATGCAAATTTCCCCGAAAACTCACACTTCATTATGGATTTCATAGCCCCGTTCGAATTGATAAGGGGTAATCTCGACAGCGATTGGGAAAATTGGCGGTATACCTATACCTATGTTCTGTTGAGAAATGGCACAGATCCCAAGGAACTGGAAAAGAAATTTTCCTCGGTTATCGAAAAGTATAAATACTCCGGAGTTCAAATTGGGGAGAGTTCTAAAGACACTTACTTCCTTCAGCCGCTAACAAAAATACATCTGTTTTCCCACATTAATGGGGAAATCGAACCTAACAGCGACATAAAATATATTTTCGTATTGGCTTCTTTTGCCCTTTTCCTGCTTATCATTGTCTGCATCAATTATATCAATCTCGTAACCGCCGGCTCTTCGGAACGAAGCAGAGAGGTGGGGATCAGAAAGGTCGTCGGGGCACGAAAGTCTCAATTGGTCAAGCAGTTTTTCGGAGAATCGGTCCTGTTGACACTTTTTGCAGTCCTATTCTCGATCGTTATCGTGATATCCGTTCTTCCCTCATTCAATGGACTGGTGGAAAGAGACCTTGGCCTCAACACGCCATTTCTGTTTTTTCTTGTCAGCCTGATATTTTTCGTCGGTCTTTTTTCCGGGATCTACCCGGCTCTATTTATGTCATCCCTCAAACCGGTTTCGATAATAGGAAAAAAATTCAGGACCAGTGCGAAGGGACAGCTTTTGAGAAATATTCTTATTACGTTCCAATTCGCTATTTTCACCATTTTCATAATTTGCAATTTTATAATAAAAGACCAGATCCATTATCTGTTCAATACCGATGTGGGCTTCGCCAAGGAGCAGATCGTCACAATAAGAATCAGAGATCGGAGCGTATGGAATAGAGTAGAAACGATAAAAACGGGATTGAAAGAAAATCCTGATATCCTGATGGTATCGGCTTCAAGCCAACTTCCGAATTATTTTAAATGGTATTCGGATTTGAGGTATCCAGGAGATGAAAATGAAAATCATATTAAAACCAATAGTGGTCAGGTCGATTATGATTTTGTCGACCTGTATGGAATAAAAATAATCGAAGGAAGAAATTTCTCGAGAGAATTTCCTTCTGATGCCCAAGGTGCTTTTCTGGTGAATGAAACACTGGTAAAAGCTTTAGGATGGGAAAATCCCGTTGGCAGGGAATTGATACACTTTGGCGGAGCCGTCGGAAAAATCGTCGGCATCATGAAGGATTTCAATTATCAGCCCCTGCATAACCCGATCGGACCTTTGTACTTTTTCCTGCGGTACACCGAGATTCAGTATATCTCGGTAAAAATAAACACGGCACACATCCCGGAGACATTGGCCTTTATCGGAAACAAGATGGCAGAATTTTCTCCGGGCTATCCTTTCGAATATTCTTTTTTCGATCAAGATTTTAGAAAAACATATGCTGCCGAGCAAAAAGTGGGGAATATCATGACGATCCTGATGGGCATTGTCTTTATCGTTACCTGTCTGGGTCTGTTAGGGCTTGCTGTTTTTATTACCGAACAAAAAACGAAAGAAATCGGGATCAGAAAAGTGCTTGGAGCGAGCATCTCCCATATTATTGTATTGCTTTCCAAAGACTTTCTGAAATGGATCGTTATAGCAAATGTTATTGCCTGGCCGGCAGCCTATATTGCCATGACCAAGTGGCTTCAGAATTTCGCCTACCGGGTCGAGATCGCCCCACTCGTTTTTGTCCTGTCCGCTTTGATAACCCTGCTTGTCGCCTCTTTGACCGTGAGTTTCCGGGTGGTGAAAATAGCGCGTGCTAATCCGGTCGAGAGCCTGAGATACGAGTAGTAGATAAGAAATTGTTGACTGTAAGCTGGAAGGTTTTAAGAGAAGCTGCGGTCGATCCTTTTAAATCATTTCGATATGAATGAGAGATTTACCTCTAGGCTAACTGCTCAGCCAATTGACTCAATTGAGACGAAACATGTGTTTTTTGTGTCAGCATTTTGTTCATAAACACATCATGTTGGGCGTGCCAGTTTTTTCTCCCGATTTCCAGGGCTAATCCTGATTTTATCTTTTATAATTCAGATCCGTAGTTTCAGCTATTTTTAACAATTTTTGTCATATATGTTTTACATGGGGATAGTCTATTTCTTTATCAATCGCCTAATCGTCTAACGCATTAGACTAGAGACTAATTCCCCAAGCGCTTTCTCCGTCAAATGACACAGTGACCATCATCCCCATAAATTCCATATCCGAACGCATCCTGTTGCGACGTAGCGAGGACTCCCAACGAAATCTTCTACACCCAGAAGCAGGCTGCCAATAAAGCCTGCCTGTATGCAAGGTTTATTGAGCTTCAGACTGGCCTTTGACATCGAGAAGTCCACCGATGGCAAGAATGCTGACGATCCGACCGGCCTACACATCGAAGTGGAAGCCCTGGCAAACTGAATTGACCTGGCAGCCTATAAGTTGCATCCCGATATTAGTTTCGGTTATACTTTTTCATAAATTGAGAATCGCCATCTTTTTCGAAGGAGAATACCTTTGTCACCAACCTGTTTAATCGTTGTGCTGGCGGAGATGGTGATGACTGCGATTTGTAGTGTCACCCGAGCCGCCGTAAGGGTGCTATCCATTACAGGCGTTGTACTCCTTGTCCTGTTTGGATGCCGCAACGGCTCTCGTGACTTGGGCACGGACAAGGTTTCCCACGCTGACTATCCCAGCGTGGATGCCAGCTTTCTTTCGGCCCTCGAGTGGCGGTTCGTGGGGCCGTACCGTGGAGGACGTGTCCTTGCGGTGGCGGGAAATCCCGACGATCCCCTCGTCTATTATTTCGGGGCTGCCCACGGCGGAGTATGGAAAACCACCGATGCCGGAAGGAATTGGCGGAACGTGTCAGACGGCTTTTTCAAATTCCCTGCGGTGGGTGGCCTGGACGTGGCGATCTCCGATCCCAAGGTGATCTACGCGGGGACGGGTGAGGGGCTTCAACGCCAATTCATCTCTCCCGGTGATGGGGTCTACAAATCCACCGACGGAGGAGAGACATGGACCAACGTGGGTCTGCAAAAGACACGGCACATTGCCAGGCTCCGCATTCATCCTGCCGACCCTGATATCGTGTACGTGGCGGCCATGGGGGACATGTTCGGCCCGAATCCGGAACGTGGCGTCTATCGAACCACGGATGGCGGGGAGACATGGGAACGGATCCTGTATAGGGGCGAGTCTGCCGGTGCGGTGGACCTGTGTATTGATCCCACGAACCCGAAGGTGGTCATCGCGGCCCTGAATCACCATGTGACGTACCCGTGGGACGAGGAGAGCGGAGGCCCCAGCACTGGTCTTTTCAAGAGCACAGACGGCGGGGACACCTGGACGGACATTACCCGTAATCCCGGTATGCCAAAAGGCCTGATCGGCAAGATCTGCATAGCCATATCGCCGGCTAACCCCAGCCGGGTGTATGCGTTCATCGAGGCTGACGAAGACGAAGGCGGGATCTATCGTTCCGATGACGGCGGGTCCACATGGCAGTTGACGCATCAAGACCCCGGCAAGCTAGAGATCCCCAATTCCTACAACCATATAACCGCCGACCCCCAGGATCCCGATGTAGTCTATATCCAGCCCATCACCGGTTTACTGAAGTCTACGGACGCTGGCCGGACCTTCAAACGTGTACCCATGAAGAACTGGGACCCTCATGCGTTATGGATCGATCCAAACGACTCTCGCCGAATGATCGAAGGAGGGGACGGGGGGGCCTCGGTGACGTTGAACGGAGGTGAGTCCTGGTCGAGCCTCGATAACCAGCCTACCGCAGACCTACTCAGCCTAGCGGTGGACGACCAGGAGCCCTACTGGCTCTACGGATCCCAGAACGACAACAGCCACATCGGGATTCCAAGTCGAACCGATGATCGGTCCATCGGATGGACGCACTACCTTCACATTCCGGTCGGTGAGGGCGGGCAGACGGCGGTCAAGCCAGACGGTAGCGTGGTCTATGCAAATGATAGGTCCAGGACGGCCCGTTTTGACCGGGAGACTGGGCTGGCTCCGCTCATCAGCGTTTGGCCCGAGTGGGTGTTCGGAACTCCCGCCAAAGATATAAAGTACCGTTTTTACTACTCGTTTCCGGTACTTGTCTCGCCGCACGATCCCGGGGTGCTCTACACGGCGGCCCAGTACCTCTTCCGATCCATTGATGAAGGCCAATCCTGGGACGAGATCAGTCCTGATCTCACGCGGAACCGCCAGGACGTGATGGGCGAAATATCAGGAGGGCCCATTAGTTCCAATGCGTCCTCGCTTTTTCACGTGAGTCTCATCCGGGTCATAGCCGAGTCTCCCCTCAAAGAGGGTGAGCTTTGGGTGGGCACCGACGACAGTACCGTGCAGGTTTCTCAAAATGGTGGCCGCAATTGGCGCAACGTCTCGCCGCCGGAACTCCCCGAATGGACCACGATCACCGCCATAGACGTATCTCCCCACAAGCAGGGGACAGTCTATATCTCCGGAGAACGGCATAGGGTGAGCGATCGCACACCGTATCTCTACAAGACCACTGACTACGGCGACACCTGGAAGCGGATCACCGAAGGGATTCGGAAAAACGACTACTCCTGGGTTATCCGCGAGGATCCGGTCCGCCCAGGTCTCCTCTATGCGGGAACAGAAACTGGCGCGTACGTCTCCTTCGATGCTGGGGCATCCTGGCAATCCCTACAGAGCAACCTGCCGCCTGTGATGGTCATGCATATGCTCGTGAAGGACAACGACCTGGTGGTGGCAACCCATGGACGGGGCTTCTGGATCATGGATAACATCTCATCCCTCCGTGCCATTACCCCAGAAGTCGCCGCGGCCCCGGTGCATCTGTTTGAAGTAGTCCCCGTTATCCGTCAACCTCGGGGAGGGAGCGGGTGGACGGGATCTACGGACGCAGCGAGGAACCCGCCGAAAGGGGTGATGATCGAATATCACCTGGCCCAAGCACCAGCAAATGAGGTGATGCTCAACATCACGGATGCGGGCGGCGAGATCATCCGGCAATTCTCCAGCAAGTCGAAGGGACGCCGCAGCCCCTCCACAAAGGCAGGAATGAACCGATTCTTCTGGGACATGCGATATCCGGGTACCCAGATGCCCCCGGCCGCTGGAGCATTGGACGGTTTCATGAGCATCGATTACTCGCCACCCTCATCGCCGACTGCGCCTCCCGGACGATACATCGCCCGACTCTCCGTGGACGGACAGGATTATGAGCAGCCTTTCGAGATTCGGAAAGATCCGAGAATTAAGGCCAGTGCCGCCGATCTCAGGGCCCAGTTCGACCTCATGGTTGACATCCGGGATCTGTATTCGGAAGTGGCCGACACCGTGATCAGAATCAGAGAAGTCCGAGCCAAGCTTGACGGGCGTCGGGCTAAGCTGCCAGAGGATTCCAGGGTTGAGGTGGACAGAATTCTCGAGCAACTGAGGGAAATCGAGGGCATTCTAACGATATGGATGGGGTCCAAGGCACACCCCATGATGTGGAGCCCCCCGGGATTGACCGAAAAGCTGAGTTCGCTCTCAGGTGCTGTCGGTGGGGCCTATGCCAAACCCACGAAATCAATGTACGCGGTATTCGAAGATCTATCGGAACGCTTCGAGGTTCAACGGAAGCGGTTGAACCAGCTCATTGAGAAAGAGGTTGGGCCTTTACTCTCCCGCTGAGGGAGGGATAGGCCATAACAAGAGAGGAGGATAGCTAAATGAAACACTATGCGAAAGTACTAGGACTGCTGGCAATCATGGTGGCGTTTCTGGTAGGCGCAGACTCGGGATTGCTGGCCTTGGTGCAGGATGCCGATGCGCTACGTCATCTCCAGATCGATGACTACTTCGCACTGAAGAGTGTGGGCAGCCCGCACGTCAGCCCAGACGGCGCCTGGGTCGCCTACACGGTCCGGACCAAAGATCTCGAGAATGACCGCTCCGAAACGCGGCTCTGGATGGTTCCCACAGCTGGCGGCGAGCCGATGCCCATGACTGCCAAGGGCAGCTCCATCTGGAGTCCCAGTTGGAGCCCGGACGGCAAGTACTTGACCTTCATGGCCAGTAGCAGGGGCCAGGGCTCGCAGGTTTTCACGCTGGACCTGCGCGGCGGGGAGCGCGTCCAGATCACCAGTATCGAGAAGGGCGTCGAGGGCTACGAGTGGTCCCCCGACGGCAAACGACTCGTGCTCTTGATCCGCGATCAGAGCCAGGAGAAATCCGATGGGCCCTGGGTCATCGACCAGTTAAAATTCAAGCAAGACTATGTCGGCTATCTGAATCGCCAGCGCACCCATCTTTATGTCCATGACCTCGAGGCGAAAACCACCATCCAGATCACCAACGGCGACTATGACGACTACGGCGCGACATGGTCTCCGGATGGCAGCAAGATCGCTTTTGTCAGTAACCGCACAGCCGAGCCGGACGCCAGCTCTAATACCGACATCTGGTTGGTGGATCCGGGTACTCCGTACGACCAACAGGAGCCAGTCCGGGTAACCACGAATCCTGGTACCGACGGCTCGCCGATCTGGCACTCCGATGGCGAGAGAATCGGCTACCTCATGACTTACACGGACCGGACCGACATACCCGCGTCCTACCTGCAGACTAAAGTCGCGATCATTCGTATTGGAGAGGACGAGCCCGTGCTTCTTACCACGGAGGCACTCGACCGCAAGGCCTGGGACCCGACTTTCTCACCGGATGGAAGCCAGATTTACGTCCAGCTGGAGGATGACGGGCAAGTTCAACTGGCCGCTGTGTCTGTCGCGGATGGTGAGTTGAGCCGGCTGATTACAGGACAGGTCCAGGTGGGGGAGACCGCGGTAGCACCTGACGGCAGTGTCGTTGTCGCCATCAGTAAGCCGCGTCTGCCGGGAGATCTGTTTGTCCTCGATGCGAATCCTCCGGCTGGTTCTGAGCAGCCACGCCGCCTAACGGACGTCAACGGTGAACTGTTGAACTCAATCTGGCTGTCGGATGTCGAGGAGCTGCGTTTCCCGACGCTCGATGGCACCGAGATCCAGACATTTGTGTACAAGCCACAGGATTTCAATCCGAAACTCCGTTACCCGGCTATTCTCTGGCTTCACGGCGGGCAGGAATCCCAGTACGACTATGGTTTTAATTTCCGGGTCCAGCTGTTTGCCGCCAATGGCTACGTCGTGGTGATGCCGAATGTTCGGGGATCAGGTGGCCGGGGGCTCGACTTCGCACTTGCCCTCAACAAAGCATATGGCATAAAGGATGTCGAAGATGTGATCGTGGCTACTGACTACGTCATCGAACAGGGTTACGTCGATCCTGACCGGCTCGGCGTTGGCGGCTGGTCGTCTGGCGGGACGCTGACGAACTTCGTGATTGCCAAGACGGATCGATTCGCAGGCGCTGTCAGTGGCGCCAGCGTTGGATGGTATACGTCCACTTACGGTCACGATCCATACTATCTGTGGTGGCATACGGAACTCGGTCCGCCGTGGAAAAATCGCGATCTATGGGACAGCATCTCACCGTTCATGTACGTCGAGAACATCACGACGCCGACGCTCTTCATTGGCGGCGAGAAGGACTGGAACCAGCCGATCATCCACTCCGAGCAGATGTACCAGGCGATGAAACACTTGGGTCGCGAAACCCAGCTCGTCGTATACCCCAACGCGCACCACGGAATCAGACGACATAGCTATCAAAAGGACCTGCTCCAGCGCTTTCTCGGCTGGTTCGACAAGTACGTGAAGCGATCGAAGTCCGGTTCATAACCAAAATAAAGATTTCATGGTGAAAAAACGCAAATTCAAGGTACCGCACACGCTGATCATTCTCTTTTCGATGGTGGTGCTGGCCCAGATCCTCACCTACGTTATTCCTGCCGGGTCGTTCGAACGGGTGGAGAATGCTGCCGGACGATCCCAGGTGGTGCCCGGCAGCTTCCAGCTCACCCCGGATGCTCCGGGGTTGTCGCCCCTGGCAATCCTGACGGCCATTCCCAAGGGTTTCAGCGGAGCACACCAGATCATCTTTTTCGTCTTCATCATCGGTGGTGCCTTTACCGTTCTTCGGGCAACGGGAGCTGTTGATGCCGCGCTGGGAGCCATCCTCAGGCGCTGGGGAGATCGACCCTTCTGGTTGGTGGCCGGCGGAACTGCCCTATTTGCTGTTGGGTCGAGCACCATCGGATTCGGCGAAGAGTATTTTCCCTTTGTACCTGTCCTCATAATCCTGGCTCTCGCCCTTGGATACGACAGGATTACGGCTGTGGGGATCATCATGGTTGGGTACGGCGTTGGTTACGGCGCTGCCCTCATCAACCCATTCACCGTTCTTATCGCCCAGGACATAGCGGGACTCCAACCCGCATCGGGGCTCTGGTACCGCATGGTGCTCATGGTTGTCTTCCTGCCTGTTGGCATTCACCACATCTGGTCATATGCCAAGAAGGTGGGGCGTGATCCGACAGCGAGCCTGGTGGCCGACGTGAGCGCGCTCGAAGGGCGGTCGATCTTCAGTGGCGGCGATGGAGAGGCCGGGGCAGACCATCCTCCGATGACCACCACGCACAAGCTGATCTTGGCCATCGTTGGCCTCTCTCAGCTCCTCCTTGTCTACGGGCTGAGCCAGTGGCACTGGTCTCTGGTCGAGATGCAAGCAGTCTTCGTTGCTCTCACAGTGATCATTGCCGTCATCGCCCGCATGAGCCCAGACCGCACAGCAGTGGAGTTCGGTGCGGGTGCAGCGAGCCTCACGAGCGTTGCGCTGCTGATCGGTGTGGCCCGGGGAATCCAGGTGGTGTTGAACGATGGCGGTATAGTGGACACGATGGTCCACGGCATCAGCCTTCCGCTTCAGGAGCTTCCGGGGGCCCTTTCCGCCGTGGGGATGTTCTTCGTTCAGAGCCTTGCCAACTTCTTCATCCCCTCGGGAAGCGGTCAGGCCTTTGTCACCATGCCGATAATGGCGCCCCTGGCAGATCTCGTGGGCGTGAACCGGCAGGTGGCGGTACTGGCTTTCCAGTTCGGCGACGGATTCAGTAATATCCTGGTTCCCACCCAAGCCGTGATCGTTGGAGCCCTGGCCATAGCGGGAATCCCATACGACCGTTGGCTGCGCTTCATCCTGCCCTTTATAGTAAAGATCTTGATCGTGGGCTCGATCGCATTGGCCGTGGCCGTATTGATCGGATACGCCTGAGAAAGCCTACTTGAGAGGTTTTGTCATCTTGAGCCGGTCGCACCGCCGGTTGGTACGAAACGTTTGTAATCTTCGAAGGCGAACCAGATTGTAATCAGGGTTGCTACTACAGCTATCACCAAAAATAATTGAATCATGCTCTGCCAACCCCAAGTTTTAACCATTCTGCCCCCTGCAACGAGATATAGCATTGAAGCGGAGTAGCCAGCAACATCTACTAGCCCTACTAAGAGAGCGCAGTGTTTTCCACCAAATTCATTAGAAAAGATACTCGCAGGCAGATAATATACTGGAGCAAGTGTGAATCCGTAAAAGAACAGGATTACGATCGCCAACGGAAATTTTAAAGAATCCGGAATCATCGGCAGTCCCTTCAAACACCACAGTGCTGCTACGCAAACGCAGGTAGCTCCCAATAATCCACCCAAAAGACCGACTCTTCCCTTTCTTGAGACGCGGTCATATAAAAATCCTCCCCCAATCAAGGCAAGCAAACATCCGATTGGAAATGCGGAGGCCCAAGAACCAGCCTGAGCAGATGATACTCCTTCAAAAGAAGTAAGATAAAGCGGTAGAAAAAGGATAAAGTCCATTAATATAGTCGTACACATAAGACTCGAGCATATTAGCCAGAAACGTCCGCTTCTTGCGAAAGCCCATAGTGCTTCGGCTGGATTCTTATCATCTAGAAAGTGAGGTGCTTTTTGTTCAGTATTTGCGACTTGATCCTCTAAAGCTGGAAGCCCAACATCCTTTGGCTTCGCTTTTAGAAAGAAAGAGATGCATGCTACTACACAAAAACTCATGACCCCAGCAGTACGAAATACGTTTTGCCAAGAGAAAACCGTGAGCAGCATTCCCAACGATATCATTGATAGGGAAGCACCTAGACGAGAACTTGTTGAAAGTATTCCCCACACTCTTCCATATTTTGTCGAAGGATACCATACCGAAATGATACTTGCCATGGAGGGCCAGCTTGCTGCCATTGCAAACAGCAAAAGGAAATTTATACTGGCAAAGATGGTAGCAGAGGTGCCCCAGCTAAAGGTAACTGTGAGTATGGCTGTGATAGAGAGAGCCGCTAAGAACACTCTCCGTCCACCGAGCCAATCTGCAATCACTCCTGTAAGGAGTTTTCCCATGATCATTCCAGCCATTCCCCAGGCTGCAATATCCCCATAACTGGCTTCGTCAAGTCCGAGGTTCGGGTCGTTTACCATTTCAGGGCTTGCAACTGCAAGAACTGTCCTACAGAGAATGAATCCCATATAGCCTATAAACATGCACCCGAGGGTAATGATTTCCCAACGTGTTCTTTTTTGAGCTAAATCGTTGTTTGTCATCATCCTTCAGTTTTTACCCACTGACATGGTTGAATTAGCTTATCAAAGGAAAAAAGATGAGGTCAAGGATAAAACAAAGAAAAGAAACGACAAAAGCGGATTGTTTATTGACTGGATTTGTTTTTTATTTGTATTATCGCTGATAGAGTTACTCAGAGGTCGGAAATTTGATGAAATTGAGGATAAATCATCAACAAAAAAACCAAATTCCTATAGAGCATATATAATCCAGAATTGTAAGATAAAACCAAATGGTTCTCTTTCATATTGTGTGGGCATAATTTTCAGTGTGTTGCATATCCATCAGGCATGTGCCTCCGCTCTAGTTCGGATCTTTAACGCCATTCCCTCATCGTCCTTCTCGGCGGCTTTGAACTGCGCGCATTAACACCCAATCTCTTCCACTCTAACCTCTGTTCCTGTGCTTGCCTGCATCCCTGATCCTTTGGAAAAGTCGTGCTCAATACAACATCACCGACAATATGGGGATATCCCCATATTGTTACCCTCGAAGAACAACTCGTGAAGGCTAGATCCTCAATGGCGCTATGGACATACCTGATGTCTTTTTCCATTAGAGCTTACCCACACAAAGTGGAAGAGAACCACTTAAATTAACTCTGGAAGAAGAAAAGATGAGCAAGCTGATCCCGATTAAAAAAGCAAAAGGAATGCTCGCTCAAATGGCTGTAGATATGGACTCCGGTCTTCCCGAATCACATGATGTCAATAAACATTCATTCGCTGCTTGGGAATTGGCAAATTTCATTGACGGAAAAAAAACCATGCTCGAGATAGCACATGCAGTTATTGCTGAATGTGGTGGTCCCATGCCGGAAAAATCGGCAGATTTTTTCTACGGTCTTGAGAAAAACGGTGTGATCGAGCTGAAGAAGAAATGACAAATCACTACGCCACTGCATTGATAAAATCGGCCAGCAGGCCGTAGGCGGTGGTGCGGGTGCCTAGGTCTTCCTCGATGAGCGATAACTTCCCGAGTACATCAGATTCGAACTGGACGATGGCAGTTGTGTCGTTGATGTTGTATAGAACTGAATCTGGGCCGACGAGCTCCGGGGAAACTTTGGCTTTTACTTGCTCGCCTTCCTTCCAGGCGTGGGCAACAAGCTTATAGCGTTTGTCCTCAGCTTTCGCTTCAGCGATCATCTCGGGGGTGATGCTTCCGATTCCGGTGCGGTCGACCAGGTCGGGCGTGAAGGGGTAGTCCATAAGGACGGTGATCATGGCAGACAGCTTGACAGCTGCATCCCAGCCATCAATGTCCCCGCTGGGATCAGTCTCGGCAATACCGATCTGTTGGGAATGTCTGACCGCCTTATCAAAGCTGTCACCTGCTTCCATTCGAGAGAGAATAAGGTTTGTGGTCGAGTTCAGCACGCCCCAGATGTCGCTCAGGCCAACGACTGGCAGCTGGCGGAAGGCAGAGAAGATCGGTACTCCGTCCATCACGGTCGATTCGAAAAAGAACTTTTGACCATGCTTGACGGCTAAGGCGGAAAGACGGCGGTAGCCGTGTACCACGGAGCCTTTGTTAGCGGTGAATGCGTGCATACCGTTCTCCAGCGCGGTCTCTATATGGGAGATTGCAGGCTGCCCATCTTTGTAGTTGACCGGCGTGTTCTCGAACATTACATCCGCACCGCTGGCTCTGATCAACTCGAGGTTATCTATGGGCGCTGGCGAGGGTGAGAGTTCATCCAGCGATCCGCCGGACTGGATGATCTCGAGCGCTCTTTCAAGATCGATCCCATTTGGGTTGAGCGCACGGCCCTGAGTGCCGGGTTCCGTTGCAATTGCGGTGACTATAAAGCGGATCAAGTAGCGGTGCTGCAGTTCTGAGCGTTTTTCAAGGAGCAGGCGGGCCAGCGCCTGTCCTACATTTCCAAAACCAAGCAGTACCAGTTTGTATATTTTCATCAGAACCTCCTCAGTGGAATTCGCGCAGAATCGTCTCGTCCCAGGTCTTTTCCCGTAGTAGCTCTCCGTTTTCGAAGAGTCTACGCGTGTAGAAATAGTAGAAATTCTCAAGGTCGGTGTGGAAATCGAGGACGGCCTCGAAAAGTAGCTCGCGGTCGTCGACAAGAATCGTCCTCGAGTACTCGGTGCGCACGGACGTGTGGGCCGGATCGTGCTTGTTCGTCGAGTGGGTGATCTTCTGCGAAAATCGAGCCTCCGCCCAGGGATAGATCATGCCGTCGGCATTAGTGGCCACCAACGTAGCTGCCCCGGTTTGCTCGTCGTACACCAACCCGTCGACCTCGGCGTAGCCGGAGGTGGTCGCTGCGCCCTCAGCGACGGGTGCAGTCCGGTAGCCGGGTAATCCGGGTCCTCGCTCCGTCGGCGGCAGGAACTCGGGTGCCGGACGATCCTCATGTGGGATGACTGGCAGAACCACGCGCGTGGCGTCGTTGCCACCCAGACGCAGAGAAGTCGTCATCGAGTAGGGCGTCGGCCAGAACATTGGCCACTGGGAGTTGGTAATTGCGACGCGGATCCGGTGTCCCGGCGGGAATACCCAGGACGTGAAATGGAGCTCGATCTCGAGCGGGTATTTGCGCCCCGGCTCTAACGTCGTGGGGTTCTGCGACGACTCGCGATGTGCACCGTTGAAGGCGGCGCCGGCGACCTGCGTCACAGATCCGTCGGGAGCAACGTCCGACAAGCGCACCACCCAGCTTGCCAGCGGTGCGTCGGCGGAGGCGTTAAGGAGAGCCTTTGGGAATCCCAGGATCTCGATCTCCTCTTCGAGCGGCGCGGTGTCGTAGACCAGGCTGGCGTCATCCATCGGCTGCTGGTCGGGCGTGAGATCACCCCACCACATTACCGGTCCGCCGCCTTCCATGCCGACCGTCGGGTCGTATTCGAGGGAGTGTGTGCCGACACGTGAGGCGTGCTCGCTGAGCGAATTGTCCGCTCCAAGGAACATGTCGCGGTACTGGGTGCGTTCAAGCGGGAAGCCCTCTTCGAAGCGCCACTCTCCTGGTATCTCCTCCAGCGACAGATCCGGCGGGTACCAGTCGCGCACGTAGACCGCAAATGCCGGCTCGTCCATGATCCCGGTGTCCTCACCCTTGAGCCACTGGTCGAACCAGCGCACCGCTTCGTGGCGCCACTCCATCCGAGGCTTCGGATAGCCATTGTGAGGGAATGAGTGGGCCCAAGGTCCCACCATCGCCTTCACCGGTGCGTCCATATGCTCGAGCATGCGCGGCACGCTGTCACGATAGCCGTCGTACCAGCCGCCGATGACAAATGTTGGAATCTTGATCGAGTCATAGCGTGTGTTGAGTGATGCCCGGTCCCAGAATGGCCCGTCCAGCTGATGCGACTTGTAGATCAGCATCCATGGCTTGGTGTCGAAACGATTTTCGAAATACTCCTCGTCGATTATGTAGTCAGGCCCCGCCGGCACGATATTAGCCAGATCTTGGCCGGCCTCGTAGGCGTCGATGTGTGCGATGCCATCCATGTAGTGAACGTCGTCTTCATACAGATCGTCGGTGGCCTCTATAGCAATGATGGCCTTGAGTGCCGGCGGGCTGCGCATCGCCATGTGGATTGAGTTGAATCCGCCCCATGAGATGCCGAACATGCCGACGTTGCCGTTGGAAAACTGCTGCTTCGAGAGCCAGTCGATGACGACCTCGCCGTCCTCCTGCTCCTGATCGGTGTACTCGTACTCGATCAGCTTGCCCTCGCTATTGCCGCTGCCGCGGATGTCGATCCGCGCGACGACGTAACCTCGCTGCACAAAGTAGGAGTACAGCCCATAGTTTCGGGCGCGCGATTCGTTCTTGCGGTATGGGAGATACTCCAGCAGCACCGGATACGTCTGGTCAGGATCTCCGCCCTCTGGAATCCAGAGGTCGGCGGCCAGCCGCACGGCGTCGGGCATTGCAATCCACGCTTCGCGGAACTCGATACCGTCATCGGCCAGCGAGCCGTCCAGGTCAGAGCTGCCGGGCGATCCTGGGACGCAACCTGTCGAGATGACCAGTACGGAGGCGAGCAAGAATGAGCGGATTGTTCTCGCTTTTTTTTTCAATTTTATACCTCGTGAATTAATCAGGATGTCTGTAATAAATATAATAATAAAATACTGCGGCAAAATCGCGACAAATTAGAAATAATACACAATATTTGAATTGATTTGTGTTTACGCAATGATGCGTTTGAACAATTCCAGAGTAATGTTACGCCCACAAACAACTGCGACCACTTTTTTTCCTTTGAAGTATTCTTTTCGTTTGAGAAGGCCGCCAACACCTAGCGCGCCTGAACCTTCGACCACCAGACGATGTTGCTCGAACAAAAGGCGGATGGATGCTTCAATCTCTGTTTCGGTAACTAGCATAATCTCGTCCACATATCGCCGGCACAAATCGAGAGTGATGCTGTCTAGATCCACGCCGCCAGCGCAGGTGTCAGCTAGGGTTGGGTAGGTTTCCATCTCTACCATTTTATTGGCTCGCATAGATTCATACATCACCGGGGAGTTCTCTGGAGAAACGCCAAAAGCTTCTACCTTTGGATTTTGAGATTTTAGCCACCCTGCCGATCCGGTGAGCAATCCCCCGGCCCCGCAGGCGAAGAGGGCTGCTTCCACGTATGGAAGCTGCTTGGAAATCTCGTATCCGCAAGTTCCCTGTCCGCCGACCACGATGGGGTCGTTGTACGGTGACACGTAGATCATGTCTTTTTCTTCGGCGACACGCCGGGCTTCTTTTTCCGCATCCCAGCCACCTTCACCATATATAACCAGATCCAAACCATGGTCTCTCAATAGTTCCAGACGTGATGGGTCAATGTTTTCGGCCACGTAAATTGTGGCGCGGCGTTTTCGAATGCGCGTCGCCTCGGCAACTGCCAAGGCGTAATTTCCGGTAGAGGCCGAGACTATCCCTTTGTCTAGTTCTGATTCGGTGAGCGATAGGATCTTGTTGAGAGCACCCCGGAACTTAAATGAAGCCGTTCTCTGCATCGAGTCTAACTTGAGCCACACTTCACCCTCGATCTTCTCGCTGAGATACCGAGAGTATTCAAGCGGTGTAGGCGATAGGTGTTCCCGGCATCTTTCGTGTGCTTCCAGCACCAGCTGAGGTACATCGAGTTGTGGTTGGTTTTTAGTTGTAATGCTTGGTCTCCTGTGTGTAAGACAAATTGGGATAGATATTAACAAATAGAAACTCTCCATGCAAGTTCACCCCTAAAAATACATAGCCTTTTGTTCTTGTACTTTTTAAAGAAATACAAACGCAAAGGGGGCAAATCTGAGTTTTACTTTTCGAATGGACTTGATTCCCAATAATATTTATACTTATTTTTGAATTATTTTTAGGCAGCAGACGAAAACAGGATTCGTACTTGATCTGTAGGGATAGCGTTTTCGCAGATCAGGAGAGGAGCAGTCCATGACCGATATTAACTTGACGATGCGCGACATCTATTCGGCCCGGGCGAGGATCGCGCCAATTGCGCGCAAAACCCCGCTTGTCTTTTCCCCGGATCTGTCGGAACTTACTGGCAGCGAGATCGCTCTCAAGCTCGAGTGCCTGCAGGAGACCGGCTCTTTCAAACCGCGGGGAGCGGCCAACAAACTCTTGTCCTTGGATCCCCGGGCGCGGCAGAGGGGAGTCATCGCTGTCTCCAGCGGCAACCACGGCCGTGCGCTGGCCTATGTCGCCCGCCGTCTCGGGCTGCGGGCCGTTGTTTGCCTCTCCGATACAGTGCCTGCCAACAAGCGTGACGCGACCCGAAAACTCGGGGCCGAGGTGGTCGTTAAGGGCAGCACTTACGATGAAGCGGTGGAAGAGGCCTACCGCCTTGTTGAAAAAGAGGGGCTGGAGATGATTCATCCCTATGACGACCCGGTCGTTATCGCCGGACAGGGAACCATCGGCCTGGAACTGCTGGAGGAGTTTCCCGGTTTGGACACCGTCGTTGTCCCTTTGTCCGGCGGCGGTCTGCTGGGTGGTATCGCCTTTGCTCTCAAGTCAGCCGACCCTAAAATCCATGTTGTCGGCGTCATGATGGAGCGTGGCCCGGCCATGGTAGAAAGTCTGCGCGCCGGCCGGCTCGTCGATATTGTGGAGGAACCTACTCTTGCCGATGCCCTTGCCGGTGGGATCATACCCAATAAATACACTTTCGAACTGATCCAAAAAACCGTTGACGAAACAGTCCTGGTTTCCGAACAGGAGATCGCTGCTGCCATGGCTTTTGCTCTGGATCGCCATCATCTTGTGGTCGAGGGTGGCGGTGCGGTTGGTATCGCCGCCTTGAGGGCCGGGAAGATACAGCACCTGGGAAAGCATGTCGCTGTGGTCGTCAGCGGAGCAAACGTCGATATGCCTCTTTTGCTGCGGATAACCCAGGATCATTTGGACGGCCGCTGAGGGAACACCTCACTCTACGCTAAGTAGAATGAAAAGCAATCGGCTTGTCGGACCGAACAAAAAACCACAATCCGACACCGATTATCGCAAATACCGATCCGGTCGCCAACGCCGGCACCCAGCCGAAAACTTCCGCTGTGACAGGAACAAGAAGGGCACCGATGCCGCCCACAACATTACCACCCGTGTTCATGACTCCGGAGGCGGCTGATGCGTGTTTGCCTGATACGAAGATCGCTGCTGTCCAGTATGGTCCCTCAGTGAGCTGGGTAGATCCGAAGCTTAAGGAAAGGAAAACAACGGCCAGATAAGGATTCTTGGATGTGGCACCTAGAAAAAGAAGCCCGGCTGCAAGGCTAAGGCCGACTATTCCGGGAATTCGGCATCCCCAGCGGGGACCGATACGTTTGCAGAGACGATCACACCAGAATCCCCCAATACTGGCAGCGACCGCACCGACCATCCAAGGAGCCGCAGCTAAGTAACCTCCTTCCAGGATTTCAAATGAGCGAATATCAACGAGGTAGATGAAGAACCAGTTGAAGAAAATATAGAACACGTAGTTCATACAAAAATAGCTTGCGGCAAGCAGCAGGATGTCTCGATTTTTGAGCACATGCTTCCAGACTGCCTTGTCTTCGATAACCTGTTCTGGCGATGGCCGGTTTGTGTTGATCAAGTCCAGCTCTTTTTTGCTGACTCGCGGGTGATCGGCCGGATTATCTCGCGCATACCACCACCAGACTCCAGCAATCAGAAAGGCAAAGGGTGCCGTTAAAACAAAAGATTCGCGCCAGCCCAAGGATTCCATCAGCCATGCAATCAGTGGTGCTGTAGCGGCGGCACCAAGCGTCAATCCGGTACTCGTCAACCCGTTCGGAAATGCCCATCCAGAGACCGGAAACCATCTTCCAATTGCTCCACCACAGGCCACCGGAAACAACGGTGCTTGCACGACTCCCATAAGAAATCGCAGTACGATGAGCGTGGTCAGGATGACGGCTGTCGATGCGAGGGTTATCCCTGGTACGAGCCCCGTGGCCAATGTCAGGATTCCCCATAATATGGCGATGATAGTCAGTGCCCGGCGGGATCCTGCTTTGTCGCCGAATATTCCGCCCGGAAATTGAAATATGGCATATCCCCAGGCAAAAGCCGAAAGCACCATACCTAACTGAATCTTGGACAATCCGAGATCAGCCATCATGCTTTCGCCGGCGATGGACATGTTTGTTCGCAGCACGTAGGCCACGAAGCTCGCTATGAAGAGAAGTGCAAGAATAATCCATCGCACTTGACTACTTCGATGATCAGAGTGAGCTGCGGTTGATGTCTTCATCTATATGTAATTTTCACTCCCCGGCATCCAGAAATGAACTTATCACAATCTAAACAACCTGGTCAATTACCACAAATCATACTGAATTTATTAAGAGTCTTGTTTTATCCAGATAAGTTCATTACGATGGTATTTACCATAACATTTATTTGTTTAAAATCATGCAAATTATTGTTTTCGGAGTATAGAAAAGATGACTAGTGACAAAAATGATGATACTGATTTCCGTGATCCAATAAACCGATTTTCGCTTACAAAGTGCCAGAAAATTCATGAGGCCAGTCTGGAAATTCTGGATCGCGTTGGAGCACGTTTGCATTTGGAGGAAGCCATCCAATTGTTAAGGAAGGCTGGCGCCAAGGTTATTGACAGCAATCTCGTGAGGATTCCTTCACATCTTGTGGAAAATGCCCTGGCAACCGTGCCGAAAAAGGTGGTTCTTTATGATCGTCATGAAAGACCCGCCATTCATCTTGGGAATAACAATCGGTATTATGGGCCAGGTTCCGATTGTCTTAATATTATTGACCATCGGGCTGGAATACGAAGAAAACCTTTAATAAAGGATGTCGTAGAAGGAGCTATACTCTGTGATTCTCTCGAGAATATAGACTTTGTGATGTCTATGGTGCTTCCTGCTGATGTCGATCAAAACACTGCCGATCGATTCCAAATGGAAGCCATGCTCAATCACACCACAAAACCCATTATTTTTGTCTCATATGATTTTAACGGCTGCATAGATTGTGTGGAAATGGCTGAAGCTGTGATGGGTGGGGCAGAGGCTTTACAAAAAAATCCACTTCTTGCCTGTTACATCAATGTGCCAACAGGGCTTCTTCATAACGAAGATTCACTCAGAAAACTTTTCTTTTTAGCTGAAAAAAACATTCCATCTCTTTATATACCATCATCGACAGAAGGAGTAACAAGTCCCATAACAACAGCAGGAGCTGTAGCCCTAGATTATGCCGGTGTTCTTGTCGGACTGGTACTATCGCAATTAATACGAGAGGGAGCACCGGTTATTATTCCTGGTATGTCACCGGGCCCTCTGGATATGCGTACGGCCGTTAATCCTTATTGTGATCCTGAACAGGGAATAATGCAGTCAATGGCCAAATTTTATGGCCTCCCGATGTTCTCACTCGGAGGGGCCTCAGAGTCCAAAGCAGTGGACCAGCAGGCCGCTGCTGAGGCCTCTTTGAGTCTGTTATTTGAAACTCTTACTGGCAGTGACCTGATCCACGACCTTGGCTATCTTGAATCAGGTCTAACGTTTTCTTTTTCTCATTTGGTCATCTGCGATGAGATAGTGAATTGGATTAGAGCTTTCACTAAAAATGTCAAAGTGACTGAAAAGACTTTGGCTTTAGATGTCATTGAAGAAGTCGGGCCCGAGGGAAACTATTTGAAAACAGATCATACCCGTAATCATTACAAAGAACGTTGGTATCCAAATCTCTTTGAGCGAGATACGTATGATTCATGGATTGGAAAGGGCGGGAAAACACTCGTTGAACGGGCTGCTGACAAAGTTGACCTAATTCTATCTGAGCGTAAACCTGAATCTTTGCCTCCCAAGATAAAAGAGAAGCTTAAGGGAATAATCCGTAGAGCCAACGCGAGCTAAAATTCACAGCCCTCTCAAAATCAGTCGAGAGACCGTACATGCAGGATCCGGTGAACTAAGGGCTTCCTGGGTGTTACCAGGTGAAGATTTGCTTTAGCTCCGGAAACACGATCCCCAAACAACAATACATAAATTTCTACTTCTTTTCCCGTCCATTCCGGTTTCACTGGAAATCGAAAAGTCATTCCTTCCAAACCATCCTGTTTGATCCACCAGGAATTCCACTCGTAGTTATGATATGGATAGCTGGGTGCCCGATTGGGAGCAGCCATGATCTGGTTGCCCACACGAGCCACCACATAAACATCATCCACAGGATCGAGCTTTGCTTCTCCAGCATAAACCGCAACCGCTAATTCCTGTCCGGGCCAAAACCGGGTGATGGGGTGAACAGCATGAAGAATCCGGCTGGTGGGTGCCTGGGCGCCGAAGAAATTTGTAGCATGCCATTTTGACCTGCTGAGTTGACTGCCGGCTGTATCGAATCCTCTAATTTCAGACACACTGAAGTTTTCTCCTTTGATCCGGATATAACGGCTTCGATTCCCAGGAAATTCCACTATCAGCTTTACCGGTTTTCCATCGCCGGCCGCAACATCATGGATACGGAGGTTTCCACTCCTTCTCCTTAGTTCTTTATAAAAAGGGAATCTACTCAGATCTGGAAAATTTTTTACTTTGATCTCAATCCACTTTTTCAGGTCATTTGACAGCTCGATAGTTTCGATGTTTGCCTCTTCTAATCTCCTGACAATGTCCAGCTCCAATTTTCCCAGCCTCAGGGACTCTCCCATATCAATCCGCCATTGGGAAGATTCGCTGCGGTATGGTCGAGGCGTCCCGGTAAATGGGCTCCGCATCGCATAACCATCGCTCCACCGCGTAGCAGAATTTTCATCGAAAGCATTCCGGTTATAAACGTGGGCTTGTATCAGCTTATCCCAAATATATTTACGGCAATCCTCTACCTCTTTATAAATGGACGGAGCATTTTTAAGCCCAAGCATTTCCCTGACTTCCAGGGCGTCATCATTGAGAGTAAACTTGGCGAACTCCCCCATAAATGCTCCATCTGCTAATAAGGGATCGATTTCTCTGAAGGCTCCCAGACTGCAAAAATAATCCCTGTCGGCTCTATCACCCGGAAAATTAATTCTAAGCCGATTACCATCCCTGAGACGGACATCTTTTCCGGTTTCCCAGGTTAAGGCTTTTCTACCGAAATTATAAAAGTTTAAATCGTAGGTATAACCGGGCTCGCCTAGAAGAAGTACATCGAATTTTTTTTCATCGGGACGAGGAATAATTTCATAACTTATGCCTTGGATATAAGGATCATCGGTTCCCTGAGAATCCACATGGATAAGTTTGACTTCGAAGGGTTCCAGGGTCATTTTTACAGTCTCTCCTGCTTTAAAATTTTCTCCGTTTCTTGAAAGATGCCGCTCATACGGATATCGCTGCCGTAAAATCAGAGGAGTCCCCTTTTGAATACTCAATCCGATTCTATTATCCAAAAAAACAAATTTTACAATTTTCTCCCAGGTCATATTACGAAGAACCAGCATTGCGGAAGTTCCACTGCTGTGTGCTATATCTCCGTCTTCGAGTAAAAAGGAGGTTTTTAAAATTTCATGCGACTGCTTGTGCAGTTGAATCAATCTGGCCAACCGGGGGTAGTCATCATCTTTAAGAAAGAAAAAGGTTCCGTACATCTCAGGAGATATCACCGAAGCCCGTCCGAAAGCCTGAATTACAAAATCATCAGCCCACCGCTCAACACTGCTGTTGAAGCAAATACCGTGGTCTTCAAACAGACGGAAAGGGACCTCGTAAAACGTAGTGGAGAGATCCCGTCGAACCGAACAGACGCGATTGAATAACCAGGCATCCCGGTTGGCAATATGGACATCGATATAGGTCTCCTCACCTTTCCAGAGGATACAGTCGGTCATGGTCAGCATATATGGGGAGTTGTTCACCCTGTGATTGATAGCAACAAAATCGGGTCTGATGACACGGATTTCCGAAAGGGCATCGGCAAGCGTTTGATATTTTTTTTCCAGGATATATTTATTTTCATGACTGATTGATGAAACCACCGTATCCAACTTGAACAGCCCTACATTATAATCACGGACCCAAGAGACCAGCTGTTGTTTGCGAGCCTCCATCTCCTCCGGAGTATCGCCGAATCCGTCGGGCCCGATCCAAAGACCAAGCTTCATGCCCAGATCGGCCGAAGCTTCAGCGATAGTCTGCAGTCCATTGGGGAAGCGTTTATCAAATATGGGTTTATACTGGGGAAAATAGGTACCCTGGGATTCAACCAGTCCGGCATCGGAGTTATAGATATCAAATTGAAGACCATAGAGTTCCTTCATTTTTTTGAGAACTGAAAAATTAGCCAGGATCTCGGATTCCAGAGGACCTGAATTGTCATGGCAGAGCCAGTCGAAATAAAGAGTAGCAAAATCCACCCGATTGGCCCTGATCCTCAGAATATAGCGACCAAAAGCCTCAGCAATCCGGCCATGTTCGGAAACTCCGAAACTCATGGTTTTGGATGTCCATGATTTACCGGATTTGATGAGGAAATCGGGATAATGTTTAAAAGCGAATCCTTTTGAATCGACTACCGGGTCTGCAATCGGCCATTCCATTCCCCAAAAAATCTGATTTTCCAGGAACAAGGGATTATCTGGTTCAGCCAAAGAGTCAGAGCCAGGCCAGAAGATCCTGTCTACCACCATATCCTTGATACGGATCGGGCTTCCTTCAAGGTTTTTTACCTGGATAGTCTTCCGGACATACCAGGCATTTTCAGGAAGGGTATACTCCGCTAGAACTTCAAGTCCTTTCCAGGCCATTTGCCCGGCATACAAGATCACTATTCGGTCGGATGACGGTTTTTGTATGGATTTACACTTGAATTCCCGGCTCTCCAGATGGACATTCTTACCATTTCTCTCTACTATCATGGCAAAAATTTCGGAATTTAGATTAAAGCTTTTACCTGAAAGTTTATTATCGATGTTTAGATATCCAGAAGGATTGATAGAGAAAGCCATGAAACGATTCTCAATCCGACTTTCTTTTAGATTTTTTTCCTTTTCAGAAAAATTCTTTTCATACTCTGATTTTTGACTACAGGAAGAAATAAGCAGCGCTAAAAAGACAGGCAAGATAATATTTTTTTTCATCCCTGACTCCTTTAAGACATATTTCCCGGAATCTACCGGCTTCAGAGATCTATCATGGCACCATAGGAATTATAAATATTATAAGAAAATACTGCGGTAAAATCAGGGAAAACCAAAAATAATCCACAATATTTGACAATTCCGAAATAAAGCCTCAAAAAGCCAAAAATACTATCTCATTAGCAAGAATCACATTCCTCAGACAGGCATCTACCGTTGCAAAGATTCCTCTAGCCGAAATGATCAACGGACTGCGAAACGAAGCAGGAATATAGGATGGGATACGGGAAGCCGAAGCCGAAATGGCAGTGGTGGATGGACCTAGAGAATGTAGATGGTGAGCTTCAGATAGCGCAATCGCGTGACAAAGGAAAAGATTTAGAGAACTGGCTTGAGGAGCCGGATGAGGGAAAGTGATCAGCGGCCAGTGGTTGACGGCGCTGTTTTTTAAGTGATAGGCTTAAGCCGCAAGGAGAATACGAAATGAAAAAAGGGATTTTTATTTTTTCTTTATTGCTCGTCTTATTTACTGGCTGTTCCAAGCCTGCGGCAGATCTGGTCTTAAAAAATGGGCAAGTCTATACCTTGGAAGATAGCCTGCCATGGGCTTCTGCCGTTATCATCACGGGTAATAAGATTGTGGCCGTCATGGAAAATGATTCTGAGGCCACTAAATACATCGGCCCTTCTACACAAGTTATCGATCTCCAAAATCAATTTGTCATGCCGGGTTTTATCGATGCACATGTTCATTTTGCCGGATATGCCGCCCAGCAGCACGATATCCAACTCATGAATGTGGATAACGATGAAGGATTGGTAAAGGAAATCCAAAGGGTCGTGAAGAATCTGGGCCCCAACGAGTGGATCACAGGAGGAGACTGGAGCGGTGCCATCCAATGGATGCAGGGAAGAGGCGAATTGGATGGACCTAGATCAGAAAAACGGTGGGAGCCGCACAGAAAAACCATCGATCCCTTCACACAGGAAAATCCCTGTTTGTTGAACAGTTATGAGAGAGACCTTTTCCTGGCAAATACCGCAGCGCTGCGGGCAGCCGGGCTCGAAAATGGCCGCCTAGAAGGAATGAAGCTTGATCCGGATGGTCAGCCTACCGGATTGTTCTATAAAGGTTCGCCGGCCATTGAAAAGATACGTTCTTTTGTCAAACCCAAATCAGAAGACCGAATACTGAATGAATACCGGACCGGCCTGAGGCTGATGGCAGAAATGGGGATCGTTGAAATTCATGATATGTTCCACAGCTACAAAGAGGTGGATCGGTATCTCAAACTTCAGGAAAATGGGGAATTAACCTGCCGTGTCTGGCTCAGGCCCTGGTTGGATTTAAAAGGGGAGATGTTTGAAAAGGGCTTCACTATGGGTATGCACCCCAAAACCAAGGAGCGAGATCATTTCTTGCGCTTCGGAGGATTTAAAAGTGCCAATGACGGTTTCCTGGGGGATAGAGGGGCCATGTTGTTTGAACCATATTCAGACCGTCCCGATTACAAAGGTCACTATCAGGAGTACAACAGCGATTCCGACAAACCCGGGAGTCTGGTCGGAAATCCTGAGGTCTATTACAAACACTGCCGTGATGCTGTAGAGCACGGCTACTGCGTGGATTCTCATGCAATCGGGGATAGGGGAGTATCCGAAGTCATCGACGTTTTGGAACGTATCCACACGGATATGAATGCAGACATGAGCATGTTTCGGATTATCCATGCAGAGATTGTGCAACCGCGCGAATTCGATCGCATCAAGGCTCTGAATCTCATCGTGGAAACAAATCCCAGCCAAGTCGCTGATGATATGCGCTGGCTCATTGACAGACTCGGCCCGGAAAGGGAAAAACTGGCTTTTCCGTTTCGCACATTTTTAGATAAAGGTATTGTCATGAATTTTGGCTCGGATATACCCGGCAATGCAGGAGCCATATTTTTCAACCATCCGAAGTTTGTCTTGAATGCTGCAGTAAACCGGACCAACAATGAAGGCGAGCCCAAAGGCGGATGGCTTCCCCATCTCAAGATCACCATTGAAGAGGCCATTGAGTGTTTCACCCTGAACGGAGCTTATGCATGCATGCGGGAAGATGATTTGAGGGGATCTTTGAAAGTCGGTAAACTGGCCGATATTGTTGTTATTGACCGCAATATCGTGAAAAACGATCCCAATGATGTGCTGAACATGCAGATTGTGATGACGATCGTGGATGGCCGTATCGTCTACAAAAGAAACTGATGGGAGACATGTTTTACTGACACAGCCGGCAACTGTACATGCCTAAAAATTGTGCAATATTTCAGAATTAAAATTAGATCAATCCATATAGATTTTCGGCTGTATGTTGTCTAAAGATTTCACAAAAAGCGGCTCAAGGCATTCTTACAATAATGTTTCCTATATTTTTTCCCCTTAAAATATCGTTAAAACCAGAAAGATCCTTTTTAATCAA
>CAYPGQ010000047.1:0-32138 GCA_964410125.1 uncultured Eubacteriales bacterium | reverse complement strand
GGATCCTGGATCGGGATATCATTGTCTCCTGACCTGCCGAGACAAATCTTCTCATCTTTCAGGGTGAACTGGAAAAATTCTCCCTTTTTCGGATAAACAAAGAGTCTAGGCATTTGTCTTTTCTTTCCTGGATTATTCATAAGAAATGCCGATGTTTATTATTCCAGCAATATCAGAATATTATCCTGATATTGCTGCAAGTGATAACACCAACATTTTCAAGATAATATCCTTATATTTTCATCGGCATTTTTTACCCTTCGGGCGAGCCAATCTCACCGCATCGGCTGCGTTGTAGCCCATTCTCGGTAGCCAACTACAGCTTCATGGGCCACATCCTTGCCGCTACAGCAATCTTGACTCGTGAATAATCCAGGTTAACCAATTATATGTTCAAAAAAGATGTAATTCAAGAGGTTTCGGTCTTTTCCAAATCCTTGAGCATCTTCCGGCACCGCTTCACCTTATCCTCGAACGAAATATTCCTCACGAGCTCATTTCGCCGGATATCCACAAAGAGAGACATTATTAATTATCAAAACTCCGGAAAATCTTTCCTAAGCGCCACGCATGCCTTTACCCTTTCCTCCTGGGATAGATCCTCCACTAGCGGCAAAATGGCATCTCTCATCTCCTTTTCCAACGTGTTATCGAGAAGCTCAACCGCATAAGCAACAGAATCTTTTGTTCCGGTCTGTATATTCTGAAAAGCTTTGACGATATCCTCATGAGGATAGATCAATCCCAGCAATTTGAAGATGTCCATCATTGATATCGTCAATTCATGAGACATAATCCTGCGAATGTCTGCTTTTTCTCCCTTGGATTCGGTCGCAGTAAATTCCACAAAAAGATCGTAATAGGACTTGATTTTTTGTCTTGTTTTTTTCTTTATGATCGCTTCGGAAAACTCTATTTCTGGCTTCTCTGATCGAATCCTATCAAGAGCATCGATGAGTTCCCTATCCATTTCCATTTTATCTTTTACTAGCTCCCACATGATAAAATCTGAAGCATCCTGATTACCGACATGAGCCAAGACGGAAGCAACAGCCTTCCGTATTTCCATTTTTTCTTCGGAATCACCAAGATGATCCGCAAGTATCCCTGTGATTCTTGTCCCATATTTCTCGAGTGCCGCAGAGGCATCGCTATGTGTCGAAGAATCATGTAAGCTCTGGATAAGAGCCGGAACATGTTCCATTTTTCCGAGTTTCGACGCGCTTTCGATGGCATATCTGCGGACTTCTGAAGAATCATCCCTCAGGAATTCTTCCAGTTTCTCAACTAGCGGGGAATCTGAAGCAAGGAATCCGATTCCTTTGGCGATTCCCATCTTTGCTGTCACAGCATCCTTGCTTGTTTCAGATAGAACTTTTTCGATATACTCCTTTATCACAGCTTCATAAACATCAAGAGACATGATCTCTTGAATCTCCTTTTTCAACACATCTTCATTGTAGTACTGATCATCCATCTGCATTAGGGCCGATGGATCGGCCTCAAAAAAAGCACTCAATGATAAGGGAGTGGCTTCCTCCGATCTTTGAGATAGCAACTGCCTGAGCTCCGGGGTAAGTTTTCCTCTTTTCATCAGTTCGAATACATGCATAGCATACAGATCCGAGCTTCGATCCCTGCTTTCCAATGTATCGAAGACCAATTTCGTGTAATCCACATCCAGTTCTTCCTCAACCAACTGATCCGCCCTTTCCCACTTGCGGGATAACTTCTGTTTGACTGAGTTGACGTATTCCCGGCTTGCTCGTAAAGTCAACACGATCCAGCTAAAAATCAATACGACCGAAACGAAACTCACGATGCGTACGATTTCTTTATAGTCTTGGATACCCAAGGATAAAACAACCATCAGGACAACAGCACCTATGCCTTTAGAAAATCTGTCCACAAACATATCGATGAAAACAATAGCTTTATACTTTAAGTCTGGGGATACAGGTATAAAAAGAAGCTCTCTGGCAGACCGATTTATGGAATAGGCAAGGCTTTTATCACTTCCTTTGATAATAACCGCCGTAACAAGGATTACCGCTATCCCAATCCCCGAAAAACACAGCAAAAGGACTATAGGATAAAGCAAAAGACTTATGCGTACGCCATAGCGTTTAAATAGGTTGCTCGTCATTAAAATCGATAAAAAAAAGGCAAAGACCATCAAGCCTGCGTTGAAATATCCAAAAAAACTGGTCAGATCCCCTTTTCTAGTCTCTTCAACAACTGTATTCCATTGAAAATCTATAAGAGTCGATACAACCAAAGTCAATACAACAATTGCGGCGATTAATCTTAAATATTTGTGTTTTTTAACCGTATTATAACTGTCGCGAAATCCTGGTTTGGAGGTCGTTTCAGGCCTATCTTCCCCTCTTTTTTTCTCTTTTGCTCGGTCTGATTGCTCTCTCTTCTGCCATCGGAATATCAAATACACAAATAGAGCACATAGAGTAAGCAGGCCAGCTGATAGAAACAGCAGGTTGTAATCGACACTTTCTTTAGCCAAAAAGCCTGCCAGCACTCCTCCTATAAATCCTCCTAAGATGCCGCCACTTATAAAAAAACCACTCAGTCTTTTGAATTCACGCGGATTGAGCATATCATTCACCGTGATCCAAAATTGGGTGTTGAGGACAATAATAAAAACATTTGCCCATACCCAAAAAATAACAGGCAATTCTTTCCATCCGAAGCCTGATAAAAATCTAAAAATAAAGCAAGAAACGAAAAAGAAGATGATGCTGAATGTAATCAATAAATACCGGGAAATTTTCACCTGGATTTTTGAGTGGAGAGCTACGACAAATCCTATGACAACAGCCGTCAGCAAATAGACCAGGGGTAACCACTGATACCCCAGTTCTTCGAGAAAGCTTGCGTTCCTTACGGGTTTGATAACATTGTAGGCCGCTATCACAAGAAACAGATAGAAAAAAAGCAGGAAGGAGATTTTTAATTCGCCGGGATTGATTTTAATAATTCGGGAGAAGATTCTATGAATCCCGTTTTTTGCCATATACCGACTCTAAGCAACCAGAGTCATGAACTGGCTTAATCACCCATGAAGCTATTCAAGGCCAATTCTTCTTCATCAAAAATTTCCAGTACCTTGGTGAGCATGGTCACTTGGAATACAAGATAAAGCTTTTTGGAGATTTTGGCTATCTTGAGCTTTCCGCCTAAATTATGCGTAGAAATATAGCTGGCTAGGATCTCTCCAACGCCAAAACTGTCGATGAATTCTACTTCTTTGAAATTGAGCAGTATATTCCTTTTTCCAACATCCAATTGGTCTTTCACGAGTTGATGGAGAGTGACCTCCATCACATCTGATCTTCGTATTTCTCCCTCTATATCAAAAATGACGACGTCGTCTTTTGCTCTAGCATGAATTTCCATTTTTTTAATTTCCCATTTGTGACTATTTTCTCTTTAGCTTTTACCAAAAGAAAAATTCAAAGTCAATAGATAGCTCCTTAATTATTCATAAAAAATGCCGATGCTTTTTTGTGATTGCAGCAATCTCGGCTCGTGAATAATCCAGGGTCCTGAATTATTTATAAAAACGGCTGATATTTCTTTCCATTTACATAAAACAAAATATCCAAATCAATTTTTATTTTTATCAGCCGTTTTTACCCTACGGGCGAGCCAATCTCACCACATCGACTTCGTTGCAGCCCACTTGCAGTAGTTTACTACAGCTGCGTGAGCTACTGCCTTGCCGCTGCAGCAATCTCGGCTCGTAAATAATCCAGGATTCGCGAATTTATCTTTTTTTTTTCTGATTTTTAGATATAATGCTTAAAGAGTTTATAAAGGGAAACGGAAATATGTTTAACTTAGCAAAAAAAACAACAAAGATCATCCTTGCGTCTATTATCATTTCAAGTCTATGCATCTCCCTCTGTGCAGAATCCAAACAATGCGTGTGGAAAGATATCACAAAAATCATCGCTGTGGGTGACATTCATGGGGATTATGACAATTTCATTATGATACTGAAGAGGGCCAAACTTGTGGATGACATGCTCAAGTGGTCGGGGGGAAAAACCCATTTTGTCCAGACAGGTGATATCTTAGATAGAGGGGATAACGCCAAGGAAGTGTTCGACCTTTTAAAGAGGCTTCAGAAAGAAGCTGATGAATCAGGAGGCAAAGTCCACATTCTTCTCGGCAATCATGAGGAAATGAATATCACGGGAATCGTGTTCAGATATGATTATGTGTCTCCCAAACAGTTCGCTTCCTTTCTTCCTGATAACTTTCGAAAAAAAAAAGAGACCGAATTCCGGCAACAACTACAGAATACTTCTGAAACCAAGGCCAACTCCGATCCATCCTTTCTGGATTCCTATTTTGAAACAAAGTGGGAAAAACTGATGAAGGAAAAAAATCTTCAAAAATTATACGTAGACACATTCAACGAGAATTATGGGCGATGGCTCCTCAAACAAAAGGTCGCGATCAAAATCAACAACATCATTTTCGCCCATGGAGGGATAAGCGAAAGATATTCTTCCTGGCCATTACAGAAAATAAATGATGCTTTGCATAAGGAATTAAATGCATTTCGGATAGCCTATAAAAGAGGCGTCAATTCGAGAATAAAGCGATCTATTCTCTACATGCCAGATTCCCCTCTGTGGAATAGAGATTTAGCCCTCAAGGATGAACAATCATACAAAAAAGTTGTGGATAAGATCTTGAAAAATTTAGACGCGAATTTCATGGTCATTGCCCATACGCCGCCAGGAAGCCCGGTCATTCCTGAGGATGAACTCGACCCTGTTTACCATCGATTTGACCAAAGAATACATATGATCGATACAGGAATTTCTAAGTATTACCACGGTATACTCAGCTATTTGATTATCGAAAACGGTAAATTTGATTTGAACGTATGGAAAGAAGAAGAATATGCCGAAGAAGCTCCATTTGAGCCTACAAAAATCGTACAAAAAGATGAGAGTCGCGAAGACGTGGAATATTATCTCGCAAATGCCGCTGTAATTGGATATCACAGAGAGGCTGTTCCAGGAAGAACAGCAGCATCAAAAATTGACTTAGACGACGGGGAGACCAAAAGGCGTGCTATGTTTAAGACAATCGACACAAGACGCCCTGAGCCCCTCCCTGAAAGTTATAAATATGAACTTGCGGCCTATGCGCTGGATAAACTTCTGGGTTTTGAAAAAATACCTCCCATGATGGAAAGAGAGATTGAAGGCACAAAAGGGTCCCTCCAAATCCGTGTGGAAAATTGTTTTGATCTAGATGAACAACAAAGGAAAAATATCACCCCTCCTGATTCACAAGCTTTTGCAAACGCCCTTGAAGAAATCAACGTTTTTGAAAACTTGGTTTACAAGGAACGCAACGAACTGGATGACATTCTGATTCAAAAGGAAAGCTGGAAAATATACCGCGTGGATTTTTCTGAGGCTTTCTCCCCCACTCCGGATCTTATCCCCGAACAGAAGATCATGCGCTGTTCGAAAACGCTGTTTCAAAATCTCCAAGAACTATCTGATGAAATGATTAAAACTAAACTCGATCTCTATCTCAATGACGATGAAATGTCAGCATTGCTCAACCGAAAAGTCCTTATTATAAAAACCCTAAAAAAATTGATCAAAGATAAAGGCGAAGGAGCCGTCCTTTTCTAACTGCCCAATAATTGTGCAATACCCTAAAAATTTAACAATATCAATCCTTTATAAGACAAATCACACATTTTTCAACACCTTTTTTCACAAAAATGGCGGAAAAAATCGCAAAATGGGTGGACATTGCAGCCCATTCGCGGTAGTTCACTACAACTTCATGGGCCACTCCCTCTTTGACCAGATACAAAAGCCCTGTCTCCGGATTGACGGTAACACCCTCTAAATCACCTGGAATTTTCACCCTAAAAACTGGAGTACCATCCGTTTCAATCTTGGTAAGCTCTCCCTCATCGCTCACCACAAACAATGTCTTTCTCAGGGAGTGGAAACAAATACCCGATGGCTCAGGAAACTCTTGTTGATCTATAGTTCCACCATACCCAGGCTCATCCAGCCACTGGTAGGGAAACCGAATGGTCGGAGAATATTCGGCTTCCGAGCAAGCCACCAGAAATATCAGGATTATCAACAGATATACTCTAGCTTTTTTCATTTCACCTGCCTTGCATAAATGGTACATAACATTTTATTTGATTTTCTATGGGCATGTCATTATTATATTAAAGGCAAAATGAACGGGAAAACCTAAGCATGAGGGAAACAGCATGAAAAGGATCATTCTGTCTATCATTGTTTTTGTTTTTTTATTATTCATCATTGCTGCCCATGCGCAATTCACAGACAAAGAAATCGTCGAAAGGGAAAAAATTGAAGCGCTTCTCAAAACAGCGGATATTACCAAGGCCGAAGAAATTGGGGAAGGTATAACCAAGCCATGGCGGCTTTATCTAAAAAAGGGCGAAGAAGAGTTAAGCGGGTGTTGGAAGAATCCCCAAGGAGTCCAGAAAGGGCACCTGGAAGGATGGCAGTATGAGATAGCTGCCTATCGGATGGACAAACTCCTGGGATTAAACATGATCCCTCCCACAGTCGAGAGAGAATTCGAAGGGAAAAAAGGATCTCTCCAACTGTGGGCCGAATCAGATTTCAGTTTACTCGACGTGATGGAACGAGGTATTCCCTTCCCCAACAAAAATCCTGAAGCCACGATATTCAAGAGGGGCAAGTACATAGCCCGAGCATTCGATAGTCTAATCGCCAATGACGACCGAACACAGCAAAATGCGCGCTACACCAAGAATTGGCGCTTAATTCTGATAGACCATTCCCGCTCTTTCCGCAGCAAGAAAAAATACTGCAAGAAGCTGCTGTATGGAAAAAACGGATTGAAGGAAAAAAAGCTTTTCAGGCAACTCCCCCATTCATTTGTGGAAAAAATCAAAGCTTTAGAATACGATAATGTCAAAAATACAGTGGGTTCTTACTTGACGGACGAGGAAATCAACGCCGTGCTGGTCCGCAAAAAACTCCTCCTCGCAGAAATCGAGGAGATGATTACGGAAATGGGCCAAGACAAAGTATTGTATTAAATCTTTCATGAAGGAGGGAGAATAAAAATGAAAAAATATTTTTTCAAGGTATTTATCCTTGCATTTCTCATTGGCTTTAATCTCCAAGCTTTTGCCCAGTTTACTGAGGAAGAAGCGACCGAAAAGGAAAAATGGGAAGATTTTCTCAAAAACGCCGAAGTCGTTGGTCAAGAACAACCCTTCAGTGACCAGGAGGCAGTGACTAAGCCTTGGAAACTCACTCTGGAAAAGGATGGAGTCACAAAAAATGCCCTCTGGAAAAATTGTGAAGGGCGCATGAGGGGATTTGTGGAAAATTGGAGGTGGGAGATTGCCGCATATCGACTGGACAAGCATCTCGGATTAAACATGGTGCCTCCCACAGTGGAAAAAAGATTCCAGAATAACCGGGGTTCTTGCCAGCTTTGGGTGGATGCCAAAATGAGCCTCAAGGATAAATATGAACAAAAGATCAAGACACCCTCATACAAAGTTTTCCCCTGGAACCGGGCTCTTTATCTTCAACGAGCGTTTGATAATCTAATCGCGAATGAAGACCGGCACCAGAATCAATTCCTCATAACCGAAGACTGGCGGATGATTCTGATCGACCATTCCCGCTCTTTCCGCACTTCAGGAAAATTCTCAAAGAAACTAATCTATGACGAAAAATTTAAAGAAGGTCCACGATTGATGAAACAACTGCCCCGTGTTTTTGTGGAAAAATTAAAAGGCTTAGACATGGAATCCATTAAAGGTGTGGTTGGTGAGTATTTGACGGACAAAGAAATCGAGTATGTCCTCATTCGGAGAGACCTCATCCTCAAATGGCTGGATAAACAGATCAAAAAAGAAGGAGAAGATAAAGTCCTATATTGAACCTGAGGCTTAAGTTTCTTCGATACTTTTATACATGATCAGGACATTCTGGTTGTCTTCCCGTCTGTATTCAAATCCATTCATGAGTTGACGTGATATAAATATGCCCAATCCACCTGTCTGGCCTTGGCTGACCATTTCCTGGATGTCCGGTTCCGGAGCTTCCCTGGGATCGAACGGAATTCCCCAATCTCTAATCTCGAAAAAGATCTTTTTTTCCTGATTCCAAATTTTTAGGGAAATCTCCCCCTTCTCCTCAGGATAGCCATACCTCACAATATTTATACATATCTCAAGGAGGGAAAGCTCGATTAAATAATAGGCTTCCTCAGAAAGGTCAAAATCCTTAAGTGTCTCTTCCAAAAAACTACGGACCTTCTCAATCTCGACGAGGTCGCTCTTGACCGTTAAAGACTTCTCCATCGGTTCAGCTACTTTTTTTCTTATTTTCACTGCTGCATCAACATATTCTTCAGCAGATTCCCTTGATACTCTATATAAAAGCAAAATTGATGTCAATCCATATCCTGAATTATTGATAATGGTTCTCTCCCAGTTTGTGTGGGCACTGAGGACATACCTGATGTCTTTTTCCATTAAAGCTTACCCAAACAAACAGACTCCTGTCTCTCTCTGGTTCCATGGAACATTTCAAAACGCTCGGGAATAGGGAATAAACGAAATATATTATTGCATATTTTGAAGGGACGGCTTTCCATCCGTAGGAACGTTGTCCTCATCATCATCATCGATTTCCACCACAATTCCCAGAAGTTCGGCGGTCCCCACATAAATCTGTTTAAAGGACTTTTTAGATTCCTGGAGCTTAGCCAATCGCTCACGAGCCTTCTGCAGCTCCTTCTCCATTTCGCCATCGATTCCATCTAACTGGGTTTTGGCTTCATTCATGGTTTTTTTGTAAAGGTCCTCTTGTTCTTTGTTTAATGACATTTTATCACCTATTCCGATTTATTTTTCTTAAATGAGATGGAAAATGTTTTCCACACTTTTACATTCACGCCGCCTTTTTTTGCCGGTGAAAACTTCCACTGCCGAACAGCCTTATCACACGCATTTTTGAATGCAAGGGCTGTTTTTCCAGGATCTACAAAGGCAATATCCAAAACATTCCCGAATTCGGATATAAGAGCACGAAAAACAACCGTGGCTTCTATTCCCTTTTGAAAAGCGGCTGGGGGATACTTTGGATTGATTTTTTTCGTCGCAACGGGAGTCACATCCACCGTTTCGATCGGCACCAAATCCCCCACTTTTATCCTGTCAGAGGTATTTTCAGACTGGATGATATTTTTAATTGCCTCCTTCAACTGAGGGGAACTGATTTCCACATTAGACTGTTCCAGCTGCTCTTCTCCAGTCTCTTCTTCTTCTATAATCTCAAACTGCCGTGATTCAGGAGAGGATGCGCCATCGGGGAGCATAATCTGTCGCTGTCTCGATGAGAGTCCTGTTGTCGATATAAATTCAGAAGTCGATTCAGGTTCTGCCTCTGAATTTGCCATATCATCATTGGGAGTTGCATTTTCAACCAGATTTCCCTCAGCACCCTCTAGAGTAGGTCCCCCCGAAGGTTCACTTTGATCATTCTCATCCTGTGTTGCCGGTGAAGAAGAAAACCCCTGTTGATCCATAGAGGGCGTGGACTGTTTTATCTCAGATATTTTCTCCATATTTTTCTGATTGGAGAGAGTTTGTGGCTTGTTTGGTCTCAAAAAATAATACGTTGCACCGGCAGCAACAAGAACCACAAAGGCTGTCGAGCCTATCATCAAGGGAAGAGATTTTTTGATCTTTCGTAAAAAACCAAAAAGATTTTTTGGGGCAGGCGCTTTTTCCGGCTCTTCAAAATAGTCTTCAAATATTTTTTGACCCTCCTCTGCTTGCACCCCTTTTATTTCTTCCTTAAGCTCCTTTTCTTTATCCTCGACATCCTCAACTTTTTCTTCAGGTTCTTGATGGACAACTTTAACCTCAGGTTTTTCCTCTTTTTCAGGTTCCACATCCTCTTCAGCTTTTTCCTCTTTTTGTATCAGCTCTTCGATGAGATCTTCTGTCTTTAATTCCCTTTTATCTTCGTGCTTTTCAACTTCTTGCACTTCTTCTGTTTCCTTTGTCTTCTCGATATCCGGGAGCTCTTGCTTAACTTCAAAAGAATCTTCCTTAACCATTTCCTTTTTAGAAGCATCTTCTTTTTTTGTTTCTTGTTTAGGCTCTTTTTCTGCCTTTTTTTCTTGCGGTTTACTTTCTAAGTTTAATCCGAAATCGGACAAAGCATCCTGAAGCATTTCATCGACTTGGGAACTTATCCCAGATTTTTCCGTCTTGCCAGCAGAATCAGATGTTTCTTTGGCTTGTGCTGCAAGGGTTGCCTCCTGCTCTCTAATACCTCTTTCCATTTCCCTTACGCTTTCCTCAATGTCTATCGCAGGAGCCTTCTTTTCCTGGATGCTCTTTTTTATTTCTTTGACACTTTCTGCAGTCCCGTTACCCAACAGCTCATGAATGGTCGTCATTAAATCTTCATTTTTATAAGGCTTTTCAAAAAAAGCGGCTGCACCAAATGTTTCGATTGCTTCGGATTTATAATGTTCTCCCTTGTAAAATCCTGTTGTGATGATGACAGGCGTTCTTTTGTTGGAGTTCTCAGAAATTTTCCGACAAAGATCAAAACCATGGAGCTTCAGCAGCATGGGTTCGAGGATAACCAAATCTGGATTTTCTGACTCAAACATCAGTAATCCTTCATGTCCATCCTTGGCCGTTACCACTTGAAATCCCTCAGTCTGCAATGTTTGCAAGAGTGAGTTGAGGGAATTTTCCTCGAATTCTACAACTAATATTTTTTCATTTCTCATTTTTGCTTTTACCGCTTGTATTTTTTTTGTCGCATAATTATTCCGATTTGCCGTCAATATTGTACTTCAACAACCTTTTACCCGGTCAATCACCTTTTGAGGTGATATTGGGGATGATTTTTCACTCTAGAGAAATTTTCGTGTAATCCCTGAGGTTCTGGGTCACCTGGATGGGTATCGTTATCAACTCGCTATTCTTTCCGGCTGCTCAGCCCTCGGATACTCACTGGGGGATTCTCGATTGTTGTCGCACACACAAATGCTTCTGATATAGAGGAGCGCATCTCGCAAAGAATAAAAAAAGATTTTCAGCTCTTAAGAGTACATGCGGATCCTGGGGCTTATGTCATTGTTATACATAATCACTCGTTCGCAACATCTGATGACAGTTTGAACGACTGAATGCGGTTGTTGTTCCTCTCAGCTACATACACAATTCCGCGAGGATTGACGACAATTCCGGACGGAAACATCATTTGGCTGTCACCAGCCCCCATCCCTCCCCATTTGGAGATAAACTGACCCTTGTCATCAAATTTCTGAATCCTGTTGTTCCCGGAATCGGCTATGTAAACAAATCCATCCTTATCGATAAAAATCCCTGTGGGTTTATTGAGGTCTCCATCATTCGATCCAGCCTTTCCCCATGAACCAAGCAGTTCTCCCTCTGAGGAAAACTTTTGTAGGCGGGTTCTATCCAGGACGAACAATTCTTTTTTTTGATTTATCGCAATAGCTGCCGGAAAGAGCAACTCTCCCTCAGCCACACCTCTTTTTCCGATGGTTTTTTTAAAAACACCAAGATTCGAAAATATTTTCACACAATGATTTGTGGAGTCGGCAACATAAATATTGTTCTCGCTGTCTACGGCAATTCCCAAGGGCGTTCTAAATTCAATGTTAGCTGATCCTTCCTTTCCCCATTTTTTTACGAACTTTCCGTTTTTATTGAACTTCAATACAGCGTTTTTTTTCGTATCTGTCACATACATGTACCCTTGGCTATCGATAGCAATCCCACCCGGAATTTTCACCTTTCTAAAATCTTTCCCCCCTGAAATCCAGGTGCGATCGATCTTTCCCTCAGGCGTGATTTTTTTTATTTTATCATCGCTTTTATCAACAACATACACGATATCATTTTTATCCAGGGCAACTCCTGTGGGCTGTTGAAAAAAGATGGATTCAGGAGAACCCCACTTCCTGAGGGACACGTATGTTTTTCCAGCAAGAATCACATCCATCTCGATGGGATTCTCTCCAGGCGAAACTTCTATCGTTCCCTTCCAATCGGCATAATTTTCCTTGGATATTCTTACCATATGGATACCGAACGAAACATACGACAACACACTATCTGTAAGCTGACCGGTATCCTCGTCATCTATAAAAATGTTAGCACCCTGCGGAGTGGATTTCACTTCCAAATTCCTCCCCAATCTTTCTAGAACATAGTCTTTATCTGTGTCCTCTTGAGAAAGAAAAAGATCGTCCTCTACACTCTTGTAGCCTTCTTTTGTTATTTCAAGCACAACTTTGGGCGATTCTGACCGGTATATCAATGGAGTGATCCCGATATACTCGTCGTTGATCGCTACCCCTGCTTGCTCAGGCCGAGTCGTGAGCCGAAGGGAATAATTTTTTATAATGCCAAGATATTCTTTTTCTGCCTGTTCGATCAAACCCCCGATTGTGGGATCATATATATTCCGGGTGATCGCTTTCCCGTAAGCATAATCCACTTCAAACATGTTTCTGAGTTCTCGAAGAGCCGCGTATGCCTCCCCCATTCCAGAATAGGCCATTCCGGTCCACAAAAAGATCTCTGTTGCCAACTGCCTTTGTTTCTGAATATCTTCGACACGGAATGTCTTGGCGATCAAAGGATTGAGAGAGATAATCGCTTCTTTAAATTTATCCTCCTGTCTAATTAACTGCCGGCTTTCGTCCATATGGATTTCAATCTCTCTGATTATTTCTGATTGACTTCCAATGAGGTCTGCTGTAGTTGGGACATTTTCCTCCGCCACCTCATCTTCACTCATTTCTCTTACCAACATTTCATGGATAAATCCCGTTATCTGAAGACCCTCCTTATCAAACGAAACTTTATACCACTCTCCTTGTTTTTCCACTGCTTCCAAGGTGGTATTGAGAGGGATTCTCGCCAGCGTTTCACCATCGATTTCAGGTGTAACTTTGACGGTGGCGCTGTCTACAATGACCTTGACTTTCACATGATTTTCATTTTGAGAAAACGCAAAAAGAAAACAGACACTCGTTAGCAGAATAATTAATGTAAGACGAAATATTCGCGACATTTGTGACATTCCTCTTATAAAAACTGTTTAAAACTATATACGCCGAATTTATCTGTAAACTAATATTTTCCAAATATTATCCAGTTTCTCCAACGTTAATGCTTTTTTCCCTTCGAAGATCACTTTATTGTTGCCTGTTTTTTTGTCGACTGCGACCAACAGATGGGAAAAGCTCACATCAGCATGGTTGGGATCTATAAAGCTGATCGTAAGATCGGCAATTCGAGAGTTGATATCATCATAGCTATTGAATAATTGCATGGCATCGGTCCTCTTTTTTGCCAAAAGGGAATCTGGACCGATATCACTCAAAAAGGCCAAAAGATCCTTCTGCTCCTGTGCGCTGCTTTGGCGTTCTACAATTTGACGGATGGCCTCTTCGGATAGAGCCTTGTCCGCTAAATCATAATAGCGCTTAGCCTCCACACTTTTACTGTTTATTTTTAAGGCATGTTCCATATTGATTTTACTTTGCTCATATTTGCCGTTATTGTAATCTCGTTTTCCAGCAGAGATATACTTGACGATCTGGCTCTCGCTCAATTTGCTTCTAGCTTTGGCAAGATAATCGAGCGCATCTTCATTCTGCTTATCTTGGGCCAAAATACTCTGTGCAAGCCTGATAGCCTCAGCATAATTACCTTTATTAAAACTATTCGCCAGCTTATCTGATTCCGTCTCTAAAACCTCCAATACGGGAGTCATCGAACGAGAATCTAGTGGAGCGCTTTCAAGCAGGTTGGGTTTTATTTCCTCTGAATAGGCTGATTTATTCCCAAATTTTTGGTACAGGAAATAGCCCCCGATCCCGATAACGATGACGGCTCCTGCCAAAGCTAAAGGAAGGAAGATCTTTTTTCTCTTTTTCGCAGGGGTTTGCATAGCAAACGCGGATTCTTGAATCCCGGTCATGGCCAAGGTCTCATCAGAGAAGTGTGTAATCTTCTTCAAATCGGCAGCCATCTCAGCACAGGAGCCATAGCGGTTATCCGGATCCTTGGCGAGAGCTTTTTTCATAATTTGCTCGAATTCCAGTGGAAGCTCTTTTCTGACCTGGGTTAAAGGCACGGCTTCCTCATTGAGAATTTTGTAGATAACCGTCGTGATACTTTCACCCTCAAAAGGCCTCCTCCCCGTGAGGAGCTCGTACAAGATAGCCCCCAAAGAAAAGACATCCGAACGCTTATCGATCTTTTTGCCCATCACTTGTTCGGGTGACATATAACTGGGAGTTCCGATGGTTGCACCGGTTTGGGTTATTGTCGACATCTCGACATGAGCCACTCCGAAATCACAGATATGTGGTTTTTCACTGTTATCCAGAAGAATATTGGCTGGCTTGATATCCCGGTGCACAATCCCGTTCTGGTGAGCAAAATTCAGTGCATCACAGAGTTGGAGCATGAGCTTTATAATATCGGGGGCTGAAAACTTTTTCTTTGAAGTGATCCAATTCTGAAGGCTGGGGCCTTCGATACACTGCATGACGATGTAGGTCATGTCTTTTTCTTTTCCCACATCATGGATGGTTATGATATTGGGATGAACTAACTTGCCCGCGGCTCGGGCCTCCCGAATGAACCTCAGCATAAGTTCATCCTTTTCTTCATCATCAGAAATTAAGTCGAAACGGATTGTTTTGATGGCAACTTCACGGTCGATATCCGGATCTAGAGCTTTATACACGATCCCCATGGCACCCTTGCCCAGGAGCTCAATAATTTCATATTTTCCTATCTTCTCCATGATCCTTACTCAAATCCCGGCAGGTTCCTCATCAAAGGAAAAAACTCCTTTATAATAAAAGAATACTCTTCAATATCACAATGAGTGTTCGATAGACAAAATATCTTAGTCATCCCCATCTTGTCAAGAAAAGATTCCCCAGGGGAAGCATCTCTATTTCCCCACATGTCCATGCAAATGAAGTAAAATGTATTGTGGATACAATCCTGAAATTCAGCAACCTATAGGGAAATGAGAGAAACAAAAAAATGCTTGACAAGCAGGCCTTTTAAATATAACGTATACGTATGCTGTTATATTAATCTTAGCCCCATACGTGGAGGTTTCTAATGAAAAGAGCCATGTATTTACGAGAGAAACTTTTGGCCCAAGCTGGCATCTCGGAAGAAGAATTACAGGAATGGGAACGGATTAAACTGGTCAAGCCGGATGGAGCAACGGAAGACAAATTCCTCTTTTATACCAAGGAGACGCTGGATAAGATCCTGCACATTAAAAGCCTGCTGAGGGTCGGTTATCAGCTAGACCATATTTCAAAGATCATTAAAAAGGTGGGCCTGCCTCGCGGTCAAGAAACGAAGGGCAAGCCAGCTAGACTTCATGAATACCTGACTGTAGGGGGACTGGCCGAACGTGTGGGAATCAGTCCTCGAGCGGTCAAGCACTGGGAGGACAAAGGAATCATAGAGCCGGACATGAGAAGCGAGGGAGGATTCCGGCTCTATTCAGAGACGTTTGTCCATCTCTGTCAATTGATTAGAGATCTCCAACTCTTTGGATATTCTCTTGGAGAAATCAAAACCATTTCCGTCCAGTTCCGTGATTTTTTGGCAATCAGCAGTGATATCTCTACCTATTCTGCAGAAGAGAACGTCCGTAAATTGAACGATATGACAAAAAAGATCAAAGATCTTCAGGATAAAATGAAGCTTTTCAAAGTTGGGATCGAGCGCTGGGAGAATTTGTTAAAGAAGAAAAAAAAAGAAATTTCCGGATTAAAATCGTTGAATATAAAACATCAAGCAAAAAAAGAGCAGAAGAAAGATGCCTAAGATCATTCTGATCGAACCCAAAGCCCCGGACCTTCACATCTACTCCCAATTTAAACTCCCTCGTCTGGGTCCAGTGATCCTCGGAACCTTGATGAAAAAGCTTGGTTGGGAGGTACAAGTCGTGTTCGAAGAATTACAGAAAATGGATTTTGAAGCCGCCTACGCAGCCGACTTAGTGGGAATTTCGACTATTACCTCCACAGCCCCCCGGGCTTATGCTATGGCGGACAAGATCAAGCAGGAGGGGGTCCCGGTCATCATGGGAGGGCCACACGTCACTTTCTTGCCTGAGGAAGCGCTTCAACACGCGGATTTTGTCATCCGGGGGGAGGGGGAAAATGCCTTGATGGCTTTCATCGATGCCTGGGAAGGAGACCGTGATTTCAGTCAAGTTCCTGGTCTTTCCTATCAAATAGGAGACAAAAGCATACACAATCGACGGGAGCCTGGTTTATGCAACTTGGATGATCTCCCCTATCCGGATTATTCCCTTTTGCCCCAGGAGAAAAGATCACATCATTTCCATAAGACCATTCCCGTTCAGACATCACGCGGTTGCCCTTTTCAATGCACTTTCTGTTCGGTAACAGCACTTTTTGGCCGAAAATATCGGTTTCGCTCGACCCAAAACATCATCGATGAGCTCCGGCTCTATAACAGTCGCCTGAACCATATATTTTTTTACGACGACAACTTCGCCGCTAATCGGACCCGACTGAAGGATTTGCTGTCGACCATGGTGCAGGAAGGATTTAAATTCACTTGGTCGGCACAAGCCCGGATTGATATCGCCCAAGATTTAGACCTTTTGAGGCTGATGAAACAGTCTGGCTGTCAGATCGTGTACATCGGATTGGAATCGGTCAATCCTAGCAGTCTGGAAGCCATGAAAAAAAAACAATCCCTCAACGACATGGCAACTGCCCTCAAAATCATGCGACGTCACGGGATTCGGGTACACGGCATGTTTGTGTATGGGTTTGATGAGGATGACTGGCCAACCATCCAAAAGACCGTGAGATTCGCAAAAAAATTCCGTCTCTCATCTACCCAATTCCTGATCCTGACGCCATTGCCCGGCTCGGAGTTTTACCGTAGAATTACTTCTGAAAATCGAATTTTGTTCAAGGACTGGGCCCTGTACGATGCCCACCATGTGGTGTTCCGCCCGGCCAGATTGTCCTTACGGGCACTGCAAAGAGCTCAGATATTCAGTCATAATAAGTTCTATTCCCGACTGCATGACACGAAGAGAGCCCTCCGTCTGCAATGGCTCGAGCTAGGCATATCACATTATGCCCGCCACCTGAACAAGATGTGGAAGAAAAAAAACCGGGCGTTCTTGAAAGTGATCAACCTGCTGACAGCCCATAGAAACAACTGCATCCTCATCGATTTTAGGCAGGAGGCTGAAAAAGATTAATCATTTTCCCTGGAGCTCAGGTTTTTTTTTGCGGCGCACAAAAAATATGGTATACATCGCCGGGACCACCACCAACGTTAGTATGGTGGCAAAAGAAAGCCCGAAAATAATTGTCATGGCGAGGGGATTCCAGAAGGCCGCATTGTCCCCTCCGAAGTAAATTTGGGGATCGAGACGGGTTAGCAAAGTCTGGAAGTTGAAGTTCATGCCGATAGCCAACGGAACAAGCCCAAGGATGGTGGAGAGAGCTGTAAGGAGAACCGGTGTAAGACGCGTGGCACCTGCTTGAATAACAGCCTCCATTTTGTCCATACCCGAATCCATGCGGTTATCGATGTAGTCGATGATGATGATGCCGTTTTTCACGACAACTCCTGCAACAGCAATGATGCCCATCCCTGTCATCATGACCGAGATATCGATTGCGAAAACTACAAATCCCAGTAAAACCCCGATGAAACTGAAAAAAAACATCGAGATGATGATCAGGGGTTTAGCAATGGAGTTGAACTGGGCAACCAGGATGATAAAGATAAGAGCGAGTGCGATGAACATGGCCACGACCATAAATTGGCCGGTCTCCTGCTGCATGTCTTGTTCGCCTGTGAACTGGACGGAGTATCCATCGGGGAGAGAAAATTTGGGCAGGGCGCGGCCTATTCGGAAAATAATCTCATTGGCATTGTACCCGGAAAGCACGTTGGAAGAGACAGTGATGACCCGCTTGTTGTCGATGCGCTGGATGCCCCCGTAGCTGGTCTGATAAGAAATATTGGCCACTGATGCGAGAGGAACCTTATATGGTGGGGAGTTCGGCTGCCTGGAGGGCACGGTTATTTCTTGGCTGAGCAGCACACCGATGTCTTCCCTGTATTTTTTTGCCAGACGCAACTGGATGGGATATTCCTCATCGCCTTCTTTAAACTCCGAGATCTCTAAGCCGTAGATGGCGGTACGCAGTGCCATGCCGATCTGGGCAGTGCTCATCCCCAATTTATTTGCTTTTTCGCGGTCGAGTTCCAGTATCAGCTCGGGTTTGTTGACCTCCATGCTGGACTTGAGTTTCTCGATACCTCCGATGTTCAACGACTCGACAAACCCGATGAAACGTTCGGAGATAGCCACCAATTCGTCTATATCCTCTCCGGAAATTTCGATGTTGATCGGCATTCCGGTGGGAGGCCCCATAGCTTCCCGGTCGATGCGGATTTGTGCACCGGGAATTCCTTTCACCTCTGCTCTGAGCTTATCCAGATACGTTCGGGTTCGGGGTCCGGTCCGGTATTTGTATTCTACAAATGTTATAGTGATTTTGGCCAATTTGTCCTGTGCAAAACGTTCGAACAGACTAGCACCTGCGCCAAGCGCCACGTTGGAAACCATGGACTCCACATCCGGATTGTCCTGTCCCAGTACATTAAACACTTTGGCTTCTACTTTCTTACAGATCTCGTTTGTTACTTCGATGTGAGTGCCCTCGGGCATAGTGATATACACATGTAGCGAGTTCGGGTCACCGCTGGGGAAAAACACTACTCTGGGTTTTTTGATCCCCATTAGGAAAAAAGTGAAAATCAAGAGGATAATGATCGACGTGACCACCAAGTATGGACGCTTTCCTTTGAGGGAAAAAGTCAATATTTTGCGATAGAGACCCAAAAATTTCGGCAGCACACAGCATTGGAACTTGTCCACAAAAAAGTGCAATACATATTTGAAAAGGTAGTAAATTATCAAACCAAAAATTAACAGATTGGCCAGCATTTGCACTTTGGAAGTATAGAAGAATACTACCAGGACCAAGGCAATAACTGTCAGGATGAGAGCCTTTTTTGAAGGGAGACGGAACCGCTTTTGAGTACCTTCAGGTTCCGGACGTTTCATGAAAGAAACAGCGAATACCGGATTCATGATGTAGGCTACTAAGATAGAGGCCGTGAGCGTGATGATTATGGTGATTGGCAAAAAAGACATAAATTTGCCTGGTAAACCCGGAGTAAAAATCAGAGGAAAAAATGGCGCGATAGTGGTCAATGTCCCGGTAAACACTGCCAAGGCGATTTCGCCCACGCCTCGTTTGGTAGCCGGGATTATGCCCAGGTCTTCTGTTGTCGTGAAGTGCCGATAGACGTTTTCCACCACGACGATGGAGTTATCCACTACAATCCCCAGCACCATGATGAAAGACATCAGCACCACCATGTTCATCGTGAATCCCACCAACGGGATAAAGATAAAAGCGATCAGCATGGAAAGGGGGATGGACACGCCCACAAACAGCGCATTGGCCTCACCCATAAAAAACATCAAGACGAACACAACTATGATGAAGCCAAGGATCACGGTGTTGAACAGGTCATCGACCGAATTCTGGGTTTGGGTGCTGCTGTCTCCGGTAAGCGTGACGATCAAATTCTTTGGTGCGGATTTCTGAAAATCGGTCACAATGGCCTTGATCTTGTCCACCGCAATGATCAGGTTCTCCCCGCTCTTTTTGATGATATTGAGGGTTACGACGTCCTGTCCGTTTAGCCGGGCATAGCTTTCCCGGTCTTTGTAGCCATCCCTGACTTCGGCGATGTCTTTGAGGTAGATGCCCTCCTGGAGCATGAGATCTGCTATCTCGTCAACGCTGCGAAACTCCCCTACAACACGGAGGTTGCGTTTCATTCCGTCGGTGTCGATCTGACCAGCTGAGATCGTCAGGTTTTCAAAAGATACGGCGTTTTGGATGGTGTTAAAAGAAAGTCCAGCTGCCTGCATTTTGTAAAGATCGACATTGATTTGGATCTCTCGATCGAGCGCGCCAGCAATGTCGGCTCTGGTGATCTCTTCTAGAGCCTCGATTTTATCCTGAAGTTTTTCGGCCATCTCTTTGAGCTTGACCAAACCGAGGTCTCCCGAGAGGTTGATAAAGAGGATGGGAATCTCGGACAGGTCGATCCGTGAGATCTGAGGTTCCTGGAAAAGGTCTGGCGGAAGTTCTGACCGCGCATCATCCACGGCCTGTTTCACATCCAGATAAGCCTGGGTCTCATCAGCAGAAAGCTCGAATTCAACAAAAATGGAAGAATAATCCTGGATAGAGTTGCTGGAGATCTGTTTAACGCCGTCGATTCCTTCCAACTGTTTTTCGATCTGCCGTGTGATCAAATTTTCCACATCCGCGGGAGCCGTTCCTGGATGAACCGTCCCTATCATAAAATAAGGAAAGATGATCTCTGGGAACTTCTCCTTTGGAGTAGCACGATACTGAATGATACCGAAGATGACAAGCAGCACGGTAAAAATATAGACAGTTGTGCGGTTGGCAATCGCTACATTGCTGGGTTTGAATTCTTTGTACTTCATGACTTCCTTTCTTACTTTTCCTCTTGTATGGAAACGATTTGACCATCTGCCAGTGCTTGGAAACCGAATGTGATCACAAATTCTCCAGCACTAAGACCATCCCGGATCTCGACACGGTCAGCGTAATTTGCGCCCAAGGTCACGGTTCGCCGGTGTGCTATCCAGTCGTTATTCTGCTTTTCGGCCACGAAAAGGAAATTATCGGTTCCTGTATCTTGGACTACATTCTGAGGAACGGTAAGCGCCTCTGCGTTGGTGTAATCGTTGATGGTCACCACCGACAGCATGTTTGGTTTCAGGCCCTTTTCCTGGGCTGGAATTCGGATTTCGATCTGGAAGGTGCGATTATTCGGATCTATCACCTGCGAAACAGCATCGATCTTTAGTTCCATCTCACGTCCCACGGCAGGGACCTGCACCTTGACAGGATGGTTTTTAGATACCCTCGAGATGTAATTTTCGGAGAGGGAGGCCGTGATCTTCAACCGGGACAACTGGACGATACGGATGGTTCCGCGGCCTGCTGCAGCCATCTCCCCTTCTTTGATCATCACATCATCCACTGTGCCGCTGATGGGCGCATTGACCGTGGTAAGCTTGTACTGTTCTTTGAGGGTCTCCAGCTTTTTCTCGAGACTTTCTTTATTGTTTTTAGCCTGGAGATATTCAAGCTCGCTGCCGATATTCTTTTTCCACAGCCGCTCCTGCCGTTCGTATATGGTGGTGACCAGTTGCAGAGAGTATGTTACCTCATCGATGCTGCGTTCCAGGATGGCACCATCCAGCTCTGCCAAAAGTTGTCCTTGGCTTACGCGATCTCCTTGATGGACATGGATCTTTTTCACGACACCGTTAGATTGAGCAGGAATCAAGATGTTGTTATCCGACTCTATTGTGCCCTGTACTTGGATATAGTGCCGGAAAAGCGAGGGCTGCACTTCGATACTGCGAACATAAGCTAAAACCTCCTTGGGAGCTGCTTCTGTTTCTCCTGCGATCTCAGCTTTCAACTGCTCGATTTGTGCATTGAGAGCTTCTTGCTGGGCTTCCAACCGTGCCAGCTGTCCCTGTTTGTTGTGGGGGCCACATGCAGAAATAAGCAGCATAAGTAAAACCGGAATAAATAATTTGTTTTTGTTCATGGTTTCATCCTTCTGTCGAGACTTGATAGTCATTGCGGAGCCTATCCAGCGCATTTTTTGCACCCAGAAGCTCAGATAAAGCCTGAATGTAGCTGGCCTGAACAGCAAGATGCCGGTCGTTGGCCTGGGTAAGGTCTGTGCTGGAGGCCATTCCTTCCTGGTATTTGATCAATGTCTTGTCGTAAACCTTCTTGGAAAGCTCCATATTGTCTTTGACATTGATATAGTTTTCGTAGGCTGCAGAAAGAGCGTTTTTTGCCTGGGCTTCCCCAAGAAGTAGACCTTGAGAAACCTGAAGGGTGGTTTGGTGAGCCTGATCCAGCGCGACCGATGCCTGTTGGACCCGGGCCTTCTGTGTGCCACTCCTGAAGACTGGAATGTTCAGATTCACTCCCACAACCTGAGAGCGATACCATTTTTCATCGAAGTTTAAAAAACTGAATTTGTTCCGCTGTGCCATGTACGATAAGGAATAATACGCACCGACAGTGGGCCAGTACTGTGCCTTTTCATTCTTGAGATTCATCTCAGCCAGTTTTTCTTGGGTTTGGATCAGGCGATAATCGACGTTATCTTCCAGGTCGAAACTTCCCGACAGCGCCTTTTTTATATCCTGTTCCGAGATGATGTCTTCCAAACTATCCGTGAGCTTTATCTCTTCGGAAAGGTCGATACCCATCTGGAATTTCAGCAGCTGGTACACCGTTTCCGTCTGCTTCTGGAGGTTCTGGAGGCTGTTCTTGAGAGCAGTTACCGAGATCTGGATGACATCGGCGTCTGTTTCCTCCAAAAAGCCTTCTTTGTAAAGCTCGCGGATCTCATACAAGGTCTTTTCCAGATTTTGCAGGTTCCCCTGGATGATTTTTTCGCTTTCCTGAGAGACTAGGATCAGATAATAGGTCTGGGACACGGTTTCCATCACATCCAGCTTGGTCCGCTTCAAACCTTCAGTGGCAAGGCGTTTGAAGATACGGGAAGTCGCCAAGCCAACAAAGTAGCTCCCGTTGAACACAAGCTGCTGGACTTGGAGGTTGAGAGTGGCATTGTGCTGTGTGCCGAATTGGATCTCGATCATATCGTTCGGGTCGTTAAAAAAATCAGGGATGAGCATGGTGACCAGCTCGATGTTGTTGGTGTAGCCGAGCGAGGTGCTAATCTGAGGAAGCCCTGCGCCCACAGTCTCCCGTATCTTCTTCTCAGTCACAGTCACATCCATCTGAGATTTGAGGGTATCGTAGTTGTTATCTACAGCAAATTTTTGGGCTTCCACTAGGCTGAAGGCATGGGAACCTTCGGCTGCAAATGCACCCTGGATCATCAGAACCATCAGCATTACCCCTAAACCCATCAGCTTCGTCAGAATACGACTGAAATGGCGTTGACAATATAATTGCACCGACATAATTCATCCTCTATCCATATTTTGATTTCCTTTTAGATGTCTAAAAGGATGAGGAAAAAGATTTCAGGTCTATTTAAAAGGTAATTACCCTATAAGTCCTTTGTTATTTTCCTCTCAATAATCTGGATAATTCATAAATTATCCAGATTACCCTGAATTATTCATGTATTAGCTTAAAATCAAGGGACACGTTACCGATTTGGGAAAATCGGTACATGTCCCTGATTTCAAAGCTTACGAATAATTCAGGATAGTTGTTAAATACGTATTTTAGCATAAAAGGTTATTTATGTATCGGATTTTTCGCCCTGTGAGGCAAAAGAACTTCGCCTCTCCGGACTTATCTCCTCCTAAGGTTGAGTTCCTGTAACTTATTTGATAATTTTGCTATACGTCTCAACGGTGAAAAACTTAAATTTATCGTAGGTCATATCGATCTTCAATCTCGGAATTGTTTTTGCCATAGATCTTTGGGGCGGATATTCAGCACGAATCCTCGAACGACTGGGAAACAGAACGCCTTTTTTCTCTATTTGATAATGATTTGTTGTTCTTAACTCGGGCTTCTGGTTTAATAGAGTGGACTCTTTCAGGATATCTTCGTATCCTTCAATCGGAATGCCTTCAATCTCGATTTCAAGAATCTGAAAACTCTTCTTATCTACCCATATTATTGAGTATTCAACCTCTCCCACATTTTTAAATTTGGGCACTGCCTCGATCACATAAGCTTCTTTTCCTTGAACCTTCACTTCCTCGAGGATTCTATAGTTGAACAAGAGCTGTCGGTCCAGAGCGAAAAGCCTGACAGCAGCGAAAAGAGGAGTGAGCATAGAGAAGTGCTTTTCCTCCAACAGCTTTTTCTGGTCTGTGATTTTGCGACCGTTTTCCTTTAGGATGATCCGTTGTTCCTTGATCAGATCTCCCTTCTTGATTAACTGGTAATCACAGACATACTGGTTTTTCTCTGTTCGCCAAGGATCCCACAGGGGTTGGTTCCCCCACGTAATTGCAACATAGGTTCCTGTTTTTGTTCTCCTAACCATTTTGTACCAAAACTTCTTCTGTTCAGAAATTGCTTCCGTATTTATGTTGTATTGAATTTCTGTGATTGTTTCCTCACAAATGAAATCAAGGGCCGCGCCGGCAAGCTTCTGACAATACTCCCCGGACTGCTCGAGGACTTTCCAGAGATCCTCTTGGGAAGAAAGTCTTAAGCCCATAGGGATTTCCTGGCTCTCGATTGTCTCCTCCCATCGGCATCATTTTTCCGGATTGAAATGAACCTTCACGGTAAATATGCCGGGGACGGGTTTTCCCTCTCGGAGGGGAGGCTCGAATCTCCACTGCTTTATTGCCAGTACGGCCGCATAATCCAGGTAGGGATGAAGAGGCTTCACCACCTCGGCAAATTGGACGATCCCTTTTTCATCGATTACGAATTGAAGCTCGACTTCGCCCTCTATTCCTTGCTGTCGCAGTTCATCCGGGTAAACCGGAGGAACCTGAAGAATTGGCTTCGGTGCTTCTAATACATATACTTTATCCCGCCTCTTGGCTTCCACCGGAGCCTCCTGCTCCGAAGGCCGACTCTGGCTCGTCAGCATAATCATCATGAAAAAAGCCCGGTCCTTATACGGGATGCCGACTATGACAGGATCATCGATCTCAAGGACAAGCCCTTTATCCAGGATTTTCTCCATCAGCCTTTTATATCTGCGGGAAGCTAGCACTCCTTTCAACTCTCTCTGCAGTTCCTTATCCGGATCCTTTCCGGTATAAATGGGGATATCTATCTCCTTAAAGCAAATAACAGTTTGGAGAGATACCGTCTGAGGGGAAAGTCTTTTAGGGGTGAAATCAATCCGGTAAGCGGAAGCCGGCTTCTGCATGATCGACTCGCTCAGGCTGGCGTCCTTTCCATTCCAGATTTTTTCGAACGAGAACAGGTCATCCACTGTTCGAAGGTCCATGACATCGAATAGAACATCCACCAGAGCAACTTTCAGCGCACTCTCCGGGCCACCGACCATTGCCTTGAGAGGGGCTATCTCGGGATGGGAAGACGTCGACAGGATCTCTACCTGTTTTAATCCAGGCTGATCCTCCATCCACGTTCCCTGAAAAAAGCGGACCTGGATGATGATATCTTCAGCGATCAAAATCCAGGGGGCTAAAAGGATAAAACAGATAGCCAAAAGAAAGGCTATTCTCTCCTTTATCATTTCCACCACAATTTGCTTCAGTCTCACAAAAATTATACCATAACGTTAAAGATAAATACGCACGGAAGGGAAATCAGGAAATAGGACAACAGGAAGAGTTTGTTCAATTATCAAAAAACAGGAGCTGACAAGATTTTATAAATTTCTCAGGGTGCAGGGGACTAACGGGAGCGCTTTCTTGAATTTCAGCCTCTCCCTGGAGCTCTTGATTAATAAATCTGCTGAGATCTTTTTTATAACCTCTTGATCTGTCTCAACGGTGAAAAATTTGTAATTGTCGTAACTCAGATTGATCCTGATTTTGTCGATCGCACCTCTGTAATCGATCCCGGGATAGGCGACCCTAACCGATGATCGCGAAGGAAACAAAATGCTGTTTTTCTCGTTCCGGTACTCGTGGGTTGTTAAAAATATGGGTTTGATATTCAGAATGACGCAGTCGTTCAACACTTCCTCGTATCCGTCGATGGGAATGCCTTCGATCTCGCACTTGAGAACCCGAAAGCTCTGGGTATCGATCCATAACCTAGCCGACCAGATCCCTTCTTCATTCCCATACCTGGGGAGGGCCTCGATCACATGGGCTTTTTTCCCATGAATATTCTTTGTATCGATTATCTTATAGTTAAACCTACCCTGCCTGCCGGGGGCAAGAATGCGAAGGGGGGCAAACAAAGGACTTAAACCGGCAAATCGTTCTTCTTCCAGGAATTCATTCCGGTCCGTAGTCCGGCGGCCGTTCTCTTTCAAAATGATCCTCCGTTCATCCTTTTCTCCATCTTTTTTGACGATCAGGTAATCGCACTGGAATTTATTTCTCTGCGTCTTTTTGGGATCTATGATCTGAAACCTTCGAACAACCTTCGGTTTCGGCATTGGATTCAGTTCTTCTACAATGACCTGATCCCCGTCTTCCTTCAAGATGGATCTCGATTTCGAAGCATCAGCAGCGTACTCTATGTAATCACTGGGTTTTTTAGCATGAATGGAAGCAAGTGTCGAATCTTGGGATCGCGATCGCTTGGGGCCCACTGCTATAGTGGCCCAGTTTATATTCTTCAATAAATTGTAGTACGTTTCTTTGATCTTCTCCTCGCAGATGAAATCGAACACCGCACCGGCTAATTTCCGGCAGTAATCCCCGCCTCCGTCAAGAACTCTGCGCAGCAATTCTTCCTGGGATGAAGAGCCTGGAGCGGCACCCGTTTCATTCCACGTTCTCTCTCTCCAGTATGAGAAGGGATCGAACGTGTAGGTGCAGCGAAAGACAACAGGGACAGGCTTTTCCTTAAAAAGGACTGGCTTAAAGGTCCATTGCCTCAATGCCTGGACGGTCGTATAATTCAAGTAGGGATGGATGGAATTCAAGACATCCACCCTCTGAACAATCCCCTCATCATCGATGGTGATCCGCAAACCGATCTTACCGCCGATGCGACGCCGCCAGAGCTCTTTGGGATAGGATGGCTCGACATGATGGATCACCTTCGGTATCCCGACAATTTCGATTGGCTCCTTCTTCTTGGATATCCTTTGCTCTTTCCATTTCTCACTCGGGATCCCGGTGGTTATCGTTACCAGCATGAAATACATCCTCTCTTGACAGGGAACAGCTACGATGACAGGTTCGTCGATGTCGAGAACGAGACCTTGGTCTATGATTTCCTCCCACCCTGCCACAGCGTCCCTATTTTTTGTTTCGAGAATGACTGCCTGAAGGGCGATCTGCTGTGAGGGCATTTTTTTGGGCGATAGCTTGATCTGATATGAAGCCGGATCGCCGAACATGATATCATCCAGCAGCGGGTGCCCCAATCCGTTCCAAGCTTTCTCATGCAGAAAAAGGTCTTCGATCTCGTCTATCTCGTAGATTTCCAGGAGAACATCGATAACGGCAGCCGTTAGCTCGTATTCAGATCCTGTCACTTTATCCATGAGGGAGGATAACTCGGAACGGGAAGATAGGGAGAGGACCTCAACTTGTTTTAATTGTGGCTGGTCTTCAAGAGTTGCCTGAAAGAAGTGGACATATATCAAGAAATTATCCGAGGCTTTTGCCAGATATGGGAGGAAAAAGGAGACGAATACCAATAACAATATTTTTCTTCTTACTCCCATCGAAATACCCACTCAAGGTTTTTACTTTATAATTTTAGCATAATATGGGAATTATTTATATCTTATTTTAAAATATGCCTATGCATATGACTCAAGTAAATGCTTTATATAGTGCATGAGGATAATATAATCACCCTAAATATTGTGCTTACTTGATCGAAGTGCATAGGCATATTTTAAAATTCATTAAAATGGGGGAGGGGGATTCCCCTCCCCTTACATTCACTCTATCCAATCAGCATTCAAATACATGCCATCATAAGGAAGGCCACCGCACGCGCATCCGCATCCACCCTGAAGGTCACCTTCAATTCCCGCAAACACATACCCGTCTGGATAACAATTGCAACAACAGCCATATGGAGGCACAAATGGCGATTGGTCTTTTGTTCCTTTTAATCTGATTTCTGTCATTCTATCTCCTTTTCATGAATTTCAATTTTTAAAACACCATACAACATTTCATCATGATACAATCAAGATTGCATCACCTCCTCATTCCTTAAATAAGTTGCCATTCCTTTAAATAATCGAGGCCATTCTCATTGACTTCAAGCAGTTGACAATAAAGAATAAGAAATTTCAGCGTTCTCTCCTGCATTGCAGAGCAGTGTCTCTTTTTTAATTCAATATCGATCCGACCCTTATAAAAGGTGTGAACGTAACAGAGGGAACAGATTTGCACGGCCCAACATTCAGAACAAAATGGAAAACTTTCCCTTGCATAATCCTCTACATATATTTTTTTTACTTTTTCCACATCAATACCCGTCTCGATATCCCCGATTTCTGGGGCCATTCCGACCCTTTCACACAACATTAAAGTTCCATCAACACTTACAAACTGTTTACGTGCTGAAGGAACGCAGCATCCATTTAAATAATATATCTCGGGCGGCTCAGAGAAAATTTTTCGCTGTACAAGACGGGCCATTTCTTTTTCTACGATGCTGGAGGCAATAGGGCGAGGCTGGTATCCTTTCTGATAATCCTCGCTAAACCTTTTTTTTACCCACTCAATAAGGCTATAATCGCGTTTGTTATTTATATTTGTTTGAGAGCTTGTGGAAAGGGGATGGAATCCTTGAGGATATGTGATATTATGTCCTATTTTCTGGGGGAGCCATGGGTATTTATCCCACAGCTCCGCTATTTTATTGATTTTCTCGTCTGAATAAGGAGGGGCATAAACCATACTTAAAGTGATATTATCTTTTTTGTCACCATAAGCATCAAAAAGCATTCTCAATCCTGAAATTGTTCTTTGAAAAGAGCCAACTCCATTGGCATCCCTTCGATATTTATCGTGAATATATTCCGGCCCATCGATACTGACATGAACACCAAATCCTTCTTCAGAAAAAAAACTCGCGATACTAGGAGTTATTAATGTTGCATTTGTCGTTATTGAAAAACTTAAATCCTTCTTCGGCATCACACTTCTGGCATATTGAACACAGGATTTAATAAGTGGGAAACATAACAACGGTTCTCCTCCATAAAATATCAATGCCACTCGTTTTTGAAATCTGCTACTCCTGGCTAGGTGGTCAATTGCTTTAAAGGCCGTTTCCTGGCTCATATCTCGTGTTCCATAATTTCTTTTCTCAGTGAAATGTGGATTATATACGCAATAGGCACATCGAAGATTACAGCGTTCGGTGACTTCGAGCTGGATCATCTCTAAACGGTTCAGAATAAATTCCTCTAACTTGTTGAAGTGGGCTCCTCCAAAACGGAAGGATCTTTTCGTTTTCAATATGTTTTTTTCTTCGATCATGCTCTTTATTCCATTTAGAGCATCAAGAATTTCGTCCGGAGAACAGGACGACCTAGTTTTGTCCAAAGCTTCCCCAATGTCCATGGTCATGAGGTTATGGAGAAGGTCAAATTCAATATCGCTGCAGGAAAAGATCCTGTTTGTCCCCGTATCATAAAGATATCCTCGGGTTTCCGTCCGAAACAACTTCATCAATGGCTTCGAATCTCCCCACAAATCCATGAAATAACGATGAAACTCAATCATTGTGTTTTCATTCTCTTTACTGCCTGTTATTTTATTTGCCCGCATTTTTTTTCCTTTTCCAAAAACTATAGCCATAAAGGCTCTTCATTTCCTTATATCCGTGTACTATAGCTTTAAAGCTCTATGCCGGTAACGCTCCCATGCAGATTTTTCACTAAACGACAATTGCAAATTGCATGCCAAATAACGATATTTTCTTTAACCTGCTGATATAAAATAGGTTATTTTCATCAATTCAGAATTTAGAAGAGAGGAAAGGTTTACACTCGATAATCTTTTAATTGATTTATATTCAATGAGTTGTGTGAAGTGTAAACAATTCTGTAAATAGACTTTGTTTACAGTTTACACTTTAAGTTTAAGGGCAGCCGGAAATTCTTTCTATTTTCGATTAATGATCTTTTCAATTTGTCCGTCCTTCAGTTTGATAATCTTGTTCAATGAAAGTGTTTTAATCGGCCTGTGAGATATGATAATGCAAATCTTGTCTTTAAATTCATGCTCGATTAGGTCTTCGATTCTTTCAATCGAATGGGCATCTTGATGGGATGTGGCTTCATCAAATATGATGACGTCCGAATCCTTCAATATCGCTCTTGCTATGGATATCTTTTGCTTCTCTCCTCCTGAAATTGTCCTACCGGATTCTCCAACCATGGTGTCCATTGCCAGATCTAATTTTTTTATAAAATCAAAAGAGCCGGATAATTCGACCGCTTTATCTATTTCATCCTCTTTTGCCTCCGGCTTGCTGTATACAATATTGTTCTTAATGGTGTCGTTGAAAAGAAATATGTTCTGAGAAACGACGCTTATTCTCTCTCTCAGAGAAGACAGCGATAGATCGTTTATGTAGTGAGTGTTTATTAAAATTTCGCCGTTTTTGACTTCATACAAGCCGATGATGAGTTTAATAATCGTGCTTTTCCCGGAGCCGTTAGGGCCCGTGATCAATACCTTATCACGCCTGTTAATGACGAAATCGATGTTTTTTATGGCACTCTTGTTTCCGTAGGAAAATATGACGTTTTTGAACTCAATACGATCTATTGTTTCAGGCGGTGTAATTTTTTTAGTGCGGCCATCTTCTTCTTGGGTAATATCAAAAAATTCAGAGACTCTGTTCAAGGCAGTTACTGAGGGTTGAAAAGCCAGTCCCATCATGGCCACACTTTGCGTCGGTCCATAAAGCTTTGCTAAATATCCTGTAAAAGCTATATAGCCTCCTATGGTGAAAGTCCCCTTGATTATGCTGAATCCTCCAAACCAAAGAACCACAAAGCCGCCTATGGCCCCTATGAGAGACATTATCTCTGAGGAAAAGGTGGAAATAATATTTTGTTTGATGTCGCTTCTCTTGAGGTCCTCCAGGTGAAGGTGAATCTTATTTGTCTCTCTTTCTTCTGCAGAAAAAATCTTGACGACATCCACTCCTGATAGCGAATCTTGAATTTGCCGGGATAGAATCGCCCCTTTTTCCATCACTTCCCGGCTTACTCTCCTCATCCCTCCGGCATAAAATTTTGTTGCAAAATAAAAAAGAGGAATAATCATGATGGAAACAAGAGTTAGCTGCCAGTGAAGATAAAAAAGAATCGCAAGGGAAAAAACGAATTCCAAAATCCCGATAAGGAATCTTACCAGCGAAGTAGAAAAGAAGAATCTCAAACCTTCAACTTCCCTTATCCTTGAAAGCAGATAACCTGTCTGGGTTCTATTAAAAAAAGAAAGCGGAAGCCGCAATATCCTATGAAAAAGGTCTTTTTTTATCCGGACCAGAACCTCCTGGTTGAAGAGGTTAAAGAAGTAGCTGGTAAAAAAAGAGGTCAGCAGCTTGACCAATTGGATGATGACCAAAAGGACTATTGCCAGATGCAGGAGTTTGATATTTTTTGCAAGAATGATGTCATCGACTATATATTTCATTATATAGGGAGTTGGTAGAGCCAGTAATGACACTACCAACATAAGGATTGATCCTGCTGCGAATTTTTTCCACTGGGCTTTTATGTAGGGAATTAAGAGTTTTAGAGACGCGAGCTTAAATTTCTGTCCTTTTTCTTTTGATCTTGTTTCCTTTACAGCTTCTTTAAGATAACCTGTCATTCTCATCTTTCTTGTACTCCTTGAGAATCCTGTGAATCCACTGCCGGCTAATTCCCAGGGCTCTGGCAGCTCTGGTTTTATTCCCCTGATATTTCTCTATGGTTTTTATGATGATTTCGCGGTTGCATTTTGTGTTCTTCCCACTAATCGAGTCTGATGCAATACAAAATGATATATCTCGCTGCCTTATTATCTCTTGATCTGAAATTATAATTGCCCTTTCAAGAATATTTTCTAGTTCCCTTACATTCCCTGGGAACGAATATCTCATGAGTTTATCAAGAGCTGTCCGTACAATTGTAAGATTTCTTGATTTGTTATAATGAGCCCCTCCCCATTGTCTGGACAGAAAATGCCCTTCTTTAAGGTGAAGTTTGA
>CAYPGQ010000046.1:0-32282 GCA_964410125.1 uncultured Eubacteriales bacterium | reverse complement strand
ATTTTTCCTCCATGCTTCTACAAAATTACCACATCTCTTATTCAGTCTATTCCATGGTTTTAATTTGTCAAGTTAGAAATGTGCTCTTTCAAACACATTCGTAGCATTCTCAATTTTCATCGACGTTCTTTCCAATATTCAAATCTGTGATGGATCGTTTTTATAACTTGTAGTTATAAAATTCAACGTCAATATTTTTTACAGTTTTTTCTTCTCATTTGATTTCAGGTACATCATGTGTTACATTTTTTTTATGTAAAATGACTTCTTTCTTCATGAAACATCTCAATGGAAAATAAAAACAAGACCGAAGAAAGGCTTAAAAAAGAACTGGGAAAATTACGAAAGCGTATTGCTGAATTGGAGGAGCCAGAAACTGAGCGTGAGAAGACAATTACTGTTCTGCACGATGATGAAAGAAAAAAAGCACAGAAGTATCTCGATGTAGCTGAAGTCATTCTTGTGGTTATTGATGCCGACCAAAAAGTAAGCCTTATAAATAAAAAGGGTTGTGAGATTTTGGGATATAAGGAAAAGCAGATTATTGGCAAGAACTGGTTTGATAATTTCCTTCCTCAAAAAATCAGAGATGAAGTAAAAAAGGTTTTCCAAAAGCTGATAGCTGGAGAAATCGAGCCGGACGAACATTTTGAAAATCCTGTTTTGACCAGGAGCGGCAAAGAGAGGATTATTGCCTGGCACAATACCTTGCTGGAAGATGATGATGGAAATATCATCAGTACTCTCAGTTCAGGAGAAGACATCACCGAACGCAAGCGAGCTGAAAAAGATCTAAAAGAGAGTGAAGAAAGATTCCGGCAGTTGTCCAACGCCTCTATGGAAGGAATAGTCATTCACGAGAAAGGGGATATTTTAGATTCAAACCAGACCGTTGCCAGAATGTTTGGATACGAACTGTCTGAATTGAAAGGAATGAATGTATTGCAACTCGCTGCGCCGGAATCTCGCGATATGATATTGAAAAACGTTCTCTCAGGATACAAAAAACCTTATGAAGCAAAAGGCCAGAGGAAAGACGGCTCGACTTTTTTGGGTGAACTCAGGGGAAGATCTATTCCTTATAAAGGGCGCATGGTCAGAGTGACTGCTGTCCGCGACATTTCTGCTCGCAAAAAAGCAGAAAAAATCCAGGCTTCGCTGTATAAACTTTCTGAAGTTGCCCACTCTGCAAGGAATATTGAAGAGTTTTATTGTGCTATCCATGAGACCATCACCGAGCTTATGCCTGCAAAGAATAATTTTTATATTGCGCTCCATGATGAAGCTGCTCAGATGCTAACTTTCCCCCATTTTGTGGATGAATACGAGGAGAATCCCGGACCTCAGAAGCTAGGAAAAGGATTGACTGAGTATGTTCTTCGTACAGGAGAACCTCTGCTGGCATCCCCTGATGTATTCAACAAGCTTGAAAAGGAAGGTGAGATTATTTCAGTTGGGCCACCATCTATTGACTGGCTTGGCGTTCCGCTCAATACACAAAACAGAAATATTGGAGTGCTGGTTGTCCAGAGCTATACTGAAGGAGTCAGGTATACTGAAGAAGACAAAAATATTCTCATGTTCATTTCAGAGCAGGTGGCCATGGCGATTGAGCGCAAACATGCGGAGGAAGCGTTGCTGGCCGAAAAAACTTATCTTCAACAGCTATTCGAGAGCGCAGGGGAAGCGATTGTATTGAATGCCAAAGATGGCAGAATTCTGAGCGTGAATGATGAATTTGTCAGAATATTCGGGTATACACATGAGGAGGCAGTCGGTAAGTTATTAGACAATCTAGTTGTGCCCGAGGACCTCTTTGAAGAAGCTGGATCTCTTACAAAGCGCGCAGCAGATGCTGAGAAAGTAAGCTTTGAGACCGTTCGCCGCAGAAAAGATGGAACTTTGTTCGATGTGTCAATTCTCGGGACTCCGATTATAATAGGAGGAGAGCAGGTTGCAGTTTACAGCATCTATCGCGACATCACCGAGCAAAAACATGCAGAAAAACAGATTATGGAATCTCTAAATGAGAAAGAAATACTGCTTCGAGAGATCCACCACCGGGTGAAAAATAACATGCAGATTATCTCCAGTCTCCTCAGGCTTCAATCCAGATCGATCAAAGACAAAAAGATGTCTGAGATGTTCAAACAGAGTCAGAGCCGAATAAGATCTATGGCTCTTATCCATGAAACACTTTATAAATCGGAAGATATGGCAAGGATTGACTTTGCAGTATATGTAGATAGATTGACAACACATTTGTTTTCTATGTACAGAGTCGAATTGAATGTTGTAAATCTCAAGGTGGATCTAAAAGATGTATATCTTGACATTAATAGAGCCATTCCCTGCGGATTGATTATCAATGAACTTGTGTCCAATTCTCTGAAGCATGCTTTCCCCAGTAAAGAGAAGGGGGAAATCAGCGTCAAGATGCATAAAGATAAAAGAGACAAGTACACCTTAATAGTGAAAGATACAGGGATGGACTTCCCGGATAGGATAGATTTTCAAAATCCTGAAACACTTGGCCTGCAAATAATAAATGACTTGACAAACCAACTTGGAGGAACTATCAGGCTTGAGAAAAAGGCCGGGACAACATTCAGGATTGAGTTTTAATATCGGGACTGTAAGAAAAATTGTTGAGATTTTAGAAGTTGTCTCAAACTGGTCTAACTTCACTAATGAGGCAGGAATTGAGGCTGCGCATATCAAATCTATAGGAAAAACTCACCGTCTTTTTCGAAGTAATTAACCTGGATAATTCAGGATAATCTATTGAGGTTGTAGTATTATTGAATAAAGACTCGTACTGGAAAAAATCCTATCTGAAGGGAAAACAGAAAAATTCAGGCCGTTCGACCCGGAATCCGGCTGCCTGGTGACCAACATTTCAAGGCTCCCTGTCGACAAATTGAACTTCGGGACCGGTCCTCCCGATTTGATTTTTCCATTGACCATTGAGAAAAACGCAGCCGCGGTGTTGTCGAAGGACGAGAATTTCATCTTGAGATTTGCCTACTGAAAGTCGTTCACAATGATTTGACTTTTTGGCCGCACCGGAATAATTTAAAGCCATAGCTAAAAAAGGAGGAAACGGATGAAACGTAACAATTGGCTTTTTCTGGGTTTTGTTGTCCTTTTGGTCTTTGGATTGGCAATGTCAACTGGGTGTGCCAAGAAGGAAGGCGAGGAACAAGCGGAAAAACCAGCGGTGGAAGAACCTGAAGCAACAAAACCGGAGGTGGAGCTCCCGGCCGCGGTTGTCGAGGCGATCGAGGCCAACGTCCCTGATGCCGAAATTGATAAGGTGGAAGTGGCCGAAGAATCCGGCATCACCCTCTACGACATCGAGTTCAAAGCGGATCAAGGGGAGATCGAAGTGGCAGAGGATGGAACGATCATCGATGTGGTCACGATCATCACGATGGAGGAGCTTCCCGAAGCCGCTGCCCAAGCGATCCAGGATGCGATTGAAGATGCCACAATCCTGCGGCTGGAAAAATCTGAGATTTATTCCGAAATCAACACGGAAGGCGAAAAGGGCACAGTCGTCAAACTGGACACGCACCGGTTCGTATATGAAGCCGAACTTGAGAAGAATGGTCAGAAGGGTGAGATCGAAGTCGATGCCGACGGCAATATCACCGAGCCTCTCAAGTGGGACGAGAAGGAATAATAAGAGGACGAAAACCAGGCAGGGCTATTCGGGAATTTTAAACTCTTTCTTGTTGCTCTTTTCCAAAGAATAAACAGAACCCGAGACTTTGAAGGGGGATAGGATTCCAATTTTATTCTGCTGACCATAAAGTATCCTTTTGCCGTTTAGTGTCGGCCACCAGTTTCCATGTTCTGCCCGGATGTGCTCTCTCGACATCAGGATATATGCTGTAGGATGGGCAAAAAACATGCCAAGACTCGTTCACCTCCAGTATGAAATTGTCATAAAAAAATTCATTGATTTTGACATAACATTAATTATTTTATAGATTCATATAATCTTCCAAGAAAGGATAATGTGAACAAAATGAGTCAGAAAAAATTATTCCGTAAAATGGCACCGATTTTTCTTTTGCTTTTTGTCTTTTTGAGCACCTTCTGCAAGCAAGCATCAACAAATTTTTCTTTTGTTTTCCTGACGGATATTCATCTCCAGCCGGAACAGAACTCATTAGAGGGTTATAAAAAAGCCATAGCGGCTGTCAATGAACTCAACCCGGATTTTGTGATAACTGGTGGGGATCAGATCATGGATGCCTTAGGAGTGGGGTATGAAAGAGCGGAGATGCTCTACAACATGTACATCGAGACAACCGCAGAACTCAATATGCCCGTCTATAACACGTTGGGAAACCACGACGTTTTTGGCCTTTCTGTGGAGAGTGGTGTTGATCCCAGCCATCCTGACTATTACAAAAACTTATTTCAAAACAAATTGGGAAAAACATATTATTCATTCGATCACTACGTTTGGCATTTCATGGTGCTCGATTCTATCGGCAAAACAATCGATCGAACATACTTCGGTTTGGTCGATGCAGAACAGATGTCCTGGATCGCTGATGACCTGAAAAATATCCAAAAAGACACACCAATTGTCTTGGCCACACACATGCCATTCATCTCTGTCATAAGGCAGATCAGGGCAGGGTCTACTGAAGCAAATTCTGAAGGATGGGTCATTGTGAACTCGAAGGAAGTCCTCGAGCTTTTTCAAGGCTACAATTTGAAACTCGTTCTACAAGGTCATCTGCATTCCTTGGAAGAAATCAATGTGGGTGGGATCACTTTTCTCACCGGTGGTGCGGTTTCGGCGAATTGGTGGGAAGGGCCATATCATGGCCTGGAAGAAGGTTTTGTCTTGATCAAGATCAGAGAAAATGAGTTCGAATGGGAATACATCGATTTCGGATGGGAAGTTCAGGAGGGTGGAAACTAAGGAAAAATCTAAAGAACCTGTCTTACGAAATTGTCATAAAGACTTAAGTTGTCGTACGAGGAGCCTTTTTGTAAGATTGAATCGATGAGAGTTCCAACAGGAGGCTAACATGTTGAGAATAAAAAAGAGACTGATTTCAGTGGTTCTATTGATTCTTTTACTCCCGATTTCTTCATTAGCGAACACAGGGATCGTTAAAAAGGTACTCAGTGGGGATCTCGTTCAGATAGGAGACGCATTTGTTGCCCGGCTCACCGGAATCAAGGCACCCCCGCAGGATGAAATAATCGGCTACAAAATCTATGATTTCACCAAAAGAGAGCTTGAAGGAAAAACGGTAAAAATATTCACCTGGACGACGGACAATACAGCAGCCGGCATCGTCTATGACGAAAACGGATATCCTTTTGTTGAAATTGAATACTGGAAGGGGGAATATCTGAGTTTTAATGAACTTCTTCTCAAAAAAGGCTATGCTCAAGTTGATCAAAAATACCTGCCCGAAAACTTAAAGCATTATCTCGACCTCGAAAAGGAGGCGCGAGAGAAAGGACTGGGGATCTGGGAAAAAGAGTATTTCAATTAGTTACGGAACTTCGATCCTTGAGAAGTTCGATCATGAGAAGCCCGATCTCAGTGTTATCGAGATAGAATCCGCGTACGGGATCTGTTTCATCGGCCAGAGCGGCAAACCGTTCGCTGCCGTAACCTTTTGCATACAGGGGGACAAGTGAGTTGGTGTGGTAATCATGGTGCCACTCCATTTCCGGCACCTTCCCCTTCCCTTTGTTTACCAGGGGTTTCCAGTCTTTTCCCGATCCCGGACCTGTGATATAGCCTGTTTCATGGTCGCTCGTGACGATGAGCAGAGTATCCTCCCAACGGCTGTTGGTCTCGACCCATTCCACCACGGCCTCCACTGCCTTATTGAAGGAAATCTGTTCCTCGATCAGGCGACCTGGCTGGTTTTCCTCACCCGCCCAGTCGACAGCCCCTCCTTCGATCATGAGAAAAAAACCTTCAGGATCATCATCGAGGACATTGAGTGCTGCCAGAGCCATATCGCTCAGAGTAGGGACAGTTGGAATCAAGGGAATATCGAAAGGATCGGCTTGCTCATCGCCTTCCCGTTCCTGTTGGAGTGTTCTGAAAATGGGAGCTATCCCGAACACTCGACTAGGGGCTGAACCTTCGATCATTGACCGGAATGCTTCAGCGGTCTGAATCACTGTCCAGGAATCGGGACAGCCGTCTAAGTCAGCATCGGCACCTGATTCGCCTCGAAGAAGAGCCTCCCATGTATCTTGGCCTCCTACATAACGGAAGTCCGGCTCTTCGACTGGCTGCCCTAACCTATCATAGAATGGATGGCCGCATCCCATGACCACATCGGCCGGGCTTTCACAGATGATCTGTCGTACGATGTCTACATACTTGTAGCGGCTGACCGCATGGGCAAGAAAGGAAGCTGGTGTGGCGTGGCAGAAAGTCACCGAGGTAACTGTTCCTGTTTTTTTGCCCAAGGCTTCAGCCAACTCGAGGATGCTCGTGAGCCTGGTCCCATCAGGGCTGAGACAGACCGTGTTGTCGTTGGTTTTAAATCCTGTCGCTATGGCTGTGGCAGCAGCCGCAGAATCGGTGGGATCAGAAAGGACAAAGTCGAAGGATGCCCAGGCTTTCTGGGGGTCATATGGTGTGCTTGAGGCAGAATGTGTGCTGACTGCGAATTGGACAGGAAAAGAATCGTATACCTGCGCTCCGGTCAGGCCGTACTGGTAGAGGCTTGCCAAATCGAAACAGTTGTAGCCGCAGCCGTCCGAGATCATGAGGATGATATTCAGCGGCCGGGAAGCCCTTCGGCAGGATGGGAGAAGAAACAGAGTGAGGCCAATGGCCAGGAGTACCAAAATAACAGGTGAAGATTTTTTCTTCATGTTTATCACTCGGATTGGAATGAAAGAAGGGTTTTCTTATCACACATGGTCGAAAAAAGTCAACAGGACAAATTCTGCAAATTCATTTTTTTTCAAAAACATCTTGACAATGAATTCGCCGAAACGTATATTGTCAAGTAAACACTTTACATTTTAAGGACTCATGATGAACCAATTGATGTTCGGACATACCTTGAGGATGCTGCGGACAACAGCCGGCATCAGCCTTCGGGCTTTGGCAAAAAAGATGGAGGTGTCACCGGCATACCTTTCTCAAGTTGAACTGGGGAAACTATCGCCCCCCACACATGATCGAATGACAAAAATTGCTGAAACTATCGGCATTCCGGTGTCTTTGTTGATTGAAATGAGCCATCGTCCAAATCCTGACACAATTTTGCTCCTGCGGGGACATCAGGAATTGAATGAACTTATCAAGACGGCTGTTGACATCGGGTTGGAATCCAGGGATATTTTGGAAATTGCATCCATCATGCGGAAGCTTGGTGACAGCGGATTCCGCAAACTTGTGCACTACGGCGCAGACCATTCATCCGAATTCATGCAACCTGGAAGCGCCAAAGATTCCCTAGAACTTTCTCCCTATCCTTTAAATCAACTGGCCCTATCAGAATTGGTGAATCCACGGCTAGTTTTTAAAAGGCTTGAGTTTACGGAGAAGAGTGACTTGTTGCGATATATGATAGAAAAGATCGGCACCATTTGTGGTTCTTTAAGTTCAGATCGTACATACAAAAACTTGATGTCGAATGAAGCTGAAGATTCTTCAGGATTAGGGAATGGAACAGCTATCCCTCATCTATTCGTTGACGAACTTGACCAGACCATTATTTCTATAGCCAGAATCCCGGAAGGGATCGATTTCTGTGCCATAGATGAAAAACCGGTTTACCTTGTCTGCCTGATTCTTAGCGATCCTGAATCTCAACAAAATCACTTAAATTTATTGGCTTATTTTGCCCGAAAATTTCAAATCCCGACGTTTATGGATGAAATATTAAAGGCGGATTCTAAAAAAAGCATTTTATCAATGCTATTCGATGGGGATGATACCAACATCCACTAAAATCTCTTAACAACGCGTCATGATAAGTATGGCTGCATAATCTATGTGGAGGGTCAAGATATGAATAAATTAGAAAAGGGTGAATTTTCGAATGGGTCATCAGAGAATGTAATAAGAAAAAATAGCGATGTTCCCCTTGACTACTGCGATGTTTGTTTCATTGCATTCGGTAGTCAAGAAAAAAGGATTTACTTGGACGAAAAAGTCGTCCATCCAGACTGTGCAAATAAAGTAAAATCAAAAAAGTACTTTAAAGCCTAAAAAAACCAGGGTTTTCAATGGCTATCTTATTTCAAGTCAACGAATTTTGACAGCCAAACAATATAAAGAGTGAATGAAAGAATGCGGGCTGTTGTCACCAAAAGGGATTCGATGACCATATGCAGAGAACTCTCTCCAGCCCGCAAAAGAGAGCTATATGTCAAAAGGAAAATTCAAAGCCCAAATAAAAGGACCGGGGTTTTGCCGGCCCGTACACGTAACCTGAATCTCTGTCGACTCCCTTATCTAAGTCTTCTTGATAAGAATTGAGCACATTATAGGCACCTAAAAATAGGGAAACGCGATAGTTTTCAGTGATGTTTATGAGTCTATGAAGCTTTAGATTCAAGACCCAAAAAGTGGAGGTCGTTTCCAACCTATCTTCATCGATGTATCCTGCATAGTGGGGAACTTTCATAGAACCGGTATATTCTCCTGAAATGTCAAGATTTACAAAATTTTTATTCTTAAGACTCATATTGATATATCCATACGAATTCGGAGTTCTGAAAAATTCCTTTGAGTTGAAATTTGGCTCAGGTTCATCGAACCGGCTTCTTTGGAAAGTCCATCCTGAAGAAAGTGAAAATTTTGGGCCCAATACCAGCCCAAAATCAAGGGATAATCCATATACTCTTGATCCGGATCCATTAATTCTCTCAAAAATTCTTGCATTTTCTATTCGCTCGATCTCATGAAGAATGAAAGTATCCGCTAATTTGTTGTAGAACGCTTCTACACTGACCTGAATGAGGTTTCTCCCAATCTGCTTTCCGTAATCAAAGCCGCTATTCAGACTGTAAGATTTTTCTTCTTTTAGATCCGAAGAATTTGTTACCATCATCCCTTCCCCTCCGACTTGAGAGATATGCAAATCTTCATCAAAAACTTGAGGAGCTCTAAAGCCTGTCGAAAAGGAGGTTCTGAAGGCTAAATCTTTTATGAGTTTCACGAGGATGCTCAATCGAGGTGTGAAAATGATTTTGTCGAGTGCCGAATGTTTATTCAGTCTTAGTCCTGCTAGTATCGAGAAAATTTCGCCTATTTTAAAATCACCCTGCAGGAACAATCCGCTTTCATGATAGACCTCTTCGATCACCCTGTTATATCCGGTAGCTTTGTCTTTTATTTCATCTCTTTTGTATTGAGCCCCGAGCGAGAAGACATGACTTCCTATTTGGTAATTGATCTGGGAGTTCAGGAATAGCAAGGGATTTTTCGTTGTTCCGTAGGCGTTAGAATCTTTGTGACTTCCATAGTATGTGTCCCTTTTAGCATCCACAAGAGATAAAGTAAGGTTATAATGCAGCACTTTCGATAGGTAGTGATTCCAATCCGAACTGAAACCTAATTGGTCTGTTTTAATCCATTCAGCGGTATTGGCTTCGTGAGGAGGTCTATCAAAGAGATCTCCCCCCCTGCGTTCTTCGAAAATCCTAAAAAGACTTAATTTAAGCTTGCCATTAATACCAGAAAAATAATTATAGAGATTCACGCCAAAGGAGGTATTGGAAATGGTGCCAAGCTCAGAAAAGTCGTCTTCGTTTAAATCCACAGGTTCTCTATCTTGGTAGCTGCCAAAAATATAAGCTTTTGTATTTAGATCTTTGGAAACAAGGCTGGAACGAAATCCAAGGTTGGTAAAAGGTTTCCCTGATATGGATTCTTGGTGGAGTTTTAGAAATGTTTTGTTCTCTTCCGGCTCCTTGGTTAAAATATTTATCACTCCAGCTACCGCGTTTCCTCCATACAGCACCGAGCCACCACCTTTGACAATTTCAATTCTATTAAGCATTTCCGCGGGAATTTGTTCTAAACCATAAACACCGGTCATTGCGCTGATAACAGGAGAGCTATCAATGAGAATTTGTGTGTATTTCCCTTCCATGCCATTGATGCGGACTTGGGTGAAGTTGCAATTTTGGCAATCGTTTTCGACTCTGACTCCTGTCATTTGATAAAGAGTGTCGGCAAGGTTGGCCGGTGCTTTTTTTTCGATATCTTCCTGGTTTATAACTGTAACCCTAACCGGCGTCTCAGAAAATAGCTTCTGTGTCCTGGTTGCCGTTACCACAATTTCCTCTGTCAGTCTTTTATTAAGGACTATGTTGTAGCCAGTCTTATTCTCACCTAAAACAAAAGGATCAGAGGAATATTCTAAAAATCCTTCTGCATAAACTTCCACATGGTAGCTGCCCTGTGGGATTTGCGTAATCTCAAAGGCCCCTCGTTCATCCGTTTCTACAGATTTTCCCAGCTCTGGGATCAAAACCACTGCTTTTTCCACATAATTTACTTCCCAATCAACAACCTGTCCTTTGAGGGAATAATATTTTTCTTGTCCTTGCCGGTGCTGATTGCGATTTTGCCGCTGTTGATAGGCTGAGGTGAATTGAACAAAGATTATTGGAATAAGAATTATCAGAATAATAATGACAAATAATTTTTTTACCATCTTCCCCCTCCTTTTAAGCCCTACAATTTAACGCGCTTCAATGGAGATTTAAACAAAATAAATGAAAATACCCAGATTTTTTGGAGGGATTAAACCTGAGGAGGGGAACGAGAGTTGGGGGCTATTGAAAAAATAAGGGCATAATTAAAGGATTCAAACGTTTGTAATATGCTGAAAAAAGAGGGAGTTGGAAGAGAAAAAAAGTTGATCTGAGCTGTTGTAAGAGAGGAATGTTGAAATTGACAGGCAGGACAGTTATCGTCCTCTTTAAGTGTTTTCTCAGTGTGCAAAAAGTTGGCGAATAAGACAATGAAAAGGAATAGGAACAGAAAAGTCAGATTAAAATGCTTTTTGTATCTTTTAATCATACTATCTAATGTAAATATAAGAAATTAACTGCAAAAAGTCAATGACCACAGTATTTTCCCAAATATCCAGATTGAAGGAACCCATCTCGCCATAATGTTTGTGTAGGCCGGCACCGCCACCTCCGGCAACTGTGTAGTTGATCCCCTCGTACGTGGCCGTGCTGTAAGAATGGATACTCATAAGAAAGATCGCCCCGTCGCACATCATGATTGCATGGAAGACTTTTAAGCTTGGCTTTTTATTACAAAGGTCGGTCCCTGTTAGATCCATCATGCGCAAAACTGCCGCGTTACTGGGCACAAAAGAGGTACAGATTTTTGGATTGCAGAAAAAAGAAAAATGATTCATAATATGTATCATAATGAGTCATTATTTGAATCACAGGAGGCCGGATGAAATCCATCACTATACATGGAATTGATAAAGAAACCGAAAAATTGATCAAAAAGCGAGCCAAATCAGAAGACACGAGCGTCAATAGGATTGTGAAAGCTCTACTGGCAAAAGCACTGGGTATAGACAAGGACAGGCAGGATAATCGAGAGGAATTCATAGATCTTTGCGGCATCTGGACAGAAGATGACGAGAAAGACTTTTTCGAAGCCATCAAAGACCTGGAACAGGTGCATCCTGAGGACTGGAAATGAGAAAGATTCTTCTAGACACGAATGTTTATGTTGCCTATTTAAGGGGAGATGAACAGGTCCTGGCTAATCTGGGTCAAGCTGAAAATGTCTATATGTCAGTGTTTGTTATGGGAGAATTGTATTCAGGTTTTAGGGCCGGCGGCAGAGAAAAAGAGAACAAACAAATTCTGGAGAGATTCCTGATGAAATCAACAGTTTCTGTCCTTGAAGCCTCCAAAGAAACGGCTGAGATATTCGGTCTTATCAAGGACTCGTTAAAAAGGATCGGACATCCGATACCAGTCAATGATGTCTGGATTGGAGCCCATGCTCTCGAAACAGGATCGGTTCTTCTAACCTATGATAGACATTTCTCTGTTATCCCAGGACTTCGTCTTTGGGACGAGATTTAAATTCCATCTGCCGGCGATCAAAGCTCCATTTCCTTGTCAGAGACAAAAATATGTTTGATGTCGATATCGCCGCTCTTCACATTCACAAAGGGCCTGCCGTTCTTCAAGCCCACAATCCCGAATCCGGTGGCAGTCGAGAGAAAACTCCGGAAATCGTTACCGATCTTCGAATCGATGTACAGCGTTTTTTCTACAGCATCATAGCGCACACCCGTAAGCCCTTGCAGCAGGCCGTAGCTCGCTAAGGCACGCGCATACCAGTGGCCGCATTCGTATTCGTCGAAGGGGTTGCGGACTCTGCCGTCATAACGATCGCGGCATACTTTCACTATTTCCAACCCTTCTTCCACCAAGCCTTCGAACATCATGTGGGATGCCGCTTGATATTCGATACCTGTCCAGACCTCATTGCTGTAGACGAAGGGGAGCGATAGGGCTCCTCCCCGCGGCCAACTGCAGAGCAGCAGCCCGCCGTCATCGCCCATAGCAAAAGTCGGCCGCTGCGGATTGGCGTGCTCTGAGAGGTCGTGCCTCAGGTTATATTTATGAATAGCCAGGAGGTGGCTTTTCACTTTTTCCACGTCAGCTATCTCGCTCAGCCCGGCCACCCTGGCGATCCAGAAGCCTAAAACCCCATCGGACAAACAACCCGTCCCATACTGGTACTTGGGGCCTTCCGTATTGAGGACATCCATGATCTCTTTGTAACCGCTGCCATTTGATGAATAGTCAAGAGGCTCGAACTCGGCTTCAAGGCCCTGGGTCTGGATCTTCTGGTAAAAATATTCTCCGTTAAAGAGTTCTGTTTCAAGGTAGTTTACTCCCTTTTCCAAAAGTGTGCTGTATTTGCCCACATCGTCGTCGAGCGCGGTTCCCATTTCCACAGCCGCGGTCAGAGCGCCTAAATAAAAGCTGGTGCACATGCCGTCAGGACCCCAGAACTCTATGTCGTAGGTATTGTGGTGGGGCTCTTCCAGAATCCCCTTGCCTTTGGGATCCCAGGTTGTAATACAATATTCCAGGCTTTGTTTCACCTGGGGCCAGAGGCTTTTCAGCCAAGCCGTATCGCCACTGATGCGCCAGTCACGGTATACCTTCATGATACCGCCGAGCTGCCCGTCCGAAGCCGCATGAAAGGTGTGGGTCACAGGGCGGATCGGGAGATTGGAGCGGAAGGTCTGGTGTCCCCTCTCGTCCTGGCTTTCGTTAAATTCTGTCTGGCGCAGGCTCCGCTCGAGATCGGGGAAGAGGTGTGGGAGCGCCTGGGCATAATTCCAGACATGCGTGCATGAACCGGCACAGCAGCCGCGGTTATCACTGCATCCCTCAAAGCACCAGAGACGGCCGTCCGTCTGACGCAGCACGGTGGGCGATTTTAATATGGTCAGATTGGCAGCCACCGCCTCGATGACCTCATCCGGTAAAGTGGTGTCATAAAAAGTATCGGTGAACAGCTTGGTTTTTTCGCGCAGGCCTTCGTAATTGAGACGCCAGTAATCGGCGACTTCGTTTATATCTTTAAACCGGCCCGCATACCAGGGAACATAGAAGGGGGACTCGCAGCAGGCAGCTTCACTTTGGGAATCCGGAGCGTTCTCTGGATCGCTGCCCGTGCGCAGATCGGTGACAGGCACATACCAAGCCACCATTAGGCGGATCGTCTTTTCGCCACCAGGTTCTAAAGTGAACGGCACAAAAAGCGAGGCGCCGGGATCAGAGCCAGCAACCGGCGGATTATCCAACAGCGTAGCTTTGCGGATGTTTTCCCATGTCAAGGTGAGGGAATCGAACCAGCCGCCTTTAAACCAGCAGTGGTCGACCACCACATCGCTTTCATCGACAAATACGGCAAATCCGCCTTCATTCTCGGGATTTATTTCTGTTCCCTGCTGCCACAGCAAAAATCCACCCTCTATGGGCCTGATGGAATCGCCTGGCTCTTCTCCGGCATTCGTTTTTTTCATAAAGTTAGTGGAGTTATAGGAAAAGACCGCCTCGATCGATTTCTGGGAGGAGTTTTTGAAATGATATTCCAGGGCCCCAACCGGAAGGCTGGCATCATTGGCGTTTCCGGGAATGAAAGGGCTCCAGCCGGTTATTTCGACATCCAGAGGCATATTTTCGTCGCTGAGGGACACGATCCCGAAAGGGAATCTGGCATTGAAGGACACATCCCTGAATCTGGGAAATCCATAACTTGTCCCACCCAATCCATTTCCGGTCCTGGGCCCACCGAAGGTTTTCCAATCGGGCACAGGACCCTCGAGAATTTTAGCGGTGTTTTTTTCCCCCTTCACACTAACGGCTGCGAACATGCAGGGTTCGTTGAAAAAATTCATGGTATTCCTCACCGACATTTGCGAAATGGCTCCGGTACCCTCGAGACAGAACATACCGGCTCCGATCCCGCCTATCGGGAAAGCGATCCGGTTGAGATTATCCCCGGTATAGGGACTGTTGTACGCCCTGCCGGAAGCATCCTTTTGCGCAACGCCTCCGGTCGTGCAACTGCCGATCAGGAATGCGAGTAATACCACCATTAATGATACAAGAAGTGATTTAAAGAAAATGGCTGACATGATATTTCCCTCCTCCCAAAACAGCACTTTTTGCAAATTCTCAAAGTTGAATAGGAATAGTATATTCAATGGGGGAAAAAATACAAGCTATGCGCTTGTGGAACGCTTTCGTTGACTACATCATAATTTTTATCGTTACTCGTACCTTAAAGAGTCCGCCGGATCGCTGAAGGCTGTCTTGATGGAGTGGTAGGACACAGTGGCCAATGCGATGGCCAGAGCGGTCAGTCCAGCCAGCGGGAAAAATAAAGGATTGATAGAAACTCGATAAGCAAATCCCTCGAGCCACTTGTTCATGGCGAACCATGCCAGCGGCCAGGCGATCAAATTGGCCCCTATCACCCACCGGACAAACCGTTTCGACAGGAGGAGGACGATGCTGGTGGTGCTTGCACCCAGGACCTTGCGCACCCCGATTTCCTTGGTGCTCTGTTCTGCTGTGTACGAGATCAACCCAAAAACTCCCAGACAACTGATCACGATGGCCAGAATGGCAAACAGGGCAAACAGTTCTCCCACTTTTTGCTCATAGCGGTAATACCGGGCAAATTTTTCATCCATGAAGAAATGTTCGAAGGGGTATTCCGGAACAAACCTGTTCCAGGTCCCCTCTAGAAAATTCAGGGTACGGGAGGCCTCTCCGGGTCGGATTCGAGCCGCCAGATAACTGAACCGGGATGGCCTGATATTCAGGGCTATGGGCCTGATCCGCGAGCGCATGGAATAGTAGTGAAAATCCTCCACCACCCCGATCACCTGGCCAGCATTCTCCCCTCCTCTGGCAATCTGTTTCCCGACGGGTGAATCCCATCCCATCTGCCGGGCAGCGGTTTCGTTCAGGATGTAGGTTTCGCCCCTGTCGGTGCTGAACGCTTTTGAGAAATTCCGGCCGTCCAGGATCTTTAAACCAAAGGTTTCCACGAAATCGAAGTCCGTGTAGATGGTCTGGATATAGATCTCCTTCTCACCTGCTGGGGTATTAAACATATAGTTGCTGGCATCCGATCTACCGCTCCCCGGCGTCCCGTTGGCACAGGATGCCTCCAGAACCGCTGCATGGTTCAATATGGCATTCTTGAACGCCTCCGAGTCTTTCCGCAGTGGGCTGTTCTGTAGCGGGATGACAACCACCTGATCGCTGAAAAAACCCAGATCCTTGGTTTTCATGAAGCCCAACTGTTGATAGACCGCCAGTGTGGCGATAATCAGGGTGATAGAGACGGCAAACTGTAGAACCACGAAGACCGTACGAAAGGAGAGGCGCTTATTTCCTTGAATGAGTTTGCTGCGCAGGGTTCGGACCGGAGAGAAGGCCGACAGCATGAATGCCGGGTAGCTGCCCGCAAAGAATCCGGTGAATAGGGCCAAAATCAGAAGCATCGCGGCCAGGGCCGGGTCGTGCGCCAAGTCGAACACGATCTGTCGATTCAAGAACATCCGAAAGCGAGGCAGAACAAGGTACACCAATCCTACGGCACCCGCAATCGCCACGAAGGCTATAAGGAAAGATTCTGTTAAAAACTGCAGGATGAGCTGGGTTCTCCGGGCGCCAACCACTTTGCGCATACCCACTTCTCTGGACCTTCCGGCCGACCGCGCCGTTGCCAGGTTCATGAAATTCACACAGGCCAGGCCTATAGCCAGGCCGGCAATATTGATAAAAGAATGAAGCTTATTTTTCCGCAGATTGCGGAACGTGGAAATAAGATAGTTTCGAAACATTTGGATGCTCCAGTAAGAGTGATGCTGTACAAAGCGGGGAAGGCCGCATACGACCTGCCACCAAATCCAGAGGCGGGCGCACACTGGGCCGCACTCGGCTCTCAATCCCTCAAAGATCTCGACAAAATCGCCGATCAGATAGCGGGCATCGTCGTGCGGCACGATGCGGCGAAGTATCCGCAGGGCCGCTTTGGGTAGATCTGTGTTTGGAGGGTTCATTATTTCGTCTTTAAAATTTATAATCTGCCTCGGAAAACTGAGCCCACATGACATCGTTGATCTGTTTTCTTTCGGCCAGTGCCTGGAGTCCTGATCGGGATAGCTTGTAGTATTTGATCTCGTTCCGGCCGCGCCGGGCATTGGACCCGCCGATGTAGGATTCGAGATAGCCCTTTTTACGCAGCCGTTCCAGCGGCACATACACCGCGCCCACCGACCAAGGATTGCCGGTCTGTTCTTTCAGGAACCGGCGCACAGTGACCAAGTAGGCGTTGTCACGCAGATGAAACACGGCCAGCAAAATCAATTCTTCTTGACGTGTCAGTAACTTCATGTGAAATCCTTTAATTCTTAAACTATAACTATATACGTATGAAATCCATAAATGTTTTACAATTTAAACTATTTTTTTTAAAAAAGGATTAGTGCTTGGATCACGCAAGAAGAGGTTCAGTGACAGATTAGAGCCGGGTTATGATATGCTCACAATTAATGATCTCTTCCGATTGTCTCATCAACAGCAGGCCCATAATAAATTGCATTGAATAGAAATTTGAACGTACCATGTGTCTGGGCGCGGTGTTGCGCTGGAAAGGCCAGTACGATAACTTTTCCTTTCTCAATTTCAAACTCAAGCACTGCCGGCTTATTTGACAGGTACTGCTCACCCAACAGCCACCCGCTCTGCAATAAATTTTCCTTGTGGTATCTGGCTGCCACAGTGATTTTATCCTGTAATGAACCTGCAGATACGCGCAACGAGGGACTACTGCGGAAAACCGCGTATGCATTCAACGGCATGCCATAGCCAAGAGGGTGAGCCGTATCGACTGAAATATTCAACGTTGAACCGGGACAGTAAAACTCATTCCTCGGCACCTCTGCTATTGTATTTCGAATAGGAAGATTAAACGTAGTCTGTGCGAAATCCCAGGCGCCATTAAGGGTTATGAGCGTGCCACCCTTTCGCACAAACTCTCTGATGTTGTTCACCCCTTCCTGTCCAATTCCCCCTCGGAATTCCGGCGGCAAGCTCTCTCCACCTTGACCGTCAACGATCCGGCTTGTGCTATCAGAGGGAATGATGATGACGTCATAGTTGTCGGCAAGCTTGGCATTTTTGACATCTTTATTAAACAACGACTTAAAAGGAAATTCAAAATTGTGCAGCAACCAGTTTGTCCAGCCTTCGTCCATGTTTCCACCTGCAAAACGTTTGTACATTCCTAAACGCACAGGTTTGAGTTTATACATTCCATTTGGTAATCGGTTTGAAGCACTTATGAAATCTAATCCCAGCTCATCAGCCAGAGATCGTACAAACGTTGTAAGATTTGAGCCTCCTTTTACAATTATATCGCCAGGAGGATAATAGTTTTTATCATGTGTAAAGCCTTCCTTAGCCCACATCACCTCGTAGCCGTTTGCCAAACATTTATTCACAGCCCTGAATGATTCCGTCGAGTTGTGTCCGAAAATATATGCGTTGCCGTTTCCGACAACGGAACCTTTATTTATAGTCAATTCATCTTTCACCGCGGTTATCTCTATATCCCTCGGTGGTTCCAGAATTGGAATGGCATCGACACCCATTTGTTCGCTCATGGAAAATTCAGCAAGATCGTACGGCCGCATCGGTGCCTGATCGCCGTGACTTCTGGTCCATTGATTATCAGGATAGTTAACCTTTTCCAAAAACGACTTGATAAAAACCCGCATCGGTTGGGCGCAGGAAAATACGTAACTTCCTTTTGCAAATACGCGCGAACCAACCTGGTATGGTTTATTCAGAATACTCACCTCAACACCGTTTTCTTGAAATATTTTCACGAGGCGAAAAGCTGTCGGGAAATCGTGTTGGTCCTTGGGAATGATGTACGCATAGGGAGGCCCGGTTTTGCCGCGTTCAATATTGCCTTGCGCTTTAACGATCATATTCCTGAGCATGGCTTCTCGATAGCGTGCACCAAGTTCCAGAACAGATTTAGAAACGATGAGCTGCTGCTCGACAATATCACGCAAATGCCACCACCCGCCCGGCCACAGACGAGGCATACTATTTTGTGGGAAATATCCGGGTCGTCCACGTGAACCGCCAAGCTGATCCGGCATGATGTACACTGGATTTGCCCAGTCCGCGGATGCCGATTCAGTAAGCATTCCCGCGATATTATGATAATTCGTCGTGTTGTTGAACAATGATTGCACCCACCCTGCATAATTGGAACCCGACTCAATACCGCTTAATCCTGCCCGGTCCAAGGCCACTGCCATGTGCGCCCCATAAAGCTGATGTTCGCGCCAAATAAGCGGATCGACATTGGGATGAATAGGATCGACGTAGGGCGGAATGTAGAATCGCGCGCCGGAACCGCCCATCTGATGGTGGTCGACATATGCCTGTGGAACCCAGTCACGATAGATCACCTTCGCAAAAAGCTGTGTCTCTTTTTGCGTCAACTGAAACCCGTCTCTGTTGTTATCATGACCGGTGTAAAAATGGTAAAGGTAAGGAAGACGAGTATTGCTATACTCAGTGTTTTTATAGTTATAGAACCACTCGGTCACCATTATCTGGCCGTCAGGATTGAAGCACGGAATCATGAGAAAAATAGTATTCTCAAGTATCATTCTGATGGTTGGATCGTTACTGGTCACCAATTCATGTGCCAATTCCGATACCCCCTGTGTGGCGCCCACTTCGGTAGCATGCAGCGCATGCGAAATAGCGCACACATACTTCCCATTTTTTATTAAATCTTCAATCTCTTGTTCGGATAATCCTCTCGGATCTGCAATCTTTTTATTGATCTGACGATATTTTTCAAGATTCTTTAGATTATCAGGCGAGGAAAAAATGGCCAAAAGAAATGGATTGCCCAAAGTGCTCTCCCCTAGATTTTGAACAATGACGCGATCAGATCGGTCGGAAAGAAGATTAAAATACTCAACAATTTTGTTCCAGTGCGCCAATTCCCCATCCGCCCCCATTTGAAATCCGAAAAATTGTTCTGGGGTAGGAATTTTTTGCGCTTCAAGACTGGGAACATAGCATAGAAGCAAAATTGCAAACAACAGGGTGCAACTATTAGCTTGACGTTTCATTTTGTCCTCCATTTTGATTTGTGCTTTCCTGCATATGGAAAAAATCCACTGATATCGTGAAAGAAACATATCACACCCAAAACAGCAAAATCAATCTTTTGAACTCCTACAAAAGATCCTGAACTGGCACCACACAGGATCCAATGTACGCACCAAAGCAAGAGTCACAACAAAAAGAGAAGCAGACAGAGTCGGGAAGGCTAGACCTCAATGGCGCTGCGCACATACCTGATGTCTATTTCCAACAGAACGAGCCCACACAAAATGGAAGAGAACCAGCTGATATAAAGCCTTTTGGTATCATGGAAATAGAGATGCTTACGCTGATTTTTTTGTGTTTGATCAATAAGTTTCTCTATGATATAGGATATTTGCCATCAAATGTTACCTAGAAAACCAGGTCTTAAAATAATCTGATTTAGTTCCATTATTATTTAATCTATAATAGGGCTAATTTTCAGTAGAAAAAACATAATCAAAAGGAGGAATGAGCATGAGAAAAAAAGGCTTAATGAGTATCTTGACGGTAATCTTACTTTCGGCGTTATTGACCACTGCAAATGCCGGCATAATTAAGTTTGCTCGGTATCCAAATAGCGGCCATAACAAATTAGCATTTACATATCATGGTGATATTTGGATTGCAAATCTTGATGGGACAAACCCAAAACGACTTACAGACCATAGCGCCTTAGACGTGAACCCTCGTTTTTCTCCGGATGGAAAATGGATTGCATTCAACAGCAACCGAATGGGCAACGATGATGTGTGGCTGATTCCCATTACTGGTGGAGAAGCAAAACAACTAACATTTCACACAACCGGTGATAATATTCAATATTGGACGCCAGATGGCAAAGGCATTATTATTTCGACATCTCGTGCAGTTAGTGGTTGGGGAAGTCCGCTTCACATTGTTCCATTGGATGGAAAAATTCCATATCCAATGGATATGGATATGGGACGTGCAGGAATGATCTCCCAGGATGGTTCAAAAATTGCTTTTAACAGAAACAGCATTCGATATTGGCGAAAACAATACAAAGGCAATAACCAGACGGATATCTGGGTACAAGACCTCAAAACCAAAAAAATAACTCAACTAACAGATATAAACACCGAAGAATTTCGTAATCATGTTCAAGATGCTTATCCCATGTGGGGTTCTGACGGAATGATTTATTTTCTCTCCGAACGAAGTGGAATTTTTAATATATGGAAAATCTCACCACAAGGTGGAAATCCCATACAGGTGACATCTCATAGAAAAGATGGCGTTCAATATCCTTCAATTAGTCAGGATGGCAAAATAATTACCTACGAAAACGAATTCGACTTATGGAAACTAAAAGTTCCGAATGGCACGCCAGAAAGGATCACGATTAGCTTAGACTTTGATGTGAAAAAAAACTCGGTAGAATATCTTACTGCAGATAATACCGCTGATGGTTTTGCCCCCTGTCCCAAAGGAGCTTATTTAGCGGTGGATTATCATGGTGAAATTTTTATTATTCCCACGGAAGAGGGCATCGGTGAAAAGAAGCAGGTAACCTCATCACCCTGGAGGGATCGTTATCAAAATTGGTCTCCTGACGGAAAATATATTGGTCATGTTTCCGATGAATCATTGGAAGAAGAAATATGGCTGTATGAAATTGCATCCGGAAAACGGAAAAAAATAACAACTCATGAATCAACTAAACGATCATTTGTGTGGTCGCCAGACGGTAAAAAAATTGCCTATGTTGCAGAAAACACATTGTTTCTGTACGATGTAGCCTCAAATAAAAACATAAATTTGGCCTATAACGCAAATGGTGGGTACAATGTGTCCGAATTTTCTAAAGATGGTAATTGGCTCGTCATCGATTTTAGAGACAGTGATGAGAATTATGATGTTTATTTGGTAAATACAAATGATAAAAACAAATACAATATTACTGATAATCCATTTCGTGATAATGGAGGGCAATTATCACCGGATGGAAAGAAAGTGATTTTCAGATCAAATCGTGATGACGGTGTTTATCATTTATTTATTGTTGCGATAGAAAAAATGAAAGAAAATCCCACCGATCCAAAAGTAAAAGCACGAATAAAAAACAAATCAGAGGAAAAAAATGAAGCCGCTTTTGAAATTAAAGTTAATTTAAATGGTATTGATAAGCGTGCAATTCAATTAACCAGTGGTGCTAATGCTGTTGGCAGTTATTTCCTTTCCACCGACGGTAAAACTATCTATTATACCAGCAGCGATCAAAAAGGCAGCGGTTTGTTTTCAATAAATATTGACGGATCAGATCAAAAGAAAATTACCGATGGCGATTTTTCTGGAATTACTCCAACAGCAAATAAAAAGATGATCTTTTATCGCGAGAAGGATGGCATTTATAAAATGGCGCTATCGAATAAGAAAAAAGAACAGGTGAAATTTAGTTTTACCGTTAAAGTGGATAAACGTGCAGAGTGGGAACAGGTTTTTGAAGAGGCCTGGCGAGTTATGAAATACCGTTTTTACGATGCAAAAATGCACGGAACCGATTGGGATGCACATAAAGAACTGTACAAACCTTATCTTAAATATGTAGGCGAAGATCAAGATTTAATTGACCTAACCAATGAAATGATTGGGGAATTAAATGCATCTCATACTGGAGTTAGCGGACCAAGAGGCAGAACCGGAGTTACAACTTATAGTACGCGATATCTTGGATTTGAAATGGAACAAGACAGAGGAAGCTATAAGGTGATCCACATATATCGTGATGGCCCGGCGGACAAAGAATGGCTAGATTTTAAAGTTGGTGACTATATCCATGCAATCGATGGCAAATCTATTAAGGCTGGCGATAATTATTGGAAGATACTAAATGAAGCAATTAATGATTTTGTATCTGTTAAGGTTTCATCTTCACCCGATAAAAACAATAATACGCATGAAATCCGGATTGAGACGGTTACATCATTACGCAATATCCAATATGAAGAGTTTGTTACCAGATGCCGAGAATATGTGGAAAAGGAAACAGATGGGAAGATTGCTTATGTCCATATTCGCTCTATGAATAGATCTTCATTAAAGCGTTTTGAAAACGAAGTGAGTCAATTATGGAACAAAGACGGAATCATTATTGATATCCGTTACAATGGCGGTGGTAATATCGATGAACCTCTTCTGGATATTATTGAGCGTAAACCATATGCTTATGTTACCGATAATCGTCGTGGCCATAAAACCTGGGGCCGAAGACACAAACAGGCTATTGCCGGGCCAAAAGTGATGTTAATCAACCAACGCTCATTTTCTGATGCAGAAATGACTCCAGCAGGATTTCGTGTGCTCGGTCTGGGACGAATTGTAGGCACTCCCACCGGCGGTGGTGTTATATGGACCGGCGGTTATGGATTATTAAACGGAGGCAGAATACGGACACCAAGTTGGTTAGCAATTACATACGATCCAACTAAGCCATATAATTATGGCATCAATCTTGAGAATTTTGGTGTACCTCCGGACGTATATGCTGAAAATACACCTAAAGATAATTTAAATGGATATGACCGTGAACTAAATGCGGCCATTGACGAAGTTAGACGGATGATTAATGAGGGACAGTATAAGTATAAAAAATAGAAATTAGCGAGGCTTAAACTCAAACCGGGCTAGATCCACTGTTCGTTTTTTGCTGATTCGAGGGTGGATTCTATCTAAAAAAGGAGCGCTTAATCCAGCCTCGATTGTGTCTTGTACCAGTCCGCCCAACGATCCATTCTATCTTCCGGAACGGCCAAGTGGAGGGAACCGGATCTCCATACATTTCGCCGCTGTCGAAGACTTACGCTTCCCGGACCACCTCTATATTGAGAGCCTTGGTCAGCTCTTCGATGGATTCCTGCACATCGCCATAAACCGTGAGACGGTGCCAGGAGAATCGGTCCCATTCGTAGAAAAGACGGCCGATATCTCCTTTGACCTCGGCGGCCAGCTTTGTTCGGCAGGCTTTGGGTTCGTCCACGTTGCCCACGGCTTTCGCTCGATGGATGGCCATCGCCTTGAAATTTCCATCCATCCGGAAAGACGTGGTCATGTATCCCAAGGGAAGAAGGGATTGGACGGCAGCACCCTTGCCGTCCTCGGCATGGGACCGGATGATGAAGGGATTGGCGGGCCCGTCCGGGCCGAGCATTTTCGTCGGGGCCACGCAGTGGGCATAGATGATCTGGTTGGTGGATGTATCCAGCACAGGATCGGAAGCGAAGCTGGCCCTGTCGAACATATAGCGGCAGATCAGCATGGCCAGTATGTCGGGAATCTGGGCCTCGCAAGTGCCCGATGTCTGGCCGTCATCATTCATCTGCCTGTAACCTAAACAGGGATAGCCCGGAAGTTTGCCGCTGTAGAAACCGCCCAGACAGTCCATCGTGATCGCCTGGGCATCCCGTGCGGCCATCAGGTCTTTCATGGCCAGGTAAATAGCCGCCGAATCCCGGATATCCTCCGGCGTGGGTTCCACCACTTCTTGGGCTTCCCGGATCCATCGGTCTGCCCATTTTCCCGCCTCCTCGAGGTCGACTTTTTTGTATGCTGCATTGATCTCGTCGAAGGATACCGGTTCCACCGTCGTGCCCAATGCCTTATAAGGTTCCCCCTTTTCACTGATGACACGGAGGATCTTCGTTTCCTCCAGACGCCGGATAACCTCCCCGATATTGACCGGCCGGACAGGATCGTCCAGGCAGCTCAGATCACCAGGCTGGGCAAAATTGGCTATCCGAACCTGTTCGGCCTGGGCCATGAAGCTCTCACGGGTGGCATTCGGCTTGGCCAGCAGTCCGAATAATCGAACCACATCCACCACATCCTGGAACCGGCAGGTGGAAAGCATCACCACATTTGCTCCCTGACGAATCGCTTTAGCACCGTGGCACAGGAAAACTCCAGATCCGGCATAAGGTTCATCCACGAATACGGCGGGTCTTTCCATTTCCCCGATGGCGGGCAACAGGCTATTAGTGAGTCCCCAGTTCGTGCAGAGCAGGAAGACCAGGAGCCCATCCACTTGACCGGCCAAATTCTTGACTTTCGGGATCTCGGCATCCGGTTCCCCAAGGACGGTTAGTGGAACGAATTCAATATCCGGGCATGCGTCAGAGAGCGTCTGCCGGATCTCGCCTTTGCGGGTTTCGTAATCAAAGTTCACATAGGGCCATACATTCCAGTCCGGTGGAGCGCACACCGAGATAAGGCCCACTTTAACCGGTTCGGCCTTTACCTGCGAACACACCGTGAACGATGAGGTTCCGGCTACGGCCAAACCCGTCCCCGCTGCTGTTACCCAGCTTCCGCACTGCTTCAGGAAGTGACGGCGCGTGACACCTCCCGGGCATCTCTTGCACGGATTGGAAGATTTTGTTGGAAAATCCTTCATAACGCCTCCTGTTATGCTGAATTCGAATCATCCCTATTGCGATACTCCATACCGACCCATGGGAGTCGTTTTTGTTACCGGTAAACATAATATGGATTACGCGGTTTGTAAAGCACGCTGAGGATCTTATTCCTCACTTATCCTCTGCTTTTAGCACAGCGGCAAAGGCGCTCTGGGGGATCATAACCGAACCCACCATTTTCATCCTCTTTTTCCCTTTTTTCTGCTTTTTGAGAAGCTTTTGTTTGCGTGTAACATCTCCCCCGTAAAGTTTGGCAGTCACATCTTTTCTGTAGGGAGAGATTGTGGATCTGGAGATTATGTTACCTCCGATGGCACCCTGGATGGCAATCTTGAATTGATGCCTGGGAATTTCATCTTTGAGCCGATCGCATATTTTCAAGCCCCACTCTCTGGCTTTGTCACGATGCACGATAAGGGATAAAGCATCCACTTTTTCCCCATTAACCAGAATATCCAGCCTCACAAGGTCACTTTCCCTGTATTCGATCAATTCATAATCAAAGGAACCATAACCCTGTGTGATAGTCTTAAGCGTGTCGTAGAAATCATAGATCGCTTCAGCCAGCGGCATATCGACAATAAGCTCGATACGCCCTGGTGTCGGATAGCTCGAGCGAGGATTGCTGCCCCTGCGGGAAAGACACAATTTCATGACTACGCCCATGTATTTTTCAGGGAACAGCAGAGAAGCTTTGATGTAAGGCTCCGCAGTACTTTGGATCTGCGAGGGATCCGGATAGTACTGGGGATTGTCTATCGTAAGTATATCCCCGTTTTTAAGAGAAAAGAGGTACTGCACGCTGGGAACGGTCATCACGATCGACTGGTTGTATTCCCGCTCCAATCGCTGCTGGAATATCTCAAGATGAAGCAGCCCTAAAAAGCCACACCTGAATCCCTGTCCCAAGGCTGCGGAAGAATCTTTCTGATAGGTCATAGATGCATCGTTAAGTTCATACTTTTCCAGTGATTCACGAAGAGACTGGTATTCATCTGTAGCCATGGGATAAATGGAAGAAAAGACCACGGGCTTGGATTCCTTGAATCCGGAAAGGGGTTCTGCTGTGGAATTTGAATCCAGTGTGATGGTGTCTCCAATCCGTGTTTCTCCTAGTTTTTTTATCCCGGCTGTGATGTATCCGACTTCGCCGGCACAAAGGCTGTCTTTGGATTTTCTGTCGAGTTGAAAAAGCCCGACATCTTCCACTCTGTGGACAATACTATTGGATAAAAACCGGATCATCTCCCCATGTTTGACACATCCGTCAAAAATGCGGCAGGCGATGATCGCGCCCCGGTAGGAATCATACTGGGCGTCAAAAATAAGGGCTTTTAATGGCGCATCAGAGCTGCCTTGGGGAGGAGGGATGTGTTTGACGACGGCCTCAAAAATATCGGAAATCCCGGTCCCCTCTTTGGCAGAGCACAGGATCGCCATTTCCGAATCAAGCCCAAGTTCATTCTCGATCTGTTGTTTGGTATGGTCTATATCCGCAGATATCAGATCTATTTTGTTTATGACGGGAATGATAGTGAGGTCGTGCTCCATAGCCACATAAAGATTGGCCACGGTCTGTGCTTCCACACCCTGAGAGGCATCCACAACCAAAAGCACTCCTTCGCAGGCTGCCAAGGCACGGGAAACTTCATAGGAAAAATCCACATGGCCCGGAGTGTCGATCAGATTGAGTGAATATTCCTTGTTTTCCTTATCGGTATAAGGCAGGGTTATGGTCTGGCTTTTTATGGTGATCCCACGCTCTCTCTCCAGATCCATGGTATCGAGTATCTGGTCCCTGAACTCCCTTTGAGAAACCAATCCGGAGGCCTGGATGAGCCGGTCTGCAAGAGTGGATTTCCCATGGTCGATGTGGGCGATTATGCTGAAGTTTCTGATGTTTAACATATCTGGATATTTTATCACAATAACTGCGGATTAGAACTATTCCCCTACAGTTTTTGACCTGCACCTTTAAATCTTGGTCAAGAAATTAATTTTTAGTTTTCCTAGATCGGACGATTAGAGTATTATTATTTACAAATTGGTGATCTACAAAACATTGGAGGTAACATGAACATCACGCGCCGGCATTTTATAAAAAATATGGGGCTGGGATTGGCATCGGCCGGTTTGGCGGCTGAACACTTGGCCTGCTCCCCATCTATCAGCAATGGGGAATCGGAAAAACTGCTAATGGAAAATCCCAACCATCCTGAACCCGCTCCGTTGGGTTACGACCGCCTACCCTTGAGTTGGTATCAGGACACTGTGCGAAGACTTAAAGCTATTGTCTCGGCCAAAGGCATAGATGCAGTTCTTCTTGGAAGCGACACCAATATGGTCTACTACACCGGGTGTTTTCGGGGCAGCGGAGAACGATCGACCTGGGCCTTTTTCCCGCTTCATGAAGAGGATACCGTATACTGGTATGCACCTGGAATCGACCGGGATTTGATCACCTCATGGTGGAGTACGGAATTCGAGTATTATTTTTGTTATCCGCATGCTGAAGGAGGATACCCCAACAAAGGACAGGTGGTCATCGGGAAAAGGGTTGATCTTTTCGAGTGGCTGTTGGCCGGATTGAAAAAGCGTGGATTTCAGGGTAAGACTATCGGCACAGATGTAAGTTTGAGCACAGAACATCTCAGCAAAATAAAAAAAATCATTCCGGGCACTCGATTTGTCGACATCTCCGATACCTGCCAAACGATGCGCATCATCAAGACACCCGAAGAGATAGCTTTGACACAGCGGGCTTACCGGTATTTCGATAAGGTCCATGCTTTCGCCCGGGACTACATCTTGGAGCGGGGTACGGATGCCACCGATTTTGAGATCGGCCAGGCCCTTCAGGCATACGGCATTCAGCTTATGATTCAGGATATCGATTACGATGGCAAACCCAACAAAGGAGTGGGCATGGAGGTGACATCCCACTATGTTCGTGCCGGATTGGCTACAGCCTATCCCCATCCCAATCAATTTTTTTACAACAAAGTCGAAAAAGGCAAACCTGTCTATGTGAATACCGATATCAAGCTGGGTGGCTACGGCGGAGAGGGTTATCGGAATTATCAGATCGCACCCGTGTCGGTCCATCAAGAAAAGATTTGGCAGGTAGTGGCTGATTGTGTCCAGATCCAGGTAGAAGAGACCAAACCGGGTGTGACTTGCTCAGAAGTAGCGTTTAAAATTCATCAGCATCAAGTCAAGGAAGGAATGCAGGAATATATCTATCACCGTCCTGCCCATGGCGCCGGTCAGAATTTCGAGGGACATCAAGCACCGTTTATTTCTCTAGGCGACCATACAGTGATCAAAGAGAATATGACCTTCAGCGTAGAACCAGGTCTTTATGACGAAAAAAACGGCATCGGTATCAATCCCAGTGACAACCTGTTGGTAACAGAAAAAGGGGCCATCCTTATGAGCCGTGTACCCATTTCCAAGGAGTGGAGCTTTTTGACATTATAGCCTGCAGGAATTCGCACGCGAGAAGATGTAGGATGTCAAGATAAATATCATTGTATAATTCAATACATCTGCTATTATTAGCTAAGCTAGGAGGCTAACGTGTTTAATAAAAGATATCAGGTTCTTCTTAGTGATTGGATGGAAGATTATATTAAATTCGTGGCTGAAAGATATGACTTAAATGCCTCTTCAGTAATCAGAATGCATATATGCTCTGGTTTCTTGCGTAACATATCTATTCTATGCCCTGAATATAAAATGGATTTAAACGACAAAGAGTTTGCAGAGTTACTAAATAAAGCTAGTAAAAACGAACTAGTGGAGGAAGAAAGTCACCGAATGATATCTAAACTTCTTTTTGAGGCGAGGAAGGCTGTTGAATATAGATTATCTAAAGAGAAAAAGCAAAAAAAACTATAAAAGTATAGTGTTGAACAGATCCCCTATTTTATCTCTCATTCATACTTCAGGGATTTGACAGGATCTGCAGTGGCGGCCCTTACTGCCTGCCAGCTTATTGCTAGGAGGGATACCAGGAGAGTCAGCAAACCTGGGATCAAAAAAACCATCGGTCCCAGCTTTGTATGGTAAGCATAAAGATTCAAGTACTTCATCATGGCATAAGTCGCGATAGGGGCAGCGATCAAATTGGCAAGAAGGATCCACTTGATAAAATCCCTTGCCAGCAGGTGAAAAATTACCGGATTTGAAGCCCCCAGAACTTTACGGATTCCGATTTCTTTAGTGCGTCGTTCCGCCACGAAAGAGGCCAGTCCGAATAGACCGAGGCAGGCCACAAACAAAGCCAGCCCTGCAAAGGCATTTATTATCTTTCCTATTCTCTGGTCAGCATGGTAAAGCTCTTCCAATTGTTCATCCAGGAACTTAAAATCAAAGGGGTACTCCGGGACCAGTGAATTCCAGGAGGATTTAAGCGAAACAATTGTCCGGGGTATATTTTCGGCAGCAATTTTTACAAACAGGTGATGGAGGTTGGATTTTCTCATGCCTATAACCAGGGGGGCAACTTTGTGATGGAGGGAGCGCAGATTAAAATCTTTAATCACGCCAATGATCTTCAGCTCCGAACCCAGAATCCACTTGCCGATCGGGTCCTTCATGCCGATGGCCCGGATCGCCGCTTCATTGACAACTACAGTATTACTTTCGTCCGTAGTAAAATCGCGAGAGAAAAACCGCCCCTCAGCCATTTCCAGCTCAAAAGTGGATAAAAATCCATGGTCGACATCCAGGATACCCAATTCGAAGCGGTCTTCGGAATTCCTCCCTTCCCAATTTTCCAGGGTAAGAGTGGCCCTCCGGCGCCCCGGTACGGTAGATGCGGCCGCAGTGTTTAAAACACCGGGAATCCTTTCGAACGTTGTTTTCATAAGATCGGTTTTCTCTCTCAGGTTTCCCGGCAGCCGGAAAGTCATCACCTGGTCCTTTTCATACCCCAGATTCTGCTGGCGGAGAAAATTTAGCTGCCGGTAGACAACCACTGTTCCGATAATAAGAACCGTGGTCAAAACGAATTGAAAAATAACCAGAGCCCGCCGGAATGCCTTACCGCGCAGTCCGGATCTGAAAGCATTTTTTAATACGGAAACGGGTTGAAATGAAGACAGTAAAAGAGCGGGATAGATCCCTGAGATCAATCCGGCCGTCAGAGTTATTCCCAAAAGGCCAAGGATCACATGCAGTCGACCTAAAACCATTAGAGGAAGATCTTTTCCCGAAAGCTGATTAAATAATGGGAGAAGGGCAAACACCAGTCCTACAGCGAAGATCAAGGAAATAAAAGCCATCAAAAGCGATTCCCCGAAAAATTGATGAACCAGTTCTTTGCGGCGGGCGCCAACGACCTTTCGCATACCGATTTCCCGGGCCCTCTGACCGGACCGGGCCGTGGTCAGGTTCATAAAATTAATGCAGGCATTAAGCAGAATAAAGACTGCAATCAGGGAAAAAATGACAACGTATTTTATATCTCCGTCCACATGTGGAGTGAGGATGGCGTTAGAAAAAAGACGTATCCGCGTCAGAGGCTGGAGATCGATTAGAAAAGAAGATCCCTCAGAATGCTCACTGATGACGTTTTTGATCTTTTGATCGACTTCCCGATGATCCGCCGTCTCCGTCAGGAGAACATAGGTGTCGAGATAAAACGATCGCCACCCGGTAACAGGCTGGCCGAAATTTTTAATACTATCGAACTTCGCAAGAAAATCGAACTTGAGATGGGAATTGGATGGGATATTTTCCATAACACCAGAGACGATAAAATTTGTGTGGTTATCCACCCGGAGGATCTTTCCCAGAGGATCCTCGTTTTCAAAATACTTCCTCGCCATGTTTTCTGATATGACTATCGAGGAGGGGTCCGTCAAAGCTGAAGCCGGATCTCCCATTTTTAAAGGAAAGGTGAACATGGTCAGAATTGCCGGATCGGCAAAAGCGAATCCTTTTTCATAAAATTTGTGATCACCGAACTTCACCAAACGGCCACCCAAGACTCTGAAACGCACACTCTCCAGGATCTCTGGGTAATCAGCCTTTAGAATCGGAGCCAATTCAGGTCCCTGCTGGGAGTAAGACAAGATTTCTCCACTCGAAAGCTCCTCATGCTCGATCACACGATAGATCCTGTCAGCATTGGTATGGAAGCGATCATAACCCAATTCGTCCTGCACCCATAGAAAGATCAGGATGCAAACGGCCAGGCCCACAGCCAGGCCCATGATATTCAGGATGGAAAATCCTTTGTGTCTGAATAAAGTACGTATTCCTGTTTTAAAATAGTTTTTTAACATGATAAAAGAACCTCCAGATTTTTTTGAAAAAAGCGAAGGCAGCGATTTTGTCAACTGGGTCCAGTACCAGATATCTGCCAAAAATTTCCCTTTCGAACCGCGGATTCCGCAGTAAACTTCATCGATCCCTCCAAAAAAGTATTCCCAGTCAAATTCAGGGATAAAATATTTGAATATCCATTTACAAATGTAGGGAGGAGTGTTATTCAATGTTTATCCTTTTATGTTGGAGTGTTTTCGGCAAATTCTTTCCACATTTTATCGTGAAGATGCTTATTTTCTTTTAGAATCCGAATCCCTGATTCCGTAAGATCATAGTATTTAATTGCCTTTCCACCCTGAGATGCTGTTGGGGCTCCGATACGGTTTTTTACATAGCCTTTCCTGCAAAGTTTCTCAAGAGTGATGTAGATCGAGCCGAAAGCCCATTCCTTTCCGATATGTTTTTTCAGATGTTCCCTGATATTCACCAGGTAGGCATCCTTTCGGATTCGGAATATAGCAAGCAGTAACAATTCCTCTTGTTTTGTTAATAGATGCATGTGCTCGCGCTATATAACTTTATAATAGTTAAAGATACACTATGTTATACGTGCCTTACTGTGAAAAGGTTCCACATTGAAACTTTTCTGACCGTTTTACTACAGTCCTAATGCTTCCTTGAAATACTTCTTATCCAAGTTCGATCCGCTTATCACAACACAGACTGATCCGCTCTTTATCTCTACCTTCCCGGCCAAGAGGGCGGATATCCCTGCTGCCCCCGCGGGCTCCACAACCAGGTGAAGTTCTTCCAGGCAGTAACGGACTCCCTCGATCAGCT
>CAYPGQ010000045.1:0-32343 GCA_964410125.1 uncultured Eubacteriales bacterium | reverse complement strand
GTGACCAAGGCTCTCATAGGATAGATTGTATGAAAAATGCTGTTGAGCGTCAAACATATTTGTTTTATGAATAATTCAGGCGAGAAGCAAGGAAAGACGGTTCGCAAATGAGATGCGGACGAGGAGGATATTTTGGGAATATTTGAAAAATGTTTTAAATTTACCAGAGCCGAAGAAGCTATGGCAATGGGGATTTATCCGTTTTTTACACCGATACAGGAGGTCTATGGCAATAAAGTCAAGGTGGATGGGAAGGAAATGATCATGGTTGGATCCAATAACTACCTTGGCCTGATCGACCATCCCCAAGTGCAGAAGGCCGCCCAAGAAGCTGTCGAAAAATATGGAGTTGCAACATGCGGTTCAAGATTCCTGAATGGCACGCTCGATATTCATGTGAAAATGGAAGAAAAACTGGCCCAGTTTATGAAAAAGGAAGCTGTTCTTGCCTTCAGCACAGGATTCCAAACAAATCAAGGCATCCTCTCCACTCTCATATCCCGGGGGGATACTGTCATCACAGATCAAATGATTCATGCCAGTATAATAGATGCTTGCCGACTCTCCTATGGGAATGTGTATAAATACAAACACAACGATATGGCTGATTTGAAAAAGCAGCTCTTATCCATCGGAAATGATGTCGGCAAAATGATTGTAGTAGATGGCGTTTTCAGCATGGAAGGAGACCTGGCCAACCTACCGGACATTGTCGAATTGGCAAAAAAATATAACGCGCAAATAATGGTCGATGATGCTCACGGCATCGGCGTTATGGGAAAGAATGGCCGCGGGACCGCAGAACATTTTGGTGTGGAGGATGAGATCGACATCATCATGGGAACATTCAGCAAATCTTTTGCCTCTCTCGGAGGCATGGTTGCCGGAAACAAAAAAGTGATTTCTTACATAAAGCATTTTGCGCGCTCTTTGATTTTCAGTGCCAGTATCACGCCGGCTTCGGTGGCAACAGTTTTGGCGACGCTGGACATTATCCAGAAAGAGCCCGAACGAAGAGAGAGGTTATGGGAAATCACCGATAAGATGAAATCAGGTTATCAATCCATGGGCTATGACACTGGACCCACAGAAACCCCGATTATCCCTGTGTATATCCGAAATGATGAACTCGCATTCATGCTGTGGAAGCTTTTGAGGGAAAATGGCATTTTCACGAACCCGGTAGTATACCCGGCCGTTCCAAAGGGTGAGGCGTTGATCAGGACGAGTTATTCCGCTACACATTCTGATGAAGAGCTGGATACAGTCCTTGGACTCTTCGAGAAGTGCGGAAAGAAACTTGGAATCCTCAAATAATTCACTTTGTCTAATTACAAAAAAACAATGAAAAAAAAGATTATCAGTCTCTTTATTGGAATAGTATTTCTGTGCAGGTTTGGATTGGCTGAAGATTTTAAGGTTTCTGTCCTTCCTGTGGATCAAATAGAAGTAGGGATGAAGGGAAAGGGAAAAACTTTCCTCCAAGATGATAAATTTGAAGAGTTCGAAGTCGAGATCCTAGGCATTCTGCACAATTGGCAGCCACAAAGAAATCTGATTTTAGCCAGACTCCAAAGCGATGTATTGGGAAAGACTGGTGTGGTAGAGGGGATGAGCGGAAGTCCTGTTTATATCGATGGCAAACTCATCGGGGCTGTTTCTTATTCTTTGGGAACTTTTTCTAAGGAGGCTATAGCTGGCATCACTCCAATAGAAGAGATGATGGCCATCCCCGATAGGACAAGCCCTAAATCAAGTTTTGCGCCCCGAATGAAGATAAAAAATCACATCACCTCAGAAGATTTTTATGAAATGAGCAATGCGTATTATCCCTCCCAAACCTCGAGTATCGACGGTCGTTTGGTTAAACCTTTGAGCATTCCCATGGTATTCAGCGGGTTTTCATCCCGCGTGTTCGATAAAGCCAAGCCTTTTTTCTCCCGTTTGGGTTTCTCTCCGATTCAATCTGGATCTGCAGGCCAGATTCAGCCAAAAATTTCTCCTGCTGAAATGAGTCTTCAGGCTGGTTCGCCGGTTGCGGTACAGCTTATCAAAGGAGACATGGACATGTCCGCAGTGGGAACGGTTACCCACGTTGAGGGTAATAAAGTCTTGGCTTTTGGACACCCTTTTTATAATTTGGGCACGGTTGATTTTGCCATGACTAAAGCCAAAATATTGGCTGTTTTACCGAGCCTCGAGTCTTCTTTCGTGCTGTCGGTCAGCGACAGAACAGTAGGTCGTATTGTCCAAGATAGGACTTCTGGTGTGTTCGGTGAACTGGGGAAATCGCCCCGTTATATCCCTATAAACGCCGATCTTATGACGGCTGATGGCGAGACGAGAGAGTTTAAGGTGCAGGTGGCTAATAACAAATTTTTCACCCCACTTCTGGTTAATTATGTGGCGGCGAACATCGTGCTTTCAGAAGAGAGAAGCCTCGGGGATTTATCTCTTGAATTGAGGGGCAATATTTATCTCGATGATGCCCCCCCTATCCAATTACAAGATATGTTTTCTGGGAACTACGATATGGCAGCCATGGATCTTTCTGGCCTTGTGGCTGCGGTTGTCTTTTACCTGACTAACAATGAATTCAAAGAGTTGGGCATTCATCGAATCGACCTCAATATCGGTGTTGCGGAGGAAGTAAGATTTGCCACTCTCGAGAAAGTCTGGTTAGGGAAGTATGACGCAAAACCTGGTGAGATCATTCCTATGAAAGTCTATTACAGGAATTTTAGGGGAGAAACGATAGTTGACGACCTCACTCTCCCGATCCCAAACCTTCCATCTGGCTCGGAATTTAGCCTCGTTGTAGGTGATGCTGCTTCCATTCAGAGCATCGAGACCAGTCAATACAGGACCACTGGTTTTGTGCCCAGAAGTCTACATCAGCTGATCAGGTTATTGAATAGCCTAAGGAAACGCAATTATATTTATTTCAAGATCATTGCCACCAAACCCGGACTTTTTTTAAGAGGCGAGGAGATGCCGAACTTGCCACCCACCATGAAAGCTATGTTTTCTTCTCCAAGAGCGGCTTCAACTCCGCCGGTCGAGATTACTCGATCTACACTTGGAGAATACCGGCATGGCATTCCTTATGTTTTTAGTGGCATGGCCGTGATTCCGCTTAAGATAAAATAAGGCCAACTCAGGATGATTGGAGATAAAATGAATAAGATAAAGATATTGATCGTAGCTTTTTTGTTGACAACAACTCATATGCTGCTAGGCGTGATCCCTCAGAATTGGGAATTATATAAAATGAACGACTTCATTGCTGGCAAGTTCGAAGGGATATCCATATCCCATGAAGGCACTCTTTCCCTTAGCCCAAAAGAAGAGACCCTCCAAGGGCCTACAGAGGATTTTTATCTTTCGCTTTTGATTAGCTCGGATGGGACCAAGTATTTGGGAACCGGGCATAGCGGAAAAATCTATAAGGTGGGCACAAACAGTAAGTTCGAACTTTTGCACCAAGTTCCCGAAATGGATATCTATTGTCTTGCCCAAGATCGGAGTGGGAATCTGTATGCCGGCACATCACCCAACGGCCAAATCTATAAAATCACAACACGGGGGGAGTTGGAAACCTTCTTCAATCCCAAGGAGAAGTATATATGGGACCTGATGTTTGCGGAAAACGGGGCTCTCCTTGCTGCCGTCGGTGAAAGCGGGGGGATTTATCAGATCAACAATCAAGGAGAAGGTAGAAAAATCTTGGAAGCAGAGGAGAACCATATTCTCTGTATGACTAAGACTCAGAACGATGAACTGATTGCAGGAAGTGGCGGCAGGGGGGTCATTTACAGGGTAAATCCTGGAAAAAAAGCCGCTATTTTGTACGAGTCCTCTTTTGAGGAGATCAAAAGTATCGCGCTGGATAGACAGGGAAATATTTATGCGGCAGCAGGCGGCAAGGTGGTCGAGCCGAAAAAAAATGCGTCTTCTCTTCTTCCTGCAGGACAATCTACAGAGATTACAATCACGGCAACTCCATCAACTCCAGCAACAAGAAAAGCAGGGATTTCAGCAGACAAACAGCCTGGCGCGATATACCGAATCAGCCCTGAGGCGCTGGCCAAAAAATTATGGTCGTCAGAAGATGAATTGGTCTATTCTATGCTATGGGATGAACAAAAGAAAAAAATCATTTTTGGCACGGGAAACAAAGGCAGAATTTATGAAATTGATGCCGACGAAAAGGTTTCTTTGCTCCTTCAAAAGGAATCGGAACAGGTCTATTATCTCCTCGCGCAGGGAACGGCCATTTATGCCTTGTCCAACAATCCCTCCCGGATGAGCCGCATATCTCCTGAGAAGAGATTCGAAGGAGAGTATCAGAGTCGAGTCCTGGATGCAAAAATCCTCTCCAAGTGGGGAAGGATAGAGTGGGATGCTGAGCTTCCGACTGGAGCGATAATACTGTTTCTCACAAGAAGCGGGAATTCAGCCGAGCCGGATCGTACCTGGAGTGATTGGTCGCCTCCCTACCAGAATTTCCAGGGGGAGCAGATCTTAAGCCCGAAAGGTCGGTATCTACAGTTCATGGTCAGGTTTAAGGCGGAATCTAGCCGGATGTCTCCACGTCTAAAAAAAACCACACTATTCTATCTTCATTCTAATCTTCCTCCGTCGTTGACAAAACTAGACCTGCTTTCCCCGAATAAAGTTTATTTAAAACCTCTAGTACAGGATGATGTTATTTGGGGAGAAGAGATCGGTCTGTCCGAGCAGGCCATTAACAAAAATAAATCACAGAGTTATATATCTTCAAAAAAGGTAGAGAAAAAAGGATATCGAACCATAACATGGGATGCTCTGGATGAAAACGGTGACAGCCTCCTGTATTCCATTTCCATTCGTCGAGAAGATGAAACAAAATGGAGAGTGCTCAAACCGAAGTGGGCAGAAAAAATCCTTGCTTTTAACACATCCCTACTTCCGGATGGTATATATTTTGTTAAAGTGGAGGCTTTTGATTCACCTTCCAATCCAAAAGGAACTGACTTGAAAACGGAGAAGATCAGCCGCCCGCTGGTTATCGACAACTCTCTTCCAGGGATAAGATATTTTCAATCAGAAAAACAGAACAATCGCTTATCCCTATCTTTTGGAGTAGAGGATGCGAATTCCCATATCAAAGAGGTGAAATACCTGATTCGCCCCAATGATTGGCAGATCGTTTTTCCCGAGGATGGAATTTGTGATTCCAAAAGTGAAACATTCCGGTTCACAACGGTTCTTCCCTCAAACGCGGATAATATGATAATCGTGCAGGTGAAGGATCGGCATGGGAATATAGGCGTCTACCGCTCCACTTTTTAAGCAAAATGGTTCTCTTCCACATTGTGTGGGCATTACTTTCAAGGTATTTCTTTGCCATCAGGCATGTCCTCCGCTCTAGTGAGAATCTTTAACGCCATTCCCTCATCGCCCTTCTCGGCGGCTCAGAACTGTGCACGTTAACACCCAATCTCTGCCACTCCAGCCTCTGTTCCCATGATTGGCCGGATCTCTCATCCTTTAGCAAAGTCGTGCTCAATACAACATCGCCGTCTCCAAATGGATTCCCTCGAAGAACGAATCGGGAAGGCTAGATCCTCAATGGTGCTGCGGATATACCTGATGGTTTTTTTCACTAGAGCTTACCCACACAAACCTCATCCTGCATCTAAAAGGAAATTTTAAAATTGGTTTTTCTTAAGAAGAAATGAAATGGTATCGACAGTTTTTATGAATAAGCCAGGTTAGGTGATGCGTTCGAGGTAGGAGTCATTCCTTGTGTCGATCCGCACGAGATCTCCCTCTTTAATGAATTGGGGAACAGCGATAGTGATTCCTGTTTCCAGTGTGGCGGGTTTATTGCTGGCTGATTGGGTAGCTCCTTTGAGGTGAGGATCGGTTTTAACGACCTTAAGTTCGATGGTAAATGGCGGGTTCACACCAACAGGATGACCCTCGAACATCTCGATGGAAAAGGTGATATGAGGGATGAGATAATTGACTGTGTTGCCCAAAATATCAGGCGAAAGTTTTATCTGTTCATAGTTTTCGAGATTCATGAAAATGTGTTCGTTTCCTTCCTGATAAAGATATTGCATTTCGATTCCCTCGAGATAGGCCTGTTCCACTTTGTCTTTGGACCGGAATCGGACATCGTGCAAGGTCTGATCGCTGAGTCTGCGAAGTTTGGTCTGCATCAAAGCCTGGCCCTTTCCGGGTGTCACATGGGTGGTCTCATGCACCTTGTAGAGTTCTCCTTCCAGTTTTATGGTCATCCCCTTCCTGAGTTGAGTCGCATTGATCATATTTCCTCCTTGCGAACGCCTTTATCCACGTGGATGATATGGACTTCTGCTCCTATCCTTTCTATAGACATGGCGATTTGTTCAGTCCTATCGGGAGCATAAGCAAACATGCATCCTCCCCCTCCAGAACCGTTTAGCTTTCCCCCCAAGGCCCCGGCATCAAGGGCGGCATCCATCATTTTATCGATCTTCGGAGTTGATGTTTGCAGATAATCGCGAAGCACTTCGTGTTGTCGTGTCAGAAGCTGGCCAAACTTCATATGATTGAAATCATCTGCCTCGAAAAGATCTCTTCCTTCCTTTGTTAAATCTCGAGTCATCAGAGTCCCTTGGAGTAATCGCTTGTTATCTGGAGGGAGTGTCTTCATTTCTTCTCTTTCCCTTGTGCCTACAGGACTGTTCAGGCTAAATTCTTTGAAGTTCTTCTGGATGGCATCCATCCCATCTAAGACGTGACCTTTGATGTATCCGAGCATGCCAGTGGTATCTTTTTTTTGAAGAGAGTTGGCGAGGACAAATGTCTTTAGAGGATTTTTCAATCTGTTGATCTTTAGCTCATCTTCGAAAGTCACATTGACAATGCCTCCTACAGCAGAGGCATAGTGGTCCATCTTTCCGCCGGGTTCACGGAATTCGGCTACCTCTGTTAAAAATCCGAGCTCTGCGATTTCCTCTGGATTGTTCAAAGTCCTGTTTTCGACGGATTCCAGTAGAAATTTATTCCAAGCCACGACCAGAGCTGATGAGCTGGACGTTCCCGCATTGATGGGGATGGTCCCATGCAGGCTGCAATCCCACCCGAATTCGAATCGTATGCCTTTTCTTCTGAGGACGTTGATCGCGCTCCTTAGATAGTCTCGCTCTTTGCGATAGGTCAAGTTTCCTTCGAGAGAGAACTCTTCTTCCTCCCCGAGATCCGGAAGGTTGATTTTTATCTGATTGTCATTTCTGGGAGTTCCCCGGATGAATATTCTCAAATTGATAGCGGCAGCGATTATGGGCAGACCGAAATAATCTTGATGTTCACCAAACAGACAGATCCTACCTGGAGCTGAGACGGATATTTCGTTCTTTTTCATGCCTTCTATTATCCAAAGTCCGACTTGGCTGTCAACTCTTGCATGATACACCTTTTTTTTATATAAATGATTTGGCCTGGATTTTTCATGAGGCTAGACCCTCCACCCAGCCCTAGCATTAATGGGTGCGAGGCACAGGGTATGCAGCTGTGGTTATCCACCGTAAATTCCCTGTAACGAAGCGGATGAATCCCAATGAGTGAACTTCTTTTTATCGGAACCGGAGGGTCCGTGGCGACCGAGAAGAGAGACAACACATCATTTCTCCTCTTGAGTCAAGACATTGCAGTGATGATCGACTGCCCAGGGAGTGTAATCCATAAATTAAAAAAAGCCCAGGTCGATCCCCGAAGTGTCCATTCCATAATTGTTACGCACATCCATCCAGACCATATTTATGGCTTGCCTTCTTTGATACACAGCTTGATGCTTGACGATTGTGTCATTGAAATTCTCGGTTCAGAGCTTAGCGTGAATTTTTGTGCGAAATTGCTCGATCTTTTTAACCTGAGAAGTGAAAAGGTTAAGTGCCACGTGAATTTCATTCCGGTCGTGGCTGGAGAGAACTATCGGATTTCTCCGAGCTTGACCTGTTCTTTTTATAAGGTCCCCCATAGCCCTTCCTCTATGGCTGTCGGTTTTCACAAGAGCGAGGATGGAATGGAGCTGCTTTACTCGGGAGACACTCCCCGTTTTCCCGAGTTGCTGCAACGAGTGCAAAACATAGATTATTTGATTCATGACTGCAGTGCCCCCTCAAGGATCTTCGAGGAATATCCTTCGCTTTATGCCATGCACACGGATTCCTTGACCTTGGGGGAGATGGCCCAGGAGGCTGAGGTGAAACACCTGGTGCCCTGTCATTTCTTCGGAGAGATCGATTTTTCTATCGGGGAGATCGAGGAAGAAATCAGGAAAAATTTCCGAGGGGAGCTGACGATCCCGGAGGACTTTCTCAGAATTCCTCTTACAAAAAAAACGTGATATGGATAATTTAGTTTAAGAGGTGATCATGAAATGGCTCTTTTTCATCCCCATGGTTTTGTTATTGGGATTAAGTTTCTCCTGCCAACCACCATCAAAGAACGAGATGGCCGACCTCGTCTTTCTTAACGGCGTCCTGTGGACGGTGAATCCTAATCAGCCTAAAGCTGAGGCTTTGGCTATTAAAGGAAACAGGATTCTTAAAGTTGGGTCTTTATCGGAAATGGAAAGAGTAACCGGAGATTCGACCAAAGTGATAAACTTGGAAGGCGCATTTGTCCTTCCTGGCTTCACAGATTCTCATACGCACTTTCTCGACGGAGGATTTTCCCTCTCAAATGTGCAATTGAGAGAGGCAAAGACTCCAGATGACTTTGTTTCCCGGATCGAAGATAAAGTCCAAGAGCTGGGGGAGGGAGCCTGGATCCTCAATGGAAATTGGGATCATCAGCAGTTTGATCCGCCGGAATTGCCAAAAAAGGAATGGATCGATCCTGTGACTCCCAACAATCCTGTCTGTGTGAATCGCCATGATGGTCATATGGTTCTCGTGAACAGCGTTACGCTGAAGATTGCCGGAATCTCGAAGGATACCCCCGCGCCGAATGGGGGCGAAATTCTAAGGGATCCGCGGACGGGAGAGACGACGGGAATTTTGAAGGATGCGGCGATGGACCTAGTCACGGAGCATATTCCAGAGCCCACTCTTGAGGAAAAGATGGGGGCCGTTGAGGTGGCCTTGAAGCATGCCAACAGTTTTGGCGTGACTTCGATTCATGACATGTCCAATACATCGAATTTTGAGGTGTACAGGGAGCTTTTGGATCAGAAAAAGCTGACTGCCCGCCTGTATGTGTATATTCCCATTTCTGCGATCGATCTTTTGACCGGGCCTGAAAAGAGAGTTTTTCCGCGAAACGACTTCCTGAAAATTGCCGGACTCAAGGGTTTTGTGGACGGATCCCTGGGCTCCTCGACAGCGCTTTTTTTTGATTCGTATTTGGATGATCCGTCAAAACGAGGCCTGTTGGTCGCAGATATGTTCCCGGAAGGGATCATGGAGAAAAGACTGACTGCAGCCGATCAGGCAGGGCTGCAGGTAGCAGTTCATGCTATCGGGGATGAAGCCAATCATATCATTCTGGATCTTTTTGAAAAGGTCATGGAAAAAAACGGGAAAAGGGATCGGCGTTGGAGGATCGAACATGCCCAGCATCTTATCCCAGAGGATTTTGAACGGTTTGGAAAACTCAGTGTTATCGCTTCTGTTCAACCCTATCATGCCATCGATGATGGCCGTTGGGCAGAGCAAAAAATTGGCAGGGAAAGAAGTCGTCACGCTTATGCATTCCGGTCCCTTTTAGAGAGTGAGGCTGTTTTGGCCTGTGGATCGGATTGGACTGTTGCTCCGATTAATCCGCTGACCGGGATTTATGCTGCGGTCACACGCCGGACTTTGGAAGGCAACAATCCCGATGGATGGTTCCCTGAACAGAAAATCTCGATGGTAGAGGCCATCAAGGGATACACGTTGAATGCCGCTTTCACTGAATTTGCCGAACACCTCAAGGGCTCTTTGGAGGAGGGAAAATTGGCCGATGTTGTCATTCTCGATCAGAATCTTTTTGAAATCTCCCCCGAGAAGATTTTAGACACCAAAGTCATTATGACCGTCCTCGATGGAAAGATTGTGTATAAAAATTAGATACCTCCGATGATTTATCTTTATTTTGCCGCGCTTATTGTTGCTTTTACTATTCTGTTCAAGAGCGCTTCTTATTTTGTAGAGGGGGCGTCAAGTATCTCACGCATATTGAATGTTCCAAAGCTGGTGATAGGAATTGTCCTGGTGGGCCTGGGGACAACAGCCCCTGAGTTTGGCGTGACCCTGATCGCAGCAATCAGGGGAAAAGGAGAACTCGCCATTGGCAACGCCATCGGTTCTGTTATCTGTGATGATGGAGTTGCCCTTGCATTAGCGGCGATTGTGGCGCCGGCTGTGATCTTTGTCAATTGCCGGATTCTTAAAGCAGCAGGATTGTTTTTGATTTCTATCGATGTGTTGGCCTATGTTTTTGCTCGAAACGGGAGGCTGGGCAGAGTTGAAGGATTTTGTCTTGTTCTGATTCTCTGTCTTTATTATGTTTTTATCATCAGGAACCGGCGGCGGAATCAATCTCGTCAAGACAAAGAGAAAATCGACTCAACCTCTTCAGGAGAGGTCCCGGCTCAACTTGACAAAAACTCTTTGAAGCGGCCTGTCAAACTTTTCCTGTTGGGTTTGATCGGCGTGGCCTCGATGAGTTTTGTTGTTGTGGAGGCGGCGGTAAAAATTGCCCAATTTTTTGAAGTTTCTGATATCATCATAGGGTCGACTATCGTGGCCATCGGTACCTCTCTCCCTGAAATTAGCACATGCATCACGGCTGCCTTGAAGGGAGAAGGGGAGATTGCAGTTGGAGATATAATCGGGGCAGATATCCTTAACATCCTTTGGATTATCGGTGTTGCCTCGCTTGTCAAGCCGATCGAAGTGGAACTGGAAGTCATTAATTTTTCCTTCCCATACATGATTTTGATCGTAGTTGTTATGCTGCTGAGCATGAGAATCGGTTGCCAGTTGACCAAGTTCAAAGGTATCATCCTTCTTACTCTTTATGGAGTCTATATCTTTTTGATTCTCCAAATATTTGTTTAACCTGAATTATTAAAAAAAAGGGGATAAAAAAGGGGACGGCTCTATTTTTTTCTAAGAAAAAAAAAGAACCGTCCCCTTTTTTATCCCCTTTTTTATTGACTTAAAAACCAGGTCTGTTATTATTATTTGTCCTTTTAGTACATGGAGGTTGGCATGAATATTGGAGTTATAAACGAGAGCAATAAAATTGAAAATAGAGCAGGCTTATCTCCTAGCGGGATTTCTTTTCTGGTGGAAAGAGGTCACACTGTTTATGTGCAAGCCGGAGCAGGATTGAAGTCTGGGTATACAAACGAGGAGTACTCTTCGTTAGGTGCAAATATCGTGTTTACCAAGGAAGAAGCCTTTGGCCGTTCGGACATTGTACTTAATATATCTCCTTTAGATGAGGAAGAAAGCAACCTCGTAAAGAAAGATCAGATCATATTCGGATTCCACCATTTAGCTGTTTCCCGCAAGAATATTTTAGAAGAGCTCTTGAAAAAGAATGTCACCATGGTGGGTTATGAAATCGTCCAAAAAAATGAAAATGAACTCCCGTTTATTGAGTGTTTGAGCGAGATCGCGGGGCAAATGTGTTTAGTCATATCAGGCCACTATCTTCAGACGAGTCAGGGAGGTCGAGGTCTGGTGATTGGCGGTGTTGTCAGTGTTCCACCTGCTACGGCTGTTGTGGTTGGGAGTGGTGTTCTTGCCAGAAGTGCGATAAAAGCCATGCTTGGAGCCGGAGCCCATACCATTGCTTTAGGTCGGCATATGGACAGATTGAGAGATCTTGAGGAGATGACGTCAGGTCAGTTAGTCACGCTAATGGCAAGTCAGTACAACCTGGCACGCATGGTAAAAATTGCCGATATCTTGATAGGAGCGGTGCTGAGACCAGGAGAGAAGGCGCCGGTCATGATAACACGCAATATGGTCAGCCCGATGAAAAAAGGATCTATTCTGATCGACCTGGCAATCGATCAGGGCGGTTGCTCGGAGACATCTCGTCTAACCACTCTTGAGCAGCCCACGTATATCGATGAAGGAGTCATCCATTACTGCGTGCCGAACATTACATCAACCGTTAGTCGGACGTCCACCAAGGTGCTTTCGAATATAGTTGTTCCCTATCTTCTTCAAATTGCAGAAAACGGAATAAAAAACACGCTCAAAACAAACACATCTTTAGCCAAGGGCGTTTATGTTTATAAAGGACAGCTTGTCAGGAAAGGCGTGGCAGAAAGATTTGCCATTTCTTCTAAAGATCTGGATTCCCTATTATGAAGCAGGAAACAAAATGGAAAACATACTGAAAGAATTTGAACAAGACCAGAAAGAGCTTATCCATATTCTCCATAGGATCCAGGAGGATTTTGGATACATTTCTCCTCAGGCTATCTCTGCTATTGCGAAACATTTGAAAATCTCGGAGAACGAAGTTTATAGCGTCCTGACTTTTTACAAGGCATTCAGCCTTGAACCGAGGGGAAAACATATCGTCACAGTCTGTATGGGAACAGCCTGTCACGTCAGGGGAGCTCCAAAATTGATGGATGATGCGAGCCGGGAGTTGGGCATTGATGTTGGCCAAACTACTCCAGACAAACATTTTACCCTGGAAACGGTCAATTGCTTGGGTTGTTGTGCGATCGGTCCTGTAGTGGTCGTTGATGGCAAATATCATTCCTATGTGAAGAGAATGGATTCGATCATAAAAGAGTATAGTGAAGGCAGGTAAGTATTATGGAAAGAATCAATCATCCTGAAGAACTTGCTGCGTGGAAGAGTGAAATTTTAGCGGAACGTATCCCCTTGAAAAAAACGATCGTTATTTCGTCTGGAACTTGCGGTCAAGCCAGTGGCTCTCTCCAGATAATCGATTCAGTCAACCAGGAGCTAGAAAAGAAACGGCTGAAAGATCGTGTGGAAGTGAAGGTGACAGGATGTCATGGGTTTTGTCAATTGGAGCCAAACCTCATCGTTTATCCTGAAGAAATATTTTATAAAAATCTCAAACCCCAAGATGTGCCCCAAATCGTCGAGAAGTCCATTCTCGGGAATGAAATTGTCTCGTCATTGGTTTTTAAAGATCTTAAAACCGGACAGAAAGCCATCAAACAGGACGAAATTCCGTTTTATAAAAAACAGGAGAGGCTTCTTACAGAGAATAACCTGAAGATCAACCCGACAGAAATAGAAGATTACATCGCGTTGGATGGATACCATGCCTTGTCAAATGCATTATTCAACATGACGTCTGAAGCTGTTATTGCCGAAATCGAAACAGCCGGTTTACGCGGAAGAGGCGGCGCAGGCTTTCCTACGGGAAGAAAATGGGGAATCTGTAGAAAGGTCAAATCCGATATAAAATATATCATCTGCAACGCAGATGAAGGAGACCCTGGTGCATACATGGATCGGAGTTTGCTGGAGGGAAATCCTCACAGCGTCATAGAAGGTATGATCATCGGTGCCTATGCGATCGGCGCTCAGGAGGGATACATCTATGTCCGCATGGAGTATCCTCTCGCTGTTCAGCATGTTAACCTGGCCTTGGAGCAGGCCAAGAAATTTGGCTTTCTCGGTGAGTCCATCCTCGGCTCAGAATTTGCCTTCGATATTCACATGATCGAAGGAGCAGGTGCATTTGTGTCTGGAGAAGAGACATCATTGATGGCATCCATCGAAGGAAGACGGGCATTTCCCAGGCAGAGACCACCTTTTCCAGCACAGGAAGGTTTGTGGGGAAAACCAACCAATATCAACAATGTGGAGACCTGGGCGAATGTTCCCCTCATTCTGCGAAAAGGCGCCGACTGGTATGCAAAGATCGGTACGAGAAGAAGCAAAGGGACAAAAATATTCTCTCTGGTTGGAAAGATTAACAATACCGGATTGGTCGAGGTTCCTATGGGAATCACCTTGAGGGAAATCGTTTATGATATCGGGGGGGGAATTCAAGACAACAAGAAGTTCAAGGCCATTCAAACAGGAGGGCCATCGGGAGGATGCATTCCGGCCGAAAAATTAGATCTGCCCATAGATTATGATACCTTAGCGAAAGCCGGGTCGATCATGGGCTCCGGCGGTATGATCATCATGGATGAGGAAACCTGTATGGTTGATATCGCCCGCTATTTCCTCAACTTCACACAGGAAGAATCTTGCGGAAAATGTGTGCCCTGTCGTATCGGGACAAAGCAGTTGGTCGCCATTTTGAATAAAATTACAGAGGGGAAGGGAGAGGAAGGGGACCTCGAAAAAATGGAAGATCTATGCAAAACCATAAAAGCCGGCGCGCTATGCGGATTGGGACAAACGGCGCCGAATCCTGTTTTGACGACTCTTCGGTATTTTCGGGAGGAATATGAATCTCACATCAAATCAAAAACGTGTGCCGCTCTGGTTTGTAAAGGCTTGATTGCCTACACCATCGATCCGGACAAATGCGTGGGATGTCTTTTATGTCTGAAAAACTGTCCCGTTGATGCCATATCCGGTGAAAGAAAAAAGGTTCATATCATCGACCAAAATCTATGCATTAAATGCGGGGCCTGCTTGGATGTCTGTCCTCCAAAAATCAGTGCGGTTTCCAAAGTTACAGGAAGAAAAATGGCTAGAATATTGAAAAATGCTTCAGGGAAAAGAGTTGAAAAATGAAACTAACGATTGATGGAAAAAAGATTGAAGCAGAAGGGAAAAAATCCATATTAGATGTGGCCAGGGAGAACGATATCTACATACCGGCTTTATGTGATCATCCAATATTGGGTCCCTTTAGCGGCTGTCGGTTGTGTATTGTTGAAATACAGGGGCGAAGAGGATTCGCTCCCTCTTGCAGCACGTATATCGAAGATGGAATGGAGGTGAAATCCGATACTCCCCAGCTTCGTAAGACACGGAAAGAAATTCTCGGACTCATTTTAAGCGAACACCCTGATGCTTGTCTGATATGTGCAGAGAAACAAAACTGTGACGAATACAAATCCACTATCAGGAAGGTAGGGGAGGTCACAGGATGTGTGCTCTGCCCGAACAACGGGCGATGTGACCTTCAGGATGTCGTTGAGGCCGTTCAGATCGACAAGGTGGATTTTCCCTCTGTTTATCGGGATTTTGAGGTCAAAAAAAACGATCCTTTTTTCGACCGGAATTATAATTTGTGTATTCTCTGCGGACGGTGTGTCAGAGTCTGTTACGAATTGAGAGGAGCTTCGACCGTCCATTTTGTGAATAGAGGATCTGAATCCGTGATCGGAACAGTCTTGGACCGGCCACTTCATGAGTCAGGCTGCCAGTTCTGTGGGGCTTGTGTGGATGTCTGCCCTACAGGAGCTCTGACAGAAAGGGCCATCAAATACGAACCTTTGCCCGACGGATCGGCAAAAACCATATGCCCTCTCTGTGGGATGGGATGTGAGTTGGAAGTGATGTTGAACAATGGCAGAATATTGAATGCCAAAGCTTCTGAAAAGGGCGCAGTCAACCAGGGCCAAGCATGTGTCAAAGGGAGGTTTTTGATAAAGGATGTGGTTTATAGTCCTCGAAGGATCCTGCAACCCATGATCCGCCGGAAGAAAGAACTGGAGGAAGTATCTTGGGAAGAAGCATTGGATTTCGTGACACAAAAAATCAAGACATACAAAGGAAATGAAATAGGTTTTGTCACTTCCCCCCAGCTCTCGTGTGAGGATAATGTCATAGCCGAAAAGTTTGCTCAAGAGGTAGTAAAAACCAAGAATGTCGGCATAACCACGGGATTCACTCCTTTGGATTCTCTTTGGCATCTGGCTCAGAAGAATGGAATTAAGCCATCATTCAATTTCAAAAAGGAAGATATCTCTCGAGCAAAAGTCATATTCCTAACAGGAACAGATTTAGCCGTTTCCCATCCCATTCTTTGGCTCGAAGTGTTGAAGGCAGTTCGTAATGGCACAAAACTTTTGGTTGCCAGCCCGTTTGAGGTTGTGGGAAACATGTATGCTTCGTCATGGCTCCCGAATAAACCAGGATCTGAAAATCTTTTGTTCAGATATCTCTCCAAAGTGATCCTAAAAGAGGGAGATGCCAGGGGACATGACCTTGAAGGATACGAATCCTTCAGGAGATCATTGGATAAGCTCAATCTGTCCAAAGCTACAGAAGATACTGCGATCGATGAACAGAGTTTGCATCAAGCTGCTGACAAGTTGATGCAAAGCGAACCTTGTTTTATCGCGGGAAAGGGATTGACTCCATTTTCCGGGGAAAATAAGAATATAGCAGCCTTATGGAATCTGTCCCTCCTGTGCAAAAGCCAACTGATCCCGCTAGGACTGGAGAGCAATTACAGAGGCGTATTCGAAATCCAGCGATATAACTTGCGCAAGACAAAGCTTTTGTCGCAGATTATCCAAGATACACAAGAGGGGCAGATAAAGGCGCTGTATGTGATAGGTTCGATTCCTCTCGACAAAAAAACAAAAACGGAATTTCTTGTTGTGCAAGACAGTTATATGAATGAAGTTGCTGAAAGGGCCGATGTTGTTTTACCTGCGGCCACTTTTGCAGAAACAGAAGGAACAGTTGTCAATGTGGAGGGGAGGATTCAAAATTTTTCCAGGGTCATTCAACCTATCGGTGAAGCCAAACCGGATTGGTGGATCCTTAGCCAGTTGGCAAAAAAATGGGGGAAGAGGAACTTTGCATATAAGAAATCCCAGGATATTCTGAAGGAATTGAAGAAAACGATTCCAGCCTTTGCGAGAATCAGCCCAACGAATGCAAATAAAAAGAAAGCACTTTTTATGAAAGAGGGGGAGGGAGGAAAGCCGAAATTTGTGCTGTTGAAGTCCAGGAATAACGTCTCGAATGGCGGAAAAAAGTTTCCGCTTATCCTGTGCACAGATTACAACCTGGATACTTACAGAAATCTTGTCTTGAGCAGAGAAATCAAAGGCTTTGAAATCGTGAGAAATGCACGATGGATCAAGCTAAATCCCGAAGATGCAAAATCACTAAAACTAAAAGATGGAGAATCGATCGTTGTGGAATCTGCTACGGGAAAAAGGAATGGAGTGGCTAAAATCACTGAAGCTGTTCCCAAAGGCACGGTAAGAGCCAGCTTCCTCATTCCACTACCTGTTAAAATAAAAAGAGGAAAATAATGGCTAAGATACTAAAAAGAGAGCGATTGGTTCCGAATATCCATGTTATCGAAGTTGAAGCACCAGAAATCGTCCGCAAATGTCAGCCTGGCCAATTTGTCATCATCATGCCCGATAAGAAGGGAGAGAGGATCCCGTTAACCATTGCGGATTGGGATAAAAAGAGAGGTTCTATCACTTCTGTTTTTATGCTCGTCGGAACTTCTACTCATAAGCTTGCGCAGCTCAATGCGGGGGATGATGTGCCTGTTTTTGTCGGGCCTTTGGGAAAACCCTCTGAAATAGGAAAATTTGGGACCGTGCTTGTTGCAGGTGGTTGTTTTGGGATAGCAGCCATCTATCCGATTGCCCGAGCCTTGAAAGAAAAGGGAAACAAAATCATAATGCTGCTCGATGTCAAAGCAAGCTATCTCTTGTATTGGGAAGAAAAATTGAGGGCTGTGAGCGATCAGTTTCATGTCTCCAGTCGTGACAGTTTTTATGATTGCAAAGAATACATTCCCCATACATTGGAAAGTCTTCTGAAAAAAGAGAAAAAAATTGCCCGTATCCATTCTATCGGTTGTACCTATCTGATGTACACGTGTGCGGAAGCGTCGAGGTCTCATAAAATCAAGACGTTGGTGAGCCTTAATCCCATCATGGTGGATGGAACAGGAATGTGTGGGGCGTGCCGTGTGACCGTCGGTGGTAAAACAAAATTTGCCTGTGTGGATGGGCCGGATTTTGATGGTCATTTGGTTGATTGGGATGAGCTTTTTATGAGAAGGAAATCCTATTTCGACGACGAAATCCATTCCATGTGTTACTGGGAAAAGAAAAATTTCCCCTAAAGCTTAAAACAGGAAAGAGTGAACAATGGCCGAGAATAAAAAAGATTTGCCACCCGAGCTGAAGGAAAGACTGCGGGCTGGTTTCAACCAGGATTGGCGCAAAGAACTGCGAAAATCATTTTCCATGAAAGAACGCATGAAGATAAATCGCCAAAAGATGCCGGAAAGAGATCCGGACGAACGGAACCAGGATTTCTTCGAAGTCAACCAAGGTTTAGCTGCCAAGGCTGCCATTGCTGAAGCCAAGAGATGTTGGGATTGTGCCAACCCACAATGTGTGAAGGGTTGTCCCGTGGGTATCGACATCCCGGCGTTCGTCAAAATGATTGAGATAGGTGATTTCGATCAAAGTGTTCGCAAAATCAAAGAGACCAACGCCCTTCCTTCCATCTGTGGACGGGTCTGTCCCCAGGAGAGCCAATGCGAGGCGGTATGTAACCTGAAAAAGGCGACGGGGACGCCGGTTGCCATCGGGAATTTGGAACGTTTTGTGGCTGATTACGAGAGGAATAAGGGAGATGTGTTTATTCCTTCTTTGCCGCCATCTACAGGAAAAAAAGTGGCGATCATTGGATCAGGACCTGCAGGATTGACTGTTGCCGGAGATTTGGCCCTCAAAGGACACCAGTGCACGATTTTTGAAGCTCTTCATGTTCCCGGTGGTGTGTTGTGGTACGGGATCCCGGAATTTAGGCTTCCAAAAAAGATCCTGGAAGCCGAGGTCGATTATCTGCAGAAGCTGGGTGTGGAACTGAGAAAAAATTTTGTCGTGGGAATGACGGCTACCCTTGAAGAATTGAAAGAGGAAGGTTTTGATGCCTTTTTTGTCGGGACGGGTGCCGGATTGCCGAATTTCATGAGGATACCCGGTGAAAATTTGGTCGGCATTTATTCGGCCAACGAATACCTGACACGGGTTAATTTGATGAAAGCCTCTGAATTTCCTGAATACGACACGCCTGTTTATTTGGGAAAAAATGCTGTCGTTCTTGGCGGAGGAAACGTAGCCATGGATTCGGTGCGAACTGCAAAGCGTCTGGGTGCCGAGGAATCGACCATCGTGTACCGCCGCTCGAGGGTAGAAATGCCTGCCAGGATCGAGGAAGTGCATCATGCAGAGGAAGAAGGGATCAAGTTCCATTTTCTGACCACTCCCACGCGGTTTATCGGAGGAGATAAGGGCCACGTTAAAGCCATGGAATGCATACAGATGGAACTGGGAGAACCCGATGACTCCGGACGGCGCCGGCCCATTCCGATCGAAGGATCGGAATTCATCATGGAAGTAGACCTGGTCGTTGTCGCGATCGGAAACAGCCCTAACCCGCTGATTCCTCAAACCACTCCACAGCTTAAAGTGGGGAGATGGGGAAACATCGAAGTCGATTGGGACACCATGGCGACTAGCATGAAGGGTGTTTACGCGGGTGGCGATATCATTCGCGGCGGAGCGACTGTTATCCTGGCCATGGGAGATGCCAGAATTGCAGCCAATGAGATTGATAAGTATCTCCAAAATCGGTAGGGTTGGACGGAGGTTCTGATGCCTTGGGTAGATGATTACAAAAAAAAATTGGTGACAGCTGAAGAAGCAGTCTCTGTTGTTAAAAGCAACGACCGCATTTACATAAGCGGCAACGCAGCCAGTCCGTATGTGCTGATGAATGCTTTGGCAGATAGGAAGGACGAACTGAAGGATGTTGAGTTGGTCCATGTTCTTCTTTTGGGTGAAGATCCGCTGTCAAAACCGGAAATGGAAGGGCATTTCCGCCATAACTCTTTGTTTGTGGGCCCTGCAGATCGAAAAGCCATAAACGAGGGGAGAGCCGATTATATCCCGATTTTTCTCCACCAGATTCCCAATCTATTTTATTCAGGCCAGATGCCGATCGATGTGACCATGCTACATCTCTCCCCCCCCGATGAACATGGATTCATGAGCTTTGGTGTGGAGGTATTGGCTTCCAAAGCGGCTATGGAGACGGCCAAGATTGTAATTGCTCAGGTTAATGAGAAAATGCCAAGGGTATTGGGAGATTCATTTATCCATGTCTCGCGCGTCCATAAGATTGTTGAGGTTTCCGAAGATCTCTCCCAATTGAAGAAAAAGCCTTTCACTGAGGTCGAACGCAAGATCGGCCATTTTATTGCCGACTTGATCGAAGATGGATCCACACTCCAATTGGGCATAGGAGGGATCCCGGATGCGGTTTTGTCTGCTCTTAAAGGACGAAAGGATTTAGGGATTCATACGGAGATGGTTTCTGACGGTGCGATGGAAGCTATCGAAGCGGGGATCATCACTGGAGCGAAAAAAAACTTTCATCCTTACAAAGTGATATTGACGTTCATTCTAGGGTCGAATAAACTGTATGATTTTGTGGATAATAATCCCACTTTTGAGGCACACCCTACCGATTATACCAATCACCCCTTCAAAATTGCCCAGAACGATAACATGATCGCCATCAATTCGGCGGTCGAAGTGGATATATCCGGACAGGTGTGTTCCGATTCGATTGGGACTTACATCTACAGCGGTTTTGGGGGGCAGGTGGATTTCATCAGGGGGGCTGTCCACTCAAAAGGAGGAAAGCCCATCATAGCGCTGCCTTCCACAACAAAAAGTGATGAGATATCACGGATAGTGCCCTTTCTAAAAAAAGGAGCAGGAGTCGTGACCACCCGTGCAGATGTTACATACGTAGTGACGGAATACGGCGTGGCTTATCTCCATGGAAAAAACCTGCAGGAAAGGACAAAGGCGCTCATTGATATCGCCCATCCTAAGTTTAGGGATGATTTGATCAAAGAAGCCAAAGACAGGCATCTCCTGTCATAGTCACTAGATCCATGCGTCAGACTGGACTATTTCCGACGGAAAAGGGGCATATCGGTACCGATGAATCGGGAAAAGGGGATTACTTTGGGCCCCTTGTTGTGGCCGGAGTTTATGTTCCGGATGAACAGCAGGAGGTGATGCAGGAATTAGGGGTAAAGGATAGCAAAAGATTTTCGGATAACAGGGTCAGGAAAATGGCGGATCTTGTCAAAAAGGGATATAAACATTCTGTCGTGGCCATTGGACCAGAAAAATATAACGAACTTTACGGAAAGCTGAAAAATCTGAATCGCATTTTGGCATGGGCTCATGCCCGGGCCATCGAAAATATCCTTGAAGAGGTTGCCTGTACACAAGCGATCACGGACCAGTTCGGGGATAAGCTGTTTGTTGAAAATGCCATGATGAAAAAGGGGCAAAATATCGAGCTGATTCAGAGGCCAAAAGCCGAAGATGACATGGCTGTGGCAGCCGCTTCAATTCTGGCTCGAGCAGAATTTCTCAGGCGATTGTATTTTCTCTCACAGGATTTTAAAATCGACATCCCAAAGGGTTGCTCTCCTAAATCTGAAGAGGTGGGATTGGAATTGGTGGAAAAGCATGGCGCGGATGTATTGGGCAAGGTGGCCAAAACACATTTTAAACTCACTCCCCGTATCTTGAATTTAATAAAAGTAAAGTAAGGAGCATAAAGGATTTTAATATGCTTCCAAAGGGAAAATAGCGATGGGAGAAAAAACGAAGCGGTTGTATTTCGATAATCCGTATCAGATCGAATTTGAAGCCAATGTGGTCAAAAATCTTTCTCATGAGGGAAATCCTGCCATTGTCCTCGATAAGACCTGTTTCTATCCAGAGGGTGGAGGACAACCCGCAGATAAAGGGACTCTTGACGGGATTCCTGTCATCCATGTTTTTGAAAAGGATGACCAGATCATCCATGTGCTTGAAAAAGACGTCTCTTCGGATGCTGTGAAAGGTGAAATCGACTGGAATACTCGATTTGATCATATGCAACAACACGCCGGCCAACACATTCTTTCCCAATGCTTTGTACAGCTTTTTGATGCTGCTACCCGCTCGTTTCATCTGGGGGAGGAAACAGCAACGCTCGAAGTGGATATGCGGAACATGAGCGAGGAGAAAGCAGAACGAGCTGAAAGGCTTGCAAATGATTTGGTTTTTCAAAACAAGGAAATAAAAACTCGTTTTTACCGGGATGAAGATATTGCCAATATCCAGTTGAGAAGGCCCTCTAAAAAGACCGGGGATATAAGAGTGGTTGAAGTGTCGGATTTTGATCACACTGCCTGTGGAGGAACCCATCCGCGAAGCACGGGTGAGATCGGTACGATCAAAATTTTAAGATGGGAGAGAATCCGAGAAAATGTGCGCCTGGAATTCATCTGTGGAATTCGAGCTCTGCAGGATTATGCCCGAAAACATCGGGATATGAAAACTTTGTCCAACAGTTTGACTGTCGATGATAAGGAAGTCATTACGTCCTTTGAAAAAATCAAGTCCGATCTCAAAATGCAGAAAAGAATAAACCGCAAAATGCAGGAAAAAATCATTCAGCATGAGGCTGTTGATATTATGCAAAGGGCCGAGGGAAAGCTAATCAAGCGGATTTTTACCGATAGATCCCAAGAGGAGATCAGGCTTCTGGCCCTCCTTACTATTAGGAAAGGGGAATTTGTCGCGCTTTTTGGCCTTAAAAATGGAGATAGAGTACATGTTTTTCTTGCATGTTCTGAAAGTCTTGGTTTGGATATGCGAGAGCTTGTGCCGCTTGTTTCTCCTCTGATCGAGGGCAAAGGAGGAGGTAGATCTTCTCTGGTCGAGATATCCGGGAAAAAAAAGGAAAACCTCGAACAAGCACTGGAAGAAGCCTATCAACACATAAGCAAAAAGCTATAGCCTATGAAGACCTCTTCTGTTTTCCCATTAGGCATACCCTCCGCGCCCTTCTCGGTAGCTGCGTCCGCATGCTCAATACATCCCTCGCCGACAATATGGGGATGTCCCATCTAGGGACACCCTATATCACCGAACTGGTTTCTTAATAAAAATAAGTTATAGAGTGTTCCCGAATGGAATGTCCCTGTATTGTTACCCTCAAAAAATCACCTGTAAAGAAGGCTTGGTTAGGTTGGGTCGGGGTCTTCAATGTCGCTGCGGGCATACCTAATGGAGATGAATCCTGATTTCTATCAGGCGTTATTCGTATCTGAGAGAGACGATTGGATCGAGCTTGGCGGCCTTCTGGGCTGGGAATATCCCGAAAAAGATGCCGACCGAAACGGACACAACAAAGCCCAAAATGACTGACCAACCTGTCACAGAGGCGGGAAGAGGCGTAGTGGATTTGACCAATAGAGCGATCCCGAATCCTAACAGGATGCCGACCAGTCCTCCTGTTGCGGTCAGAAATACAGCTTCGATCAAAAACTGTTTCAGGATGTCCCCCGAACGAGCACCGATGGCTTTACGGATCCCTATCTCTCTTGTCCTTTCTTTCACAGATACCAACATGACGTTCATTACGCCGATCCCTCCCACAAGCAAACCTATAGAGGAGATCACAATCATTACCAAATAGGCAGCTCCGGTCAGTTGGTTATAAAGATCGACGATGGTATCCTGTGTGTATACCGCAAAATCATTAGGCTTGCCGAACGGGACTTTTCTTCTGCTCCTGAGAATGTTGATGATTTGTTCTATGGCATCTTCCAGATATTCGTGTTTTGTGGGTGTGGCGATGAACTGCCATCCCGAGCGGTTGTAGGGATAATGTTTTATCAGTGTAGTTATCGGAATCCCGACAAAGTTGTCCTGGCTCTGGCCAAAAAAACTCCCTCTTTTTTTAAGGATACCGATCACCCTGAATTTTTCCGGTCCGATTCTGATATCTTTGCCTAGGGGACTTGTGTGGGGAAACAGATTTTCAGCCAACTCATAGCCTAGAACACAGACTTTGGTTCGGTGGTTCACATCGGACTCTGTGAAAAAACGCCCTCTCTCCGGGAGGTAAATAGAAAGAACTTCAGGCTGTTTTTCGCTCATGCCCACAATGTAAGCATCCCGGCTTCTCTTGTTCTGATATTTGATCGGGATATCTGCAAACCATTCGACAACGAGAGAGGCGACCACCGCTTTCACATAAGAACATTCTTCCTGGATGGCTAAGGCATCCTCAAATGTAAAATCTTTTCTCTGCCGTTCTTCTTCGGAAAGACGTCCGACTTGTATGCCAGGTTCAAATTTTTCCACGATGATGATGTCCGATCCGATGGATTCCAGTTCGCTGAGAAAGGAGCGATTGAGCCCCTGGATGATGGATACCATTCCGATGACGGTCATTACACCGATGACGATTCCCAGTAGGGTTAAAAAAGAGCGGAGTTTATTCGTGCGCAGGGAATCAACCGCCATGCTCACGATTTCTCCTAGAATGCCTAATCTCATAGTTCTGACCGGAGTGATTCGATCGGATCGAGCTTGGATGCTTTGCTCGCAGGATACAGCCCAAAGAAAATTCCCACTGATGTGGATACGCAGATAGCAACGATGATGGAAACGGGGTCCACACTGGAGGGCATCGATGTTGCCAGAGTTACGACCCGAGCGATCAGAAATCCCAAAAGGATCCCGATCAGCCCTCCAACCGTAGATATTGCCGTGGCCTCTATCAGAAATTGAAGCAGGATATCCGTCCTGCGGGCCCCCACAGCCATTCGGATACCGATTTCTTTTGTCCTTTCTGTGACAGCCACGAGCATGATATTCATGACAACGATTCCCCCCACCACAAGGGCGATGGAAGCAATGGCAATCATGGCAAAATAAATGCCTGACGTGGCCGTTTTATAGATCTGAATGAAGGTTTCGGACGTCCGGAATGAAAAATCATCGGGCTTATCGAATGAGAGATGGCGTTTAGCACGCAGGATGGTCCGGACTTCCTCTTGTGTATTTTCCAGTTGCTCCTGGGAGGATGTGTGGACATTAATGTCAATGGAGCGTCTCGATCCATAGATCTTCTGAAAGGTCGTGATGGGTATGTTGACATAGTTATCCTGTGTCATCCCGAGAATTTTACCCTTTTCCTTGCCGAGACCAACCACCAAAAAATTCTGCTGGCCGATTTTTATCCACTGTCCCATGGGGTCTGTGAACGGGAAAAGTTTGTCCACAACATCGGCACCGATCACACAAACATTCCGCGAATGATCCTCATCCCCTTTTAACAGGTGTCTTCCTCTTTCCAGTTCCTGAACGTTCCCGATCAGATGGTCCACATGCGTGATCCCTCGTATGGACACGTCTTTTAGTGATTGAGGACCGAATTTCACGGTTCGTGTGGTTCCTGTCGATGCCCCGATCAATTCGCATGATTTGCATTGCCTGCGCAGAAGCCTCATGTCCTCCAGCATGAGATTTTTGCGTTTCATCTGTTCACGCCATTCCTGAATGGATCTTGCTCCGATAGAAAATTTCGTGACCGAAAAATCGTTGGCTCCGTAAAAAGCCATTTTGGAGTACACAAAGTTGTTTAAGCCTTGGATGATGGATACCACGGCAATTATGGTGAGAACACCGATGATGATTCCCAACAGTGTGAGGAATGTCCGGAGCTTGCTCGACCAGAGAGAACTCATGGCCATAGCCAAGGATTCACCCACTTGGATTCTTCTGATTCTTTTATTCATCTGGATTCATTATATATGATACGAAAAACCGAAGGAATAGGTTTTTAGGAATTGTTTTGCTCCCGTGAAGATTTTATACGCCATTACTCACTGTCCTTCTCGGCGGCGCTGAACTGCGCTCGTTAACTCCTTATCTTGACAACCATAGCTTCTGTTCCCGTGCTTGTCTGGATCTTGAATCCTTTAGCCAAGTCGTGCTCAATACAACATCGCCGTCTGATTGCGTCAGATTCCCTCGAAGAAAAGGTCGTAATGGCGAAATCTTCAATGTCGCTTCATCCATACCTATTTGCAGTGAGATTAAAACTCCCTCCTCCACCTATTTTGGGAGTGTCAACTTCCTTGGATTTCTCTACTAAACCTAAGTCAAAAAGCTCATTAAACTCATCATTATAAACAAATTCCAGGTTTGTAATGATTGTTTCTTTTCCCTTAATATTGAGTTTTTTGTGTACTACAAAAATTTTAATCATGATTAACTTGAGGATTTCAGTTTTTTTCTCTTCACTGGCTTCTTTCCAAATTTTCTGAAAGTCTTTAAGTTTATCTAAAATCTCAATAGCCTTTCCAATTTTAGAATCATAATTTTCTCTTTGTTCTTCAAGTTCCTTGAGCCTTTCTCTCACTTCAGTTTGTCTCTTCTCAATCTCATCCATTTTCTTTCTCACAAAATCACCTGTAATGACTTCAGCCTCATAATCAGAATACAATTTATCTTTTTTTGTTTCATTCCTTGTTAACTCTTGTCTCAACTGCTGGATTTCATAATCCAGAAATTCTTTCTCTTCTATTTTAAAGAGTCTTCCCTTCAAATTATTCCAAGCTTCTTTATTAAACTTGATATAACCCAGCTCTTCCTCTATCTCTTCATTAATGCTCTTTTGCCAAATCTGAGGAGTATCACATTTCTCCTTTTTTACTGAAGTCCCTTTCTTATGAATCACCTTTCCTTCATAGGTTACATCCTTGTTAAGAGTCATAGTACTAGTATCAACTAACTCATTCCTGACTTTATTTATACCATCTATGGTAAAGAAAGAGCCCTTTCCATGCCTGTATTGAATATCTTTAGACCTGTATTCTTTTTCTGTCCCTGAATGAAAGCTTAGTCTCAGGTTTTTTATATCTCATTCTGCTTTTCAAAATTTCCTGATTCTCATTCCACATTTTCTTGGTAATTAATGGCTTATATCCAATCACCTTAATGGCATAAATTCCATGAAGGTTTTTCTGAGTCCCATCATAAAGGAACTGTCCATAGTAGAAAGGATTTCTGATGAGGGAGTGTCCGATTTTCTGTGTAAACTCCTTTTTTGCATTTAAACATATTTTTCCAAACGATCTTCAAAAAAGATCATCAGTTGTGAGTATATCATAGCCCAATTCCTGTGTCGCATTGTCCATTTTCTTGCTGCTCCCTCCACAGCCAGGTAGACGAGCTTGATCAGAGCCTGCTCATTAGGGAAGCTTGATTTATTCTTGGCCGCTTTTTTGATCTGTCGGTGCAGGCTCTCAATGGGATTTGTCGTGTATATCATAGTCCGGATCTCTGGGGGATACTTAAAAAAGGTTGAGATCTCAGCCCAGTTCTTCTTCCAGGAGACAGAGACATGGGGATAGCGTTTGTCCCATTTTTCGGCAAAATCATCCAGTGCAGCAGCTCCTTCTTCCTCGGTTGCCGCCTCATAAATAAATCTAAGGTCTTTGGCCATCGCTTTCCGCTCTTTCCAGGAGACATACCGCAAGGAGTTACGGATCTGATGGATGATACACTTCTGGACTTCTGCCTGGGGGAAGACAGCCTCGATGGCTTCGGAGATGCCTTTGAGGTTGTCCACCGAGAAGATAAGAACATCCTCTACTCCTCGATTTTTGAGTTCATTGAGAACAGAGAGCCAGTACTTGGCAGACTCTGTCTCACAGATCCGCATCCCCAGGCACTCCTTTTGGCCGTCCAAGTTAATGCCGATAATGTTGTACAGCGCCACATTCCGCACATGTCCTTCGGTCCGCATCTTGAGAAACACGGCATCCATGTACACAACCGCATAGATCGGCTCAAGCGGTCGGCTCTGCCATTCTCTGGCTCTGTCGACTACCTTGTCGGTTATGGAGCTTACCGTATCCGGTGAGATCTCGTAACTGTAGAGATCTTTAATGTGGGCCTGGATGTCCCGGGTTGTCATTCCCTTGGCGTACATGGAGATGATCTTTTCTTCCAGGCCTGAGATGTCCTTTTTGCGTTTCTTTACGATCTGAGGCTCAAACTCAGACTTGCGGTCACGCGGAACATCCAGGCCTATCTCACCAAATTTGGATTTTACAGCCTTGGGGGTGTAGCCGTTTCTGAAGTTATCAATGACCTTGGCTTTCTGGTCATGTTTTTCAAACCCCAGATGATCGGTCAGCTCTCCCTCAAGAAGTGTCTCGACGACATCCTTGCTGACATCCCTCATGAAGGCGTTAAAATCATCGAGGTCCTTAACGCCCTTTTCCTTAAGAAGCTTTTTTAGTTTATTTCGGTCGAGTACCATGTCACCTCCTTGTGCATTATAGCATCAAGAGAGTTTACACAGTTTTTCCGACAGTCCCTAAAAAGAAGGAGGGGGAGAAATAATCTCTTTGTCTATAAGCAGAACAGATTTGACACCCTTTGTCAGTCCAAATTAAACTTTTAATAGTCCTCCTTCCTATAGCCCTCCTTTCTCCTTAAAGTTTTGGGGCATGTTTATCGATGAGCTTTCTTAACCACTCATTTTGACTTATTCCCTCAATAGTCGCAGCTGTTTTCATCCTCTCATGTAGTGCCATTGACATTGAGAACTTTAGGTTATAGCACGCAGGTGGTGGCGAATCTGCTTCTTTCTTTTCCTTTCCTTTGGGAATAACTCCTACAGGTGGCTTTACCTTTTTAGTCTTTGCCTTTTTTTCTGCCATTTTATTTTTCCTCCTTTTAATTTTCTTGTATCAGGAAAGAAAATAAATGCACAGTACTTATTGAAAATATTTTTAGGTAAAAAAATAGCCCTGCCAACAGAGGTGATGACAGGGCTATAAGGCTTAACAGGAAGTCAGCGCTTCCTCTAGCCTTTCTACCTGAGGTGTGATTGAATTTGTTTTCAGGTGTACTTTTATTTTATCCTTTAACTTGTTTATACGGGCGTGCCCAAAATCTTCTTTAGGAATAAACTCATCAACCCCCTTTTGCTGGGATAGCTGGCAACTATGTGTGCCCAAAAATTTTGGAAAAAGGATTCTGTTTCTTAAAGAGTGGCTTGGTAAAAATTATAGAAAATTACTGACTCTTCAACCCAGCCAGCCTCCTCCTCGCATCATCCACCTCAGCAATACCAGGGTCGGCGTTCTTCCAGAGGTCGAGGAATTTCTCGTAGTGCTCTATGGCTTTGGCTGTGTCGCCCTGCTGTTCCTGGATCTTGGGAGTTGAATGATGGAAACAAGAGCTTTAGGTAAGAAGATTCTACTCTTAAATCCTTTTTAGTTCAGGTATAAATTTTCATTCATACCGCAGGGAGTCGATAGGGTTGGCTGTGGCGGCTTTGATCGATTGATAGCTCACAGTCAGCAATGCAATAACCAGCGCTATCATTGCGGAAGTGAGAAATATTCCTAATCCGATATTCATCCGGTAAGCAAAGTTTTGCAGCCATTTATTCATAGCTATGTATGCTATCGGTATTGCAATAACATTTGCAGCAATAACCCATTTCACGAAATCTCTGGATAGAAGCATAATTATGCCCGAAACCGAAGCGCCAAGCACTTTTCGAATTCCAATCTCTTTAGTGCGCTGTTCCGCTGTAAAAGACGCCATGCCGAACAATCCCAGACACGATATGAATATTGCAATGAAAGTAAAATAGTTGAATATCTGCCCCAGTCTCTGCTCAGACCTGTATATTCTATCCACTCTTTCATCTAAAAATGAGTAATTGAACGGATAATCCGGAGAGTGTTCTTTGAACTTATCCTCTATAAATGCCAGTGTGCCTGGAATATCATCGGAACTTATCTTTATAGCAAAATCATTTATTGTTCTATTTAGTATATTTGGTATATTTGGTCTTGTAAGCCATAATGCCATCGGTTCAACTTTCAAGTGAAGAGAAGTGTTATGAAAATCTTTTATTACTCCGATTACTAAGCCGTCCTTACCCCATAGACTATATTTCTTTCCGATCGGTTCATCCCATCCTGTAATCTTAACAGCCGTCTCGTTTAAAATAAATGCCTGAGAAGTATCGCTTGTGAATTTCTTTGAAAAGTTCCGTCCTTCAATTAGCTCTATTTTGAAAAAATCCAAAAAATTATAATTAACTTCAGCGCCATATGTTAAAGGACCTTCTTCTCCTTCTGCAAGTCCTTCCCATCTTGCATAATTACTTGCACTTATTGTAACCGGAAGATCCCCGTTAACATATACATCCAGTATTTGCGGATACCGGCTTAATTCGGTTTTAAAAACTTCTAAATTGTCTCTTAAATTGCTGTCAAATATATTACCCATAATAATATGATCCTTTGTAAAACCCAACTTGCTGTTTTTAATGAAATCTAACTGGTTATAAACAGTCAATGTGCAAACGATCATAACAATAGAAATAACAAACTGAATTACAACAAGAGAATATCGAAAGGCGGAAGACCTTTTTCCCACGGAACCTGTGGTCATTGAGCCTTTGATTACATTTACCGGCTTCAATGCCGACATAAAAAACGCGGGGTAGCTGCCGGAAATGAGTCCTACAATTAATGCAACGCAGATTAAATACAACAATAACAGGTGATCACTGTAAAAATTAAATTCAAGGTTTTTATCGATAAAAGAACTGAATGAAGGCAGTAACAATTTTACAAATATAATTGAAATAAAGAGCGCCGTTATTGTAAAGATCATAGATTCACTCAGGAACTGCCTGATAATATGACGCCTGCCTGCTCCGACAACCTTTCTTATACCGATTTCCTTAAAACGGCTTGCCGCCCGCGCGGTAGCAAGATTCATATAATTTAAACATGCGATCATCATAATGAAAAATGCTATCGCAGAAAATAAATACATGTACAGTATATTTCCATTTGCTTCAATTTCGAAATTAATATTACTGTGCAGATGAATGCTTGTTAATGGCTGTAAATAGAATTCGTCTTCATAATCTTCACCTCTGTATTTTTTTACCATTGCAGGAAATTTACTTTCCAGATAATCAGGATTATAATTTTCCGGAAGCTGAAGGTATGTATTCCATAGATCGTTTTCTCTGTTCCATGTTTCGATATTGTCTTTTCCGTCTGTTGTATAAAGAGAATTAAATGAAGCCAGAATATCAAACGTGAAATGAGAGTTCTCGGGGCAGTTTTCTAATATTCCCGTTATTTTATAATCATATTCCTGGTTAACATTAATTATCTTACCGACAGGGTCTTCGTCTCCAAAATATTTCTTTGCGATTTTTTGAGTAATAAGCATTGAAAACAGTTCTTTAACAGCCGTTTCAGGATCCCCCGAAATAAGAGGGAAAGAAAAAATCTTAAAAAACTCGGGATCAACAAAAAATATACCTCTTTCTTCAAAAGGATTATTATTATAATATATATAAGCTCTTCTTCTCCTAGCTCTCGTCGAGTAAATTACTTCCGGAAAATCCTCCATCAAAGTAGCTTTTAATCCTCCAGGCGATGCATTAAACGTGTCGCTGCCCATATATACAATTCCGGGAAATTTCATTACTACCCGATAAATATTATTTGCATTTTCGTGGTATCTGTCGTAACTGAATTCATACTTAACATACAAAAGAATTAAGATACAGCACGTCAAGCCGACCGATAGCCCGGCAATATTAATAAACGAATATCCTTTGTGTCTTTTGATGTTTCTTAAAGTAATTTTCAGATAATTATGAATCATGACAATGCTCCAATGACTTTTATTCCTTATGAAGCCCGGTATGGATTTAGCGATTTGTTTCCAGTACCAGAGATTTGCTTTGAAAGAACCTGAAGATTGATAAACCTCAAGATATTCCTCCCGAAAATCACCCAATGATGTGAAAGTTCCTCTATCAGGATAGACACAACTTAGGATCCATTCAGCAACTTTGGGCGGATTTTTAAATTTTTCTTTGGTCACAGTTCTTCCTTCAGGGTTCTAAGAGGTATCCCGTCCCAAACCTCATCAGTAATAGTCTTGATTTCTATCAAAGCCATGATTCCACTGGGAGTCAGTTTGTAAATTCGTTTTCTTTTTCCGCCTCTCTTAGCTGTCGGTTCGCTAAGTTGAGACTCCAGCAATCCTTTCTTTTCCAATCGATCCAAAGGATCATAGACAGCTCCGAAGGACCAGTCATGGCTGGTGAATTTGACGAGCTGTTTTTTGATCGGCACACAGTAGGCATTTTCTTTGATCCTCCAGACGGCAAGCAAAACCAATTCTTCAGGTCTTGATAGAAATTTCATTTTTGTTTTTCCCATTATCTCTGGATAATAGAGAAAACAAAGTTATTTGTCAAGAAAAATATTCTCTGGATAGCGAATAAAAACAAAATTACGCTAACAACTCAGCTAATCGGAGCATGTTGAATGAATCTGCAATTCCCTTGAGAATCTCCACCATTTTTACCATATTATATTTTTTGATCGTAAAAACGGTTTGGGCATCCCTAAAAACCTATTTAACCTCAACTATTCATAAATTGCAAAGGTGCTCTTTTCCCATGCAAAAATTGC
>CAYPGQ010000044.1:0-32379 GCA_964410125.1 uncultured Eubacteriales bacterium | reverse complement strand
TTTAACCGGCTGGAGTGTGCCAGCTTATCCTGGCGCACAAGTAAGGTGTCCCCAAATAAAGCGGAAAAAATTTAGAAGGTGATGCTGATGCTTCTTCCACCAGTCCCAAAACGAGGATTGACGACCTTGCTCTTCAGAGACCCGAACGTGTAGCTCAATCCGACGGACATGCTGTAGGTGTAGCCTGTCGCCAGTTGTTGCTGTTGCAATAATACTTCCTCGATCGACAATCCTTCCCGAGGCAAGGAGAGTTGATCGCGGATTCTCGAGTAACGCCCATAGATGTTAACGTTCAAACCTTTAAAAAGCCTGAGGGACAGTTCTCCGTTCAACTGGATTCTATTTTTTTGAAAGTCATGAAAATAGTGGGATCCGACAAGCGATGAGCTGGCTGTCCCCCATTTTTTCTTCACTTCAAAAGTGATGGACAAGGATTGCTGCCACAAATTCTCAGAGGTTTTCTCATAAATTGTTTCTTCCCTGTACCGGACAGATTTATAGTTCAATCTGTACAGGAAACGAAGTTGATGGCTGGTGGACTCAGAGTACGGGAACACATTGTACTCGATAGCCGGGGCAGGATTTAAGCTTAGTTTGATATTGCTGTAGGTCGAAGAAGAGGCAGAAAAATAGCCTCCGACCGACCAGTGCTCGCTTATGCTCTTGACGATAAGTCCGTTGATATTTAGGCTGTCGGATTCACTCTTTATGACCTCATCCTCGAATTTAAACTCACTGTCATCAAAATAAGCAGACAATGACATCCGGATTTTTAATTCAGGAGTCACTCGATTGGCGGAAATAGATCCACTCAGCATACCGCTCTTGTAGCTTTCTTCCCCGTTCAAAAATGTGTCCGCGCTGAGATTGAACACCCAAAAATTCCACTTGTCCTCGACAGAAGTGGGCTCGACCTTATCAAGGAATGAGATTGAAACCCGGTCGGATACCGGTGTTTTTCCGACATAACGCATCAAACCCATTTTTATCAGGTCAGTCAATTCCTTTTGCCTCTCGCTCTCCGGTTTATCTTTGGCTGCCGAAAACCTCACCTCGTCGTTATCTTCCTCGTAATCCCCCTGGCCTGAAAACGAGATGACATATTCCGTATCTCCGGCTTCTGTTTCAATCGATGTGATGCGGACATTGATTTGGGCCTCTTTCACATCTGCTGCGTACTCGACAAAATTGATCGCTTTCTTGATCAATTCGAAGTCGGCCCCTTCCCAATCGATAAAAACAACAGGTTTGCCGTTTTGGATCTCACTGCCCTCTGATTGCGCTTGGGCAAATGCAGATGGGGAAATGCAAAAAACAGCAAAAAAACAACATATTATGTTCTTGATTATGTTCTTGCTCATCATGTCCCTCTTATACATCGCAAGCTCAATCGATGATGATGTGCATCCCGCCATATCCATGGGATCCAAAACGCGGGTTCACGACATTGGTAAAAATAGATCCGAAGGTAAAGCTCAAGCCGACCGAGAAAAAATAATCGTAGCTTGTTGCCAGTTGCCTTCGACGCAGCAGTACCTCATCCAGCAAAATATCTCCCTTGACAAGCGAAAGCTGGTCATGAATCCTGGATCCTCCTCCGAACGCAAAAAAGTTGAGCCCCTTGATCACCCTGATGTTGAGAATATTAAACAGCGTCAGACGGTATTTTGAAGCATCATGGAAATAATGGGAACCTCCTAAAGTTGTGCTGATACTCCCCCACTTTTCTTTGATATCGAATGTGATGGATAGCGACTGTTTCCATAGAGTTTCTTCCATTTTGTCATAGATAGTCTCTTCTTGATATTTGACTGAATTGAAACCTATCCGGTAAAGAAAACGGAGCTGCCTGCGTGTCGATTGGGAATACGGAAAAAGGTTGCACTCTACAGCCGGTTGAAAGGTTAAACCGAATTTTATGTTTTCATACGAGGAAGAACCGGAATCGAAATAAGCGCCATAGGACCAGTGGTCACTGATGCTTTTGACGACCAGGCCTCCCAGACTCAGGCTATCACGAGTGCTTTCAAGGGTGGTGGAATCATATTCAAAATCTTGTTTGTAGTGACTCCCGTATAAAGAAAGGGAAATTTTCAGGTCGGGCGTCACCCTGCTAGCACTAAAAGAACTGCTGATTGACTTGGACTTGTAATGTTCTTCTCCGCTCAATCGCCCGTTTCCACTGATGCTGAACACCCAAGAATTCCATTTGTCTTTGACAGCGGCCTCCTGAGCTACATCTTTGTAGGAAATCTTGATACGGCGGGAAATCGGTGTTTTGGCAACATAGCTCATCAGTCCCACTTTGAGGGCTTTGGCCATGCCTTCCCGGATTTCATCTGACGTGTCTGTCGTCTCTGTGAAATACTTGTGGGTGTCATCGATTCCTTCAAATCTGTTCTGACCGATAAACGCAAGAGTGTATTCTCGGCCTCCCGCACCGGTACGGAGTGAAGTCACCAACACATGGATATCTGCTTCTTTTCGGTCACGGACATAATTGACAAAAGTAATCTCGGTCCGGATGTGGTCGATGTCGCACATGCCGCAATCAATAAATACTTTCGGGGCAGTTTTCTTAAGCTCTTCGATATCTGGAGAAACTTCCTGGGAAAATGATGATCCAACAGACAGAATGCACACGAGACACAATCCAAGCAACAGGGATAGATTTGTTTTTCGCACCTTTTTCATTCCTTTATTAGCCGTCATACTCATTTATTCTTTAATACTATATACTCTTAACTTACGGATTATGTTGCCTTTAGTTTCTTTTCTACTCTTAAATACAATCGGGGAACGGTATTATTCCGCGGGCATTGACCTTTTAGGCCAAATCTGGTAAAAATCTGTGACAAAAGTCCAGTGAAAAAAGACAAAAAGAACCTTATTGAGATTATCGACCGTTTTGCGCAAAAAAAAGTGGCAGTCTGGGGTGATTTGATCCTGGACGAGTACATCTACGGTACGACACGCCGAATCTCGCGGGAAGCCCCTGTGCTCATCCTCAGTCACAAAGCAAAGGAATTTTCTTTGGGCGGAGGGGGAAATGCGCTGCTCAATTTATGTGCGCTTGGGGCTAAGCCTGTTCCTGTGGGTCTTGTGGGGCAAGATGAGGCAGGAAAACGTATCCTGAAGATTTTCAAGCAGAAAAAAATATCCGCCGATTTTCTGATCAAAGAAAAAACCTATCGAACACCTATCAAGACAAGGATTCTGGCCGGAGAACACTCGACACGAAAGCAACAGATCCTGCGGATCGATCAAGAAACGAGAGTGCCTGAAAGCAAGGAGCTAAAGCAGAAGCTTGGGAGCACTCTCGGTCGGGCTGCAAGCCAGACGGCTGCACTCCTTATTTCCGACTACAATTATTTCACCGTTCAGGAAGATGTGTTGAAAAAGATCCTCCCAAGATTTAAGAGAGCGAAAAAGCCTATTGCCCTGGATTCCCGTTTTCGTCTGCTGAATTTCAAGGGGGTTACCATCCTGACGCCGAATGAGCCTGAGGTGGAGTACGCCCTTCAAGTTGAACTGGACGATGACCAGAAGATAGTGAACAAAGCAGGCAGGTTGCTTCTTGACAGAGCAGAAGCCGAAGCCGTGCTGATCACTCGGGGTGGGAAAGGGATGGTCCTTTTCGAAAGATACAAACCGGCCTTTCCGATCTCTATATACGGGTCGAGCGATATCGTGGACGTAACCGGCGCAGGCGATACCGTGATCAGTGTCTTAACTTTGGCATTGGCGTGCGGGGCATCATTCAGAGAGGCCGCTGTGCTCGCCAACTACGCAGGAGGCATTGTCGTCATGAAAAAAGGCACGTCTACCGTATCTCCCCAAGAACTCAAGGAGGCCATCCTTTCAGAACATTGAAAAAAATATATTCTCTTGACGAACTGACGGCGATAATCGAAAAACATAAACAGGGTGGAGACCGGGTCGTTCTTGCCAACGGATGTTTTGACCTGATCCATGCTGGACATATCCGTTACTTGAAGGAAAGCAAAAAGAGAGGGGATGTTCTGGTCGTGGCGCTGAACAGCGACTCTTCGGTCCGTAAGCTCAAAGGGAGAGGGCGGCCTATCCTGCTGGAGAAGGAACGGGGTGAGATCATCGCATCTTTTTTCTTTGTGGATTATGTGACCTTTTTTAACGAGGCAAAGGTGGAGAGGGTGCTTTTGGCCTTGAAGCCGCATGTGCATGCCAAGGGCTCGGATTACACGGTGGATACGGTTCCGGAGCGGGAAACAGTGAAAAAATATGGAGGTGAGATAGCCATCACAGGAGGGCCAAAGATCAAATCCACTTCTGAAGTCATCCAAGAAATTGCCGCTAAATTCAAGAACGAAAAAGAGTCCTGAAGCCATGGACAATTTTTTGATCATCCGGCTGAGTTCCCTTGGGGATGTGGTTCACACACTTCCTGCTTTTTCCGCATTGAGAAAAAAATACTCCGATGCAAAGATCTCCTGGATCGTTGAAGAAAACGGGAAGGAAATCCTCGACCTTGTTCCGGGATTGGACAGGATCGTACCCGTGAAGCTTAAGAGGTGGAAACTGGGTTCGCGGAGGTTTTGGCAGGAGTTTGCCAAGCTGAAGAAGGAGATCAGGAACAAGGATCAGGTCGCGATCGATTTTCAAGGATTAATCAAATCGGGATTTATGGCATACATTTCAGGAGCGAGGAAGCGGATCGGTTTTCACCAGAAGAATCTGAAAGAACGGCAGGCCTCCTTATTCTACACGGAAAACCTGGTGGAGGTGTCTGAAAAGGATCATGTGATCGGTAAGAACCTGAAACTTCTCTCTCTTTTGGGAATCGAGTGCGGCGACTATGAATTTCCTCTGCAGGTTCCCGAAGAATCATCCAAACATGCCCAGCGGATTTTGGATGATTTGGGATACGATCGGCAAAACAAATTGGTGCTTTTGAATGTTGGAGCTGCTTGGGAAACAAAGAGATGGAATGCGGACCGATGGATTCAAATGGTTAAAATGATCGGGAATGATCGAATCTTTCCTGTTTTGCTGTGGGGCAGCGAAGTTGAACACGAACTTGCAAAAGAGGTCAGTCAAAAATCCGGAATTCCTTTGGTACCATCATTATCGTTAAAAGAGGTCATGGCATTTATAAAAAGGGCTGCTGTTTTGGTCAGTGGAGACACGTTCGCCCTTCAGGCGGCCGGGGCATTTTCTACGCCCGTTGTGGGTCTGTTCGGCCCTACAACTCCCAGCCGCAACGGACCCTTCCGAGATCAGGACCGGATTGTTTTCCATGAGCTGGAATGCAGTCACTGCTACAAGAAGGTTTGTTCGCGGCTCGAGTGTTTGGAAAAAATCACGCCTGAGGAAGTGGCAGCGGCGTGTTTGGGAATACTGGAGATGGAGACAAATGCCTGAGCACGGACTGCTGAGGGTCATTTACAGGTGGAGAGTCAGAGTCACATTGCTTTTCGTAATCTTGGCGGTTGTGTTGGCTAAACCCAAGCTTTGGGCCGTCCTGGTTGGTGTGGGATTAACACTTGTCGGGTTGATAATCAGAACATGGGCTTGTGGCCATCTGGAAAAAGAAAAAAAATTGACTACATCAGGCCCCTACCGGTATACACGAAATCCCTTGTATTTCGGCAATCTTTTGATCGGGCTGGGCGTGGTGATCGGGACTCAATCCTGGTGGGTTTTGGGATGTGCTTTTGTGGTTTTTGTGTTTTTTTATCCCGTCATAATCCTGTCGGAAAAGCAAAAAATGGAAAAGCTTTTCCCTTTGGAATACGCAGAATACAAGAGACTTGTTCCCCTTTTTTTTCCTTCCTATTTCTCGACACTGCCCCGTCAAAAAATACGATTCCGCTGGACCCTGTGCAAAAACAACAGAGAATTCAGGGGCATTATCGGCTCTGTTATTTTTTGGCTTATCATCACCGCCAAATTCTTCTTCCTCTAATTCGGGGACACCTCACTTAATTGTTGTCGCTTTCTTCTTTGTTTGTTATAGTCTCTTCATGCCGACAAAAGAAAGAATCCAAAAGGTAAAACGAGTTCTTTCCCTGCGTCAACCGGATCTGCGTGTCGTTTTGGAGGAAGTCACAAACACCCATAATGCCAGCGCTGTGGTCCGTACATGTGACGCTGCCGGAGTCCTGTATTTGGATATTATCTCTTCCACTGGTAAAGCATTTCCTGTTAACGAAGCCATATCCACACGAGCAGAAAAATGGCTGCACTTTTCTAACTACCGATCAACAGAAGAATGTCTAAGCCATCTCAAACAAAAGGGATTCAAAATCGCGGCCACGTGTTTGGGAGAAAAATCCATCCCCTACACGGCCATCGATTATACACAATCTTTGGCTGTCGTCTTCGGGAATGAGTCAGAGGGTATCTCTGAGGAAGCTCAGAACATGGCGGATTATATGATCAAAATCCCGATGCTCGGGATGGCCCAGAGCCTGAATCTCTCTGTCTCTGTCGGAATCATCCTGTATGAGGCCATGAAGCAACGGATGGCAAAGGATTTTCACAAAGAAAAGAGACTCTCCCTCAAAGAATTCAAATCTTTCATGAAAACCTGGCTCAATTCTTAAATTGGGGACAGGATACCCTTTCACTTATTTATTCATTTCGAGGATAGATATCTGGTTCCCAGATTTTCTTGAATAAATAAGTGAAAGGGTATCCTGTCCCCAATTTAAAAAAAAAGGAAGGTCAGGGATTACTCCCTGCCTTCCCTGTGAGATGGAAACAAGAGCGATTACGCTCTTATCCCTTTAGGTTTTTTCGAAGCGTAACTAAACGTCTTGAATGCATCCTTGTAATGTTTCTGGGCATCCTTCTGTTGTTTATCCAACTGCTTCTGCCATTGCTCGTTCATCTTTTTCTGGTTTTCCATAAGTTGTTTGTACTGATCCTCTCCCATTTTTTTGTATGTCCCAGCCAGCTTCTTAGATTGTGTCTCATACGTATCCATGTAATTTCTCCAGGTTTCCAGATACTGTTGTGGATCACGGGACAAAACAAACGGAGGGCTGCTCTCTTCTTCCTCCACTTCAACTTCAATTGTTCTTTTCTTTTTATTCCTGAGGAACTCGATCGTGATTTTATCTCCTGCTTCCTTGTCTTGTATGAGACCAACGAGATCTTGCCCGCTTTCCATCCGATTCCCGTCTGCTTCGATAATGACATCGCCCACTTTTAAGCCAGCTTTATCTGCAGGGCCATCCTTTTCAACACTGGAAACAAGAATGCCCGTGCCTTTATCGATGCCGAAAAACTCTGAAAGCTCGGGATTAAGCTCTTGGATACGCACCCCGATAAACTTTCGGTGTTCGAATCCGAACCGGAAGACATTGGGTTTGGTCCATTCCGGTGCACGCCAAACTCCGATCTTTTCTTTTGAAGGCGCAAACAACTTGGGGAATTTGCTCTCAAATTCGCTCCAGATATTCTCTTCAGTTAGCTCGCCCAGCTTGACTTTTACATCTTGGATTTTTCCTTTGCGCTCGATCTTTACAGTGACGGTTTCACCTGGCTTTCTCATCCTTATCATTTTCTGCAACATCTCTGTATCGTCCACATTTTGGCCCTCGAACTCGATGACAATATCTCCTTCTTCAAGGTCGGCAATCTCTGCTGGAGAATCCTTTTCCACTTCGATAATCTCCACCTGGTTTTTCTCGTTCGGCCATATCCTCACGCCGAGCCAACCACGCTCCACTTTTCCTTTTTCTTTGATCTCTGTCACCACAAAGTTTACAACATCCACGGGTGTCGCCACGGCCATACCAGACGCAGGCGCCTCGGCTGTGCTGAATACATATCCTGATCCAACGATTTCTTTCTCCTGGAAAGAAAAAGCGATCGGCTGCTCATCCACATAAACTCCTCTGAGTAAACCGACCATCTGTCCCTGTTTGTTCACCACCGGACTTCCGCTCATCCCACGGCCCACCCAAACATTCAGGCGGACTCTTTCATCGGCCACCGACGAGACGATTCCTTGGGTGACCTGCGGCGTGTTCTCCGGCGAAATGCTGACAACCCCGATCCACACCCCAGGCGAAAGGTCCTCGGATTTAGCCATAGCAATCGGAGTAAGCTTTTTCCCTTTGGCTTGAATCACGGCCAGATGAGTCTCCGAATCCATCCCCAAAAATTCAGCTTCGATTCTGTCTCCTTCGATTGTAGTGATGAAAATTTTTTCATCTCGGGGGGTAATTAGGGCTGTCGTCACGATGTGACCGCTGGTGTCGATGACAACTCCTGTTGCAACCTTCCGCATCAAATTTCTTACTTCGACTTTGACAACACACGGAAAAACTTTTTGTGTCACATCCTCGATCTGCGGTCCACTGATCGATGGAGCTTTTGCGGCCACGAACAACGGGATAGCGAACAAGAATAATGTCAGGCTGAAGATCGATTTCGTTTGTGTACTCATTTTTGTCTGACCTCCTTAATATTTGATTGTTCTGTTTGTTTTATCAGAGCACTGCTCCAATAAATATATTGTCGGGGGTTCCTGTCTGCTCGATCGCATCTCCCCCGAATAATCAACTCTTTCGATTATCGGTATAGTCTCCATGTTCCGGGGAGGCACTCTCTGCTCGAAATAGGCAGGGATTTCTCCTTCGAGGTCGGAGAATTCGGTCGGCCCCCTCTGGGGAATGACAACAAAATTGATTATGACAAATATTGCCACCGCGGCGCTGAAAGCCCAGGCCAACGAAAGACGGAACGTCCAGCCTCTCCCCTGTTTTGACTTCCTTTCATGTAAAAGCTGCATGACGTCCTGCTCAAAGCTCTCAGGAGCTTTCACACGCTGGATATTTTCGAAAATGTTATGTTCGTGCATCTCCAATCTCCTTATCCCCTCTATATTTTGTTTTGGATTTGCTGTTTTCCAATTCTTTTTTAAGATGATTCCTCCCCCGGCTGATGCGAGCCTTTACGGTTCCAAGAGGTTTTTTCAGAATCTCGGCGATCTCTTCCTGCGAAAATCCTTCGAGATCCTTCAATATGACCGGGACTCTGTATCTTGGATGGAGGGAATCCAGAGCCTGTCTCATTTTTTTTGATAGGCCGGAGTCCTCGGGATGCTCCTTTGCGGCTGTCCTTTCGGAATAGTGGTAGTTTTCATCATCCAAGGAAACCATCGTCACCCGATGGGATCTTTTCACCTCTGTTTTGGCCAAGTTAGAGGCAATCGTGTAAATCCAGGACGATAAAGGCGCCACGGGTTTGTATTTGTCGGCTTTGAAATAAACTCTCATGAACGTCTCTTGCGACAACTCCACAGCCACCTGATAATTTCCGGTGAGCTGCCACAGGAAATTGACTATTTTGTTTTTGTATCTTTTAACTATGTCTGAAAATGCCATTTCATCTCCGGCCTGGACCTGGCGCATCAGCTCTTGCTCCTCCATTCTCACCTTCCTAAAACTGTCCTTTTCCTGATTTCGTTGCATTTTTTTCCAGTTCAGACGGCCTATTTTTTCTCTCTCCAACTAACCGGTGTATTAACCATAAATATTTGTCCTGTAAATACTTACGTCATTACTTATTTTACCCCTTCTGTCGTTTAATGTAAAAAAGGGGACGGTTCTATTTTTCATTCATGAATCGTTCTTCGAGGGAACCCAACTTAGTCGGGCCCGAGGACTGTTTGAGCACTGGACTGTCCAATGGGAAATGCTGAGAAAAGCTAGGCTTAAAGGATTGAAAAAAGGATAAATGGGCGCAGTTCCGCAGGGCCGAGAAGGGCGCTCCAAACATGCCTGATGGCAAAGAAACACCTTGAAAGTAATGACCACACAATATGGAAGAGAACCTTTAGATTTAAGTATCCAAAAAAAGAACCGCCCTTTTTTTTAGTAGTATAATTCGATAGGATTTAGGAAGGTTCGAGTTCGATCAGAGGCAGCTCAGAATCCACTAAATCATTGGCCGTAACATGGATCTTCTTGATCGTACCATCCACAGAGGCCTTGATTTCGTTCTCCATCTTCATGGCTTCCACAATGGCCAGCGTCTGGTTTTTCCGTACCTCATCCTTCTCGGAAACACAGATCTTGATGACCTTACCTGGCATGGGTGCCTTTACCAAAAACGTTCCCTCTGAGGTTATTTCTTCTCCCTTACGGAAACTTTCCACCTCTTCGGTCGGCTCTTTGACAACGAACTGCTGGCCGTCGATCACAAAATACCGGCTATCCTTATCCTTTGCAGTGTATATCCGGAAGGAAACATCATCAATCAATACAGAGATTTGGTGGGGAGAAATCTGCTGGATATCAGCTTCATAAGTCTTTTCGCCGTCAGAAAAAACATAAAAATCCTCTTTTTTTTCGAGAGATATTTGCTGCAATACGTCGTTCAACAGGAATTCAAATTCCACTCTACTTTCCTCCTAATCGCCATTTCCCAAGTGAAAGCCAGGGAGAATAAATCTCTTTTTTTGTCACTCGGAAAGCTTTTGCTGGCGATGCCCCTTGTGAAGAATCGAAGGCCGCTGCCAATAAAGCCAGCTTTTGCTTTTCTTCTGAGTCCTTCTCTCCTGTCCAATCCGCAAAATGATCTTGGATAAAACTTGTGGTCGTCTCTCCTTTATGGAATCGAGGATGTCCGATCAAATCCCTCAAAAAACGTATGTTCGTTTGCACGCCCAAAATGACATAATCATCCAGTGCCTTGATCATCCTTTGGCAGGCGGTTTCTCGATTTTCGGCCCAGACGATAAGCTTGGCCAGGATCGGATCGTAATAGATCGGCACATCCCACCCGCTGTAGATCCCGTAATCATTACGGACGCCCGGTCCGTGTGGTTCTTTGAAATAAAGGATTTTCCCCGAGGAAGGCAAAAAATTGTTATGCGGATCTTCGGCATAGATCCGGCATTCTATGGCATGGCCCTTCTGTTCCAGATCTTCCTGCTTAAAAGGAAGCTTTTCGCCTGCGGCAATTTTTATCTGCTGGTGGACTAGATCCACACCCGTTGTCAGTTCCGTGACCGGATGTTCCACCTGCAGCCGGGCGTTGACTTCCAGAAAATAGAAATTATTATCCTTGTCTAAAAGGAATTCGACCGTCCCTGCGTTGTTATAACCGGAAATCTGCATGACCTTCCTGGCCGTCTCCCCCATCCGGGCACGAAGCTCAGGATCGAGGGCTTGGGAGGGCGTCTCTTCCACGATCTTCTGGTGCCTTCGCTGAATAGAGCATTCCCTCTCGAAAAGGTGCACCACATTGCCGTGGTTGTCGGCAAGAACCTGAAATTCCACATGCCGAGGTTCTTCGATGTATTTCTCCAGATAAACGGACTCATCCCCAAAGGCAGATTTGGCTTCGCGCATGCCGGCCTCGAGTGCTGGCGTCAGCTTCTTTTCATCGAACACAACCCGCATCCCTTTTCCGCCACCACCGGCCGATGCTTTGATCATCACCGGATAGCCGATCTTCTGGGCTTCGACTTTGATAGCTGAGGTATCCTCCACGATTCCCTTCATCCCGGGGATGATCGGGATGTCGGCCTTCTCCAGAGTCTGGCGCGAACGCACTTTATCCCCAACAAGTTCCAAAGCATCGGAGTTGGGCCCGATGAATACGATCTTTTCCTTTTCGCAGCGCCGGGCAAAAGCGGAGTTTTCAGCCAAAAAACCATATCCGGGATGAATGGCATCCGCCCCGATTTTCTTAGCCGCTTGGATAATCCGGTCCATGTCGAGATAGCTATCCACAGCAGGAGGCGGACCGATCCCGATGGCCTCATCGGTAATCTGCACGTGAAGGCTGAGACGGTCGGCATCAGAAAATACCGCCACAGTGGATATCCCCATTTCCTGACAGGCTTTAATAATCCGAACCGCTATCTCACCTCTATTCGCAACGAGTATCTTCTTAAACATGAATTTCTTTACCACACTACTTCGTCCAATTGGGCTTTCGTTTTTCCAGAAAAGAGGCCATGCCTTCCTGACCCTCCTCGCTGATCCTCAAATTGGCGATCATCCGGGCTGTGAATAGTTTGACCTCTTCAAGACTCATCTGCGGAACCTGAAATATCAGCTCCTTGCAATTGGCCAGAGCTTCTGGACCCGAGGTCAAGAGCAGACCTATCAACTCATCTACGGTATCCCCCAAATAATATGGAGGAACGACTTGATTGATCAAACCGATCTCATATGCTTTTTGAGCTGTGATCCTTTTGCCAGTGAGAAAATATTCCCGTGCCTTGCTCTCGCCTATCTTCCGGATCACAAAAGGAGAGATGGCTGCAGGCACCAGCCCGATTTTCACCTCACTCAATCCGAATTGGGCCTCATCTGTCGCCACAGCGATGTCGCAAGCCGACAGGAAACCGTTTCCCCCACCGATGGCTGTCCCGTTCACCATGGCCACAGTGGGCTTGGGAAGGGAATACAATTTGTGCAGGGCTTCTGCCAACAGGAGGGATTCTGACAGGTTCTGTTCGTAGGAATAATCGACGATCTCCCGCATCCAGTTTATATCGGCTCCGGCACAGAAGGATTTTCCCTCTCCGGTCAGAACAACCACACGAACAGATGCCTCGGCTTTCACCTGGTCAAAGACCTGGGTAAGTTCAGCAATCATCGTGGCATTAAAAGCATTGTGGACCTCGGGCCTTGCGAATGTGATGTGGGCCACTTTTTCATCAACAACCAGCCGAATTGTCTGAAAGACGTTTTTTTTCATCTTACATCCTGAATATGCCGACTTTGTAATCAGGGATGGGCGCGTTCAGACTCATAGAAATCCCCAAAGCCAGAGCCTCTCTTGTCTCCATCGGGTCGAGAATGCCGTCATCCCAAAGCCGAGCCGTGCTGAAATACGGACTGGCTTCATGCTCGTATTTCTTGAGGATGGGCTCACGCATCTTCGCAATCTCTTCATCGGTCATCTTTTTCCCTTGAGCCGCCAGTCTCTTCTCCTTCACGGTTACCAGCACATCTGCGGCCTGTTCTCCTCCCATCACACTGATTCGGGCATTCGGCCACATCCAGAGCAATCGTGGGGCATAAGCCCGGCCGCACATGGCATAATTCCCGGCTCCGTTGGATGAGCCGACGATTATCGTGAATTTCGGCACGTCAGCATTGGCCACAGCATGGACCAGCTTGGCCCCATCCTTAGCGATCCCCCCATGCTCGTACTGTTGCCCGACGATAAACCCTGTGATGTTCTGGAAAAAAATCAATGGAATCTTCCTCATGGAACACAGAGTCACAAAGTGAGCTCCCTTGACCGAGCTTTCAGAAAAAAGCACGCCGTTGTTGGCCAAAATACCGACAGGATATCCCAAGATACGGGCAAATCCACACACGATCGTCTGTCCGTAATGTTCCTTGAATTCCTGGAACCGGCTGCCATCCACGAGCCGCGCGATGACCTCCCTGAAATCGTAGGGTTTGCGTGTATCCTGGGGAATGATCCCATTAAGTTCTTCAGGATCATAATAAGGATCCTCGGGTTCGGCCATGTCCAACTCAAACTTCTTAGGAGGATCCAATGTCTCAACGATGTTCCGGGCTATCTCGAGAGCGTGGGAATCATTCTGGGCATAATAGTCGGACACACCCGAGATCCGACAGTGTACATCCGCACCGCCCAAATCCTCATCCGAAACGTCCACTCCTGTGGCGGCTTTTACCAGCGGAGGCCCTCCGATGAAAATAGTTCCCTGATGGCGGACGATCACGGTCTCATCGCTCATAGCCGGCACATAAGCTCCTCCTGCCGTGCAAGAGCCCATCACGATCGAAATCTGCGGGATACCGAGAGCCGAAAGCCTGGCCTGGTTGTAGAAAATGCGCCCAAAATGCTCTTTATCCGGAAAGGTCCCGGCTTGAAGGGGAAGAAAAATCCCGCCGGAGTCGACAAGATAGATGCACGGCAAACGGTTTTCCAGAGCGACCTGTTGGGCCCGGATGTGTTTCTTGATGGTCATGGGGAAATAGGTCCCGCCCTTGACTGTGGCATCATTGGCCACGACCAGAACCTCTCGCCCGTGAACCACTCCGATCCCGGTTACAACACCTGCGCTGGGAGCCTCGTTTTCGTATAAGTCGTAAGCACCGAGAGTGCTCATCTCGAGGAAAGGTGTGTTTTTGTCGAAGAGTTTATCCAACCTTTCTCTCACCAAGAGTTTCTCCCGTGATTTGTGGAGATCGCGGTATTTTTTTGGGCCACCTTCCTGAATTTTAGCAAGCCTTTTTTTGTAGAACTCGACTTCTTTTTTCAGACTCTTGTGATTATCTTTAAATTCTTTGCTCTCGGTATCGACCTTGCTTTCGATTCTGTACATGGTCTTGCTCCCAAAAAATTAAATACGCCTTAAATTATATGTTAGTCAAACAATAAAGGCTAGAGGACTAACTTTACTCCTAGTTAATTTTTCGGCTCTTTTCAAAAATTATTTATCCTGAATTATTCATAAAAATGATTTTTTTTTTAGGATTAAATGCTATATGCATTGAAATCAGGGACATGTACGAGAAATTCAGGGGACACGTTACCGATTTTAAAACAAATCGGTACATGTCCCCAATTTCTATTAACGTGTCCCTTGATTTTAAGCTCGCACATAAATAATTCAGGGTAACCTGGATAATTTATGAATTATCCAGGTTAACTGGGAGTTATATTCCTGCAAAGCTAGTTTCGACGCCTTTATGCATCCGGAACGAATTTGTATCCGTAGCAGAGGATGCCGGAATCGCCCTCCTGGTAGACCTTCCGAAACTCCAACTTCAGCCGCATCCCAATTTTGAGATCGTCAAAATCACAATCCACGATCTGTCCGGTCAATTTCACGCCGTCATCCAATTCGGCAATCCCTACGGCATAAGGCGCTTGATCGACATACTGATGGGGAGGGACACGAATGATGGTATAGGTGAGCAGCTTTCCCTTTTCTTCGATTTTGGCCTCTTCCAGCTCTTGATTTTTGCACTCCGGGCAGATCAGACGAGGAGGAAAAAATTTCAATCCGCATTTTGTGCACTGGTTGGCTTCAAACCTGTATCTTTGAGGAATCTCTCTCCAATATCTTGATGGTGTTGGCATTTTTTTCTCCTTCCTTATTCCATTTCAAAAACGTGAACCACGGTGCTGCCGCCGCTTCCACCCATGTTTTGGGTCATCCCGACCTTGGCATTTTTGACCTGTCTCTCCCCTGATTCGCCACGCAGTTGTTTTGTAATTTCGATAATCTGCGCTACGCCTGTAGCACCCACAGGATGGCCTTTGGATTTCAATCCGCCGCTCGTGTTTATCGGGATTTTGCCCTCCAGGGCTGTCAATCCTTCCTCGACGGCCTTGCCCGCCTGTCCTTTCTCCACTATACCCAGAGCTTCCATCACGCATATCTCAGCGATCGTGAAACAATCATGGACCTCAAACACATCGATATCTTCGGGCTTTTTTCCGGCCATTTCATAGGCAGCTTTTCCTGCCTGGTATGTAGCCTCGAGCCATGTAACATCTTTTCTTGAACTCAGGGCGATGGCATCTGTCGCTTGACCCGTTCCGATAACTTTCACAATAGGCTTTCCCATCTTGCGGGCCATTTCAACAGGGCAGATAATTAAAGCACCGGCTCCATCTGTGATTGGTGAACAATCCAAAATCCTCAAAGGATCAGCCACCATCACAGAATTCAACACCGTATCGACTGTGACCTCGAACGGAAACTGTGCCAGAGGATTTTTGGCTCCGTTTCGATGATTTTTTACAGCAACCATGGCCATCTGCTCACGGGTAGTGCCATACTTTTCCATATGGGCCCTGGCAATCAGGGCGTAAAGTCCTGGGAATGTAATGCCATGGTATCCTTCGTATTCTTGATCAGCGGCTGTGCCCAAAGCATACGTCGCCTCATAACCGTTCACATCGGTCATTTTTTCGATCCCGCCCACAAGAACTACATCGCTCATGCCTGATGCCACCTCCATGAACCCAAGCCTGAAGGCTAGTCCTCCTGAAGCACACGCCGTTTCTACCCGCGTGGAGGGAACGGGTGTCTGGCCCAAATAATCAGCCAATAGGGACGCGATGTGTTCCTGTCCGACAAACACTCCCGATGACATTGAGCCGACATACATCGAATCTATTTTGTCCACACCGGCATCGTTCAAAGCCAAAAGAGCTGTTTCTACAAAAATTGTTCTCAGGGACTTTTCCCACAGCTCTCCCCATTTTGTCATTCCTGTTCCGATAACAGCTACATCTCTCATATGATCCTCCTAGTCAGCTTTTCTGATTTTATGGCGGAATTTGGCATACTCACCGTACTCGAGATAGTTTTTGTTTTTCTCAAGAAGATCCCTTGTCTTGGGGGCCAATTCTCTCACCTCATCGATCCGCTCGGTCACTTCAAAGATTAAGGCATCAGATCCTGCTCCTGATCCGTAGGAAACGATCAGAATCATGTCTCCCGGTTTGGAAATATCCAGGGTCGACGTCAATCCTAAGGGAGACGATCCGGAATAGGTGTTTCCCAAAAGATTCACCAGCCATCCAGGCTCAATCTGTTCCCTCTGGAATCCCAACATTTTGCCCACCCGGAGGGGAAATTTGCCGTTTGGCTGGTGAAAGATGACATAATCGAAGTCGGCCGGCTTCATCCCAGACTTTTCCATGATACCTTTGGCTGCCCCGATGACATGCTTGAAATAGGCTGGATCACCGGTGAATCGGCCGCCATGCTGGGGGTAGTACTGGTACTCTCTTCGCCAGAAATCAGGCGTGTCAGTCATGTAGGCATAAGTCTCGACAGACTTGGCTACAAGATTTTCTTTACCGAAAATAAATGCTGCTGCTCCGGCAGCAGCCGAATACTCCAGAGCATCACCCGGTGCACCTTGAGATGTGTCGGCACCCACTGCCAGGCCATACTTGACTTCGTCGGCCTTTACCAGGCTTAAAGCCACATACATACCCTCGGTCCCGGCTTTGCAGGCAAATTCAAAATCAGCCGTGTGGACCTCAGGGGTTGCCCCGAGCGCCTCTGCCAGAACAGTCCCGCTGGGCTTGACAGCATATGGATGAGATTCGGAACCGATATAAACAGCTCCGATCTCTGCCGGATCGATTTTAGCCCTCTTCAAAGCATTCTTGGACGCCTCTACCGACATCGTGATCGTGTCCTGATCAGGAGAAGGCACGGATTTTTCTTCCAGCATCAAACCTCTTTTGTAACTCGGCGCATCTGCTCCCCAGACTTTGGCAATCTCTTCAACTTTGATGCGATTGCGGGGAATGTAGGCACCATAACCAACAATACCTTGCATATCGAGCCTCCCTTGTGAAAGTGAACCTGAATTATTCATAAAAACTGCCACTGCCTTGCCGCTACATCAATCTTGGCTTGTGAATAATCCAGTTAAAGAATTTTATCCTTTGAATTTGATAAAATATGGTGTCACATATTCCCGTTTTAGTCAAGAGAATTGGGGTCAAACCTTGACATTGGACAAAAGTGGAAAAAGGGGACGCTTCTATTTTTCAAGAATTCAAGTAGGAAGTCTAAAATTTAGGCCAAAAAAAATAGAACCGTCCCCTTTTTAGTCAAGAGAATTGGAGTCAAGGTTTGACCCCAAAGGTTGACGCTTGTAGAATGTAAGAACGGAACTTTTTTGGGATATTTCTCGTCTACCAGGATGTGTTAAGTGCAATTAGAAAGGATAATTCAAAAATGTGTGCAAGGCAACGAAGGAGCCTGGAAAATGCTGGTTAATGCTTATTCCAAAAAAGTTTTCAACCTCGCCTATCAATTTGCCGGTAGCTACGAAGAGGCCGAAGACTTAACGCAGGACATTTTTTTCAAGCTGCATCACTCGATCGAAAAATACGATTTTAATAAAAATTTCAGCGCATGGCTCCTCACTCTGGCACGCAATCATCTGATCGATCAGTACCGGAAGACCAAGTGGGAAAAAAAATCGCGCGATGAATTCAACGAGCATCTTCTTTCGGCAGACAGCAGATCTGGCCCCGAGGCAAGCGTGATAATCCAAGAGAGTAAAAAAATCGTCTGGGAAGGATTTAATCACCTTTCTTCAGAGATCCGGATGGCGATCATCCTCCGCGACATTCAGGGAAAAAAGTACGAAGAGATCGCAGAAATTATGGATCTTCCTATGGGCACAATAAAGTCACGTGTCAACAGAGGCAGGCTTCAACTGGCAAAAATCCTCAAAGAAAAAAAGGAGAAAGAAAATGGGATGTGAACGAATCGAAGAACTCCTGTCTCCTTATCTAGAGGACGAACTCACTCAGGAAGAGAGACAAACCGTCAAAACCCACCTCCGCACCTGCGCCAGTTGTGCGGAACTTTTGTCCCTAATGAGAGAGACCAGAAAGTCTCTCGCTTCCTTTCCCGAAGTCTATGTGAGTGAAGGCCTGACCGAAAAACTATACGAGCTTCCTCAAAAAAGAAAAAAATTCCGTTTCGTCACAGATTTCTTGCTCCGCCCTTCATTCCAACCGATCATGGCTGCAGCCACGGTTTTGCTCGTTTTCATCTCATTTTACATGTTTCATCCGGAAAGAAGCACGATAAACCGGTCGATCGAACGTCAGTTTAAAATCGGCTTCAGCAAATTCGAAAAACTGTATGCCGAAGCCGAATCCATAACCCACACGTTGGGTGAATACAAGGATAACTTTCTCGTTTCCATCAAAGATTTCAAACCTTTTAGAGGAAATGAGGAAAAACAACCGGAAACATAAATTGGAGGAATAACATGGAAGAAAAAATTGTTGTAAAAAGACCACCAAAATCCCCTTTTCTTGCTGGGGTTTTTGCTTTCTTTTTTCCGTTTGGAGCAGGCCAACTCTACAACATGCAATACCGCAAAGCTTTGGTTTTTTTCTTTATTTTTGCGGGATTGGTCACGATGCAGACAACCGGAGAGGGACAGCCTTTTCTGGGGCTGGCGCTTGCAGGATTCTATTTCTATCAGCTCTTTGACGCTGTTCAGACATCCAAAAGCATTAACCGAAAAGCCCTTCAGGGAGAAGAGGATATCTTGGAAGTCGAAGAAGTCCCGGAATTTGTCAAAACCGGGTCGATTTTCTGGGGAATCGTACTTATTGCTCTCGGAGTCGTGCTCATTTTCGCCAACTTTGAGTTAATGAGTTATGACACCGTGTTCGAATTTTTGATTCCCTTTTCCGTGCTTGTTGTCGGCGTGAAGCTTGTGGTAGATCATTACACCAAGTCCAGAGAGGAAGAATAGAGGAGGAAAAAATGACAAAACGTGCAAATGGCAGCAAGTTGGCTTGGGGATTGGTCCTGATCGTCCTAGCCTTGATTATCTTCCTGAGCAACATGAATGTGTATGTATGGGATATTATCGCCCGGCTCTGGCCAATCGTGCTGATCATCTGGGGAGGCTGGAAGCTCTACTATGGATTGAAAGAACGCCGGGAAGAGCTGGAAAAAACTCAGGAATAAAAAAATGAAAGTCAAAGAAATCATCCTGCTCATCTTGATCGTTACGGCAGGAATAATCTTCTACCACGCGCAGACAGGAAAAATCTGGATCGATTGGGATTGGGATGAAGGTATCTATTTCGGACAGGAAGAATTTGTGTACGAGGAAACAAATGAGATCACTCCTCCATTCCCTCTTAGCCTTTGGATCATCAATGCCCATGGGCATGTTGAAGTGGAAGGGTCCGACCAGGATAACATATCGATCACATTCGAAAAGAGGATCTTTCGCCGGGAACAAAAGCAAGCAGATGAAGTGGCTGAAAAGTTGAACATGGTCATCGAGAAAGACAGCGAAAGGATTCAGATCTCGATAAACAGAGGGGATTTCCAAAAACGGCGGTTCCGGACAAATTTCAAAGTCATGATCCCTAAACAAATGTCTGTTTATGTGAAAAATTCCTACGGAGAAGTTAATATCTTTCAAGTGGGAGAAACAGAAATCAGAAATCCGAATGGAAAGGTTTATGCTGAAAACATTGCAGGAAATCTGGTCATTAAAAACAGCTATAAAGAAGTTGAAGTCGAAAACATCCAAGCAGACTGCCTGATCGAAAGCAGAAGCTCTACAGTAACTGTTATAGGTGTGGAAGGAAGCGCGTACATAGATCACCGGTATGGGAAGATCCATTGCGAAAATATCGGCCAGTCTGTGACTGTGGATGGATCGAACACAGAGGTTTACGGACAGAATGTCAAAGGATTATTCGACATCCAAACGTCTTACAGGAAAATCGATCTTTCGGATGTTGGCCCGGTTCAAATCAGAGCAAGGAATAGCCGGATCGAAATCAAAGGAGCAGAGGATTCCGTGGACATAGAAAACAGGTATGGGAAAGTCGAACTTTTCGATATCCAAGGGAATCTCAAGATAGACGGAAAAAACCTCGAAGTCTACGGGCACTCGATCATCGGAGAGAGGATTCTTATCTCAACTTCTTACCGAAAAGTGGAATTAACCAGTTTCCAAGGAAAAACAGAAATAACACACTCCAACGGAGACGTGGCCCTGGAACCCTTGCCCCTCACCCACCCGATCGAAGTAAACGGCCGGTACACAGATATCAAATACTACTGGCAATCTGGAGGAAGATATCCCTTCGAGGCCCGAGCAAAGGGAGGCAACATCGAATGGAACGTTTCCGAAGGATTGAGTCAGAGTTTCGATGAAGAAAACGGCTATAAAGTAATCAAGGCTTTTGACACAGAAACCGACAAGCCTTCCATTTTACTAAAGACGACTTATGGATCCATCAGAATAGAAGAATATTAGGCCTTATTTTTCCAGTTGTAGATTTTTCCCTGGAGGAACCCGTTGATTTTGATGTTGAAGTAGGATATGTCGTTTGCCAGGTCCTTTTTATACTTGGTTACATATCGGACAAAATCCATTTCCTTTTTGAACCTCAATAGGTTTTCAAACTCGGTGACCTCATCCTGCAATTCTATCATGAAATGGTTGATCGTGCGGTACTGGGCATTGATGTCGATCAGATCCTCCCCGCTCAATTTACCAAAATCGAGGTACGGCGGGAGGGATTGGAGGATTTGGAGGCTCTCGGTGGACAACTCGTTCACATATTCTTTTATCTCCTGGAAAAAGGACTTGTAAACGAGAGGTTTTTTGAGTTTTGCTTCCGCTTTATCCAGAAGTGTGTCGTACTGTTCCTTACAAGAGATGATGAGCTCTTTTACTCCTAGGTATTTCCTTTTGAACTGGAACAAATCGATAAAATCCCTTCCAATGTAGATTTTGTCCTGATAATGGGTCATCAACTCTCTGGGTGAGTGGGTGTAAAACTTGATCTCATACCGTCTTCCATCCGAATCCCTCTCCCTCAACCTAGCAAGGACTAAAAAGTTGTTCTGCTCGATGAAGTAGGAGTTCACATCGAGCAAGACTGAATAGACCGTGAGATTCTGGATGATGTATTCCTTGAGGTAATTCAGGATATATTCCTGTTTCTGGATAAAGTCGTTAATGGTTTCGTTTGGCGTGGGATTTATGACCGAATAGGATGGGGAAAGAAGATACAGAATCGGGCCTGTCCCCAGCTCGAGGTAGAAGTGGCTGAGAGCATTCTGGTAAAGGTTATCGAGCAGGATGGTCTTCAACGGAGGCAGTGTTTTAATATCCAACTTGGAGAGTTCTTCAACTTCATTCATTTTCAGAAATTCCCTTAACGAGAAAGGAATACTATCACATCCAAGCCAAAAAAATCAATATGCGAAGGTCCAATCGGGATTGTCATAACGTTCCTTCTGGATGTTTCGAATGGCGACCTGCTCTGTCGTCGAGAAAACTCTGGGATTAAGACGGACACCAAAGTAATCGGACATCCCAAAAATGAAGTGCTCCACAGCCCAATCGAAATCCACCTTTCTACCTAACGCTTCTGACAAAGAAGTCATTTTGACAATGCTTTCCTTTTGGTCCAAGAGAGATGCTGATTTTAACAGCTCTTCATCCTTTTCTAGGGGGATGGAACCATGCTGGATGAATTTTTTTCCTGTCCTTTTTTGGGCGCTTCCGATTATCTTTTTGCCCTCCATTTCGATCTCATCCCTGGCGGGATGGGAAAAACAAGGCAAAACTCCCCGGACATATTCAGATGGGGTTTCTTTCGCAAGATGGGATTCAATCCCCATCCTTTGCAAACCCCGATTCAAAGCCTCAGAGATCAACTTGTAGGAATCCATGAGTTTCCGGGAAAAAATATCTGCATCCGATGAACAGACTGTATAGGTCACTTCCTTGTGGTGCAGCACCAACTTTCCCCCAGTTATCCGCCTGACAATATCAATACCACTCTTGCGGCAAAAATCTAGGTCGATGACTTTCTCCGCTTTTTGAGAGTAGCCGATCGAGACGGTGGGCTTTTTCCACTGATAAAACCGGAGATAGGTTGTGGGCTCCTCTCCCAGGGACTGGAACATATATTCATCCACAGCCATGTTCCAAGAACCCATGTGAGGAGTTCTGTCTATGATGAGATGCCAATCTTTTTTCATGGGATTCTAAAAAAAAAGAAAAAGCGGGCAACGGGATTTGAACCCGCGACCCCGAGCTTGGGAAGCTCGTACTCTACCACTGAGTTATGCCCGCTCTTTCTCCTCCGGCTTATTGCCCGAGATAAAAATGTAATCATTCCTCAACGCTTTGTCAATACATCTTGGAAGATGGGAATAAATCTCGTGGGAGGTGCCCTCAACATACTCATCTAAAGGATCCGCCATCGGATATTAAGAAAATTAGGCTGTCATTTCATTGGATTTGCTGATCATTCTAGGGGAGGGAGGTTCATTTTGCGGAGTAGGTCGTGGAAACGGGGATCGCCGTGAAGGGGCTTGTATATAGGACCCACCCTGATCCAGGGAGTCCAGGCATGGGCTGGCTCGTAATTCAGCCACCGGAATGCCTCTTCCACATTTCCCAGGGCAGTATTTAATTTGGCCAAAGCATTAGCAACGCTGGGTGAGGGTTCCTTTTTCTCCCATTCAGCCAGGATTTCCCGCGCCTCATCCTCCCTGCCGACCGCCGCATAGGTCATCCCAAGGTGAAAACTCCACTGTGGTGCGACTTCCAGCATCTTTTGATGAGTGGCGATGGCTTCTTCAATCCTTCCCATATCTAAGTAGGTATCTCCAAGTACGCGATACGCTATCGGGTAATTGGGATTAATTTCCAGTGCCCTTTGGGTCTCAGCTATGGCTTCCTCGTATCGGCCTGCAACCCTGTATAATTCTCCCAACCAAGCCGTGTGCAGGGGCGAAAGCGGATCCACCTCCTGGGCTCGTTTATGTGATTCGATGGCTTCATCCATGCGTCCGAACAGGTATTGAAACCAGGAAAGGTGGTAGTGAGCCATAGCCAAATTGGGATTGATCTCTAAGGCACGCTGGAAGGCCTGTTCCGACGTCTCCCACTCCCAATCGTAATAGCCCGCGATAAATCCATAAGCCCAAAGGGCTTCAGCCAGCGTGTCATCCAGCCTCAGCGCTCTCTGGGCTGCTGCCTTGGCTCGTGGCAGGGCGTCAGGTGTGGCCACAGCGCTATGAGCGACAGTGATGTAAGCTTCTGCAAGATAGGCATATGCTACAGGATCCGACGGGTCTATCTCCACTGCTTGGTGGTGCAAGGCTAAGCCCTTTTGGTATGCTTCGGGAGTACCTTGACTCATGTAAAATTTTCCCTTCACGTAGGCTTCATAAGCTTCAGGATTGACTTGGCGGCTGCTCGAAACTCGTGCATCTGCCTCAGGTGTCATTTTGGCTCTGACTTCTTGGGCAATGGTCCGCGCTATCTCGCTATTCATCAACAGAACATCTGTCATTACACGGTCATATGTCTCCTCCCATAGGCTCTGTTCCTCGGGAAGCACATCTATCAACTGCACCCGAATGCTCACGTTTGCACCGACCTGCTGCACTGTTCCTGTCACGAATGCATCCACGTTTAGCTCTTGGGCGATCTCCTGCAATGATTTTTCCGATCCCTTGTACCGCCTCATTGTCCTGTAGGAAATCACACGGATCGAGCCGATCCGGGCCAGCTTCCCGATCAACTCGTCGGTGATCCAATCGACGAAATACTCCTGTTCCGCATCACCCGTGAGGTTCTCCAACGGCAGGACCGCAATGGAATCGATGGTTGCAGCTCGAGTTGTGTACAGATAGATCGCACCTGCGATGATCAAAACCAGCAGAAGAGGAATTCCCCCATACAGCAAAACGCTCTTCCACTTGATTTTACTCTTTTTCCTTGTAAGTCTCTTCTTCCTGGCTGGAAGTTTTCTCTCCCCGAGGGGAATCCCCTCCTCGATGTTGTGTATATCCGACAGGAGCTCTGTCGCCGTCTGGTATCTCATCTCTCTATCCTTCTCCATGCAGATCAATATCAACTTGTTCAGATCGTCTGAAACATCAGGGTTTAGCTGCTTTGGATCCTGAGCCAGTTTGGACTTGTGTTTCAAAGCGACACTCAATGCCGTGTCTCCTTTAAATGGGACACTCCCTGTTACCATCTCATAAAGAATCACTCCTAAAGAATAGATATCCGCCCGGTGATCTGCTTCCTCTCCCTCTGCTTGCTCAGGCGATATGTAATCCGGTGTCCCTATCATGATTCCTGTCTGTGTTACACCTGGCGCCTCAACCGAACGGGCAATCCCAAAATCCATGATCTTCGCATCGCCTTCTTTATCAATCATGATGTTCTGAGGTTTCAAATCCCGATGCACAACACCCAACCTATGCGCCTCTACCAAGCCTTCGCTCACCTGCTTGGCAATAGATAGTGCCTCCTCGTCTGATAACTTCCCCTTTCTCCTAACGAAGCTCTTTAAATCCTCACCTTTCACATACTCCATGGTGATGTAGGGAGTCTCTTCATCTTTTGCGATGTGATACATCTTGCAGACATTTTTGTGGGCGATCTTTCGGGCAAATTTCAACTCATTCCGGAAGCGTTCGACCGTAGTCTCATCAGAGGCGATTTCAGGCTTCAAGAGCTTTATGGCAACTTCTTCCTTAATCTCCTTATCTAAAGCCTTATAGACCCTGCCCATGCCTCCTTTTCCGAGCTCTTCGATGACCTCATACCTTGTGGCAAAGGTTGTTCCCGAGGTTAATCCTTTTGCGGGAGTCATGAAAGTCTTTGTGGCAGAGATTTCCTCTAAGGGCTTAAGTGGAAAAGAACACTTGCCACAATAAGGAGTATCATCGGGATTCTCGAACTGACATTTTGGACATTTGATTGACATTGCTAACCCCTTTTATTCCCATGTTTTTCTGATAGAAGGATATCAAGAAATGTGCTTAGCGTCAATGGCCCTTGACAGGGAGCATCAATTTTTCATTCAATTACGGAGACGGGTCTGTACAGCCACTGCCTTTCATAAAAGTTATGTTTTTGCTAAAAACCAAACTCACCATTCCCCCACTCCGGGCCGATCTGGTAAGTCGCCCCCGATTGCTAAAAAAACTCAATGAAGGCGCAAACAAAAAGCTTTTTCTCCTGTCCACCCCACCTGGTTTTGGGAAGACCGCTCTTCTCAGCGAATGGATACACAAAAAGAAATTACCTGCCGCGTGGTTTTCAATCGATGAAAGAGACAATGATCCGATTTCTTTCCTGACCTACATGATAGCCGCCCTCCAGACGTTGGATAAGAATTGGGGCCAGCCAGTACTAGAACTCATTCAATCTCCCCAACTGCCCTCGTTTGAATCCATGATCATCACTCTGATCAACAGCATAACTCCCACCCCCAAAAACTTTGCACTCGTTCTGGATGACTATCATCTTATCCAATCTCCATCCATTCATGACATGTTGGGCCTTTTCTTAGACGCACTTCCCGCAAAAATGCACATGATCCTGGCCACACGCTCCGATCCTCCTCTGCCCCTATCTCGCATCCGCACCCAGAACCAGCTGACCGAGCTCCGGACAGGAGACCTCAGCTTCACATCGGATGAAACCACACAGTACTTCAAGGACAAATTGAATGTGGACCTCTCCATAGAAGATATCGCTCTGCTCGAATCCCGGACAGAAGGTTGGATCACCGGTCTTCAATTGGCAGCCATATCCATGCATGGCCGGAAAGACCTCTCCACATTTGTGGCCAAGTTCTCCGGAGACAACCGCTACATCGTTGATTACCTGATGGAAGAAGTGCTCCACCGACAGCCAGAGAATATCCAGGATTTTTTATTACAAACATCAATCCTGGATCCGTTGTCCGGACCTTTGTGTGATGCCGTGACTGAACAAAAGAACAGCCAGCAGATGTTGAACATGCTGGAGAAATCAAATCTTTTCATCTTTTCATTGGATAACGAACGAAAATGGTTCCGGTATCACCGGCTTTTTGCCGATTCCCTGAGCCAGAGGTTTCAGCACAAGCACGGGGAAATCGTTCCTGAACTGCACCGCCGAGCCTGTGATTGGTATGATGAACATGCAATGAAATTCGAGGCTGTCGACCATGCCTTGGCCGCACACGATTATGATAGAGCTGCTTTCCTGCTTGAAGACATAGCGGAAACCGTTTGGGACCGGGGACAGCAGGTCAAACTAGCCCAATGGTTCGGACACCTTCCTGAAAGGCTCATTTCCAAACGGCCACAACTCTGTGTTTTTTATGCCCGGTCATTGATCATGAGCGGAAGACAGAAAGAAGCGGAACAATGCCTGACTTCAGCAGAGAAGATACTGGATTCTTCTTCTGAGGAAGTCGTGGAAATCCTGCCTGATGGCACACGTTTTCAGCACGTCTTTAACAGAGAGGAGATGCTGGGCAAAATCTCAGCGGTCCGCACGCTTATGGCCATGTACAGGGGAGATGTGGCTAATGTTATCGAACACGCCTATCATGCTCTCATTCTGCTCTCTGAAGAAAACCTGACATGGCGGAGCGTGGTCGAAACCATGCTGGGCATGGCCCATGGATGGGCTGGTGATGGAGATATGGAAAAAGCTGAAAAGGCATTTTCCTCAGCCATTTCTATTATAAAAAAAACAGGAAACACCTCTTTTTATCTTTTTGCCGGTTTGTCGCTGGCGGGCATTTTCACATACTTGGGACGGATGCATGATGCGGAAAATCTCTGCAGGCAACTATTAAAGACTGCCGAAGATGCCGGTATGTCCAAGACAGGCAATGCGGCCTCCCTCTGCTCCATACTCGGAGGTATTCTGTGCGAAAGGGATGATTTGGAAGCCGGCATACCAATGATCAAAAAGGGACTAGAACTGGCAAAGTTGAGTCATGATCTCATCGCACTCCAAGGGATCCGTTTGAATTGGATACGCGTATTGATCTTGATTAAAGATTTCCCGAAGGCCTTGCGCTTTATCGATGAAATTATAAAAGATTCAAAAAAAATCGACCTCCCTCCTTGGATGGGCCATGTTGTTGCAGCCTACCAGGCGCGCATCTGGATAGAATTGGGTCATACCGATTTGTTGACCCAATGGATAGAGGAACGGAAAATCAGCATCGAAGATAAGCTGTCTTGCCGAAACGAACCTGAGCACATCGTTCTGGCAAGAATTCTCATTGCCCAGGATAGACCGGAAGAGGCCGATCGATTCTTGGACAGGCTGATAAAAAACGCACAAGAAGGTCACCGTATCGTTTCAGTCATGGAGATGCGTTTAGTTCGGGTGAAGGCCCTTTATGACCAAGCTAAGATTGACGAGACTATTCAGGAACAGAAACGGGCTCTTGCGCTAGGCGAAAAGGCCGGTTTTATCCATGTGTTCACCATGGAAGGCAAAATGATTGCAAGATTGCTTGCCAAAGTTTTGGAAGACAATAAACGGGCTAAATCAGATCAGGATACTCTCTATTCCACAAAATACATAAACAAAATATTGGCAGCATTCGAAGGGGCCAAATCCCAACAAAAAGTTGCTGGTATCGATGAATCTTTGAGCGAGCGAGAAATCGAGGTGCTCAAGCTTATCGCAACTGGGCTTACCAACCAGGAAATCGCCGAAAAGCTTTTCATCTCGTTGAACACGGTAAGAACCCACACAAAAAACATCAACAGCAAACTTAATGTCCACAGCCGAACCCAGGCGATAGCCCGGGCGAAAAAACTGGGGCTGATCTAACAAACCATTATCTAACAGACTCGGATGTCTAAAAATTAGACACCAGTAAAAGACCTATCTCTGTCATATGTATTTGCTCTGAACCTGTAACTCACTGAATTTATTACAAATAGACTTGGAAATAGAATATTGGCATCAATCCTGCATTAGATTTTTATGAGATTTTGGTCTTTTCAAGCCAAGGAATAAACCAAGAATGGCCAAAATCTTGGGCGGAGTGAGCCGATGAAAAAAACAAGTTTCCCGATATTCATGCTCTCGCTCCTAGCTTCCTTTTATTTATTCTCTTGTACTAGTTTTAGATCCTACCGGGTGATGTCCTGGGAAGATTACATACGCCAACCTAGAAACGAGCCGTATATTCTGGAATTGAATTCCAAGGGTGGCAGTCTTCTTTACTATGGCGCATTTCACAAGGTGGATCCCACCCACCCTCAATTCCTGGATATCGAACAAAAGTGGGAAGAATTTCAGCCGACTTTTGCCTATTGTGAAGGGAGTATGTGGCCCCTGGAGGAATCGCAATATTCAGCCATCGAAAAATATGGCGAGCAGGGCCTCGTCACCTTTCTTGCTGCACGAGACGGGATACCGATTGAATGCATTGATCCCTCTCTGAACGATCAAGCAAAATACCTCCAGAATTACTTCCAACCTCATCTTGTTAAAGTCTATTATGTGATGAGACAGGCAGCCATCAACAGGATGATGAAAAACGACTTCCATGATTCTCGGTATGTCAATCGCTATCTTCAGAAGCTTGGTCGAATATATGGTTACAATAAATTCCCTACTAATCTAGGCGATTTCGAAAGAATGGTTTCTCTTCTATTTCCAGACTTGGATAATTGGCAAAAAATCCCATATTCCTATTTTCAATGTCCAGAATTAGGAGGTTTTCTCACTGCCATTCACCGAAAATTAAATAAATATCGGGATCGAATCATGATCAAAAAAGTCACTAAAGCCTTAAAAAAAGGAAAAAGAGTTTTTGCCATTGTGGGACGCAGCCACGTGGTCATCCAGGAGGCCACCCTAAAATCTCTTCTCTGACCCTCCCCCTTCCTCCATCTCCTCAAATAAGATTTTAGAATTCCGACAACGATATTGAAGATTTAGCTTTCACGATTCAATTTTCGAGGGAACCCAACGCTGTTGGGCCCGAGGATGTATGAGCACTGGAAAAGCCTTGAAATAAAGCTGAATAATGGCAAAAATTTTAGGGAGATGTAAGACTTAAGTTGCGCAGTTCCACAGGGCCGAGAAAATTGATGAGGGAATGGCGTTAAAAATCTTCATGAGAGTTGGGGGAATTCCAAAATCTTAATGCAAAATCACATGTTCATGTGATGACGTTTCCGCTCAAAATTCGTATTTATTTACTGAAAACAAAAAAAAATGGAGGAAAATATGAAATACCAAATCCGGGTTGAGGGACAACTCAACTCCCACTGGTCAGACTGGTTTGAGGGGATGACCATTAATTATGATGGGGATACAACCATCCTCACGGGACTGATCGCGGACCAATCCCAACTTCATGGGATGCTCCATCGCATCAGGGACTTGAACCTGACGCTCATCTCTGTCAACCAACAGGAAAATCAGAGAAAAGACAAACCAAAAAGGGAGGAGATATAATGAAAAACCTATTCGCCGTGGGATTGATGGCTTTGCTTTTGGCGTCCGTTGCGTTCAGCCAGGAAATGACTGCGGACGACATCATCCAGAAGGTCAACGACCAGTTCAATACAGAGACGAACTACGCTAAATCCAAGATGACTATCGTCACCACTTCTGGCCAAAAACGGACCTTTATACAGGAATCCTGGAGTAAGGACCGGGGTGAAAAAAATCTGATGAGATATCTGGAGCCAAGGCGCGTCAAAGACCAAGCCGTCTTGATGTTGAACCATGCTGACGATATCTGGATGTTTTTTCCCAGGACACAACGTGTACGAAAATTGGCCACTCATGCAAAAAAACAAAAGATGCAGGGAAGTGACTTTTCCTACGAGGATATGGGAAGTGGAGATGCTTTCATCGAAGACTTCACCTCCAAAAAATTGGATGACGAGCAAAAGGAAAAACAGGACTGCTACAAGCTGGAACTCACACGGAAGCCTGAAAGCAGCAGCTCCTACTCCAGATTGGTCATGTGGATCATCAAGGAAAATTTTCTCCCGGTTGTTATCGAATACTATGATGACAAAGATCCCACCTACCTCCTGAAAACGATGGTCTCCAGTGATTTCCAAGTGATCGATGGCATTCCAACTTCGATGAAAGTCGTGATGTTCAACAAAAATGACAATACCCAGACCGAAATGGAACTCCTGGAAGTGAAATACAACATAACGCTGAGTGATGCCATGTTCACGGAGAGGAGCTTGAAAAAATGAAAAAATATCTGCATTTGCTTGTTCTTTTTCTTTTAATCTGCGGTTCACTGGCCGCTCAGGAAAAAGTGGATATCTTCGGCTACTTCGAATCCCAATACATGGGGACAAAAGTCAAAAGTGATTATTACCAGCTTTTCTCCAACAAACTCAGGCTCGATTTGAAATCCAATCTCACAGATAACATCACTTTTGCTGCCAATTTCGACTACATCACCTACCATGGAAAAAAAGAATGGAACATTCTAGATTTCCTGGCGCCGGATATCCTGTCCCAAGTCCCTCAGGGCATGGAATCCTTTTATGTCCTCCCCTTTTCCAACCGCACGTTTCTAGACAACGCTTACTTCAAGTTGAGCTTAAAACATTTTGACCTGACTGTAGGTAAACAACAGATTTCCTTAGGCACGGGATATGTTTGGAACCCGATGGATGTGTTCAACATCAAGGAACTCGTCGATCCGACATATGAACAGCCCGGGCATAATGCTATCCGCTTGGACGTTCCGGTCGGGAATACCTACACAATCACCGCTTTGTACTCTCCGGACGACACATGGAAAAATTCAGCCAAGTTGATCCAATTTAAGGGACGAATCTCCCACTTCGACTATTCGTTGATCGCTATCGAAAAGGCCTGGCGATTTCACGACTACACCCAGTTCGATTACGGGGAGATGAATTTTCTAGAACTTCCCGAACAAAGGAGACTCTTGGGAGTCAGCACGGCAGGCGAGCTTTTCGGGATGGGTGTTTGGGCAGAATTTGCCTACAACTGGATGGAATCGACGGATGACTTTTACGAATTGGTTATCGGAACGGATTACACGTTCGATTTCCAGACATACTTCATGGTTGAATACTACAGGAACACGCTGGGAAAAACAGAATACAACCAGTACACCCTCAACGACTGGATGCGCGTGTTTGCAGCAGAGCAGAAGACTATTTCCCGAGATCAAGTGTTCGTGCTCATCCAACACCCGGTCACGGATCTTATAAACCTGGGGCTTCAGAGTATTTACAGCATTTCAGACCACAGCCTGGCTTTAATCCCGGTCCTGAACTACAGCTTCTCGGAGAACATCGATATAATGGCCTATCTCAATCTTAATTTTGGAAAAGAAGGCACCGTCTTTTCCAAGAACATGGGCAACGGGGGGATGTTAAGAGCACGCATTTATTTCTGAGAATTATCCGAAGGAGGCAGAAGATGAGAGAAAAACTCTTACTGAAAATAGCCCAATGGCATTCCACCCATCCTTGGCGAATGCTGTTGATCGTTCTTTTTCTAACGATAATGTTCGCCGCATTTGCCAGCCAGTTGGAATTGTCCACCCACACGTCCGATTTGCTGCCCTCTGGAGATGCCAAAGTCGAACAATTCAACAAAATCATCGATGAGTTTTCAACAGCTACCAGCCTGGTGGTCGTTGTTCAAGGCGATGAACCCTACATCAAAGAATTCGCTGACCACATCGCTCCTCTGATCGTTGACGCAAAAGATACGAGCAAAAACGAAGCTAACCAGAATAAAATCGAAAAGATCAACAACAAAATTATCCAATTAGAGGCTAAAGGGAAGAAACAAAAACAGATAGACAAACTCAAGGAAGAGGTTCAATCTCTTCAATCCCAGATGAACCGGAAAATGTTCCAACGCATGGATTACAAAATACCGGCTGAGTTCTTGAAGGAACACATGCTAATGCTCGTCAAGGAAGATGACCTCAAGAATCTCAAAGATGTGTACATGGATCCCAATCTCATCGGTTTGCTCACGAACCTTAACAATTCCATGGAAAAGGAATACGTCGGACAGGAGGAATCTCTATCCACTCGTG
>CAYPGQ010000043.1:0-33880 GCA_964410125.1 uncultured Eubacteriales bacterium | reverse complement strand
CCGATGGAAATTGTTTTGGAAGAATCCTGTGTTTCTGTACCCGAGAAGCCGGGAAGGTAATATTCAGGAATCCGCTTGAGAAAATCAAAGATGCCGTGACCCCCTGGGTTCATTCCTGTAATGAAATTCGACCAGGCGACCGGGCTTTGAGGGGGAATACTGGTTTGAAGTGGACAAAATCCCCCCTGGTTTCGCAGCCGTTCAAAGGCTGGAAGCTTCCCCTGATTCATCCACATATTTGTCAAGTGGGGATCCATCCCGTCAAATCCTAGGATGATAGCTTTCTTCTGAGTCTCGGTTTTGCCAAAGACTTTTGTCACAAGGTCAGAGGGGCTTCCGAGAGCGAGAAGGGAACCTGCCGATATCCCCATTTTGAGGAATTCTCTTCGGTTTATGTCAGACATTATTTTTTCCTTTTTTTTCCGGCTTTATAGAAAAGTTTTCCGTGTCTATCAAGTTACGGCCGTCCATGTGTTTAGGTGCTTCCAGGCCGAACAGGTTAAGGACTGTCGAGGCGATATCGATGATTGCCGGAGATTCGGTGTTTATTTTGTGGTTGCAGAAAATTATGCCTGGGACAATCCTTGGGTCGATGCAGTGGTCGCCGCTCCATGCTTTGGTGTTGTCTTCAAAGAGGGTGGTGTTGACTATCCCGGTGACAGAATCCCAGGAAACGCGGTATCCCTCATTGTAGCCGACGATCATGTCCGGACAGTTCTCCTTATAAGGTCCCGGGGGGAGGTCATCCCTGTCGAACACGGTATTGATGGCAGTCTGGCCGTTTTCCTCGTCTTTCAGGCCGTTGAGCTTTGATATGATTTCTTTTTTCAAAGCTTTGGCTTCGTCTCCTGGATGAACCGTGCCCTGTGCTTCTCTGTCTTTGATGTTGAGGTATAAGCCGCCCAGGCCAAGCCCATATGCTTTGGTTTTTTCCCAGTTGACATCTTTGAACCATTCTTCGCTCTGTTGTTTTCCTTCTTTAAGTCCAAGGTACCCGTTGCGATAGAGCCAAAAATTCATATTGATTCCGCGGCGAAACGATTTGATTCCGTGGTCGGACATGACAATCAAGACGTCTTTTTTGCCCAGTTTTTCCGCAACCTTGCCCACAAGATCATCCATTTTGGTGTAAAGCTGTTCCATGACCTCAGGCCCCATGTTTGCCTGATCCGTGCGCAGGGCAGGGTGTTTTTCGTCGAGATACCGGTAGAACATGTGCTGGAGGCTGTCTGTTGTCTCGAACCAGCTGACAACCGCACCCTTTTTTGTCTTGCTTATGGCGTTAAAAAGCATGTCTTCCCATTCTTGATGGTTGAAGTAACTCAGCTTCAAGAAGGCCTCTTCAGAGAGGATGCCTTCATTCAATGCCCATGTGTCATTTGCCTCGCCGAGTGTGGTGAAGCTTCCCAGCAGCTTGGACAGATAAACGGAGTAGATAAATGGTTGAGATACCGGAAGGGCTGGTTTTCCCGGGTCTATATTCAGCGGGGTGACATACATTTCAAAATGGGGATCAATTTGATTAATATAGAAGCGGCAGATCGCCCTGATTTTGATCCACAAACCAGGTCGAAAGGTGATCTGTATCCAGTCAGAAAATGTCTTTTCTTTGAGTCTGATCGTTTGCCCCGAGACCTTAAGAATCGCCTCTTTTTTGTTTTTATCGATGGTGATTGACAGGGGGAGCTTCATCTCCTCAGGATTTTTGAGCATCGTGTTTTCAGGACCGGAGATGTAGGTTTCTATCCTGTTTCCGCTTACGCTGACCGGGATATTCATTCCCCCTTCACGCTTTTTGATTCTGTTCTTGTCCGAAGTGTAAAAAGAAAATGTGCCCTGGCTTCCCTTTAAATCCGGTGCGCACATGCCAGAGAGAAGATGTCCACGGAATTTTTCAGGCGGAAAGGTCACCGGAATTCTGAGAATTGTGCTGAAGATGCCGTTATCTCCGAGGATTTTCCAGAAGGGAACACTTTTTCGCATGCCCTTGATCTCGGGTTTGGAAAGGGGAATATTGTATTTGCCCATGGGAAGGACTTTTTTTGGACTTCCGATATGGGCGGAGGAGAGGTCGGGCAGATAGGTTTTGGGGTCACGGCTGAGAAAATCAAAGATGTTGTGTTTGGCAGGGTGGCAGCCTGTCATGAATGAGGACCAGGCAACAGGGGAAATGGGAGGAGTGGTGGTTTCGAGTTCATGATAGCTTCCTTTGTCAGCTATGTTGGAAAGATGGGGAAGTTTTCCTTTGGCCCTGTATTTTTTGACGAGAACAGGATCCATTCCATCTAGGCCAAGAACGATAAGACGGTTGATATGACTTTTTTTGTAGGCTTTTTGGCCTCTGATCAACCGCAAGAGGAAACGAAAAGGCCAGGAAAGGAAGGAAAAGATGGCCAGGAAAAATGTCAGGAAAAGTACAAGAAACGAAGACAAAAAGGCGAATCCTGCTCCGGGGCCGATGTAAGCACTGAGAGGTACAGCGAGGGCAAGGAAAAGCAAAAGAAAAAATGTCCGTTTTATTTTCATAACAGCTTGTTCATTAGTATTTCTGATAGATCGGATATGGCGAGGTCTTGACCATAATCCGCGTTTGCCCAGAAAAAAGCATCATCCCAGGTGTGCATACCTTGAAGATTGGTGCGCCCAAAAATCTCTTTTTTCTTGATCGAGCCCTTCATGTCGTATCCATATTCGGAAAGAACGATGAGATCTGGGCCTTGGTCGACAAGCGGCCCGTTATAGACCTGTTGGGCATCAAAAACTTTACGGATGACTTTGTTCCCATCCCATTCCAGTTTTTCGAGTTTTTCAGCGATTTCCTTTTTGACAGCATCTTTGTCAGATGGATTCATGCAGCCTTTGGGAAACTTGTTTTTTAAGTTCAGGTAGATGCGATTGGGATCCATGGCAAAAGCGCGGGAGGTTGATGAAATTTCTCCCAGGCTTTCGGGAGGGGAAGAGTCGAATCGGAGATACCCCTGTTGTTCGAGCCAGACATTGAGATAGACTTCCTGTTCGATCCCTGTGAATCCATGATCGGATAAGAGGTAAAGACCTTCATCGTTATCGTTCAACTGCCGGAATGAATTGACGATGTGGCCGATAACTTGATCGATCCGTCGGTAATAATCCAGGAATTTTTTATGGTGGGGGTGCTCCGTGTCTTTGTAAGCATTCCATAAAAAATGCATGAGTCTATCTGTCCCTGTAATCACAAATTCGAAATAGTCCCAATCCTGCTTCCAGAAAAGGTCGAGAGTGTTTATTCGTCTGTCTAATGTTCGATGCAGGTCCTTCCATAGAAATTCCGGATCCTTTCTTGACTTCATCGTGTCGATATCGATCTGGTAATCCAGTTTATCTAGGGAGGCTCGTATGCTGGGGGGATATACAGCCTTTGCCAAGTCGATGGCCACAAATCCTGAGATCAGTATGCCGTTGATCTCACGAGCCGGATAAGTAGAGGGCTGATTGATGACAATGGAACGCTTTTTTTGGTCTCCAAGAGTGTCCCAAAATGTTTTTGTTTGAAGGTCGAGGAAATTCGGAAAGAGGAGATCATAAGTGTCTGACTTAAAATCCGTAAATCCAAAAATTCCGTGTGTTCCTGAGTTTGAACCGGTCATGAAATCTGTCCAGCTCACAGCCGAAATTTCAGGAAGACTGGCTTTCATCTTGTGAAGATGTCCGGAATTGATGAGGCTCTTCACAGTCGGCATGATATCTCTGTCTGCCAAATCCTGCAGGAGTGAGTAGGGGACTCCGTCCAATCCTAGGACAAATATTCGCTTTTTCTTTTTTTTCTTGAATAATGCCATATTACTTAGACATCCATGCAAAACCTACCGAACTAATCCATTATAAGGAAGCCTATAAACTTGTCAAATTCTTTGTGTGAACCTTATTCTTTTAAGATGATTCGGGCGTCGACTATCTTGCAACCTTTTCCTTTCTCATGAACGACCAAAGGATTGATATCCAATTCTTTGATATCGCTAAAGTCTGTTACAAGCTGGGATAGTCTTTTTAAACATTCTGATATGGCCGGAGTGTCATAGACAGGTCCTCCCCGGAATCCATCGAGTATTTTGTATGTCTTGGTTTTTGAGATCATATGGTCTGCCGTTAATTCTCGGATGGGCGCCAACCGGAAAATCACATCTTCCAAGGCCTCGACGTAAATCCCTCCCATCCCGAACATCAATATGGGCCCGAACTGCTCGTCATAGTTCATGCCAAGAATAACCTCTTTTCCCTCGACAGCCATCTCTTCGATCATTATCCCTGTTATCTTCGCTTTGGGCATTTTTGCACGGATATTATGGAGAATTTTATTGTAGGCTTTCCGTGTTTCCGTTTTGTTTTTTACATCGAGGATAACACCGCCAAAATCGAATTTGTGCAGGATATCCGGAGAGGCAATTTTCATCACCACGGGGAATCCAATTCTTTCAGCTGATGAGACGGCTTGGGCTTCGCTGGTTGCCAATACAGATTGGACCACAGGAAAACCGTATGTTTTCAAAACATCGTACGCTTCTTGTTCCAGAAGGAAAGACCTCCCTTCGGCTTTTACCTTTTTGATGATCTGAGTGGCTTTGGGAGTATCGACTACGAATTTTTTCACCCTCGTTTTGGGTCGTTTGAGCCATGAGGTGAATTTTGACATTTCAGCTAGGGCTCGCGCTGCTGACTCGGGAAACCTGTAGTACGGGATGCTGTTCTCTTCCAGAAGATCGATTCCTTTTGAGACATCGTAGAGACCCAAAAGGCAGGTGAGGATGGGCTTCTTTATCCGCTTGGACACCTTGATGATGGATTTAGCGATTTTCTCAACGTTTGTGAAAGCCGTTGGTGTAAGAATGACAAGAGCAGAATGCATGTTATTTTGTTTGAGCATCGCACTCAGGGCCACCTTATACTGTTCGTGTTGGGCTTCCGCAATCAAATCCATCGGGTTGTTTAGACTTGCTGTAGATGGAAGAACGGTCTTTAAGGCTTTTTTGGAGCTCTTGGACAAGGGGGCAATGCCCAGTCCGTAACGGATGCACGAATCTGTAGCCAGGATCCCTGGCCCACCAGAATTGGTGACAATAGCCACATTTTTCCCCTTGGGGAGCGGTTGGCTGGAGAAGACTTTCACATAGTTGAAAATCTCTTCCAATGTATCTCCCCGAATGACGCCGCATTGTTCAAAAATGGCATCATACACCTTGTCCGAACCGGCAAGTGATCCCGTGTGCGATGAGGCGGCTTTTGCTCCGACAAACGTCCGCCCTGCTTTTAGAGCAATAATAGGCTTAGGTTTTATTGAATGGCTTGTTATTTTTCGGGCGATGGACATGAATTCTCTTCCGTCCACAAGGTCCTCTAGATACATCAAAATCACATCTGTCTGACGGTCTTTGTTTAGATAGGTCAAAAGGTCGTTTTCTGTAAGCCCGGCTTTGTTTCCCATGCTGATGAATTTGGAAAATCCTATGTTTGCCTCTTTTGCGTAATCGAGCACCGCCACGCACAGAGCTCCGCTTTGGGAAATGAAAGCAATATTTCCTTTTTTCGGCATTTGAGTTCCGAAAGTTGCGTTCATACTCGATTCAGAAGCAGTGTTGACGACGCCCAGGCAATTGGGGCCGACAAGAGCAATGTTATATTTATGGATGATTTCCTGAACGGTTTGTTCGAGTTTAATGCCTTGACCACCGATTTCCTTGAAACCAGCCGAAATGGTTATAGCTCCTTTTATGCCTTTGACTCCGCATTCTTCAAGGACTTGCGGCACAAAGGAAGCCGGAACGATCACGATGGCTAAATCGACATCATCGGGAATATCCAATACCCGGGGATAGCTTTTAATCCCAAGAATGGCTTTGGCATTTGGATTGACAGGGTAAACAACGCCTTGAAATCGGCTGTCGATAATATTGGCAAGGAGGGAATGGCCCACGCTTCCCTGTTGTCTGGAGGCTCCGATGATGGCAATGGATTTTGGATAAAAAATCGAATCAATATTTTTCATGATATTCTCTCATATCTGAAATTTTGTATGCTGACAATTTTTTTTATCTTCAGGTTTTTTCGCCTTCAGGACGTGTTCCAAAAAAGTCTCCTCAGGAACCGCACCTTCTACAGTAATGGATTCATTTATGATATTGTAGATTCATACAAACCAAAATGCAATAAATCCGGTGTATGTATCTCAGATTTCACAGATTTAGAAATGCTTGATTCGACTAAATGAGAGGAAAAGGAAGAAGAAAAATTCCTAAGAGAGTAGACAAGACAAACATAGGGTGTATATAATTTTGGATGTGACACATACACCAGGAAGGAGTAACGAATTTGGCAGATAAAGTGAAAGTGAGCTGTCTTGCATGCGGCAGTACGAATAATTATCCTATGGACGCTATCGGAAAAAAAGTGATCTGTGGGCGGTGTAAACGCCCTCTCCCACAACCAGGGAATGTCATCGAATCCACTCCCGAGCAGGCTTACACGCTTATTCAAAAATCCTCTTTGCCTGTCTTGATCGATTTTTCCACTCCCACCTCTGCTCCCTGTCTGGTGATGCACCCGATAGTTCATGAGCTAACTGAAAGACGAGCAGGGGAGCTGATGGTGCTGCAAGTTGATATGAATAAACATGCAGAGTTGGGGGCTGCATTTGGTGTTCAGGGAGTCCCGACCTTTATTATTTTTTCTAAAGGATTTGAAAGGGCACGAACTTCTGGTGCCATGTCTGAAGCCGATTTTTCGCTTTGGGTAGCCAGTAAGATCTGATAAATAATCCAGGTCGTTTTGTGTAATCTGTTGTAGATCAAGGATGAGGAGAATTAAGAATGAATTTGTATGATTTGATCGTATCGAGAAGATCTATCCGCCAATTCAGACCAGAACCCGTTTCACAAGAGTTGCTCAGAGATGTTGTGAATGCGGGCAGGCTGGCTCCTTCAGCAGCCAATCGCCAGCCTTTAGAGTTTATTGTTGTGGATGAAGAAAGTAAAAGAAAGCAGCTCTTTCCGTGTTTGAAATGGGCGGGCTACATTGCTCCCGAGGGAAATCCTAAACCCGGTCAGGAGCCTCAGGCTTATGTCGTGGTCCTTGTGAATACAGAGATTAGGGAAAAGGAATTCGAGTGGGATTCAGGGGCGGCCATCGAAAACATGATACTGGCCGCTTGGGAAAAAGACATTGGAAGCTGCTGGATTATCTCCGTAGACAAGGCTCGCGTGAAAACAGTGCTTAATATTCCTGCCTCATATAAGGTCGATTCGGTGATAGCCTTTGGGTATCCGGCAGAAACCCCTGTGATCGAGGATTTAGAGGATTCTGTTGAGTACTGGAAGGATGAACATGGCTATTTGCATGTGCCAAAGCGGAAACTGGCAGATGTGATTCGTTTTAATGAATTTTAATGTTTATTTTTTGGATTTAATATAAAGTCTGGACGATTTCACCCGGCCGAGTCTATTTCACCAATGCCAATCCTTCTTGACAGAAATTTATCGGGATATTATGTTTAGGGCACAGGATGAGATCCTTTTTGAAGAAACTTAATCTAACACACTACATTTTTATCGGATTTTTCCTGGGAATAATTGCGGGGTGGGTATTCGGCGAGGGCATTACACCTATTGCTGAACCATTGGCTGAGATTTTTCTACGCCTCCTGCGTATGGCCATCATGCCTCTTATCATCACATCCATCATTTCTGGAGTTGTGAGCGTGGGCAGTGCCACCGGTTTGGGCCGTTTGGGTATCAAAACTGTTTCTTACTACATTCTCAGCAGTCTGATGGCCATTTTAACCGGTTTGGTCTTAGTGAACATTTTTAAGCCGGGAGTCGGAGCTAAGATTGGACTTGAGATGAACCCAGAGAAAATTGCAGCGACAGAACAAGGAATAGGGGAGCTCCTGATAAATCTCATACCGGAGAATCCCTTTGCTGCAATGGCCCGTGGTGACGTCCTCCCTATCATCTTTTTTTCCATCCTTTTCGGTTTTTTTGTCACTAAACTTGCCAAAAAACCGAGGACCCAGCTTTCCGATTTTTTCCAGGCAGCTTTCGAGACCATGATGAAACTTACGCTGTTCGTTGTCTGGAGTGCCCCGGTTGGCGTTTTTGGGATCATCTCTCGGATCGTCGCCAGGACTGGTTTCGAGGCTTTCAGATCTCTCGGATTCTATTTTCTTGTCGTTTTGATGGGATTGGCGATACATGCTTCGGTGAATTTGCCCTTGCTTTTGTCTTTAGTGGCGCGTGTGAATCCGATCAAACACTTTAAAGGAATGCCATCCGCTCTTGTTATGGCCTTTTCCACATGTTCGACAATCGTAACCCTTCCCCTCACGATGAAAGCGGTTACAGGAAATTCCAGAGTCTCCGAAAAGATTTCCAACTTTGTCCTTCCCATCGGGGCCACCGTCAATATGGACGGAACCGCTCTGTACGAGTGTGTCGCCACCATGTTCATTGCCCAGGTCTATGGTTTCGAACTATCTTTCGGTGCTCAGCTCATCATTGTTTTCACAGCCTTACTGGCTTCTATCGGGGCGGCAAGCGTACCCATGAGCGGGATGGTCATGATGTCGATCATCTTGAAGGCCGTGGGACTTCCTTTGGAAGGGGTGGCCATCATCCTGGCTGTGGACCGGATACTGGATATGTTTCGAACCACTGTTAATGTTCTGAGCGATAGTTGCGGGGCTGTCATCGTAGCCCGCTTGGAAGGTGAAACGCTTAAAGATATGGGGAAGAGTATTCAGTAGTAGTACCAAATGCTTTTGTAATCCGAAATATTTTCACCGATAGCCTTCAATCTTTGAAGATATCCGTAGATAGATACATCCGTGTAGATATAAGTATCAGCCAGGGCCATCTTCTTTTCCCAGGGATGGAACTCATAGACCCGGCGTCCATCGGGTAGGATGGATATGACATCGTGATTTTGAGTGGCACGAAGGTAATTTTTTCCAAGCTTTGGGACATTGAATACGATCTCATCGGTTCTTACCGTGCCGGGCATGAGCCTGGCCTCTTCTTTCTGTTCTTGGAGCATTCGGGGAATCGGCACGCGAAAGTCATCTGTTTCTTCTTTTCCTTTGGTGGCAAATGTGTAATAGGGTGTTACTCCGATCAGGCGCAGTTTGTGTCGCAACACAGTAGCTTCGAATTTGCGTGAATTGAAAAAGGTGTACACCATCTGATTGTATACCTCTATCCCGTACTGTCGAAATTTTTGCACCGCTTCCATGGAATTATGCGTTATCTCGTAAGGGTGTTCTACGTGGGTGACGATGAGGATTTCTCTTTTGCCGGGAATATTAAAGTGATTGATATCTCTCACAAGGGTATCGGTGATCCTTTGAGGCAGCGTCACGAGTGTTCGTGTCCCGATCCGTATCCTTTGGATGTGTTTTATTCGGGAAAGCTTATACAGGAGGCTTTCTATCCTGTCATTCGATAAAATGAAAGGATCTCCTCCTGTAACGAGAACTTCGTTGATCTCAGGAGTCTGAGCGATCCATTCGATGGCGTTTTTCAGTTTTTGTTTTGGGAGGATGGCGGCTTGTGAGTAGACATCTTCAATTTCCCAATTTCGCTGGCAGTACACACAGATCTGGGGACAGGTCAACACCGGTTTAAGGATGACGATCTGAGGATATCGGCGGGTGATTCCTTCCATTGGAGAGGTGTCCCGTTCCAGCATAAAATCCATGGAACTCTCATCTTGGGCTTTGAATTCCTTCATTTTTTGGATGTACTTCAGAGAAGGAATGACCTGTGCACGGATGGCATCATCCCTTCCTTGTCCCGGTTCGTAGTCCATCAAAGACAGATAGTATGGGGTGATGCCGAATGGGATTTTATACTTCTGGGCCAGCTTGACCGCTTCGTATTCTTCGTCGGTCACCTTGATCAATTTATTTAAGGTTTTGGCATTTCTGATGATATGACGCATGTGCCATCGCCAATTGCTCCATTCAAAATCCGTGGCTTTGAAGTGATGAAGGATTCTCAGCTTGTTGTTGTACCGGCGCCTTTTTGCAGAATCGTCCAATCCACACGGATAGCGCATGCTGAATTTTTCCACGCCTTGGGCCATTCTGGAAAGATCGATCGAGCGGAGTTTTGCCGCTTTTTCGCCCAGATGTTTGCTGAACGGGGGGGGACTCTTGGGATATACGTCAGCTTGACCGGAAATCCCATGAATGAGATGTCTAAGTTCAGCAAAAAAATCCGGAGATGGTGGATTCGTGGAGAAGATTTCGTCATTATGAATCAAGTCATTAAGATAGTTAAGGAAACTGAATCCTGAGACTTTTGCACTGCGGCGTGATGTGATATTCCGAAAGACCAGAATAGCGTCTCGAGTCAACATCCATGCGAGAGAAGGTAGGTCAGGATTGTCATCATAGGTATTAATCAACATTGTGTTCAGCAGCTCTCTGATCTTCTTGCGTTTTATCTTGAGGGAAGCCGTGGAAACCAGGATCTCTTTTAGCGGAGGGATCGTATCCAGGATCTTTATAAGTCTCTTTTTGGCTTTTAATTCCATATGTCTAACAGGACATAACCCTGATTAATCGAAACTTATCTGTCTCAAATTAAATTAGAGCTAGTGACTTAATAACATTATACCAACTATTTTCTTTGAATAACAGGGGCTTTTCACTCCCCGGCAACGGTTAGCTCTTGAATTTTAATGGTGGGCCCGTTAATTGTGCTCCGGAATTCGAGATCGTTTCCCTTTTCCTCGATCTGATTCAGCATTGTTCCAAGGTTGCCAGCTATCGTGATCTCTGAGACAGGATAGGCAATCTCTCCATTCTCGACCCATAATCCGAAGGCACCCCGGCTAATGTCTCCTGTTACTGGGTTAAGTCCATGCCCGATGGTCCGTATGAGGATGAGTCCTTTATCGGTATTTTGAATGATGTCTTCTTGTGATTTGTCCCCTGGTTGTAGAAAAAAATTGTTCGGGCCGACACTTGCACCATCCGCATTCCCGGTAGATGGGAGGTTGAGCTTTTTGCCGGCATAGGTATTGCAGAGGAAGTTTTTCAATATGCCTTTTTCGATGACTTTATTTTTTTGAGTTGGGACCCCCTCGGAATCATACGGCCGTGTTCCCAACTTTCCGGGCATTTGACCGTCGTCATACACAGTGATGTGTTCATTGCCGATTTTTTCGCCCAATTTGTCAGAAAGAAAAGACAGTTTTTGATAAACAGTCACGCCTGAAATACACGCAAAAAGAAAGCCCAGCAGCCAAGTGGTCATGGTTTGTTCAAAAATGACCGGAACGACTTGTGTTTTTATTTTCCGTGGATTGAGTTGCCGGACAGTTCTTGCCAAAGCTTTTTTGCCAACTTTTTCCGGGGGATCAAGCGTTCGAAAGTGCCGCTCGGTGCTGGACCAAAAGTCTTCGACTTTGCTATCCGTTTTACCTGCCTGGATACCCACACTCAGACTGCAGAATGTTTCTTTGTACTCATGGATAAATCCGTGGGAGTTTGCCAAGACAGAATGAATCTCTTTGGTTTCAAAACTGGCTCCGTGTGAGTTGGATATTCTCTTATCGGAGAGCGCGATCCTTTCCGTTTCCAAAGCCAAAGCTATCTTTTTTTCGGTGGCTAGTTCAGAAATTTCAGGATCATAGATGTTTAGGTTAGGAATGTCGATAACTCCCGGTTTAGGTATCGGCAGGCCGGCAAATTCATCCGGATTGGCTAGTTCTGCCCTGAGGATGGCGTTTTTCACGAGACGCTTCAGGGTATCTGCATTCAGGTCCGAGGAGGTGGCATAGGCTGTTTTGTTGTCTTTGATGATCCTTAGACCCAAGTACCTGGAGCCTGCTTCAACCAAACTTTCAATTTTTCCCAGCCGCACATCCACACTGAATTCTAATCCATCCATGATAGAGACCTCGATTTCATCGGTTCCATGAGAGCGGGCAAAAGTGACCAAACTTTCTGCCAATGCCATCAACTCATGAGACTTTTCTTGGCCTTTCACTTGAGCCCTCCAACTGTCATTTTTGCCACTTTGAGGGTGGGGCAGCCGTCTGTGACAGGCGCGGCCTGGCCTTCCTTTCCGCAGGTTCCCGTCTGCAATCCGAATGTCAGGTCTGAGCCGACTTTGTCGATTTTCTGGAGGATATCGATGTTGGTGCCTATCAGAGTAGCTTGTTTTACCGGGGCTGTGAGTTTTCCGTTTTCTATCAGGAAACCAGAGCTGACAGAAAAGGTAAATTTTCCTGAATCTTCGACCTGACCTCCTTGGAATTTGTCCGCATAAAATCCTTTGTTTACGGATTTGATAATCTCTTCGGGATCATGTTCTCCCTCGGAGATGTAGGTGTTGCTCATCCTCGGAACGGGTATGCATGTGTAGTCCTGTCTCCGGCCATGTCCGGTCAACGGCTTATTCATGAGTCTTGCAGACAACCTATCCTGAAGCAATCCCACAATCTTTCCTCCTTCTATCAATGCTGTTTTTTTCGGGATGGTTCCTTCGTCATCGATGTTGTAGGAGCCGCGGAAAAACGGAATCGTGGGATCGTCATAGATGAAGATCTGCTCGCTTCCGACTTGTTGCCCCATTTTATTCCAAAAAATGGATGTTTTTTTTCTGTTAAAGTCAGCCTCGAGCAGATGTCCCACAGCCTCATGGATCAAGACACCGCTATGCCCTGGGGACAATACAACCGGCATTTCTCCAGCAGGGGGCTGGATCGCTTCCAAAAGACTGGTGGCTTCCCGAGCTGCTTTATCGCCGATCTTTTCCGGTGTTAAATCCTTGGCAAAGTATTCCAATCCGACTCTTCCTCCTCCTCCTGAAAAGCCTGCTTCTCTTTTGTTCGCTTTTTCCGCGATGCACAAACAAGTCATTTTGACAAGGGGTTGCACATCGGATAGGTTCTGTCCTTCAGAGTTTGCTATGGTTATATAACGTGTCTGATCGGTGAGGGACACTTTCACTTTTTTAATCTTGTGGTCGAATTTAAGGGCAGATTGATAGGTTGCTTTAACCAGGGAAATTTTGTTTTCCAAGGATTCATCCTGTGCGGGATGAAGGATCGGATAATAATTTGGGATAACAGGAGCGGATCGGAAAGGGAGAAATTTTTGAGAGGGAGGCCCTTTTGCGATGGACGACGCTGTGAGGGCGGCTCTGGTTACTTTTTCTACTGATAGATCATTGGTGTACCCGTATCCTGTTTGATCTCCGTAGACTACCCGAATTCCAGCTCCGAGCAGGATGTTCTCGGAAGTTTCTTTTATGATATCCTCCTCCATGTTTATGGAGCTATACACCCGGTATTCAAGGAAAATTTCCGAAAAGTTGCCTCCTTGGCTAAGAGCGGTGTTCAGTATTTTTTGCAGGTCACCGGAACTCAAGGAAAAATGATCTTTGTAAGGTAACGAATCGGTTCTATTCATATTTTTTTTGTCATGCTTGCGATTGAATCTTAGGAATTCTTTTCAGAAGTAGTCCTATTTTAAAAAAAACCTTTGATAAACGCAATAACAAGATAAGGCTTAGTTTAGCCTTTTGTGTTCCGTTTTTTCTGGGAGAGGAATAGGGAAAGGAAAAGGATGCAGCCTATTCCCAAAACGTATTCGAATAAATTGGTTATGAGATGGACTCCGCTGGAAAGGATGGCTATCCGCTTTTCAAATCCCATCAGCATGAGTGTTAAAGCCCATGCAGATTCCCATGTTCCAAATCCTCCGATCCCCTTAATCGGGAGGGCAGAGGTCAGTTCTGCACCTGTTATGCCCAAAATTGTTTTAGAAAAACTCAGGTTCTCCAGAGAAAAACCGTGACTGCGCAAAAGAGCATAAAGGAGGAAAAACAGAGCACTGTATTTAGCTAAGCGAATCCCCAGCGAGAGAACGAACAGAGGCCAGCCGATCCTTCTCTCTTTTATTTTGTTAAGTTCATCTATGGTTAATAACAATTTATGGACACTGGCTTCGGCCCATTTTTTTTTGTCCTGTTTGATAACATGCAAAACCCACTGATAAGCCTTAAGGGCTATCCCAGCGATTTTTGCCACTTTCCAGAAAAGGAGAAAAACCATAAGGAAAAAGGCAAAGGAAATGGCAAGAAGAGTCCCGTTGGAGATAGACGTTTTTCCCAAACCTACGGCTAATATCGCAAAGGCCAAAAAAGGGCTCAAGGTGAGAAAATCCAGAACGAAGGCCACCACAAAGCTTGATGAGGCGGACTCGAAAGAATATTTCAGACTCTTGTTGAGTACATAAACATAAGAAAGAGATCCGATCCGCGCCGGGAAAAGGTCTACGAAGAGGTTGCGGATGAACGTGACCAAAAAGACATCCCTCCAACTGGAATGGTGGGGGAGAAGTAGCCATTTGTAACGCCATGCTCGAAGCGTTGTGCCTATTAGGGCAATGATCATAAATGCGAGGAGTCCGGGTATATAGATGCGGGAAAACGTTTGCATGAAGTCTTTAAACTCAATTTTTGTGAAAAGAAACCAAATGAGTATGGCAGAGATAACAATCGAGATCAGGAGAGAAAAGATCCTCTTTTTATCCATACGCATATTAAAATGTACACCTAACGTAATGTCAAATGAAAGCAGCTGTGGAACTCCGCACGATCACTCAATTCAGACATATAAGATATTGCCACTCCGTCATTGCGAGAAGTTTTACAACGAAGCAACCGCATTAGATTGCTTCACTTCGTTCGCAGCCGTGCTTAATACATCCTCGCCGACAATATGGGGACGTCCCATCTGGGGACACCCTATATCACCGAACTGGTTTCTTAGTAAAAATAAATTATAAAGTGTCCCCGAATGGAACGTCCTTGTATTGTTATCCTCGAAGAACTACCTGTAAAGAAGGCTTGGTTAGGTTGGGTTTGGATCTTCAATGGTCGCTTTACCCATCCCTAAAAGCCCGATTTATCACGGAAAAAAAGATGCATACCCATGAGTCTAAAAATTTGACTGTGAAGGGGGAAAAAACTATAATTTTTACTGATGTGGCGGAATAACATTGATGCCCTGATCGAAGCGGCTCTTAAGGAGGACATGCCTGCAGGAGACATTACCTCAGAGAACATTGTTCTTTCCGAGTCCATCTCTCGAGCTTTTATCGTAGCGAAAGAAGAAGGAGTGCTCGCTGGAATCTATGTGGCTGAAAGAGTCATGAAAAAAATCGATCGGACTGTTTTTTTCGAGATTCATCGAAAGGACGGCCAAAAAATGAACAGAGGGGATAAAATTGCCGCCTTAAAAGGCCCTTCTGTTTCCTTGCTCAAGGGGGAAAGGACAGCCCTGAATTTTCTCCAGAGGATGTCAGGGATTGCCACAACCACCCAAAAGTTCGTGAGGGCCCTGCATGGGAAAAAAACAAAGATACTGGATACACGGAAAACCACCCCAGGGCTTCGAAGCTTGGAAAAATATGCTGTCAGGATGGGCGGGGGGACGAATCACCGCTTCAGTCTGTCCGATATGGTAATGATAAAAGACAACCACATCAAGATAGTCGGGAATATTTCTGATGCTGTACTGTTGGCCAGAAAAAAGATCAAGCCGGGGATCAAGATTGAAGTCGAAACAACCAACAGGCAAGAGGCTGAAGAAGCATTGAAATGCGGGGCGGATATCGTCATGCTTGACAACATGTCTCTTAACAGAATGAGGGAAGTTGTGAAGTTGCTTATCGGAAAGGTTCTAGTGGAAGTCTCTGGCAATATCAATTTGTCCAGAGCTTCGAAGATCGCTGATCTTGGAGTCGATTTTATTTCTGTCGGGGCCTTAACACATTCCTATAATTCGTTGGATATCACTATGGAGTTCATTGACTAAGGGAAAATGGAACAAGCCGAAGCACAAAAAACCGATGTTTTAATCATAGGCTGTGGGATCGCAGGAAGCAGTGCTGCTTTGGAAGCGGCAAAAAGCGGTTTGAAAGTCGTCGTCATCACAAAAAGTAATGAGCTGGAAGAATCGAATACATTTTATGCGCAAGGGGGAATTGTTTCACTGGGACCGGAAGATCGCCCAGAGCTTTTGAAGGAAGACATCATCCAGACAGGGGATGGAATAAACAATCCTGAGGCTGTAGAAATTCTTTCTACAGAAGGGAATAAAATGGTCGACAGCATATTGATCAACGAACTGGGCATCCCGTTCATGAAGAGCTCCCCGGGTTCCTTGGATTATGCTCAGGAAGGTGGCCATTCACGTAGGCGAATTTTGCATATCCGGGATACAACCGGCAGGACTATAGAGGAAAAGTTTGTTGCGGTACTCAAAGGCTATTCGAATGTTACCATTCTGCCTGGTCATACAGCGGTCGATTTGCTAACAGTGCCGCACCATTCTAAAAATCCGACTTCATTTTACAGGGAACCTCGATGTATTGGGTGTTATGTTTTGGACAACAAAACAAAAAAAGTGAAGATCATCTTTGCCACTTATACGGTTCTGGCCACGGGAGGCTGTGGAGCTGTCTACCTTTACACATCGAATCCGAAGGGAGCTATCGGGGACGGATACGCGATGGCATACCATGCAGGCGCAAGAATAGTCAACATGGAGTATGTCCAATTTCATCCCACATCCCTATTTCACAGGGATGCGGATGGGTTTTTGATCTCCGAAACGGTGAGAGGAGAAGGGGCGCGGCTTATAACCAAAGATGGCCGAACTTTCATGGATAAATATTCCGAACAAAAAGATTTGGCCCCTCGTGATGAAGTCACAAGGGCAATCTATGAGGAAATGACCAATACCGATTCGAATTATGTCTGCCTTGACCTGGCATCGTATGCAAAAATCGACATAAAAAAGCGTTTTCCCCATATCTATAAAACATGCCTGCAATACGGGATCGATATTAAAAAGGAACCTATTCCTGTGGTTCCGGCAGCGCATTATTGTTGTGGAGGAGTGCTGGTCGATGAATGGGGTCAAAGCTCTCTCAATGGTTTGTATGCCGTGGGGGAGGTATCCTGTACCGGCCTTCATGGAGCCAATCGACTGGCCTCCACGTCTTTGCTGGAAGGTTTGGTTTGGGGGACACGGTCAGTTCAGCACATCGCTGCGCATTTTAATCCTGTGGCCAAATTTGCTGTTCGCGATATCCATCAGTGGTATTACCCCGAAAAAGAGGAGGAGACAGATCCGGCGCTCATTAACCAGGATTGGATATCTATCCGGTCAACCATGTGGAACTATGCTGGAATCATCCGCACAACAAAACGGCTGGAACGTGCCCGGGCGGATCTGGATTACCTCCATCACCGAATCGTTAAGTTTTACAAAGAAGCCAGGATGGACGCGAATGTTGTGGGTCTGAAGCATGGGATTCAAGTGGCCCTTTTGATCACATATGCTGCTCTCGGCAATCCGATCAGTCGTGGTTCCCATTACCTCAAAACATGAATAAGGGGGGATAAAAAATAGAACCGTCCCCTTTTTTTATCCCCCGTTGACTTTAGGCTGGCTTATTCTATAATAACAATTTGAACGCGAGTGTTGGAGTGAATCATGGCTGAAAGCGATAATATCAAAGATACGCTGAATCTTCCGCAAACTTCTTTTTCTATGAAGGCAAAATTGGCTCAAAAAGAGCCAGAAATTATCGCAAAGTGGGAGAGTATTGATCTTTACAAAAAAATCCAGAAGATAGGGGAAAGCCGGGAATCTTTTGTACTTCATGACGGACCGCCCTATGCCAACGGAAGAATTCATCTCGGGACTGCCTTGAACAAGATTTTGAAGGATTTCATCATAAAGAGCAAAACCATGCAGGGGTACCGAGCGCCTTACCTCCCTGGCTGGGATTGCCATGGACTCCCCATCGAGATAAAAGTGGATCAATTCTTGGGGAAAAAGAAGGCCGAGATGTCCTCCCTGGAGGTAAGAGAGGAGTGCAAGAAGTACGCGCTGGAATTTGTGGACATCCAGCGCAAACAGTTTAAAAGACTCGGCGTATTTGGAGAATGGGAATCGCCTTATCTGACAATGCACCCCGAATATGAGGCAGAAGTTTTACGCCATCTCGCAGCCTTTTTTGCTTCTGGCAATGTTTACAAGGGGAAAAAACCGGTACACTGGTGTGCACATTGCCGGACGGCTCTTGCTGAGGCTGAGATCGAATACAAGGACCGGGAGTCCCCTTCCATCTATGTGGAGTTCCCGATGATGTCTGACCTCTCGGAAAAATTCCCTGCCCTCAAGAATAAACAGGTTTTTATTCTCATTTGGACCACAACTCCCTGGACCCTACCTGCCAACCTGGGTATAGCCTTTCATCCCGATTATGAATATTCTGCTTTCGAGGCAGAAGGGAAAGTCTATATCGCAGCCAAGCGACTGGTCCCTGTTCTAGCCGAGGAATTGAGTCTCGGAAAGACGAAGGAACTTGTAAGCTTATTGGGCAAGGAGATGGAGGGACTCAAAGCCAGGCATCCGTTTATCGACAGGGAATCGGCGTTTGTCCTGGCTGACTATGTTACCCTGGATCAAGGGACCGGGTGTGTCCATACAGCCCCGGGCCATGGGCATGAGGACTATCTCACAGGAATCAAATACAAAATGGACATATATACCCCTGTGGATAACGAAGGAAATTTTACTTCTAAGGTTGAAAAATATGGGGGAATGAATGTCTTTGAAGCCAATAAAATCATAAATGAGGATATGGCCAAAGACGGTTCCCTTCTGAAGGAAGACAAGATCGTTCATTCCTATCCTCACTGCTGGCGATGCAAAAAACCTGTTATTTTTCGCGCCACAGCCCAGTGGTTCATTTCCATGGATGAGAATGGTCTGAGAACAAAAGCCCTGGATGAGATCAAAAAGATCAAATGGATCCCCCACTGGGGAGAAGAAAGAATTTCCAACATGATGGAGTCTCGGCCCGATTGGTGTATTTCCCGCCAGCGGACATGGGGAGTGCCGATTCCTGCCTTCTACTGTCATGAGTGCGGATTTATTCTTGCCAACGAGGAGATCACCCTGCGGATCGCCGATCTTTTTCTTGCCGAAGGCGCAAATTCGTGGTTCACCAAGGATGTGGGTGAGCTTTTGCCTCCAGATACTAAGTGTTCCCAGTGCGGGTCCACCCACTTTAACAAGGAGAACAACATTCTGGACGTTTGGTTTGAATCAGGAGCCAGCCACAATGTATTAGGAAAACGGGATGATCTCCCCTGGCCATCTGACATATACATAGAAGGTCATGACCAATACAGAGGTTGGTTTAACAGCTCCTTGATCATTGGTGTGGCAGCCAAAGGTTCTTCTCCGTACAAAACATGCATAACCCATGGTTTTATCCTGGATGAAGAGGGGAGAGGGATGTCAAAATCTTTAGGGAACTTTGTTGATCCTGAAGAGGTCATAAACAAAAACGGGGCGGAAATTTTGCGGCTTTGGGTTGCCATGCTCAATTACAAAGAAGATGCCCGATTCGGAGGGGAAACAATAAGTCGGATCGTTGAAGCCTACCGCAAAATACGAAACACCTGGAGATTCATTCTGGGGAATCTCCATGATTTCGATCCAGATTCAGAAAGTGTCTCTCCTAAGGATATGATGCTTTTGGATAAATGGATTTTGGAAAAAGCCAATCGGATCGGCCAGAGGATTCTGAAGGGGTATGAAGATTACGAATATCACATCGTCTTTCACTCCATCTACAATTTTTTCACTGTGGAGCTGAGTTCCTATTATCTGGATGTTTTGAAGGACAGGCTTTACTGTTCGGGGAAAAAGTCCCAGCATCGGAGTTCTGCTCAGAGTGCGCTGTTTGTTTTGCTGAAAACGAGTCTATTGTGGATGGCTCCGCTTCTCCCCTTTACAGCCGAGGAGGCCTGGGCCGCCATGCCCGATTTCAAAGAAAAACAGGAGTCCGTTCACCTCCATTTGTTTCCTTCGTTGGATGAAAAATGGCTCGAGCCCACAATTTTCCAAGAGTGGGAGGAGCTTGTGGTTATCCGGGACTTGGTGCTTAAAGAACTGGAAACAGCCCGCGAAAACAAAATAATCGGGAATTCTTTGGAAGCCAGCATCACGTTGAAAATGCCTGCGGACAAAGAGCCTCTTTTGCGCAAATATGAGATGGAACTTCCCTTACTGTTCATCGTTTCTGAAGTCATCCTTGATCCGTATGAAGGAGACGATTTTGTGGTGGAAGTTGTGAATGCGCCGGGTGAAAAATGTGCCCGATGTTGGAATTTTTCGACATATGTGGGCCAGAGCTCCGATTATCCCGGTTTATGCAAACGCTGTGAAAATGTTGTTGAGCAGATGAAGTCATGAAGCAACGTATCCCTTATTTTCTCTTGATCATTTTTCTCTTTATTGCCGATCAAGTAATCAAGGCTTTGATTGCCCGCAATATTATCCTGAATTCGAGCAAACAGATCATTCCTGGTTTTTTCCAACTCGTCCATATTCGTAATAGAGGGGCTATCTTCGGATTTTTTTCCCAATCGGGAAACCGGTATGTGTTTCTGTTTTTGACTCTAGCATCCCTGGCCGCATTGTGTCTGGTTGTTTATTATTTTTTTAAAGCGTCTCCCGATGAAAAATGGTTGAAGATATCTTTGTCACTGATAATTGCCGGAGCTTTAGGCAATTTCATGGGTCGGGTTTTTAAAGGATATGTCATAGATTTTTTAGATGTGAGTGTAAAAGGTTGGCACTGGCCTTCCTTCAACGTGGCTGATTCCTGTATTTCAATCGGTGCGGTTCTTCTCATTTTAATTTTTCTTTTCAAAAGGAGTCCAACATGTTCCCAATCCTCCTCAAGATTGGACCGGTAAGCATCCACACGTATGGCTTCATGATGGCTGTAGGCGTCGCCTTTGGGTTATGGTTCGTGTATGTTCAGTCCAAGAGGCAAGGTCTTGATGCTCCTAAGCTTCTGGATATGGCTTTCTATACGATAATCGTATCCCTGATAGGGGCAAAACTCGCGCTTCTAGCCGGGCATTTTTCCTACTACATGAAAAATCCCTCAGAGTTGATCAGCTTTGCCCGTACAGGGGGAGTTTTCCAAGGAGGCCTGGCCTTTGGCCTGGTGTTTGCACTCTGGTATATGAAAAAACACAAAATACCAACATGGAAGGTTGCAGACATCGCCGGAGCGGCTTTGGCGCTTGGGCATGGATTTGGGCGCATCGGCTGTTTCAGTGCCGGGTGTTGTTATGGCCGAGCATGTGATGTTCCTTGGGGCGTGGTATTTCACAGTGAATATTCCCACAACCTGACAGGAATTCCGACCGGCACCCTTCTCCACCCCACCCAGCTCTACGAGTCCATCCTCAATTTCACTAATTTCCTGATTCTTTTTGTTATTCTCAAGAAAAAAAGATTCAATGGACAAGTCTTTTCCTTCTACATCATAAACTACTCGATCATCCGGTATTTTGTGGAGTTCTACAGGGGGGACCATCCGGATAAAGCTTATCTCTTCCAAAATCCTTCACCCTATCTGAGCATGTCTCTGCCTCAATTATTCTGTATCATTGGGCTTGTGGGAGGAGGCCTGTTGTATTTTATCCTGAAGCGAAAAAAACGTGCCTAAAAGAACCTTCCGGGTCGATTTATCCGATGCGGGGATAAGACTCGATGTTTTTCTTTCCCATAGAATAAATGAACTGACCCGTTCTCAACTACAGAAAAAAATGGGGCTGAACCAGGCAAAAATATGCGGCATTCCAAGAAAATCTAGTTTCAGATTGAGTGAAGGGGATCTGGTTGAATTCGATTATGAGTTTCTTGAAAAAGCGGCCCTTCTTCCCGAAAATATCCCTTTGAAAATATTGTATGAAGATGACCATGTGATTGTTCTGGAGAAACCATCAGGTGTGGTTGTTCATCCTGGGGCAGGAAGACGTGATGGAACTTTGGTGAATGCTCTCCTGTATCATTTCCCGGGAATCGGAAAAGTCGGTCCTGCGGAGAGGCCTGGCATCGTCCATCGGTTAGACAAGGATACATCGGGATTGATGGTGATTGGCCGATCGGAGAGAGCCTATTCTGAGCTGCAGCGCCAATTCAAACAGAGGTTGGTCGAGAAGATTTACCTGGGGCTCGTTTGGGGAAAGATTGCAAAGCAGAAAGGAATCATCAGCTGGGCCGTAGGGCGCCACGTGAAACACGGGGAAAGAATATCTGTAAAAACAAAAAAACCTCGGTCTGCAGAAACTCATTTTGAAGTCGTGAGGAGGTACCAAGAATATACTTACCTGGAAATCAAGCCAGTTACAGGGAGAACTCATCAGATTAGAGTTCATTTTGCTGCATCAGGGCATCCGATTGTCGGGGACTCACGGTATGGTAAAAAAAAAGTGAAGAAGTCTTGTTCCCGGCTTTTCCTTCATGCTTACCGTCTTGGCTTTTTTCATCCTGAGTCGCATGAAAGAATGGATTTTTTGTCTCTGCTTCCTGACGATTTGGAGAAGTTTCTAGAAAAACTCCGTTAATGGGAACGTCCCCTATTATCTTAAATTTGTCTTGAGAAAGGGGGAATTTTTGTTGTATTATAGGCATTGCTAAATTTCCCAGAAGTTTAGCCCATGTTTCTTTGTAAAACCAAATCTTGCTTATAGATGGAGGATTCATTATGAAAGACTACGCTCCAGAAAAAATCAGGAATGTTGCGATCGTTGGCCACGGGTCTTGCGGGAAAACATCCTTGACTTCCACTTTTTTGTACGATTCAGGGGCAACCACAAGGTTAACCAGGGTGGAAAACGGGAACACGATTACCGATTATGATCCGGATGAGATCGAAAGACAGATTTCGATCAATTCGGCTGTTTGTCATATGGAATGGAATGGCCATAAGATAAATGCTGTGGATTGTCCTGGGTACATGAATTTTTTATGGGACACAAGGGCAAGTCTTCGAGCTGTGGATGCAGGAGTTGTCGTTGTCTGTGGCGTGGCTGGCATAGAGGTAGGGACAGAAAAAGTTTGGGCGATGATGGATGAGCTTGAATGTCCGCGGATATTGGTGATAAATAAACTGGACCGTGAGAATGCCAATTATGAACGGACAGTTCAATCCATCCATAACTTTTTCGGTCGTCAGGCCGTTCCCGTTCATCTGCCGATCGGGGAGGAGAATGATTTCCGAGGCTTTGTGGATTTGGTCAACAATTCTGCCCTTATATTTCAAAAGGACAACAGCGGAAAATTCACAAAAGAAGAGATCCCCGATGATATGAAAGATATCGCGAAGAGCAAAATCCAAGAACTCACAGAAATGGTTGCAGAAAATGATGAACAGTTGATGGAGGTTTACTTTGATAAAGGGGAACTCTCACCCGATGAGCTTAAAGAAGGCCTGAGAAAAAGCATTGCCAACCGAAAGTTTTTCCCGATCCTCATGTCTTCTGCCCTGTTGAACATCGGTGCCCAGCCTATCCTTGACGCCATTGTGGATTACATACCGACACCCATCCAGATCGGAGAGATCAAAGGGGAAAAAGGGGCTGTAAAAACGACCACAGATGAGCCCTTTTCAGCTCTTGTGTTCAAAACGATTTCGGATCCCTATACCGGAAGGATCTCCCTGATGAGAATCTTCTCCGGCAAAGTGAATCCCGATGCCATAGTCACCAACTCCAGCAAAGAGTTGGGCGAAAAACTCGGCGGACTGTTTTTTCTCCAAGGCAAAGAACAGATTCCGGCCGGGCAAGCCAAGGCTGGTGACATTGTGGCTACGGCCAAGCTGAAGGACACATCAACAGGGGATACGCTGTGTGCTAAAGGAGCCTCCGTCGTATTCTCCACTATAAAATTTCCAGAGCCTTCGATTTCTTTTGCTATAGAGCCCAAAACCAGGGCGGATGAGGACCGCATATCCCAAGCTGTTCACAGAATTACCGAAGAGGATCCGACAGCGAGAATTGAAAGAGATCCGGAGACCAATGAGTTGATCATTTCCGGGAACGGCCAGCTTCATGTGGAGATTATTACCGGCCGCTTGCAAAAGAGATTTAACGTGAATGTCGATATCAAACCGCCAAAAATACCTTACAAGGAAACCATAAAGGGCAAGTCTGATGTGCAGGGAAAGTATAAGAAGCAGACCGGCGGTCGAGGTCAGTATGGCGATGTCAAGATAAAGATGGAACCTCTTGCCAGAGGCTTGGATTTTAAATTCGAGGATAAGATCTTCGGAGGGTCGATTCCCAAGAATTACATCCCTTCGATCGAGAAAGGCATCCAGGAAGCGCGCAAGAAGGGGATAATCGCGGGTTATCCTGCCGTAGATTTCAAGGTTATCCTGTACGATGGCTCTTACCATGATGTCGACTCCTCGGATATTGCTTTTAAAGTGGCGGGGTCCATGGCTTTTAAGAAAGCAGCGAGAGAGTCCAAACCCACTATCCTGGAACCCATCATGAATGTCGAAATCTATACTCCAGAAGCATACATGGGGGATATTATGGGAAACCTCAACGGCCGGAGAGGAAAGGTTCAGGGGATGGAACAGAAAGGCAGCTTGAGGATCATAAAGGCTCAGGTTCCGATGGCCGAGATGCTGGATTTCGAGCCAACATTAACCTCTATTACAGGGGGAAGGGGGTCCTTCATGATGGAGTTCTCCCGATACGAAGAAGTCCCATTCCAGCTGCAGCAAAAAATCATCGACGATGCCGTCAAAGAGGGACGCATCAGGGCTGAAGAAGAATAATAATTATACGCCGTTTGATTTGAATTCGACAATAACCGGAAATTTTGCGGATATTGGCTTATTTTTCTTCAAGATGGGTTTGAATTTCCACTGTTTGATGGCAGATGTCGCTGCCCTGCTTAAATCAGGATGGGCTGAGCTTAAAACTTTGACTTGTGTGACATTTCCCTGTTTATCGATAGAGACCTGCAGGATCAATTTTCCCCCGACGTTCTCCAGTTTTAAATGTGGAGGATAGGTGGGGATTATTTTATGGATTGGTGTGGGTGTTTGGGGGATGTCTTGTTCGGGACCCGCCTGAGAGAACTCATCCTGTTGAAATGTCCCGGCTTCTTTTATGGCAATGGAAATGGCCAAAAAATACTTATCGCCGTCAGAAGGAAATCCCAAAACATAGGGTGTGCCCACTCTCATGACCATCTCTGTGTCGAGCAAGTCTCCTTCTGATTGGGGGTGACCGGAAGTGTCTCTGGGCCGGGAGACCTGGACACGGAGATTGAGACCTCCTTCCTCAAGCATACTCGGGGAAAAAAACAGGGGATAGGAGGATTCTTTCACCATAATGATGCCATCCAATCTGCTTTTGCTCCCGTCCCAGAGCATTAATCCAGAGGCGAGGTGCTCGATATTCTCGATTTTGTATATTTTTTGGAGGTCGCTTTTAAGACGGTGGATGTTAATTTTTTCCAATTGGATATAATTGGGATGATACGGAATCAGGACAGGCACAGAAAAGATGGAAACGACGACATCGGATCCTTCATTGGTATCCTGTTCCATGCTTTTGAAAAGTCTGGATTTGATCACAAAATCATCCTGATCGATGGAAAAAACAACAGAAGAAAGCATAAAAAATAAAAGACAGAAAAGTCTTGAATATTTTTTCATTTTAATCTTCCTCCTGGTTTATTTCGCCGAACCAGATGTATAAATTATCCGAGGTCTGATAGATAAATGGCTTGGCTTTTTTCCCGTGAATTTCTGCGTGGATTATATTGACTTGGGGATTTTTGAGGGCTAAAGAAACCTCCGCTTTTTTGGATCTGTGAATCAAACCTATGTCCAGCACCAAAGAGATCCCGGCCAAAATGAGCAAAGCCAAACCAGCTATCGCCCATTGCCATCTTGGAAAAAGGAATGTCTTTTTTGTTTCTTTGGATTGGATGCTCTCAAGCCCAAGCATATGTATTTTTTTTTGTATTTGAGGCCATAGATTGTGTTCCTGCGCTATCCATTCCGGTTTTGTGAAGGATTCCTGCGCACTCTGGTCCATTCCCCATTCCTTTTGGCATACAGAACAGGCTGCAAAATGCTTCTGGATCAAAAAAGCGCGGAATCCATGAATCGGGATCAAAAGATAAAAGAATCTGATGAGTTTGCACATTTATTTTTTCTCCAAGAATTTCTTTAATTTTCTTTTAGCATTCAAGATATAGACCCGGACTGTGCTTTCTTTGCATCCCAATATTTCGGCAATTTCTCGAGACAGATATCCCTCATTCAATTTTAGCGCAAGGGCGGTTCTTTCTTTTTCGTTCAACTTTTTTAATATCAGTAGATAGTGTTCGGAATCCTCCAACCTTTTTTCAGGATTATCTCGACTTCGAATCAGCCGTTGTTCATTTCCCATTTTTTTTATAAAGCGAGCCCTGGATTGTTTTTCCCTTATTTTGTCCATGCATCTGTTGTAAGCAATCGTGTACAACCAGGTTTTAAAACTTCTGTTAGGGTCATAGCTTTGCAGGTGAAAATAGGCCTTCACAAAAGAATCTTGGGTGACATCCTTAGCTTCCTCTTTGTTGCCCAATATATTCCATGTGAAGTGAAGAAGTTGGGATTGATACCTGTTCACCACCATTTCGAACGCTTCTCCATCTCCCATCAAACAACGAGAGATGATGCTTGTGTCATCCATGTATCGTTTCTTTTATGTTACGTATTAGGGATACTATAACGTTTAAAGAAATTTTATTAAATGTTTACTGTTTGCACAAATTGCGGATTTTCTTGGATTGCCTCTTTTGGTACTGCTGTGTTAATTTATCAAAACGAGGAGAAAGAAACCATGAACCGAATACCCTTATTTCTGGCGATTAGTCTAATTTTATCTGCATTTATGGTTTTTGGAGACCAGAAGGAAGAAATTCTCCGTCTTCGAATTGGCGATAAAGCTTTAAGAGAAAAAACCATGGCAGTTTCCCCGGGAAAAATTTATGCGGCAAATAGCGGAAATCCCGTTTCTTTTGACGAGATGATTCGCGGAATGGCCAAAAGCCGGCTCGTGTATGTCGGAGAGACCCACAACAGCCTTCCGATGCATCAGATCCAAGCCAAAATCATTCAAGGGCTTTACGAATAAGATAGAAATCTTACGGTAGGTATGGAGATGTATCCCATTACTCAGCAGGAAGTCTTGAATAAGTGGAGCCTGGGGATCCTTACAGAGGAGGAGTTTATTCGAGAAGGTCAGTGGTATGTGAACTGGAATTTCCATTTTGGGTTTTATCAAGATATTTTCAGGGTCGTCAAGAGAAATGCGATTCCGCTGTATGGGCTGAATGTTCCGAGAGACATAATTACAAAAGTGAGGATGAGAGGCTGGGAATCCCTCTCGGAACAAGAAAAGAGGATGGTTCCTGAGCCAGACCTTACTCACCAAGACCACAGGACTCTGATTCGCACTATTTTCGAAGGTGCAGACCTACCTCACCAGATGAAAGGGAGGGGATTGGAAATGGCCTTCGAGGGGCTTTACAGAGCCCAGACGGCTTGGGATGAGACCATGGCCCATCATGCTCTTGCTGCCTTGCATAAGGAAGAAGGAAGAATAGTAGTGCTTGCCGGTTCAGGTCACATGCTTTATAACTTGGGAATCAACCTTAGGGCTTATAATAAGAGTCAGATGCCCTTCAAGACGGTGATATGTGTCATCATTCCCAAGGGAAAAAAAAGTGTTGAAGTTTCTTGCAGTTTTGCGGATTATGTCTGGGGCTTGCCAGAGGAGGAGAGGCCTGTTTATCCCTCGGTAGGATTGCGGCTTAAAAAGTTCGAAGGGCTTGAGAATTTGGTGATCGAGAGAGACCCGATAGACGGTGTTGCCAAGGGAGCTGATTTTAAAAAAGGCGATGTGCTGTTATCAGTCGATGGGAAAAAGCATGTGGATATCAACGAATTGAGAAGATATTTAGCCAGGTTCACTTGGGGAGATCAAGTGAAGTTTCAGCTTCTAAGGTATGCTCAACAGATCGAAGTCCTTTTGAAATTTCAGATGCCCGAAGATGATACCGAAAATCCTTGATATTTCCCCTTTCTGTATTTATGAAAAAATTTTTAGCAATGGAGGGATTATGCGAAACTTGATTCCTAAGAGATTATGGGTATTTGTTTTCTTGGCGGTTTTGATATTCCCCTTTTATTTGTGTGGGCAATCTGTCAAATCCTCACAGAGAATTGAACGGCTTAGAAATCAGATCGAAGCCATTACCAGGGGTGTTGAAGGAGACGTTGGCGTGGCTGCCAGGCACATGGAGACAGGGGCGGAAATATTCGTTAACAGCGACACCTATTTTCCGATGGCCAGTGTTTTTAAGGTCCCTGTTTTTGTGGAAGTCATGGCTCAGATCGAGGAAGGACGGTTTGCCCTGGATGATGAGGTCAGCATACAGAAGACCGACCAGCATCTGGGGAGCGGTTATCTAAGCGACTTGGATGCCCCGGGGATAAAACTGTCAATAAAAAATCTGATCAACTTGATGATGATGATCAGCGATAATTCGGCTGCAGATATTCTGTTGACCAAAGTGGGAGCCGAGAATGTGAATAATCGCCTCCGGTCCTATGGTTTGGAAAAAATAACCGTCGATCGCACATGCCAACACCTGATCATGGATGCCATCGGGATGGATTATGAGAAGTACAAAGGTCTCCCGCAAGACGATGTGATAAAGGGCTACAGGAAAGAAAGGCAGGAGAATCCAGAAGCCTTTGAACAGGCCACCGCGAATTTCAGCCAGGTTATCAAAGATCAGAGCTCGCCCAAAGCCATGAACAGGCTTTTGGAATTGATCTTCAAAAAAGAAATTCTGGATGAGGAGAGCTGCGAGTACATCATCTCTGTGATGCTAAAATGTCAGACCGGAAAGAGAAGGCTAAAAGGGGACCTGCCCCACTATGTCCAGATTGCCCATAAGACTGGGACCATCGGAGGGACAGTCAATAATGCGGGGATCATCTATCTTCCCGAAAATCTTGGACATGTGGCCATTACCGTTTTTACCAAAGATACAGAAGATGAGACACAGGAAGTGGAGGACATCATCGCCCAGATCTCTAGGTTTGTCTACGACTACTTCTATTTCACAACGGATCTAGGTACCGATCAATAGAGCGCAGAAAGATCAAGCCAGAGCTTCTTTGACTTTAGCTCCCATGTCGGCTGGACTCTGGGCAACATAAACGCCTGCTTGTTCCAGGGCTTCCATTTTTTCTTTGGCTGTACCCTTGCCGCCGGCAATAATCGCTCCAGCATGCCCCATCCGACGTCCTGGAGGGGCAGTCTGCCCGGCGATAAAACTTACGACCGGTTTGGTGTATTCGTTCTTGATGTATTCGGCGGCTTCTTCTTCGGCCGTTCCTCCTATCTCGCCGATGAGGACAACGGCTTCTGTATCTTCATCCTCCTTGAACATCTGCAACAGTTCGATGAACTTCAGACCGACGATTGGGTCTCCTCCGATTCCTATCGCCGTGGATTGGCCGTATCCCTTGATGGAAACCTGTTGAACAGCTTCGTAGGTCAATGTTCCTGATCGGGAGATGATACCAATGGATCCGGGAGTGTGGATGTGCCCGGGCATGATGCCGATTTTGCATTTTCCGGGTGATATGATCCCGGGAGTGTTCGGGCCTATAAGATGACAATTTTTATCGTTCAAGAACTGCTTGACTTTGATCATGTCAAAAGTGGGAAGCCCTTCCGTTATGCACACAACGAGTTTCACACCCGCATCGGCTGCTTCCATGATGGCATCTGCGGCAAAATAGGGTGGCACAAAGATGGCCGCTGCATTGGCTCCCTCTTGATTAACCGAATCAGAGACCGTATTGAACACAGGAACATCCAAGTGAGTTTGTCCACCCTTTCCGGGTGTGACACCTGCAACAACCTTAGTACCGTATTCCTGCATCCTTTGTGTATGGAACGTGCCTTCTCCTCCAGTTATTCCCTGTACGACAACGCGCGTTGTTTCATCGATTAAGATACTCATGGTCCACTCCTATTTTATTGTCTTTGTGTTGCCAAGGGAACAACCTTATCAGCGGCTTCTTGCATGCTCGAGGCAGGTTGAAAACTGAGACCGGATTCTTCTAAGATTTTTTTGCCCTGTTCAACATTTGTCCCTTCCAATCTCACAACCATAGGAATATTCAGTCTCAACTCTTTGGCTGCTTTCACGATCCCGTTTGCAACTAGATCGCATCGGACAATACCTCCGAAGATGTTGATCAAAGCCGCCTTCACGTCTTTATCGGAGACAAGAATTTTGAACGCGTTCTTGACTGATTCTTCAGACACACCCCCGCCAACATCCAGGAAGTTTGCCGGCATCCCCCCCGTGTGCATGATGATGTCCATGGTTGCCATAGCCAAGCCGGCTCCGTTGACCATACATCCGACGTTTCCATCCAGTTTGATATAATTAAGATCAAATTTGGATGCTTCTACTTCGAGAGGTTCCTCTTCATCTAGGTCTCTCATCTCAAGGACTTCAGGATGGCGAACAAGGGCGTTGTCGTCGAAATTCATCTTGGCATCCAGGGCCAGCACATTTCCCTGTTTTGTTATGAGCAAGGGATTGATCTCGGCCAAGGAGGCATCCGTTGCTTGGAAAGCCTTATACAATGCGCTCAGGAATTTGACGGCTTGCTTCAGGGTGTCCCCTTGAAGTCCGAGCTTGAATGCCAGCTTTCTTGCCTGGAATCCTAAAAATCCCGTGGATGGATTGATGTACTCTTTGAAGATCAACTCTGGCGTTTCAGCGGCGACCTTCTCGATTTCGACTCCTCCTTCAGATGAGGCCATGACAACAGGCGCCTCTTGGGCTCTGTCGATGACGATTCCGATATAGAGCTCTTTGTCGATGTCCAGAGCTTCTTCCACCAGGAGCCGTTTGACCGTTTTCCCCTCTGGTCCTGTTTGATGGGTGACAAGTGTCATCCCGATCATGTCCTGGGCTAACGCTTCTGCTTCTTGGGGAGTGTCGGCGATTTTGACGCCTCCTCCTTTGCCTCTTCCGCCGGCATGGATCTGAGCCTTCAAAACAACTCTGGGTCCGATTTTTTCTGTTATTTTTTTGGCTTCGGCTGGGGTAGAAGCAACTTCTCCTTGAGGAATTGGGACGCCAAATTTGCTCAAAATTTGTTTGGCTTGAAATTCGTGTATTTTCATTTCACTAATCCTTTTAACCTGAATTATTCATAAACATGATTTTTCTAACAGCATTTAATGCTATATGCATTGAAATCAGGGACATATTGCCAGATATTGGGGACATGTACCGATTTGTTTTGAAATCGGTAACGTGTCCCCTAAATTTCTGGTACGTGTCCCTTGATTTTAAGCTCCTGCAAGAATAATTCAGGGTAACCTGGATAATATATGAATTATCCAGGTTAAAAAAACTGGAAAATTCAGGAGTTTTATCTGCTATTCTATCTTATATTGTTTTTTGCCCTCTTGGTACAGGTCTCCTCCGTACATGTCGTTGATCACGATGCAAGGGAATTCTTTGACCTTGACCCGTCGAATGGCTTCCGGGCCCAACTCAGGATAGGCTATCACTTCTGCCTCTTCGATGCTCTTTGAAATCAGAGCACCAGCTCCCCCGACTGCCGCAAGGTACACAGCTTTGTACTTTTTCAAGGATTCTTTGACTTCTTCATTCCGGGATCCCTTTCCGATCGTGCCTTTGATTCCCAGGCGATGCAGGGTGGGAGCAAAGGAGTCCATTCGGTAACTGGTTGTGGGGCCTGCAGATCCGATCGGTTTTCCTGGACGTGCAGGAGTAGGGCCGACGTAATAGATGAGTTGCCCTTCTACCTCAATAGGAAGGTCTTTGCCCTCGTTGATGAGATCGATCAGTTTTTTGTGTGCGGAGTCTCTTCCTGTGTAAAGATATCCTGTGATGTAGACAGTATCTCCTGCTTTAAGCATTTCGATGACATCATCCGAAATCGGTGTAGTGATTCTGTGTTCGGCCATTTTACTTAAAATTTTAGCAGGTCGATGACGCTACGAACAGCCGCTTCAGATTCTTTAATAGCTTCCTTTTCTTCTTCTGTCAGGGCGATCTCTATTATTTCTTCGACCCCGTCAGCGCCCAATTTAACAGGAACTCCAAAATAGATACCATTGATCCCATATTCTCCTTCAAGATATGCAGCGCATGGGAGAATTTTTTTCTTGTCTTTGACGATGGATTCGACCATCTCGGTTACAGCCAGGGAAGGGGCATAGTAAGCACTTCCGGTTTTTAGATATTTGACAATTTCGCCGCCACCTTTTCTTGTTCTCTCAATGATAGCATCAAGCTTGTCCTGAGGGATAAAGTGGGATATAGGGATTCCGGATATAGTCGTACATCGAGGGAAAGGAACCATGGTGTCTCCATGACCTCCTAAGACTAAAGCCTGGATACTTTCCACAGAAACATTTGTCTCCATGGATAAAAAGGCCCTGAAGCGAGTCGTATCTAAAATTCCTGCCATTCCGAAGACTCTATTCTTGGGGAATCCACTGACTTTGAAAGCAGTGTATACCATGGCATCTAGAGGGTTAGATACGATAAGAAGGAGAGCATCAGGAGAATGTTTGACAACATTTTCGGTGATTGATTTAACGATTCCAAAATTTGTCCCTACAAGTTCATCCCGACTCATTCCTGGCTTTCTTGGAATTCCAGCAGTAATGACCACGATATCGGAATTCGCTGTGTCTTCATAAGAATTTGTTCCAAAAGTCCTGGAATCATACTTGCCGACTGGTCCACCCTCACGCATATCCAAACCTTTTCCAATGGGCATATCTTCGATGATATCCAGCAGTACGACATCTCCCAATTCTTGTTCGGAAATTTTAAAAGCTGTTACTTCTCCGACATGACCGGCTCCAATTACGGTTATCTTTTTTTTCATTGTAATACCTCCTGTAAAATTTTTCGGTTAGGAAAATAAATTATATTCTAACCAATTGAATTTTTAAACCATTTTAAGTTTGTTCCTTTGTTTACGATTTACGATCTATTTTATGTAACCTTCCCACCGTTCCTTGAGGTTGGGATCCTGCATGGTCTCCATGATGTATCGGGCGTATTCGGCACCTGTGGCACCCGTGTCACGGCCGGTCGTAACCAGTCTTTTCTCGTAGTTGCCGCAGATATCCAGAGCCATTTCTAATTTTATTCCCCTGTCTGGATAACCGATATGGTTGACCAGCATAGCGGCTGCCCGGATCATGCTGGCAGGATCGGCGTATTTTGCCCGTCCCTCTTTGACCATCCTGGGCGCAGATCCATGGATTGCCTCAAACATGGAATACCGTTTGCCGATGTTTGCACTTCCTGCCGTTCCCACTCCTCCTTGGAATTCTGCGGCTTCATCCGTCAGGATATCTCCATACAGGTTAGGAAGGACGAGAACCTTGAACTGAGTGCGTCGTTTGGGATCAACAAGCTTTGCCGTCATGATATCGATGTACCAATCATCCGTTTCGATCTCGGGATACTCTTCGGCTATCTTGTATCCAATGTCTAAGAACTTTCCATCCGATGTTTTGACCACATTGGCCTTTGTCACGATGGTGACCTTCTTTATATTGTTTTTTTTGGCATAATCAAAGGCTAATCGGATGATCCTTTCCGCCCCTTGACTGGTTATAACTTTGAAATCAACGGCAAGGTCATCCGTGACGTTAATGCCTTTGCTTCCCATGATGTAGGCGCCCTCTGTGTTTTCTCGGAAAAACATCCAGTCTATGCCGTCTTTGGGAACCTTAACGGGTCTGACATTGGCAAAAAGGTCCAAGTGTCTTCTCATAGAGACATTGCAACTCTCGATGTTGGGCCAGGGATCTCCTTTCCTCGGCGTTGTGGTCGGGCCCTTGAGAGT